>CABHPB010000124.1 GCA_902168115.1 uncultured Methylopila sp. | reverse complement strand
CAACGCGCGTTCCGAAGCATTGACGGAAGCGGGCGTTCGCGACCGTCCTGCGACGCCGGGCGGCAGACGCGGACAGGCGGACAGGGCGCGCGCACGCAATGGACCTGCTCCTCCACGCACACCTCTCGTTTCCCGGCGTCGACCGGCGCGGACGCGGCGAGCAGGAGGGTCGCAAGCGACAGAGACAGCATCGCGCCCTCCGGATCGAACGGGCGAAACTATCCCGTGAGCGACGTCGTGCGGCAAGCGTTGCGCGCTCGCACAATCGTCGGCCGACGGCTATCTTGGGAAAAGGGGCGGAAACTGGAGCCGTAAATGTCGAGACGTCCGAGCGATCCAAGAGCCGCCGCCGAGGCGGCGTTCAAGCCCGCCCGTCCGGCCGCGCCTCCCCCTCCCCGCACCAGCGCCGTCCCCGGCGCGCGCGAACAGGTAACGCTGCGCATCGATTCCGACGTGCTGGAGCTGTTCCAGGAGGACGGCGCCGGCTGGCAGGACCGCATCAACGCCGCGCTGCGCGAGTCCGTGAGGGCGAAGCTGATGGCGCGGTCCGGACAGGGCTCGATCCCTGTCGACCAGTTGAACGGCGAAAACGACGACGGCGCCGGTTGAGGATTCCAGGATGACCAACGACAACTCGCCGGGCGCAGGCCAGACAACTCCCGCAGGCTGGCGGCTGACGCTGCCGCTCGCCAATCTGAAGGGCGACGAACGCGCCAAGTCCGGATCCTGGGCCGCCGCGATCCCCGACCGGTCGGCCGCGCGCAAGGCGATTCCCTATGGCGCGTCCGTCCCGAGCGCGCCGCTGCAGCCGCTGTCGGCGGAAGATCTCGAGCGGCTCGGGGTGCCCCCCGGCGGCGTCAAGCAGATCTGATCAGCCGAACGCGCGGGCGGCGAAGAAGCCGGCGGTCGCGGAGGCCGCCGTCAGCACCGCGCCCCAGGTCATGTCGACGAGGGCGAGCGGCATCGGATAGCCGCGCGTCACGGCGAGACTGGTGAGGTCGTAGGTCGCGTAGGCGATCAGCCCGAACAGCGCGCCTGTGAGCAGCGCTGTCGTCCACTGACCGGACGACAGCGCAGGCGCGACAGCGAAATAAACCACGCCGACGAGGTAGAGCAGGTAGAAGGCGGTCGCGGCGGCGAGGCTCGGATTGGGAGACAGCAGATCCCCCATTTGCGTCCGATACCAGTCGCGCGCGATCAGCCCGAGCCAAAGCATGTCGCAGGCGAGAAACAGCGCACCAGCGGCGAGATAGGCGACGACATATGTCCTCATGAGAGGAGCTTACGCGCCGATGCGCGGATGGACCACCTTGTCGCCGGGCTTCAGGCCGATCCGCTGCGCCGCGCCCGCGACGAGCTCGACGACGTAACGCGCCGGCCCTTGCGACGGGATGATGCGGGTCGAGAGCGGCTCGGTGCGCTCGGCGATGCGCGTGACGCGGCCGTCGCCGCCGACGAACACCATGTCGAGGGAAATGTAGGTGTTCTGCATCCACATGGAGACCTCCTGCGGACGCCCGAAGTCGAACAGCATCCCGTGATCGTCGGCCATGCTGCGCCGGTACATCAGGCCGACCTCGCGCTGCTGCGGCGTGTCGGCGACCTCGATCTGGAAGACGCGGGGCCCGCCCGAGGTCTCGAAGGCGAGCTTGGAGAGTTCGGCGCCCACGACGGCGTGCGCGAACAATCCGAGCAGGGCGAACGCGATGAGGCAGGACAGGCGGACGAGACGCATGGCCGGGACGCTATCAGGCTCCCGGCGTCAATGCGAGGACGGCGCGCCGCCCGGACCCTCTGCGCCTTCAGGCCGGACTTCCGCCGCCATCATGCCCTTGGGGCCCGGCCCGAAGCGGGCGTAGACCTTCTGGCCCGGCCGCAGCTCCATGATGCCGTAGCGCCTCAGCGTCTCCATGTGGACGAAGATGTCCGCCGAGCCGTCGTTGCGCGTCAGGAAGCCGAAGCCGCGCAGGCGGTTGAACCACTTGACCTCGACGAGCTCGAGCTTGCTCGTCGGCGTGACGGTGACATGGGTGCGCGCCGGCGGAAGCTCGCCGGGATGCTTGGCCGCGCTCTCGTCCAAGGACAGCACGCGAAACGCCTGCACCCCTTTGGGACGCTGCTGCACCTCGCAGACGATGCGCGCGCCTTCAGCGGCGGTCTGGAAGCCGTCCCGCCGCATGCAGGTCACGTGGAGGAGAACGTCGGGACCGCCGTCGTCAGGCACGATGAAGCCATAACCTTTGGCGACATCGAACCACTTGATGGAGCCCGAGATCTCGTAGAGATCCGCCGGAGCCGCCTCGGCCGTGCCGGCCAGGCGCTGATCCGCAGCGAATTTCACCCGCTCTTCACTCATACGAACCGCCTGCCCGGATACACCACCAGCGGCGAGCCGACACGCGACTCGTTATCCGTAAACGATAGCATCCGAGCCGCCGGGGGGAAGAGAAAAATGGCCCAAACATGGCGCCTTCGACTCGATTAGGGCGAAGAGCGGGTTAAGGCCGGTCCGCATATGGAGCGAAAAGCTCGACCAGATCCGAGCGCAGGACCAAATCGGCGTAAGGATCGAAATCGGTCGGCTCGCGATTGGCGATGACCAGCGCCGCCCCCGCCCGCTTCGCCGTGATCGGAAGGGCGGCGGCCGGATAGACCACGAGCGAGGAGCCGAGAACGAGGAAGAGATCGGCCTCTTCCGCCGCCGCATGGGCGCGCTCCATCGCCTCGACCGGCATGGCCTGCCCGAAGGAGATCGTGGCCGATTTCACGAACCCGCCGCAGTGGCGGCAGTCGGGCGGCTCACCGGTCGCCTCGAACGCCCCGCGCACCTCGTCGAGCTCGTGGCGCAGGCCGCAGTCGAGGCACCTGGCGTAGGTGCCGTTGCCGTGCAGTTCGATGAGCTTGTCGCCGGGGACGCCGGACGCTCCGTGCAGTCCGTCGATGTTCTGCGTGACGACGACCGCGGCCGTCCCCGTCTCGACGAAGCGGGCGACCGCCCGGTGCGCGGCGTTGGGTTTCGCGCCGCGGGTGGCGTCGTCGATGGCGAACTTTCGCCGCCACGCCTCGCGCCGCATCTCGGCGGAGGACAGGAACTGCCCGAAGTCGATGGGCCGGTTCTGCGTCCAGATCCCGCCGGGGCTGCGGAAATCGGGAATGCCGGAGCCGGTCGAAATCCCGGCCCCGGTGAACACGACGGCCGAGCGCGCCCCGGCGATCAGTTTCCCGAGCGTCGCGATCTTGCGTTCGTCGTCCCGCTCCATAGCTTCCCTCACCTCAGAGACCGCCGGAGGCGACGATGAAGTATCTTCACACCATGGTCCGCGTGAGCGACGTCGACGCCTCGCTCGACTTCTATTGCGACAAGCTCGGCCTCGAGGAGGTCCGGCGCATGGAGAACGAGCAGGGCCGCTTCACGCTGATCTTCCTCGCCCCTCCCGGCCAGTCTGAGGCGCAGGTGGAGCTGACCTACAACTGGGACCCGGAGGCCTATGGGGAAGGCCGCAACTTTGGCCACCTCGCCTACGAGGTCGACGACATCTATGGCCTGTGCGACCGGCTCATGAAGGCCGGCGTCACGATCAACCGTCCGCCGCGCGACGGCCGCATGGCCTTCATCCGCTCGCCCGACAACATCTCGATCGAACTGCTGCAGAAGGGCGGCGCCAAGGAGCCGGCCGAGCCCTGGAAGTCGATGCCGAACACGGGCAAGTGGTGAGGGCCGCCCTCGTCCGCCGCGTCGGCGCGGATCAGTAGGTCCGCCAGACCTTCGGCGTGACGAGCTCGAGAAGGTTGCCGTCCGGATCGCGGAAATAGAGGCTCCGCCCGCCGAGCGGCCACGTCATGCGGCCCTCGACGGCGACGCCGAACTCCTCCAGCCGACGCTCCCAGGGACCGAGCGCCTCTTCCGCGATCGAGAAGGCCATGTGCAGCGGCCCATGGCCGTCATGGGCGGGGATGACCCCGCCCGGCAGGCTCTGCTCGTGCGCCGAGCCGCCGCGCCTGAACAGCAGCAGGATGCTCCGGCCCGACACGTCGAGCGCGACGAGCGTCGGGGTCTCGATCAGATGAGGAAAGCCGAACAGGCGGTCGTAGAAGGCGAGCGCGCGCTCGAAATCGTCGACGTAAAGCGCGGTTTCGAGGACGCCTTCGACCGCGGGCGGCATGTCACCACATATCGAGGGCGACGCGGGCCTCGTCGGACATGCGGCTCTGATCCCACGCCGGCTCGAACACCATGTTCACCTTGACGGCGTTGACGCCGGGCGCCGCGCCGACCGCGTTCTCGACCCAGCCCGGCATCTCGCCCGCGACCGGGCAGCCGGGCGCGGTGAGCGTCATGTCGATGGTGACGTCCCGGTCGTCGGAGATGTCGATGCGGTAGACGAGCCCAAGCTCGTAGATGTCGACCGGGATCTCCGGGTCATACACGGTCTTCAACGCAGCTATGATGTCGTCAGTCAGCCTGTCGAGCTCTTCCGGCGCAATCGCGGAAGCGCCCGTGGGCTTTTCGGCCGTCGCGGCGTCGCTCATCTCAAGCCTTTCTCACGCAAACAACTGGCGCGCCTTGTCCAAGGCTTCGGCCAGACGATCGACCTCATCGGTCGTGTTGTAAAGCGCGAAGGACGCGCGGCATGTCGAGGTGACGCCGAGCCGCTTCAGCAGCGGCTGTGCGCAATGGGTGCCGGCGCGGACCGCCACGCCCGAGCGATCGAGCACCGTCGCGACGTCGTGGGCGTGCGCGCCTTCGAGGTTGAAGGCGACGATCGCGCCCTTGCCCGGCGCGCGGCCGAAGATCTTCAGCGCGTTGACCGTCTCAAGCCGCTCGTGGGCGTAGGCGGCGAGACTGGCCTCGTGCGCGGCGATGGCGTCCAATCCCACGGCGCGCATGTAGTCGAGCGCCGCGCCGAGGCCGATCGCCTGGACGATCGGCGGCGTCCCGGCCTCGAAGCGGTGGGGCGGGTCGCCATAGGTGACGTTCTCTTCCGTGACGTCGCGGATCATCTCCCCGCCGCCGTTGAAGGGCGGCAACGCCTCGAGCCGCGCGCGCTTGCCGTAGAGCACGCCAATACCGGTCGGGCCGTACACCTTGTGGCCGGTGAAGACGTAGAAGTCGCAGTCGATGTCCTGCACGTCGGGCGCGAGATGCACGGCGCCCTGGCTGCCGTCGACCAGCACCGGCACGCCGCGCTCGTGGGCGAGACGGCAGACCTCCTTCACCGGCACGACCGTGCCGAGCACGTTCGACATGTGCGTGACGGCGACGAACTTCGTGCGATCGCTCAGCGCGGCTTCGAAGGCCTCGAGGTCGAACGAGCCGTCCTCGCGCACCTGCACCCACTTCAGGACCGCGCCCTTGCGCTCCCTGAGAAAGTGCCAGGGCACTACGTTGGAGTGGTGCTCCATGATGGTGAGAACGATCTCGTCGCCTTCTTGGATGCCGTTCAGGCCGACGCCGTTCGCGACGAGGTTGATCGACTCGGTCGCCGAGCGGGTGAAGATGATCTCGTCCGTCGAGGCCGCGTTCAGGAATCGCCGGACGCTTTCGCGGCCCGCCTCGAAGCCTTCCGTCGCGGCGTTGGCGAGGTAGTGCAGCCCGCGATGAACGTTGGAATATTCGCTCTCATAGGCCCGCCGCATCCGGTCGAGCACCTGGACCGGCTTCTGCGCCGACGCGCCGTTGTCCAGATAGACCAGCGGCTTGCCGTGGACCGTCAGCGACAGCGCCGGAAAATCCGCGCGCAGGCGCTCGACGTCGTAGGGCGCGGCGGCCGTATGCGGGATGGGTTCGGCGAGGGACATGGCAGTCACTTAACCGCTTTTGGAGCGGAGACAAGCGGCGGCGGCGTCAGGCGGTCGCGACCATCCCCCAGAGCAGCAGCGCCACGAGCAATCCTGGACCAATGAGGACCGCCAAGGTCGCTTTCGGCATCGAGATACGGACGGTCACCGCGGTGGCTACAGTGAGATACGAGCAAAACAAGACGGCTTGGATCGCAATGTCCAAAAAGTAGACGGCTGATCCGGCGCCCGTGTTGGCTCCGGCAGCGAAGGCGACGCCGCTTACAGCGAGAAAAAACGCCGCGATAGGAATCAGGGGTAGCTGCGAGGCCAGCAGCGCAACGGTGACGGTCCGCGCGGAGACCCGCTGCCCCAACAGTCTGAGAGCCGACCATTGCAGTAGCAGACAGAGGCAGAGGAGAACGCTCATTACGAGCGCCCCGAACGCGGCGTAACCGAACGCGCCGAGATCCTCTGTGGAGGTGTCACTCGGATCCGGAGCGACCAAGTCACCTACGCCCGCTATGCACAGGTTGAACACGCCAATCGCGAGAAACGCGCCGACGATGGCGCGCCATGGCAAGGCGGAACCGGCGACCTCTTCCGCCACTGTCTGAAAGCTAAGGAGAGAACGAGGGATCCGGGCGACAAGATCAAAAAGCCCGAACTTCTGCGGAACGGAGATGAGCGGCCTCATTCCGCCGCGAGCGCCGCCAACGGCTTCGCCTTGGCCTTGCGCGCGGCCTTCAGCTTCGCGAAATCGTCGCCGGCGTGATGCGAGGAGCGCGTCAGTGGGCTCGACGAGACCATGAGGAAGCCCTTGGCGTAGGCCATGGTCTCGAACGACGTGAACTCCGCAGGCGGCACGAAGCGCAGGACCGCATGGTGCTTCTTCGTCGGCTGTAGGTACTGGCCGATGGTCAGGAAATCGACGTCGGCCGAGCGCAGGTCGTCCATCAGCTGGAGCACCTCGTTCCGCTCCTCGCCGAGCCCGACCATGATGCCGGACTTGGTGAACAGCGTCGGATCGAGCTCCTTTACGCGCTGCAGAAGGCGCAGAGAGTGGAAGTAGCGGGCCCCCGGGCGCACCGTGAGATAGAGCGAGGGCACGCATTCGAGATTGTGGTTGAACACGTCCGGCCGCGCCTCGACGACGATCTCGAGCGCGCCGTCCTTGCGCAGGAAGTCGGGCGTCAGGATCTCGATCGTGGTGCCGGGGCTCGCCGCGCGGATCGCGCGGATCACGTCCGCGAAATGCCTGGCCCCGCCGTCCTTGAGGTCGTCGCGGTCGACCGAGGTGATGACGACGTGGTTGAGGCCGAGCTTCGCCACCGCGTCCGCGACGCGCGCAGGCTCCCCGGCGTCGACGGCCTCGGGCAGGCCGGTCTTCACGTTGCAGAAGGCGCAGGCGCGCGTGCAGGTGTCGCCGAGGATCATGAAGGTCGCGTGCTTCTTCGACCAGCACTCGCCGATGTTCGGGCAGCCCGCCTCCTCGCAGACCGTCACCAGCTTGTTGGAGCGGACGATCTCGTTGGTCTCGCGCCAGACCGGAGATCCGGGCGCGCGGACGCGGATCCAGTCGGGCTTGCGCAGCACCTCGGTGTCGGCGCGGCGCGCCTTCTCCGGGTGGCGGGGACGAGGGGTCTCGGTGCGGTCGAGGACGGTGACCATGTCGGCTCTGGCGTCGCGATCCGGAATGCAAACAAGGGAGAGCGGCGCTCGGCTGCTCTCCCTTCAATTTAGACCAGCAACCGCACGCCGTCGATGCGCAGGGGCGGCCGCAACGCCGCCCCGCGCGAGGCGCAGGGCTCGATCAGCCTCAGACCGCCGAGGGCCGTCCGCGGATCGCCCGGTAGACGCCGATCAGCAGGCAGGCGCCAATCACCGCGATCACGGACTGCCAGATCCAGCCGCCGGGCGGAATGATGCCGATCAGCTTCAGAATGGCGTTGAGGACGAGCGCGCCGACGATGCCGAGGATGATGTTCATGATCACCCCCATGTCGGATTTCATGATCTGCTCCGCGATCCATCCGGCGATGCCGCCGAGAATGATCGCCATCAACCAACCGACGCCTTCCATGCCACGCACTCCTCGTTTGTCCCGTCGCCAGAAAAACCCGCGCGAGCGGCGCTGGTTCCGCCTGAGGAATATATGGCGCGCTTTTCAGGTGTGAATGACCCGCCCGTAAGCGTCGAGCACGCTCTCGTGCATCATTTCGGAGAGGGTCGGATGCGGGAAGACCGCATGCATCAGCTCTTCCTCGGTGGTCTCGAGGTTCATGGCGATGACGAAGCCATGAATGAGCTCGGTGACCTCCGCCCCGACCATGTGCGCGCCGATCAGCTCGCCGCTGTCGGCGTCGAAGATCGTCTTGACGAGACCCTCCGGCTCGCCGAGCGCGATCGCCTTGCCGTTGCCGCTGAACGGGAAGCGGCCGACCTTGACCTTGCGGCCCTGCTCCTTGGCCTTCTTCTCGGTCAGGCCGACCGAGGCGATCTGCGGCTGGCAGTAGGTGCAGCCGGGAATCTTGGCCTTGTCCATCGGATGGACGGGCAGGCCCTTGATGCCCTCGACGCAGATCACGCCCTCGTGCTCGGCCTTGTGCGCGAGCATCGGCGGGCCTGCGACGTCGCCGATGGCGAAGATGCCCTTCACATTCGTGCGACCGAGGCCGTCGGTGACCACGCAGCCGCGGTCGGTCTTCACGCCGAGCGCCTCGAGGCCGAGGTTCTCGATGTTGCCGACCACCCCGACCGCGGAGATCACGCGGTCGACCTTCAGCTTCTCCGTCTTGCCGTCCGAGGTCTCGATCGTGGCGGTGACGTCGTCCGAGCCCTTGTCGAGTTTCGTCACCTTGGCGCTGGTCAGGATGCGGATGCCCTGCTTCTCGAAGCGCTTCCTGGCGTGGGCCGCGATCTCCTCGTCCTCAACCGGCAGGATCTGCGGCAGCACCTCGACGACCGTCACGTCGGCGCCCATGGTCTTGTAGAAGCTCGCGAACTCGATCCCGATCGCGCCCGAGCCGACGACCAGCAGCGACTTCGGCATCTTCTCCGGAACCATCGCCTCGAAGTAGGTCCAGACCAGCTTCTTGTCGCCTTCGAGGCCCGGCAGCGCGCGCGGCCGGGCGCCCGTCGCGACGATGATGTTCTTCGCCTGGTATGTCCCCTCCCCGAGCGCGCCCTTCGGGGCCGGCGCGGGCGGGCCCTGGACCGACTTCTTGGGCGCGACGACCTTCACTTCGCCGGGCTTGGTGACGGTCGCCTCGCCCCAGATGACGTCGATCTTGTTCTTCTTCATCAGGAAGCCGACGCCGCCGTTGAGCTGGGCGGAGACGCCGCGCGAGCGCTTCACCACCGCCGCGACGTCGGCGGAGACGTTCGACGCCTTGAGGCCGTAAGCCTCGGGGTGCTGCATGTAGTGGAACACCTCGGCCGAGCGCAGCAGAGCCTTGGTCGGAATGCAGCCCCAGTTGAGGCAGATGCCGCCGAGATGCTCGCGCTCAACCACCGCCGTCCTGAAGCCGAGCTGGGCCGAGCGGATCGCCGTGACGTAGCCGCCGGGGCCTCCGCCGATGATGAGGACGTCGTAAGCGTCGGCCATGCTGCGCTCCTTCGTGGAGTTGTCGTTTGTCGCTCGGGCCGGCGCGGCCGCCGGCAAAGAGAAGTTCGTCAGGCGTATTGCGCGACGCCGTCGCCAAAGGACCAGTTTTCCTTCTTCACCTCGACGAGGCTGATGAAGACGTTGCGCCGCTCGACGCCGGCCGCCTCGAACCTGTCGGCGATCGACTTGTAGAGCGCCTTCTTCAGCTCGGTCGTGCGGCCCTCGTTCGCGGTGATCTGAACGATGACAAGGCCGTCGTCATGCTCCACGCCGAGGTAGCTGCGCGCATAGACGAAGTCGGCCTTGTCGTGCTCGTGAACGACGACGAACTTGTCGTCGGCGGGCACGTTGAACGCCTCGCGCAGCGCCTCGTAGACGCCTTCGCAGAGCGCGAGCTTGCGGGCTTCGTTATGGCCCTTGAGGAGCGAGATGCGGACGAGAGGCATGCGCTGATCCTTTCAGGCCGGGACGGATCGCGGCCGGGCATCGCGGCGCTCGGCGAGCGCGCGGACGCAGGTTTCGAACAAGGCGAGGTCGGCGAGATCCCGCGCCTCGCCGCCGTCCGGCCTGAGGAACAGGCCGCCCGAGGCGGCGATCGCCTCCTCGATCATCAGGTTGTCGGCGAGGCCGAAATTCTCGACGGACATGCCGTCCGGATGGAACACGCGCCCGTCCGCGAGCGCCTCGAGCTCGGCGGCGCCGGCCACCGTGCGGTCGAACAGCGGACGCGGGTCGTTCGAATAGCCGAGCGTCGGCGCGCCGAGCCCGAACGCGAAGCCGACCTCCCAGACGGTCCCGGCGTCGGCGCCGATCCCCCGGAACGGCGAGAGGTTTGCGATGACGGCGTCCGCTCGACGGATCGCGTCGGCGTTGGCCGCGAAGATCGCGCGCGCCAGCCGGTCCGGCGCTACGCCTTCGAGCGACTGGTCGAGCGGAAACATCCCCTCAAGCCCGTGGCGGCGGCAGATGTCCTTCTTCGCCGCGCCGACGGCGACGGCGTCAGCGAGAAAGACCTCTGGGCCTGCGAGATAGACCTTCATGACGCCCGCCGGCGGAGGCGGCCAGCCACGTCGCGCGACGCGGCCGGCGCGCGCCTCAGACCAGCATCCCCATCGGGTTTTCGATCAGGCGCTTGACCGCCGAGATGAGCGTCGCTCCGAGCGCGCCGTCGACCGAGCGATGGTCGCAGGAGAGCGTGATGCTCATGATCGTCGCGGCGACGATCTGGTCGCCTTTCACCACCGCCCGCTTCTCGCCGCCGCCGACCGCAAGAATCGTGGAGTGCGGCGGATTGATCACCGCGGTGAAGTCCTTCACGCCGAACATGCCGAGGTTCGACACGGCGGTGGTGCCGCCCTGGTACTCCTCGGGCTTCAGCTTCCGGTCCTTGGCGCGGGCTGCGTAGTCCTTCATCTCCTTCGCGATGGTCGAGAGCGTCTTGGTCTCGACCGCACGGATGATCGGGGTGATGAGGCCGTTGCCCGGCAGAGCGACCGCGACGCCGATGTCGGCGTGCTTGTGGCGTAGCATCGCGCTTTCCGTCCACGACACGTTCGCGTCCGGCACCTCGGCGAGCGCGTTCCCGAGCGCCTTGATCACCATGTCGTTGACCGAGACCTTCCAGGCGGGCTTTCCGTCCTTGGCCGGGGCCGCGGCGTTGACCTGCTCGCGCAGCTTCAGCAGCGCGTCGATCTCGCAATCCACCGTGACATAGAAGGTCGGCACCGTCTGGCGCGCCTCCGTCATGCGGCGCGCGATGGTCTTGCGCATGCCGTCATGCGGGACTTCCTCGAAGGAGCCTTCGGGGAACAGCTTCTTGATCGCTTCGTCCGAGGCGCCGGCGGGCGCCGGGGCCTTTGCGGCCGGAGCCGAGTCCGACTTCGCGGCGGCGGGCCTGGCGCCGCCGGAGGCCTTGGCCTGCTCGACGTCCGCCTTGACCACGCGGCCATGTGGGCCGGAGCCGGAGATCGAGCCGATGTCGACGCCGGCCTCCTTGGCGAGCCGCCGGGCGAGCGGCGAGGCGAAGACGCGCTCGCCCTTGTCGTGGCCGTTCGCGGCCGGCGCGGCCTGCTTCGGGGCTTCGTCGTGCTTGGCCTCGCTCGGCTTTGGGGCCGAGGCGTCAGCCTTGGGCGCCTCGCTCTTGGCAGGCTCGGCGGCGGCCTTCGCTTCGGCCTTGGGCTTCGGCGCGGCGTCGAGGGCGCTCGCGTCCTCGCCCTCCTCGAGCAGGATCGCGATCAGCTCGTTGACCGGGACGTCGGTCGCGCCTTCGGCGACCACGATCTTTCCGACCGTGCCCTCGTCGACGGCCTCGACCTCCATCGTCGCCTTGTCGGTCTCGATCTCGGCGATGACGTCGCCGGACTTGACCGTGTCGCCCTCCTTCACGAGCCACTTGGCGAGGTTGCCCTTCTCCATAGTGGGCGACAGGGCGGGCATCAGGATGTTGGTGGGCATCTCGTCCCTCGTGCGACTTTGTCGTCTGCTTTTATTGGATGGCGCTGGTGGTCCCGACGTCCGTGCCGTCGTCCCACTCGGCATCAAGCGTGAACTTGATCTTGGCGAGCGCCTCGTCCTGCGTGAAACCGCCCTCGGTCTCGTAGATGCGGGCGACGTGGCGCGCGACGTCGGTCAGCAACACGCCCCAGACCGCCGGATCGTCGAAGCCGCGCTGCAGCGAGACGTGCAGGCCGTTGTCGACGATCCAGGCGCGCAGCACCTCGGTCGCCTCCGCGGCCTCGTGGGCCGCGAAAGGTATGGCGAGCTGGTTCGCCTTGGAGGACCCGGCCATCAGCGGTAGCAGACGGCCTTGGCCGCCTGCACCACTTCATCGACGCTCGGCAGCGCCAGTTTCTCGAGATTGGCCGCGTAGGGCATCGGCACGTCCTTGCCGGAGACGCGCGTCACCGGCGCGTCCAGCCAGTCGAAGGCCTGCTCGGTCACCCGTGCGGAGATTTCCGCGCCGACGCCGGACTGCGCCCAGCCCTCCTCGATCGTGACGATGCGGCCGGTCTTCTTGACGGACTCGATGATCGTCTCGGTGTCCATCGGGCGGATGGTCCTGAGGTCGATGACCTCTGCCTCGATCCCGTCCTCGGCGAGCTTCTCGGCCGCCTTCAGCGCATAGGTCATGCCGATCGACCAGGCGACGAGGGTCACGTCCTTGCCCGGCCGGGCGATCCTGGCCTTGCCGATCGGCACGACGTAGTCGTCGAGCTTCGGCACCGGGAAGGACTGGCCGTAGAGGATCTCGTTCTCGAGGAAGACGACCGTGTTGCCATCTCGGATCGCGGACTTCAGCAGGCCCTTAGCGTCCGCGGCCGTGTAGGGCGCGATGACGGTGAGGCCCGGCACGTTCGAGTACCAGGAGGCGTAGTCCTGGCTGTGCTGGGCGGCGACGCGGGCGGCCGCGCCGTTCGCGCCACGGAACACGATCGAGCAGCCCATCTGGCCGCCGGACATGTAGAGCGTCTTCGCCGCGGAATTGATGATGTGGTCGATCGCCTGCATCGCGAAGTTGAAGGTCATGAACTCGACGATGGGCTTTAGCCCCGCCAGCGCCGCGCCGACGCCGACGCCGGCGAAGCCGTGCTCGGTGATCGGGGTGTCGATCACCCGCTCCTTGCCAAACTCGTCGAGCAGCCCCTGGCTGACCTTGTAGGCGCCCTGGTACTCGGCGACTTCCTCGCCCATCAGGAAGACGGTGTCGTCCTTCCGCATCTCCTCGGCCATCGCGTCGCGAAGCGCCTCGCGGACGGTCTGGGTGACCATCTCGGTGCCTTCCGGCACGTCGGGCTCGGGCTGGGCCATGGGCTGTGGCGGGTTGGCGGCGGCGGACTCGACCTTGGCCGGCGACTTGTCCCCGGACTTCGCCTCGACCTCCGCTTTGGCGGGCGGCTCCTCGGCCTTGGGCGCAGGCCCCGAACCGCCGTTCTTGAGCGCGGAAGAGTCTTCGCCTTCGCCGAGTATCAGCGCGATAGGCGTGTTGACCTTCACGTCCTCGGCGCCCTCGTCGATGAGGATCTTGCCGAGCGTGCCCTCGTCGACCGCCTCGACCTCCATGGTCGCCTTGTCGGTCTCGATCTCGGCGATGACGTCGCCCGACTTGACGCTATCGCCTTCCTTCTTCAGCCACTTGGCGAGCTTGCCCGCCTCCATGGTCGGCGACAGCGCCGGCATGAGGACTTCGATCGGCATGTTGGACGTTCCCTTGTCCTGAGTCTTCTTGGTAGCCCCGGCCTGACGGACGGGGCGGACATACGCCGCCGGAGCTCAGCGCAGGATGTCGGTCCAGAGCTCGGAGGGATCTGGCTCGGGGTCGTTGGTCGCGAACTCGGCGGCCGCGTTGACGATGTCGCGGACCTCCTTGTCGACGCCCTTGAGGTCGTCTTCGCTCGCGAGCTTCCCGTCGACGATGCGCTTGCGGACCATCTCGATCGGGTCGTGGGTCTCACGCATCTTCTGGACCTCCTCCTTCGACCGGTACTTGGCCGGGTCGGACATGGAGTGGCCGCGATAGCGGTAGGTGATCATCTCGAGGATGTACGGGCCGTTCCCCTCGCGGGCGTGCTTCACGGCGCGGTCGGCGGCGGCCTTCACCGCGCGTACGTCCATGCCGTCGACCTGCTCGCCCGGAATGTCGAAACTCGCGCCGCGATGGCTGAGATTGGTCGTCGAGGAGGCGCGCTCGAGCGAGGTGCCCATCCCGTACTTGTTGTTCTCGATGACGTAGACGACCGGCAGCTTCCAGAGCTTCGCCATGTTGAAGCTCTCGTAGACCTGACCCTGGTTCGACGCGCCGTCGCCGAAATAGGCGAGCGAGACCTTGCCGTTCTTGCGGTACCTGTTGGCGAAGGCGAGCCCGGTGCCGAGCGAGACCTGCGCGCCGACAATGCCGTGGCCGCCGTAGAACTGCTTCTCGACGCTGAACATGTGCATCGAGCCGCCCTTGCCCTTGGAGTAGCCTCCGCGGCGCCCCGTGAGCTCGGCCATAACGCCCTTCGGGTCCATCTCGCAGGCGAGCATGTGACCGTGGTCGCGATAGCCGGTGATGACTTGGTCGCCCTGTTCGAGCGCCATCTGCATGCCGGTGACGACCGCTTCCTGGCCGATGTAGAGGTGGCAGAAGCCGCCGATGAGGCCCATGCCGTAGAGCTGGCCGGCCTTCTCCTCGAAGCGGCGGATCAGGAGCATGTCGCGATAGGCGCGCAGCTCCTCGTCCTTGCTGAATTTGAGCGCGCCGTTGGAGACCGGGCTCTTGGCGTTCGCGCCGGACGCGCTCTTGGCGCTCGTGCCGGACGCGTTCTTGGCGCTTGGCTTGGGAGCGGATTTGCCGGCGGTTTTGCGCGGCGCTGCCTTGGCGGCTGTAGCGGCCATGTCGTCCCCTGGCTCGTTTCCTGGTCTTCTTATTCGAGGAAGCTAACGCGCTACCCGACCGAAATCGAGCGCGCGCGCCGCCACAGAAGACTCTTGTGAGAAAGGGTTAGACCAAAGTCGGAAGCCCGTCGACATCCGCGACGCGCATGGCGGCCCTACTCGCGCTGCAGGACGCGCTCGTTGGGGCTGATCCAGCCGAGATCGGTGCGCGCCTGCTCGTCGAGCAGGTCAGGATCGATCCGCTCGGTCGAGAGCAGGTCGATGCGGTGCTCGACCGCGGCGCGCTCGGCTTTGACCGTGTCGAGGCGCGCCTGCAGCAGCGCGATCTCCGCCTCCATGGCGCGGCTCGCCACGAGACCGTGATCGCCGACATAGGCCTGCTGGCTGAAATAAGTCACCGCGCCGGCCGCCACGAGCCAGAGCAGGACCTGGGCGACGACGATGCGCCATTTGGTGCGGACGATCATGACTCGAAGATCGCCGCGACATGGTTTCCAAAGCGTTTAGAAACCCGCTTTCCTGCGCGCCGCCGCGCCGGCGCGCACTAAGGCGTCGAGGTAGCCGGATCGGGATCGCGCCGTGTCGGCCGTCTGGGACGACGACGCGGGTGTCGCCTCGTCCTGGTCGCCCTCGTCCTCGATCCTGAGACCGGCGCGCACCACCTTGCCATCGTCGACCGCGCGCGCGATCAGCGTCGCCGCGCCGAAGTCCAGCGTGTCGCCGACCGTCGGCTCGTTCTCGAACCGCGCGGCGAAGATCTCGGCGACGGAAAGCCCCGCCGCCTCGGGCTGCACCTCGAGCCCGTACATGCCGACGAGCACCGACAGCGCGGTCTCGCCGCGCAGCGGGAACTCGCCGAGCGCCGGCCGCGCGCGACCGCCTTCCGTCGAGGCGAACAGGCCGTCGAGTTCGGCGACGCGCTCGGGCGCCGCGAGGAAATAGCCGAAGTCTCCCGGCTTCAGAGGACCGGCCTGCCTCGGATCGAGGATCGCCGATTCCCGCACGACGAACACCGGCTTCGCCCATTTGGGCACGGAATCACGGAACAGGATCGGGCAATGCGGGGTGACCTGATAGCCGACCATCTCCTGCGCGAGCTGGCCGGGCAGGTCGATCTCGACGCGCTGCACGCTGCGGGCGGTCTGGCGCACCGCAAGTCCGAGACGTTTGGCGAGGGGCGTCAGCGTCCAGCCCTGAACGATCAGCGAGACGATCACGACCACGAAGGCGACGTTGAAGATGACGTCTGCGTTCGGGGCCTTCGCGAGCGTCGGGATCGCGGCGAGGAAGATCGAGACGGCGCCGCGCAGCCCGACCCATCCGACGAAGCCGATCTCCTTGCGCGAGAAGCCGAACGGCAGGAGGCAGAGAGCGACCGCCAGGGGGCGCGCCACGAAGATCAGCCCGAACGCGATGGCGAGCGCCGGCAGCAGGGTCCGGATCATCTCGCTCGGCGTCACCAGCAGGCCGAGCACGAGGAACATCACGATCTGGCAGAGCCAGGTCACCGTGTCGTGGAACGCGATGATGCTCGGCAGAGCGCGCACCTGACGGTTCCCGACGACGATGCCGGCGATATACACGGCGAGGAAGCCCGAGCCGTGCAGGACCGCCGCCAGCGCGAACAGGGCGACGACGCCCGTCACCACGAACAGCGGGTGGAGACCGGACGGCAGGTCGACGCGGTTGAGCACGAAGGCGAGCGCGAAGCCGCCGGCCACGCCCGCAGCGCCGCCGATCACGGCCTCCTGCAGGAAGTGGCCGACGATGTCCGCCGCGCCATGGCCGCTCGCGGCGGTGGCGAGGCCGACGAGCAGGACGGTCAGGAACACCGCGACGGGATCGTTGGTGCTGGACTCGATCTCGAGCGTCGCGCCGACGCGCCGCTGGAGCTGGAGGCCGCTCGCGCGGATCAGGAAGAACACCGCTGCCGCGTCGGTCGAGGCGATCGTGGCGCCGATCAGCAGACCCTGCAGCCAGCCGATGTTCAGAATGATCGCCGCGAAGGAGCCGATGACCCCGGCCGTCACCACGACGCCGATCGTCGCGAGACTGACGGCCGGCCAGAGTGCCCCCGCCATGTGCGAGATGCGCGTCCTGAGCCCGCCGTCGAACAGGATGATGGCGAGCGCGATCGAGCCGACGAGATAGGTGAGCCGGTAATCCTCGAAACTCACGCCGCCGGGGCCGTCGATCCCGGTCAACATGCCGATGAGCAGGAAGACGAGCAGCAGCGGGGCGCCGAAGCGAGACGCCACCAGTGACGACAGAATACCGACGAGCAGCAGCGCGGCGCCGAAAAGAACGACGGCGTTGACGACCGCGATGCTGTCCATGCCCACCCGCTTGCCGAGCAAGGCGACCGGATCGCGCTCGGCCATGCGGACCGGGCGTGTTCCGAGCGCCGAAGCCTCAGAGAGAAGCTGCGAGTGTCGGCGAGGATTGGCGCCACATCAAGGCGATCGGACGCGATCTCAGCAAAGAGCGGACGGTCCGGCGAGCGTGGCGGCGCCCCTAGAGGCCCTTGTCGAGCAGGGCCGCGATCTTGTCCTCCGACGTATCGCCCGTGGAGCGGGCGACCTCCTTGCCTTTCGAAAAGACGAGGATCGTCGATCTGTCGGGCGCGGACAGCTCGCGCATCACGGGCTTTTCCGAATCATAGTCCACGGAAAACGCCCTGACGGCGGCGTATTTCGGCTGGCCGAGCAGCCTGTCCAGAATCGGCTTCTGCGCGCGGCATGTCGGACACCATGTCGCGTCGATATGGACGATCACCGGACCGCCCTTCTCCTGCGCGGCCGCGAAATTCGCGGAGGCGAACCGCATCATCCCCTGCGCATGCGCGACCAAAGGGGTCGCAAGACAGAAGGCGGCGATCAGAACTGCGCGGCGCGACGGCATGAGAGCCTCCTCGAAGCGGTGTCGGCGCCATGTCTACGCAGCCGAGGCCGCGAGGATCATCCGTCGAAGAAACGGCCGCGGGAGGAGGTGGGGACGCGGCCGTCCCTCCGATCGGGACCGAGGCTACTGGGTCTTCGTCTTGCCCTTCTCGGTCGAGGCGCCCTCCGCGAAGGCCAGCGCGCCGTCCTTCACTGTCAGCTTGTCGCCGGTCTTCGCGGACACGCCGTAGCTGTTGAGGCCGACGGCTCGGACTTCGCAGCCTTCGGGGCAGTCGAGCTTGGCCGACTTGCCGGCGTCGACAGTGACCTTCGGCTCCGACGCGCCGAGATCCGCCGTCACCTCCAGCGGCTTGTCCGTCGGATTCTGCACGGTCACCGCAAGGGCGGGACCGGCGGCGAGCGCAAGAACGGCGAATCCAAGCGCAGCTGATTTGACGGCGTTCGGCATATGCATCGTCATCCCTCTTAATTGTCGTTGCAACCTTCGACATGACCACGATCAGTCGCGAGGAATGACGTAAGACGTCGCAATATAGAATCCATAGCGGCTACAAAACTGTGAAATTACATCATTCAATACTGACGACCGCGTGATTTACGCTTGATAAGAACATGCTAAGAGCGCGACGCCAAAAAGCGTTCGGCAAACCGAACGCTTGCAACGATGACTGGCATATTGTCTTAAATAGGTATCTCGTCTCAATAATTGCTAGGAATGCTGTCCTCATACTTCAGGAGCCGGCTATCGATCGGCGGTCGGGAGGTCGAAAGCGCGACTCGCGCTAGAAAGCCGGTCGCAGTTTAGGTCCGGAACATTTTCGAATGCGTTGGTCGCCTCAGCAGGACGCAGCTCTCAAGACGGTCGCCGACTGGGTGCGGCGACCGCGCGAGCAGGTGTTCCGGCTGTTCGGCTTCGCCGGCACCGGCAAGACCACCCTCGCCCGCCATCTGGCCGAGGACATCGACGGCGACGTCGCCTTCGGCGCCTATACCGGCAAGGCGGCGCTGGTCATGCGCGGCAAGGGCTGCACGGGCGCGACGACGATCCACGCCATGATCTACCGGCCGCGCGGCGGCGACGAGGAAGGCCCCTCCTTCGCCATCAACCGGCAGGGCGCGGCGGCGGAGGCGGACCTCATCGTCATCGACGAGTGCTCGATGGTCGACGAGGAGCTCGGGCGCGATCTGCTGTCCTTCGGCAAAAAGGTGCTGGTCCTGGGCGATCCGGCGCAGCTGCCGCCGGTGAAGGGCGGCGGGTTCTTCACCGACGCCGAGCCCGACGCGATGCTGACCGAGGTCCACCGGCAGGCCGCCGACGATCCCATCATCCGAATGTCGCTCGACGTACGGGAAGGACGGGAGCTGGCCCTCGGCGACTACGGCGAGAGCCGCATCGTCTCTCGCAGACAGCTGGAGACGGAGATGGTGACCGCGGCGGACCAGGTGCTGGTCGGCACCAACCGCACCCGCCGCCTCTACAACGGGCGGCTGCGCGAACTGAAGGGCCTTCTCGACCCGATGCCCGCAGTCGGCGACAAGCTGGTCTGCCTCCGTAACGACAAGACGAAGGGCCTGTTCAACGGCGGCACATGGATCGTCCAGCGGCTGAAGGGAACGGATTCGGCGCGCGTCAAAATGGACGTGCTGCCGGACGAGGACGGCGCCCGCCGCTCGGTCTCGGTCTCGGTGCTGCGCTCGTTCTTCGAGGGCGACGTCGAGCAGATCCCGTTCGCCCAACGCCGTCGGTCCGACGAGTTCGACTACGGCTATGCGCTCACCGTCCACAAGGCGCAGGGCTCGCAGTGGGACGACGTCGTCCTGTTCGACGAGAGCTACGCCTTCCGCGAGCACCGCGAGCGATGGCTCTACACAGGCCTGACCCGCGCGGCGAAGCGGATCACGGTGGTCCGCTGACCGCTCCTCTGGTCGGCTCGGGCTATCTAGGCCGTCGAAATCTGACGTCGGCCACTGCAGGCGCGGCGACGCTGGGCAATATGCCCGTCGGCGCCCTGCTTTCGTTGTCGCGCTTTGCGGAATGTCTTGCGCGCCATATACTTTCACCAGGACAGGCCGCTGACCAAGGCCGCGCAAGCGCCGCGAAGAGCGCTCTTCGGGAGAACGGACAATGGCTTCGCGCACGACAAGACTGTTTCACGCGGCCGCTCTCGCCGCCTCGCTCGGCGCGCTCGCGACGGCCCCTGCGGTCGCGCAGGGCGCGGCGCAGCCGAATTCGGACAAGACCTTCGAGAGCTTCAAGTCCGACGCCTTCGGCGACAAGGCCATCCAGGCCAACGCCGACTTTATCAAGATGGACGCGCCCTACCGGGCCGAGGACGCAGCTGTGGTGCCGATCGACGTCAGCGTCGCGCTGCCGGCGGGCGACGACCGCACCATCTCGAAAGTCACCCTGATCGTCGACGAGAACCCCTCGCCCGTCGCCGCCGCCTTCGCGCTCGGCCAGCCGCGCAAGGAGTTCGCGATCTCCACCCGCCTGCGCGTCAACGCCTATTCGACGGTCCGCGCCGTGGTCGAGACCAGCGACGGCAAGCTCGCCATGAACGGCAAGTTCGTGAAGGCGAGCGGCGGGTGCTCGGCGCCGGCGCTGAAGGACCAGGACGAGGCGATCAACCGGATCGGCCAAACGCGCTTCCGCAACGTCGCCGCCCAGTCGTCCGACAAGCCTGCGCCGGAGGTGCAGGCCAGCAAGTTCGACCGCGCGCAGCTGATGATCCGCCACCCAAACTATTCGGGCCTGCAGATGGACCAGGTGAAGCGCACCTATATCCCTGCCTGGTTCGTGAACCACATCGAGGTCAAGCAGGGCGACGAGACGGTGTTCACCATGGACGGCGGCATCTCGCTCAGCGAGGATCCGATGATCCAGTTCAGCTACAACAAGAAGCCCGGCGCGAAGCTCGCCATGACCGGCACCGACACGCAGGGCAAGGCGTTCTCCGCCGACCTGCAGGAAAGCGCCGCGAAGGCCGACAATCTCTGACGCTTGCGTCCCTATCCAGACGAAAAAGGCCGGTCTCGCGACCGGCCTTTTTGTCTTGCGAGCCCGCGAACCGCGGCGGTCAGTAGAAGCACTTGATCTCGGCCTCGGCCTGCGCGCGCCGCAGGTTCGACACCTTGTCCTTCAGGTCGCCGCTGCTGCGGAACAGTTCGGACGACTGCCCCGCGATCTTGTTCATCCGCAGGACCGTCTCGGCTTCCTCGTACTCGCTGTACGGAAGCAGCGTCGAGATCGTGTCGATCGAGCAGGAGCACTTTTCCAGCGACTCCCGCGTCTGCCCGTTCGCCGCCATGCAGCCGAAGACGTAGTCGGCGCGTTCGGCCGTCGGATAGTCCGACCCGACCGACTGTGCCCGGACCGGCCCGGCGACGAACGCCGCGACGAGACCTGCGGTCAGGACGCCGGCGATCCTCGCGCCCCGGCAGCCGTTCATTTCGCTCCCTCGGGCTTGGCGTCGCTCGCGACGGTCAGCTCCTCGGTGAGCAGCGCCCCACCGTCCGCCTTCGGCGTGATGGTCTTGAGCGCATAAAGCCCGCCCGGCACGGCGTCCGAGAAGATCAGCTCATAGCTGCGCTGGGCGTATTCCTTCAGCTTGACCTTGTTGTCGGGGTCGTTCGCGAACGGCTTCACGCTGATCTTCCAGCCGTCGACCGTCTTGCCGCCGAATTCGAGCTTGGTCGGCTCGGCGGGCGTGTCGGCCGAGATGGCCTGGCGCAGGCGATTGCGGAAATAGAACGGGCTGCCGCCGAGCGACTTGTTCATCTCCTTCACGTCCTGCTCGAGGACGGCGACGATCACCGGATTGCCGGTCTTCGACATGTTCGGGAGATTGATGGCGCGTGCGCCGCTGAACAGATCGACCGTCACGGAGTCTTCGGCGCCGCTCGGGCCGACCTTGACGCTCACGACGTCCTCGAAAGACGGATCAAGCTTCGGATCCTCGGTCTTGCGGACGTATTTGTAGGTGACGACGGTGCCGTTCTCGAGCTTGGAGAAATGCGGCGCGTAGAACACGAGGTCGATCGTCGCGGGAGCGGCGGCGACCGCCGCGGACGAGAAAATGACGGCGGCGCTGAGCGCGATCGCGCCCCGCCGCGGAAGATTGAACGACATCTGGTACGCCTTCCTCACGATTGTTCTGGCGCATGCGTCGGATCGCTCGAGAGAAAAGCGTCGCCGCGCAGGCCTTTTCTTGTCGGCCCATTATGGACCGACGGCGCTGCTCGGCAAAGGCCGCAAGGCGCCGCGGCGGGCCGCAATCCGTCTATGTCCGGCGGCGTGGCTCAGGCCGGCTGATATCAGGCCGGCTGATACATGAACCCCCTGCCCCGGACCGTGACGATCAGCCGACCGCCGTCGGGCGTCGCCTCCCCGAGCTTGTGCCTGAGATAGCCGATATAAACGTCGACCACGTTCAGCGAGGCCCCCCCGTGTCCCGCCCAGAGCGCGGAGAAGATGTCGGCCCGGCTGAGCGGCTCGCCGGCGCGGCGCATCAGCAGCGCGAGCAGGTCGACCTCGCGTTCCGTCAGCCGGGTGGTGCCGGTCTCGGTCGCGACAGTGCGCGTCTCGAGATCGAGATCGAGCGGCGGGACGACGAGATGGCGCGGATCGCCCTCGCTGCTCTCGCGCTTGAGCTCCTGGACCCGGACGCGAGCCAGCAGCTCCTCGAAATTGAACGGCTTCACAATGTAGTCGTCAGCGCCGGCCATCAGGCCCTCGGTGCGCTCGGTGACCGACGAGCGCGCCGACAGCATGATGATCGGCGCGGTTTGGCCCGACGCCCGCAGAGCCTTGCAGACCTCGATGCCGGAGCGGCCGGGCAGCATGACGTCGAGGATGATGGCGCAGATCGAGCGCCCGGTCGCGACCGCGAGCGCCTGTTCGCCGTCGCCGACGAGCTCGACCTCGTACTCCTCGGCGGCGAAACCGCGGCGCAGGACCGATCCGATGTCGGCGTCGTCTTCGACGATGAGAATTGTCATTGGCCGGCTCCGATGGCGAGGCGCGGTGTCAGCAGGGGAAGTGCGATGGTCACGGTGGTGCCCGATGCAACGCCGGGCGCGGCGACGCTGCTCGCGATCGAGATCGAGCCGCCGTGGCGTTCGACGATCCAGCGGGCGAGCGATAGCCCGATTCCGAAGCCGGAGCCCTCCTTCTCGCTCACGCCGCGATAGAAGCGCTCGAACACGTGCGGGAGATCGACGGCCGGGATGCCTTCGCCCTGGTCGGCGACGGTGACGACCGCGCGGCCGCGACGATCGGCGGCGAGATCGAGGCGCACTTCGCCGCCCGCGCTCGAATGGCGCACCGCGTTGGCGATCAGTCCTTCGATCACCTGCCGGAGCCACTCGTGATCGGCCTCGACCAGCAGATCCTGGCGCCCCTCGCCGACGGTAAGGGTCAGCCCGCGCGATTTGGCCGCCGCCGAAACGCCCTCGCAGGCCTCTTCGATCAGGCCGGCGAGGTCGATCGGCTCGAGCTCCAGATCGAGCTGCCCGCTCTCGGAGCGGGCGACGCGGAGCAGGTCCTCGACGCGGCGATGGAGCCGCTTGGCCCGGACGCGGATCGTCGCCAGCGCGCCGACCAGATCGCCGTGATCCGGCTTGCCGCGCAGCGTGACGTCGACCTCTCCGAGAATCACGGTCAGCGGCGTCCGGAGCTCGTGACTGACGTCGGTGAAGAAGCGCCGGCGCGCCTTGTCGATGTCGGACAGGCGTTCGTTCGCGGCGCGCAGTTCGGCGGTCCGGGCGTCGACGATCTCCTGGAGGCTCGACTGGGCGGCGAGCAGGCGGCGCTCGCGCCTTGCGAGGCTGATGGCCATGCGATTGAACCGCCTGGTCAACAGGCCAAGCTCGTCATGGCCTCCCGCGGCGAGGCGAATGTCCGTGCGGCCGCGCGTGATGTCGGCCGCCGCGCCCGCCACCTCGGACATCCGCTTCAGGAGCGGCATCGCGATCCAGCGGTAGAGCAGGAAGGCGAACATCGCGGCGGTCGCGATCGCCAGCATGGCCAGGGGCGCGAACCTCGACCGGAGCCTCGCCATCGCGGCCTCGGCCTCGCGCGCCGCGACGCGCTCGGCCTCGATCGCCTGGCCGAGCGCCGGTCCGAAGCTGCCGGCGAAATAGTCGAGGGAGGCGCGCACCCGGTCCTCGGCCACCTGTTGGGACGCCTCGCCGCCGTTGCGCCCGTCGCGGATGGCCTGCATCACCTCGCGGTCGAGCACCTCGAAATGCGCCTTCATGAACGCCAGCGCGCGGCCGCGCGAGGACTCGATCGCCTGTCCCTGCACCGCGCCTAGGCGAGTCACGTCCGCGGCGACGTCCTGCCGGAAGCGTTCGAGCGACTCCTGGATGCCCTTGCGGGGAAGCGAGAGCCGATCGGTCTGCAGTTCGTGCGACTCCGTGGTCTGCAGCGCGGCGAGCGCATAGTCCCCGATGCGGCTCGACGCCGTCGACAGATCCTCCAGGCGGCGCTGGGCGGAGGACAACTCGGCGACGTTATGATTGGTGACCGAGAGCGCCCAGGCGAAGACGAGCGCGGCAGCCACGGTCGTGACCAGGACCGCGGCGACCAGCACCGCGAGCCTGATCCTCAACGACCGCAACGGGTTGCGCAGCATCGCGCCAGCCCTCGTCATCCCTGCGCCGCCTCAATGAATCCGGCGGCGCGCCGTCACCGACCGAGCGCCTTCTTCGCGTCCGCGACCGCGTCGAGGCACTCGTCGTATTCTTTCTCCCCCTTTTCGCGCTTGGCGACCCTCAGGGCCTTTTTCAGCGCGTCGGCCGTGGCCTTGGGGTGATCCTTGGCGACCTCGCCCGAGATCATCTCGATCCCGGCGTCGCAGTCGGCCGCGTCATCGGCGAAGGCCGGCGTCGAGACGGCCAGCGCCGCGGCGATCGCCAGCAGGCGGAGGGTGGGCTGGAGCGCGCTCATTTTGCGGTGATCGTCCCGACCATGCCGCGGGACTCGAGCCCGTCGATCCACCACTTGAAGGACCCCGGCCGAATCACGACAAACTCGATGCGGATCGCCCCCTCGTCGTCCCATTCGAGATGATGCGGCGAGCCCGGACCGTGGATCTCCAGATGATTGATCACGATCTGGTTGATCCAGATATTGCGGAAGAACTCCGGCGCGAAGAATTTGTATTCCTTGCCGCCTTTGGAGACGATATCGAGCTGATACGCCTTCCCGGACTCCAGCTCGTAGTCCTTCTTGCTGACCGCGTAGTCGTCGCCGTTGTCGCCGCCGAGCACGAGATCGGGCAGGGTCTGGCGACCCTTGGCGAGATCGACCGCGCCTGCGGGCGCCGCGATCAGACACGCGGCAGCGAACGCCAGCGGCCGGGCCAAGCGTCGAAGCATCTGCAATCTCCCTGAAGCGTCGGCCCTTTGCGGGCCTTGTGTTTGGAACGGGTGCGCGCCGCCAAGGGCCCGCGCGACGGTTTGCGCGTCAACCCCGCCGAACGGACGAACCCGCCGTCCGACGCGCGTCTCCCGGCGCGCGCCGCTGGCATGCCCAGCCTGTCTGACGGTCCTGCCGTCGCCCGCCAGGCGACGCCGCCGTAAATCCGGTGTCCGCATTCCGCCCTTCGGCACGTTCGATGGAGCCGAAGACTAAATATACGACGCGGTTCCGTCTATATTATTGAGTATTTATTGTTTTCTTATAATCCGAGTCTCAGGCCTTCTGCGGCTTCAATTGAAGTTCCGTGTCAGGCGAGAGGCGCTCGATCCGTCGCATTTCCAGCGAGACACCTGATAGTCGGGATGATCGCCGGCCCATTCGGCGATGACCGGGACCGCCCCCATCATGCAGGTGCGGGGATCGGACATGTCGTATGAGACGAGCACACGCTCCTCCCGGCATGACTGCGGCGAGGAGATGAGGCACACAAGCAGCACGAGATCCATGATCGGCTCCCTGCCAGGAAACGCTCCTGGCTGCGACGACGCGAGCGCGCCGTCGTGCGGCCCCGCGCCCCTGCGCAGGGCCGACTCAAAGCGTACGCCGCATTTTGTGCATCGCAACAGGCGCGATGCTGCGTCGCATGAATTGCGTAAGACCGTCGCAAATACGCCACTGTGACGCTCGTCGCGGGCATATGGTCGCCCTAAGAAGCGCTTGCGGTCCGATCCGGGTCGCGAATAGTGTGCGCGCCGCATGTCCTTGCAATGCGCTATCCGGTCAACCGGTTCGGTTTCCCAGCCGAACGCAGACGCAACGATAGAGTTTGGGCATCGGCCGCGCGGCGCATTTCCCCGCGTCAGCGGTTACACCACGGAACAACCTGGGAGGATGCTAGCTTATGGCGAAGATCACCAAGACCCTCATCGGCGAGTCGCTCGTCGGCGACGGCAACGAAGTCGCTCACATCGACCTCATCATCGGCCCGCGCGGCTCGACGGCTGAGTCCGCGTTCGTGAACGCGCTCACCAACAACAAGGACGGCTTCACCTCGCTGCTCGCGGTCGTGACCCCGAACCTGCTCGCGAAGCCGAACACGATCCTGTTCAACAAAGTCACCATCAAGGACGCCCGTCAGGCCGTCCAGATGTTCGGCCCGGCGCAGTACGGCGTCGCCAAGGCTGTCGTCGACTGCGTCGCCGACGGCACGATCCCCGAGGACGAAGCCGACGACCTGTTCATCTCGGTCGGCGTGTTCATTCACTGGGAAGCGGCCGACGACGCCAAGATCCAGCAGTACAACTATGAGGCCACCAAGGAAGCCCTGAAGCGCGCCGTCGCCGGCGAGCCGAAGGCCAAGGACGTGGTCGCGCAGTCGGCTTCCGCGAAGCACCCCTTCGCCGCCAACGCGTAGAGCGGAAACCACCCTGGACAGAACGCCCCTGCAGCAAAGCCTCCAGGCCTGCTCCAGCGGTTGGCCGCCATCTTGTTCGGTAAGTAAACTAGACTGATGGCGACGGCCCGAAGCGGAGACGCTTCGGGCCGTTTCCAGTTCTGGGCCAGATAAAAGTCCCGGAAGGCGGTGAGGGTCAGCCGCGCGCGAGCGACAGAGCCGGCGCAGCCTCGGTCAGCGCGCCGCGCACCCGCTCGACCTCGCCCGAACTGCGCCGCGCTTCCGCAGACAGCTCGATCCTGACGTCGCGCTCGATCCGGACGGGGGGACCGGCGAGCAGCACCACGCGATCGGCGAGCCTGACGGCCTCGCGACTGTCGTGTGTGACGAACAGGATCGTCGCGGGATGGCGCCGGACGAGGTCCGCCAGCAGATCGCGCAGCCTTTCCGCCGTCTGTTCGTCCAGGGAGACGAACGGCTCGTCCATCAGCAGCAGGTCGGGCTGCAACGCGAAGGCGCGCGCGAGCGCGACGCGGCGCTGCATGCCGAGCGAGAGGCGCTCCGGATAGACGTCGTGGGCGTCCCCCAGCCCCATTTCGGCGAGAAGCGTCTTCGCACGCTCGACGCTTCCGGCGCCCGGCTCGAGCGGCAACGTCACGTTCTGGAGAACGGTCCGCCACGGGAGCAGGCGCGGGCTCTGGAACGCGTAGCCGATGCGCGGCGCGGCCTTGCCGTCGAACGCCACGCGTCCCTTGAAGTCACGATCGACGCCCGCGACGATGTTGAGGAGCGTCGTCTTGCCGAGGCCCGACGGCCCGAGCAGCGCAACGAAGCTCTTGTCCGCCACTTCGAGGCGGAAGTCGTGGTAGAGGCCGCGCGCCGGGGCGCCGGAGACCGCCGGAAAGACCTTTTCGGCGATGTCGATGCGGACGGCCGTCATCGCCGCCACCGGTTCGCGGCCCGTTCCCAGGGCTGGATCAGGCCGAGCTCGATCGCCTGCACGATCAGCCCGAAGGCGAGCGCGTAGGCGAGGATCGTCGCGACGTCCCAGAGCTGGAAGGCGGTCTGCAGCTCGAAGCCGACGCCGTTCGGCCGGCCGAGAAGCTCGACGACCAGCACGATCTTCCACACCAGCGCCAGACCGGACCGGGCGGCCGCCGCGAAATAGGGCGCAAGCTGCGGCAGGATCACGTGACGAAGCGTCTTCCAGCGGCTGAACCCGTAGATCCGCGCCATCTCGGCGAGATCGCGGCTCAGCGCCGCGGCGCCCTCCCTGAGGGTGACCGCGACGTTCGGGATCTTGTTGATCGCGACGGCGGCGACGGCGGCAGATTCGACCAGTCCGAACCAGACGTAGCACAGCATGATGATGACGAGCGCCGGCAGGTTCAGGAACAGCACGATCCATGGGCCGACGAGCCGGTCGGCGGTCGGCGACATGCCGAGGAAGATCCCGAGCGCCGATCCGATCACCATGGCGAGCAGGAAGCTCGCCGCGACGCGCGCGAGCGTGACCAAAAGATTGGAGAACAAAGCGCCGGTCTTGGCCGCGGCGATGAGCGCGTCCAGCACGAGCGGCGGCGTCGGCAGCAGCTTCGGATCGCCATAATAAAGCGCCGCCAGCCACCACACGGCCACGAAGACGCCGAGCGAGAGCGCCCACCACCCCAGTCGCGAAACCGCCGTCACCGCCTGGACGCCTCAGACTTTCGAAGACCAGAACAGTCCGGGATCGAACCGCGGGTTCGGACCGACGAATTCCTGTCCGCCGAGCTCCGCCAGCAGCCCGTAGAGCTTCTGCGACGACGCGAGATCGGCCTCGCCCCAAGGGGCCGGAATGCCTGCGCGGAAATAGTCCTTCAGCCGCGTGAACTCCGCGTCGGACTGGACCTGCATGGACGGCCTCAGCCGCTCCCACGCCTCGTCGGATTTTCTCAGCGTCTCGTTCGCGGACTTGACGCCCGCGAAGAACGCGTCGAGCTGCGGTCCCTTCTTCTCGGAAAGCTGGTCGCGCCAGACGAACCCGACGAGCGGAGGCGGCGGCTCGAGGCCGAGGCGCTTCATCACCTCGGAGACGTCGACGAGGCGCCGGTAGCCTTCCGCGTCGAGACGGGCCGCGAAGTTCCAGAAGGTCAGCACGGCGTCGATCCGGCCGAGCCTCAGCTGCTCGTTCAGCAGGGGCGGCGCGCCGAAGACAGGCTCGACCATGGTGGCGATGTCGCCGTCGACCTCCTTGTGCGCGTAGGCGCGGAACAGGAGCCAGCTCTTGTCGATCGGGCCGCCGGCGACGCCGATCTTCTTGCCCTTGAGGTCGGCGAGCGTCTCGACCTTCGAGTTCTTGCCGACCATCAGCGCGCCGAGAGCCGAGGAATAGGGCGCGAAGCGGAACGTCTCGCCCTCGATCCGGCGGCGCATCGCCCAGGGCCAGTCGCTGACGGCGAGATCGCTTTGCCCGGCCTGCAGTGCGACCGTCAGCGCCTGCGTTGAAGCGAGCTCGAGGCGCTCGAACGGCGCCGCCTGCCCGGCCTTCTCGCTCTCGGCCTTGATGGTGTCGAGCAGCCAGTTGACGGTGCCGAACTTCAGCGTCGCGATCTTGAGCGGCTCGGCCGCGCGGGAGAAGCCGGCCGACGCGCCGAACGCGATCGCCGCGCCGACGGCGAGGACGCCGCGACGGCTGAAGGCGAGCGACGTCGAGACCGCTGCGGACGCCGCCCCCATGTCCACGGCCTGCGACGTCGTTCCGGACGACCAACGCATACCTGTCTCCCTCGCGTCGCGTTCTTGTCTTTTTCGCTTACGCAGCGACCGCGATTTCAGTCCACCACGCATATCCGGGAACAATTTGCAATCGCTCACGCCGCGCTCAAGCAATCATTACAACTTATTAATTTCTTATGCATTGCTTTCGGTCTTCAGCCGTCGTGAGTTGCGCGTCAGAATAGTCAGGAAGAATTCCTTGGGCCGGCGCGGTTCATGAGCAGATTGTCGGACTCGTCGCGGCCGCGGGCGCGCCTTAGATAGCGCCGCCGAATCCCATGATCAGGGCCGCGTGACCACGATGCCATTCGATGTTCGGACGATAGGTCGGCGACGCGGTCGATCACTCGGCCCGCTCCGCTCGATCACAGCGGCGGCCGTAGCCCTCCTTGTTCTCTCGGCCCAGGCCCCGGCGCCGGAGGGCGCAGCGCCCTCTCCCACGCCCGAGGCGCCGAAGACCCCCGGCCCGGCTCCGAAGAACGCGCCTGCGCCGATGGAGTTCGCCTTCGGCGTGCTGCGGCAATTCCCGCCGGACCCGCCGTGGTGGAACAACATCGTGACCATTCCGCCGGCCGACGACGGGATCGCCGGCGCGGACCTGGGCGTCACGGACAACAACACCACCGGCCGGTTCCTGAAGCAGGACTTCAAGCTCGTCGCGCGCGAACTCGTGCCGCACGGCGAGGACCCGATGCCGGCCTTCCAGAAGATCCTCGACAGCGGCGCGAAGTTCATCCTGCTCGCCGTGCCGCCGGATCAGCTGGTCAAGATGGCCGACGCCGCCAAGGGCAAGGACGTCATCCTGTTCAACGCCGGCGACACCGACGACAGCCTGCGGGGCAAGGATTGCCGCGCCAATGTGCTGCACACCGCGCCGAGCCGCGCGATGCTCACCGACGCGCTGGCGCAGTATCTCGTCTCCAAGCGCTGGGGGAGCTGGCTGCTGCTCACCGGCCGCACCGACGCCGACCGGCTCTACGCCGAGGCGGTCAAGCGCTCCGCCAAGAAGTTCGGCGGCAAGATCGTCGACGAGCGTGTCTGGAACTTCGGCCCCGACGCGCGTGAGAGCGGCAACGACATCATCCCGGTCTTCACGCAGGGCAAATCCTACGACGTCATCGTGCTGGCGGACGAGCTCGGCGAGTTCGGACCCCTGATCGGCTATCGCAGCTGGGACCCGCGGCCGACCGTCGGCACGTCCGGCCTCACGCCGACGACCTGGAGCGTCACCGTCACCGGCTGGGGCGCGGAGCAGATCCAGAACCGCTTCGCCCGGCAGGCCAAGCGCGGCATGCGCGCCCTCGATTTCCAGATGTGGCTCGCCATGCGCACCGTCGGCGAGGCCGCCGCGCGGACCCGCACCAACGACGTCGCGAAGCTGCGCGAGTTCATCTTCGGACCGACCTTCGAGCTCGCGGGCTTCAAGGGCGGCTCGTTCTCGTACCGGCCCTGGGACAACCAGCTCAGGCAGCCGATCGTACTGACGTCGGCTGAAGCCCTCGTCGCGGCCGCCCCGCAGGAAGGCTTCCTGCATCAGGTGAACCCGCTCGACACGATCGGCTTCGACAAACCGGAAAGTCAGTGCAAATTCCCCGCGCAGTGACGCGCGCAGAGACAGAGCAAGACGCGGCCGGAAAAGAAGCCGCGCGCCAGGGAGACATCAGAATGCCCAACGCTCTCCGCCCGACCATGGCGCTCGCCCTCGCCGGCGCGTCCCTCGCGGGGCTGCTCGCCGCGACCGCGCCCGCCGAGGCCGGCAAGATCTTCGTCACCAACGAGCGCGATCACAACATGACCGTGCTCGACAGCGAGAGCCTGAAGGTGCTCGCGACGGTGAAGACCGGACGCCGGCCCCGCGGCCTCATCGCCAGCCCGGACAACAAGCTCATTTACGTCTGCGCCAGCGACGACAACCGCGTCGAGGTCTACGATCCGAACGACTACAAGCTGATCAAGACGCTTCCCTCGGGCCCGGACCCCGAGCTGTTCGTGCTTCACCCCTCGGGCAACCCGCTCTACATCGCGAACGAAGACGACGCCCTGGTCACGATCGTCGACACCCAGTCAGGCCAGGTGCTCGGCGAGATCCCGGTCGGCGTGGAGCCGGAAGGCATGGGCATCAGCCCGGACGGCAAGGTGCTGGTCAACACCTCCGAGACAACCAGCATGGCGCACTTCATCGACACCTCGACCAAGCAGATCGTCGAGAACGTGCTGGTCGACACCCGCCCGCGCGTCGCCCAGTTCACGCCGGACGGCAAATTCACATGGGTCTCCGCCGAGGTCGGCGGCACCGTCTCGATCATCGAGAACGCCAAGCACGAGGTGGTCAAGAAGCTGAACTTCGAGATCCCGGGCGTGAACGCCGAGGCGATCCAGCCGGTCGGCATCCGCATCAGCAAGGACGGCTCGACAGCCTTCGTCGCGCTCGGGCCGGCGAACCGGGTCGCCGTGGTCGACGTCAAGACCTTCGAGGTCAAGAAGTACCTGCTGGTCGGCCAGCGCGTCTGGCAGATGGCGTTCTCGCCGGACGAAAAGACGCTCTACACCACCAACGGCAACTCCAACGACGTCTCGATCATCGACGTCGAGAGCATGAAGGTGACCAAGTCGGTCGCCGTCGGCCGCGGCCCCTGGGGCGTCGTGGCGGTTCCCTGAGCGCTCGACTGCGCCCCGGAATGCGTTACATCACGCGCCGAACAGGAAGAGCGCGAAGGGAGCGCCGCATCATGACGGCGACGGCGAAGTGACGGAGAGCACGCCCGCGACGGCGGCGCTGAGCGTCGAAGGCGTCACGCACGCCTTTGGGTCGAAAAAGGCGCTCGACGACGTCTCGCTGGAGGCGCCGGCCGGTGCCTTCACGGCCCTCGTCGGCCAGAACGGCGCGGGCAAGACCACGCTGTTCTCCCTGATCACCCGCCTCTACAACAACCGATCCGGCTCGATCCGGGTGCTTGGCGCCGATGTGCGGCGAACGCCCGCCACGGCGCTGTCGCAGCTTGGCGTGGTGTTCCAGGCGCGCACGCTCGACCTCGAGCTTACCGTTCAGCAGAACCTGCTCTATCACGCCGCCCTGCACGGCATCGGGCGCGGCGAGGCGAAACAGCGGGCGGAAGCTGCTCTGACCCGCGTCAATCTCGTCGAGCGGGCCAAGGACAAGGTCCGTGCGCTGTCAGGCGGCCAGATGCGCCGCGTCGAGATCGCCCGCGCCCTCCTCCACGGCCCGCGCCTGCTGCTGCTCGACGAGCCCACCACCGGGCTCGACATCGGCTCGCGGCGAACCCTGCTCGAAGAGGTCAGGCGGCTCATCCAGCAGGACGGGATCGGCGTTCTTTGGGCGACGCACCTCACCGACGAGATCGCCGTCGCCGACCGCGTCGTCGTGCTGCATCAGGGCAAGGTGATGGCCAAGGGAACGCCGCAGGAGCTCTGCGCGCGCGCCAAGACCGACGACGTCGGCGCCGCCTTCATGTCCATCGTGGGCGAGACGCAGAAACCGCGAAAGGCTTCCGCATGAGCGCCGTCGTCGCCGACGCCCCGCTCCGTCCGCATCGCGGCGTGAGCGCTTCGGGCTATCTCGTCTGCCTCGGCGGCATCGTGTGGCGCGAGAGCCTGCGCTTCCTGCACCAGCGCGGCCGCTTCCTGTCGGCGCTGGTGCGGCCGCTCGTGTGGCTGTTCATCTTCGCGGCGGGGTTTCGCGCGACGCTCGGCGTCTCGATCATCCCGCCCTACGAGACCTACATCCTCTACGAGGTCTATATCGCGCCCGGCCTGATGGCGATGATCCAGCTCTTCAACGGGCTGCAGTCCTCGCTGTCCATGGTCTACGACCGCGAGGTCGGCGCCATGCGGATCCTGCTCGTCAGCCCGTACCCGCGCTGGTTCCTGCTGGTGTCGAAACTCGTCGCCGGCATCGCGGTCTCGCTGCTGCAGGTCTACGCATTCCTGCTCGTCGCCTATTTCTGGGACGTGCGGCCCGACGATCCGATGGGCTATCTCTACGTCCTGCCTGCGCTGATCCTCACGGGCTTCATGCTCGGCGCGATGGGCCTTGCGATGTCCTCGGTGTTCAAGCAGCTCGAGAACTTCGCGAGCGTGATGAACTTCGTGATCTTCCCGATGTTCTTCGCCTCGTCTGCGCTCTACCCGCTCTGGCGGGTGCAGCAGTCGAGCGAACTGCTCTATTTCATCTGCACCTACAACCCGTTCACGCATGCGGTCGAGCTTATCCGCTTCGCGCTCTACGGCCAGCTGGAGTGGACCGCGCTGGCTGTGGTCGCGGGCTGCTCGGCGGTCTTCCTGACCGCGGCCGTTCTGGCCTACGATCCGTCGACGGGCCTGACCGCACGCCGCGGCGGGCCCGACGCAGCGAAGTGACGCGCGCAGGAGATGCGGGCGTCGGAAGAACAGACGGCTCCGGCCTTTTCCGGAAAAGCCGCGACAGTCCGGGAGTTCGTTCTGGCATGACGATCCGTTCGCAACCGCTCCGCTTCAGCCTCGTCGTCGCGACGCTGCTGTCGGGCGTTTCGCTCGCAGCCGCCCAGGGCGGCGCGGCAGGCCAGGGCGGCCTGAGCCCCGACACGCCGGTGCTGGCGCCGACGCCGCCCGGGCCCTCCTCCGGAGCAGGCGCGCAGGCGCCTGCCTCCCAGCCCGGACCGAAGACGCCGCTTCCTCCGCGCGACACGCCTCGCGCGCCGCAGCCGGGCGCAAGCGCGGGCGACGGGCCGAAGACGCCGCTGCCGTCCCGCGACACGCCGAAGGCCCCGCAGCCGGGCCAGAAGGCCGCTGTGCAGGATCCGGACTGGCCCTGCGTCCAGGTCAAGGTGCCGACCATGACCTACGGCCAGATGTGGGGCGGCCCGCCGCTGGAGAACGCCATGAAGAAATGGCGCGACGACCGTCAGGTCGACGATCTGGTCGACCTCCTGGTCGCGCGCCGGACAAAGATGGAGGACGCGAAGGAGGCGATCGCCAAGTTCGCGAAGGAGGCCGGCGACAAGGCGGACGAGCGACTGACGCTGACCTTCGCCGGCGTGTTCGACGAGCTCAATTCCCAGCGCTCGCAGATCATGGCCGGCATCGCGCGCTATTCGCGCAAGCAGCGCGACCTCTCCGAGCGGATCAAGTCCGAGAGCGTCCGTCTCGCGGAGCAGCCGCAGGACATGGCGACCCAGAACTCGCCGGAAGCGCTCAAGGAGCAGGAGCAGCTGAACTGGGACACGCGGATCTATGAGGAGCGCTCGCAGAGCCTGACCTATGTCTGCGAGACGCCCGTGATCCTCGAGCAGCGCGCTTTCGATCTCGGGCGCGAGATCCAGGCCAATCTGAAACAGACGCAATGACCGCGGCCTCGCGCGGCGGACCGGCGCGGCGCGAGGTCGTGAGCGGCCTCGGCGCTCTTGGCGCAGTCGCCGCGCTCGCCGTGTCGGCCGAGCCGACCCGCGCCCAGCTGGCGGGTCTTGAGGTGCTGGCGGGCGGTCCGCCGGGCGACGGCCAGGACCAGCTCGCCCGCGCGATCGCCGAAGGCCTAGCTCTGACGAAGCTGACGCCGCGGGCGATGCCGATCAACGTGCCGCGCGACCAGGACGCGCTCGACAGCTTCCTCGCCGGCAAGCGGCCGCGCGCCGCCATGATGGTGGTCGGCCTCTCCACGATCGGCGGACTGCAGGTCGCGGGCGTCGGCGACATGCTGGACCGCAGTCACCCGCTCTGCCGCGTCCTCGGCGAGCACCTGCCGCTGGTGGTGCGGGCCGATTCCAAGCTGCGCAGCCTCGACGACCTGCTGGAGGCGATCCGCAAGGACGCCGGATCGATCTCCTGGACCGGTCGCGGCAAGGGCAGCGCGGACCACCAGCTCGCGCTGCGCGTCGTCAAGGCGGCCGGGGGCGACATGCGGCGGCTGGACTATCGCGGATACTCGACGTCGGCCGAGGCCTCCAACGCCGCCCTGCAGGGCAAGACGACGATCGCGACGGGCGCCCTGATCGAATTCGTCGCGCAGCTCAAGGGCGGCACGCTGCGCGCCCTCGCCCTCGCCTCGCCCGAGCGGGCCGAGGGCCTCGACGTCCCGACGCTGAAGGAAAGCGGGCTCGACGTCGTTCATCTCAACTGGCGGGGCGTCGTGAGCCGGGACGCCGTCGGCCGCGCGCTCATCGACCGCTACGGTGAGGCGGTCGCCCGCGTGGTGAGGACCCCCGGCTGGATCGAACTCATGAAGCAACGGCGCTGGGTCGACCTGTTTCAGCCGGCCGACGCCTTCCAGACTTTCCTGGCCGCCGAGCGCCTGCGCGTCGGCGCGCTTCTCAAGGAAGCCGGCGCGATCTGACCCGCAGCGTTACTGCGAGGGCGCCGCCGCGCGCTGGTATGGTTTCGCGGCCTCGAGCGGCAATCCGGCCTGGGCCCAGCCATCCGTCCCTTCCGGAAACCAGATGACGGTGGTGTAACCCCACTCCATGGCGCGTTTCGCGGCGTTCCAGGACATCCAGCAGTCGGCGCGGCAGTAAAACACCAGCGGCTTCGCTGTGTCGCCGCCGCTGAGCGCGACGAGGCCGTCACGGAAGTAGCCGGTCATCTCCGCGCTGATGCCGCCATATCCGACATTCGCGAGCCAGGCGCTTCCTGGGATGTGATCGCGCGGGCGGTCACGCCAGACGGTGCCCGGGGGCAAGTTGGCCGGCCTGGCGTCGCGCGGCATGGTGTCGACGAACACCGCGCTCTTGTCGCGCCACAGCGTCTCGGCGGCGCGAGTGTCCACGACCCGCGCGCCTTTGAGCGTCGCAGGCGTTGGCGAGCGATACTCGTCCATCTTGTAGCCGGAAGGCTCCGGCGGCGGCGCGCCGCCGGAGACAGGCTCTTGCGCCTGAGCCGTCGCCGGGAGCCAGACGGCTAGCAGCGCGCCCGCCAGCCGGCCGCGCAGGCTCGTCACTGACTCACCGCGATCGGCTTGTCCTGCTCATCCACGAGCGGGACGTTGTAGTCGTTGAGGATCTTGTTGATGTCGCTCTGGTTCTTCGCGATGAAGTCGTTCAGGCGATGCTTCCAGTTGTCTTCGCCCGGCCGGACGCCGAACGTATAGCGATAGATCAGGGACGGGCTGCCCTTCTCCTTCACCAGCGGCGTGCTGACGATGTCGCCGGCCTTCTTGGCGAAGTAACCCGCGATCGGGCCCCAGAAGACGCCGGCGTCGACGGCGCCGGACTGGATGTCGCCGATCATTTCCTCGACGGGCGAGAAGTAGCGGCGGTCGACCGTCAGGCTGTACGGCTTCGCCTGCGGCATGAGGCCGTTCTTGAGCAGATGGCTCGCCGGCGGCGTGCCGGCGACGACGCCGATCTTCTTGCCCTTGAGCTTCTCGTCGGACAGCGTGTCGACGCCCTCGAGTGGACTGCCCTTCTTGACCATCAGCACGGCGGTCGAGCGCATGAAGGCGTTGGTGTTGAGGAAGGGGTCGGCGCCTTGCGGCACGCCGAGCTTCACGTCGCAGCGCTTGATGCCGAGCGTCATGCGGTAGAAGCCCGTGGCGTCGGGAAACCAGGTGTAGGCCAGTGGAACGCCGAGATCCTTCGCAAGAAGCTCGGCGATCTTGTTCTCGAAGCCCTCACCCTTCTCGCTCGACAGCGGCATGTCGGCGGGATCCGCGCAGACCCGCAGCGTGGCCCGGTTCACCAGATCCGACGTCTGCGCCGCCGCGGGCGCCGTGACGAAGGCCGACGCCAGCAGCGCCGTTCCGGCGACGATCGCCAGCGCCGATCCGCCCCTATGATGAGAAATGCTTGTCATTCCACCCTCTCGCTCGCCCGCTTCGGCCGAAAGGCCCGCAGGACTGTTGTCTCTATGAGCAAACGGCTCTCCGGCCCGACGATCGGCCGCTCGTCTTGCGGCCTCGGCCGTTCGCCCGCGGCTCGACGGTCGAAGGCTACGCGCCCGTCATGCCGATTGAATGTAGGGCGGCGGCCCACGACGTCGAAGGGCCGGGCGACGCTCTCCCGACCATCCGCGCGCTTCCGGCCGATCGCCGCCCGCGCGCTCGCATACGAAAAAGCCCGGCCCCCGGATGAACCGGAGACCGGGCTCTTCAGATCCAGCCGGCGCTCGCTGCGAGGCGGGCGCCGGCCGAGAGGACGAGCCTCAGTTCGTCGGCAGCGTGAACACGGTCAGCTGGCCGCCGAGAGCGGTGTACTGCGACAGAGCCGCGTAGCCGCCGACCGCGCCGAGACCGTCGGTCGCGTTGGTCAGGCCGGCCGCAAGGCCGATGCCCGCCCAGCCGCCGACGCCCGAGAGCACCGCGACGTACTGCTTGCCCTTGTGCTCGTAGGTCATGACGTTGCCGATGATGCCGGACGGGGTCTTGAACTTGTAGAGTTCCTTGCCCGACTTGGCGTCGACGGCCTTCAGGTAGCCTTCGAGCGTGCCGTAGAACACGACGCCGCCAGCGGTCGCCAGAGCGCCGGACCACACGGAGAACTGCTCCTTGTTGGACCAGACGATCTTACCCTTCTTGCCGTCCCAGGCGATGAAGTTGCCCATGCCGCCATGCGAGTTCGGCGCGGGGAACATCGACAGGGTCGCGCCGACGTAGGGCTGACCAGCGGTGTACGAGACCTTGAAGGGCTCGTAGTCCATGCAGACGTGGTTGGTCGGAACGTAGAACAGCTCGGTCTCCGGCGAGTAAGCCGCAGGCTGCTGGTCCTTGGTGCCGAGCGCCGCCGGGCAGATGCCCTGCGAGTTCACGTCTTCGCCGTTCTGCTCGGTCGAATACTTCGACACGACCAGCGGACGGCCGTAGGTCTTGGACGACTTGTCCATGTCGACCTTGGTGGCCCAGTTCACGACCGGGTCGTACTTCTCGGCGACGAGAAGCTCGCCCGTGTCACGGTTCAGCGTGTAGCCGAAGCCGTTACGGTCGAAGTGCGTGAGGAGCGGCTGCTTCTTGCCGTCAACGGTCTGCTCCGTGAGGATCATCTCGTTGATGCCGTCGAAGTCCCACTCGTCATGCGGGGTCATCTGGTAGACCCACTTCGCCTTGCCGGTGTCGACGTCACGAGCGAAAATGGTCATCGACCACTTGTTGTCGCCCGGGCGCTGCTTCGGGTTCCAGGTCGACGGGTTGCCGGTGCCGTAGAACATCAGGTTGGTCTTCGGGTCGTACGAGTACCAGCCCCAGGTGGAGCCGCCGCCCGTCTTCCACTGATCGCCCTGCCAGGTCTTCAGCGAGGAGTCCTTGCCGATCGGCTTGCCGAGCTCGGTGGTCTTCTCCGGGTCGACGAGCATCTCGTCGTCCGGACCGACCGAATAGCCGCGCCAGGCGAGCTTGCCGTCGGAGATGTTGTAGGCGGTGACGTGGCTGCGGACGCCGAACTCAGCGCCGGAGATGCCGACGATGACCTTGTCCTTGACCGGAAGAACCGTCGCGGTGTTGGTCTCGCCCTTCTTCGGATCGCCGTTGACGACCGACCAGCGCTTCTGGCCCGTCTTGGCGTCGAGCGCGACGACGGTCGTGTCAGCCTGATGCAGGAAGATCGTGTTGTCGGCGTAGGCGAGACCGCGGTTGACGGTGTCGCAGCACATCACGGGGATGACCGACGGGTCCTGCTTCGGCTCGTACTTCCAGACGATCTTGCCGCCCTCATCGAGGTTCAGCGCGAACACGTTGTTCGGGAAGGGCGTGTGGACGTACATCATGTTGCCGATGACGAGCGGCGCGCCCTCGTGGCCACGCAGAACGCCGGTCGAGAAGGTCCAGGCGACCTGAAGCTTCTTGACGTTGGAGGCGTTGATCTCGTCCAGCTTGGAGTAACGCTGGTTGGAGTAATCGCCCGTCTGAAGACCCCACTGCTTGGGATCCTTGGTGATCTCGGTCACGCTGTCGTTCGCGAAAACCGGCATCACAAATGCGGCGGCGCCCATGAGGCCCGCAGCGATTGCGACTTTGCGCATTCGTTAGTTCTCCCTCTTTCACGCAGTCCTTAGTCAGCTTTCCCCGAGCGTTGCCCTTGTGGGAAAGCGGAGCGTTTATTTTTGGACCTGCGCCTTCGACCTCGTGTCACGGTTTGCCGGCAAACCCGCCGCTTTGTGCGGCGCCCTTAACAAACCTCCGAACCGCCTAAGTCCCTACGAGACCTTGGCGTAGCAGCCGAAGACTGGCCGGACCCTAGACCGCTTCGATACCCCACGCAACAGGACTTTAAGATATAAGAGCGTTATTATGATTTTGCTGCGTTTGCTCACTTATTATTTTGCGACGCACTATCGCCATTCGGCCTCGCGATAGACTTCGATCGCGTTCCGGGCGTTGAATTCATCGAACAGCGCCCAGGCTTCCCGCTCGGACAGCCCGGCCTTTTCGGACGCCTGTCGGAGGCTCGCGCCGGAGGCGAGGAGCGCCTCGACGTCCGATCGTAAGCGGTCGAAGTATTTTTGCTGCGGCGCCACAGCGTCGGGCCAGTTCGCCGAGGCGGGACCATGTCCGGGCACCACCCGCGCCGCCGTCCGCTCCCGCAGCCGGGCAATCAGGCGGACCCATCCCTCGAAGGAGCCGTCGATGCTCGGCAGATGGCCCATGAACAGGAGGTCGCCGAGAAACCAGCTGTCGGTCGCCTTGTCGCGCACGGTCAGGTCGTTGTCGGTATGCGCGGTCGGCATCGCCTCGAGTTCGAGCGTTCGTCCCCCGAGATCCAGCGACTTCGGCTCGCCGGGGGCGACCTCCACGTCAGGGATCACGATGTCGCCCGCGCTTCCCCGGTAGGCGTCGCCGAGCGCGCGCTTCGCGCCGTCCGTATAGGCTTGGGCGCGCGCCTGCAGCGCCCGCGCGAACTTGGCGTGCGCGACGAACTTGGCGCCGGTGTCCTTGAACGCGACGTCGCCGAGCGCGTGGTCGGGATGCATGTGCGTGTTGATGACATACCGAACCGGCAGATCCGTTCGCTGCTTTACGGCCGCAAGAAGCCGTTCGCCGGCTTCGCGGGTGTTGCCGGTGTCGACGACGGCGACCGCCTCCTTGCCGACGATGAAGCCGACATTGGCGATCGCGCCGTCGTTCGAGGGCGCCAGCAGCTGGTACGGCGCCTGATAGACGAAGACGCCGGGCGCGATCTCGGTGGTGGGCAAGGGCTCCGCGGCGAACGCGGCGGAGCCGCAGGCGAGAGCTGTCGCCGCCGCGAGCGCGGCGGCGGTCCGGCGGACGCGCATCGATCATTCTCCCTGTCGGCCCGGCTCTTTACGGCCGGTCGCCGGGAGCAGACTTACTTCGCCGCGCCGCTTTCGTCGAACGCCGCGAGATAGGCGACGAGGTTCTTGCGGTCCTCTTCCTTCTTGAGGCCGGCGAAGGCCATGCTGGTGCCGTCGACAAGGCCTTTCGGGCTCTCGAGCCACTTGTCGAGCGTGGCTTCGTCCCAGCTCTTGCCCTCGCCGAAGGTCTTCAGCGCATCGCTGTAGCCGTAGTCGGCGACGCCTGCGATCTTGCGGCCGACAAGGCCGTTGAGCTCGGGGCCGGCCTTGTTCGAGGCGCTGGGACCGACCGCGTGGCACGCCGCGCAGCGCTTGAAGACCTTCTCGCCGGCGGCGGCGTCCTGGGCCGACGCCTCCGTGACGAAGCCGACCATGACCAGCGCGGCCGAAGCGACAACCAGGCGGACGCGGATGCGACGATCGGGGATCTGGCGGACAGTGATCATGAGACGCTCCCTGAGGGCGAGAGGTTCTTTTCAGTCGCGCGCTCGCCGTCGCGGCCGAGCCCGATTAGAACCGCTCCGGAGAGCCGGACAACCGTCCGAAAGCACGAGGTTTCAGGCGGTCACGATCGGGCGATTCCGAAGGTTGGAAAGCGCTCTCCCCGCTGGTAGCTTCCCGCCTCTTTGTCAGCAGGCGTCGGGAGCATTCGCAGCGTGGCCGGTCCGGTCGTCGTCAAATTCGGCGGGAGCCTGCTCGGGTCGCCCAACCTCGCCGCCCTGCTCGCAGTCGCGGCGCGGCGCGGCGCGGTCGTGGCGCCAGGCGGAGGCCGCTTCGCCGACGCCGTTCGCGACGCGCAGGCGGATCTCGGATTCTCGGACGCCGCCGCCCACAGGATGGCGATACTCGCCATGGACCAGACGGCCGAACTCCTTGGCGACGCCGCCCCCGACCTTCCCGTCGCGGGCGCGCTCCCGCGCCTCCTCCGTGGCGGCGCGATCTGGCGTCCCTCCCCTCTGGCGCTCGAAGCCGACCTTCCGCGCAGCTGGGACGTCACCTCAGACAGCCTCGCCCTATGGCTCGCGATCGAGATCGGGGCGGCGCGGGTCGTCATTCTCAAATCGGCGGCCGTCGATCGGGGCGCCGGCCTCGACGCGCTGAGCCAGGCCGGGGTCGTCGACGGGCATCTGCCGCGGATCGCCGGCCGTTTTCACGGCGAAACCGTCGTGCTCGGACCGGCGACGCCGACGGCCCTGGACGAGGCTCTTTGCGACTGCGAACGGCGAGCAGCGTGAGCGCGGAAAAGGTCGCGCTGATCACCGGCTCGCTCGCCGAGGCCCGACTCGAGCGGCTGGCGGACGAGTTGCGCAGCGACGCGCTCGATCCGGTGGTGGTGAACGTCGGCGTCAAGGTCGCCGCGCTGATGACGACGGAGATTCTCGACCGCCGGCTGAAGCTCCCGGACGCCGTCGGGCGCGCCGTGCTCCCCGGCCGTTTTCGCGGCGATCTCGAAAAGCTCGCGGACCGCTTCGGCGTGACGTTTGAGCGCGGCCCGGAAGAGCTCGCCGACCTGCCGCAGTTTTTCGGACGCGGCGGCGTCGAGCCGGACCTGTCGCGCCATGACTGCGCGATCTTCGCCGAGATCGTCGATGCGACGACGCTCTCAACCGGCGAGATCGTCGCCAAGGCCAAGGGCCTCGTGGCGGAAGGCGCCGACGTCATCGACCTCGGCTGCATGCCGGACACAGAGTTCCCTCATCTCGAGGAGGCGATCGCCGCCCTGCAGGCGGAGGCGATCAGGGTCAGCGTCGATTCGGCGAACGACAAGGAGCTCGCGCGCGCCACGCGCGCCGGCGCGAACTACCTGCTCAGCCTCAGCGAACGGAACCTCCGGATCGCCGACGAGGGCGACGCGACGCCGATTCTGGTTCCGGCGACCCAGGGCGACATGGCCTCGCTCTACCGCGCCATGGACGCCATGGAGGCGAAGGGGCGCGCCTATTTCGCCGATCCGATCCTCGACCCGATCCACTTCGGCTTCACGGCCTCTGTCGTGCGCTACGCCGAGTTGCGCAAGGAACGCCCGGACGCGCCGATCCTCATGGGAATCGGCAACGTCACCGAACTGACCGACGCCGACACCACCGGGATCAACGCGATCCTGATGGGGATGATCTCGGAGTTGAGAATCACGGCTGTGCTGGCGGTCCAGGTCAGCCCGCACTGCCGAACGGCGGTTCGCGAGTTCGACCGCGCGCGCCGCGAGTTCTACGCGGCCCGCGAGGACGGCGCGCTGCCGAAGGGATATGGCGGCGGCCTGCTCGCGCTGCGCGACCGTCGCCCGGTGACCTCGAGCGCCGCGGACGTCGCCGCGCTTGCGAGCGAGATCAAGGACCGCAACTTCCGCATCGAGGTGACGGAAGCCGGCGTCCACGTCTTCAACCGCGACGGCGATCGTGTGGCGGTCGACCCGTTCCAGCACTTTCCCGGACTGAAGGTCGAGGATGACGGGGCGCACGCGTTCTATCTCGGCGTCGAGCTCGCGCGGGCGGAGATCGCCTACCGGCTCGGAAAGCGCTATGCGCAGGACGAGGGGCTGAAGTTCGGCGTCGCCGGCGAAACCGCCGAGAGCCTCGAGGAGGCGCATCGGCTGGAGTTCAAGAAAGCCGGCTCGACGCTGGCGAAGAAGACCGACCGGGGCGCGAGCACCGACGGCGACGAGGACAAGGCGTGATCCGCGAAACCATCGTGACGACCGTCTCCGCGAGCGGCGCGCCGCATATCGCTCCGATGGGCGCGACGCCGATCGAGGGCGGGTGGCTTCTGCAGCCGTTTCGGCCCTCGACCACGCTCGACAACTTTCTTGCGACGCGCTGCGGCGTCGTGAACTTCACCGACGATCCTCGGGTCTTCGCCGGGGCGGTCACGAAACGGCGGACGGACTGGCCGACGGTGAAGGCCGAACTCGTCGATTCGGCGCGTCTTGAACACGCGCTCGCCTGCCACGAGGTGCGGGTGGAACGGATCGAGGACGAAGACGCGCAGCGACCGAAGCTGCATTGCGCGATCGTGCATCGCCAGAACCTGGCGCCGTTTCCGGGCCTCAACCGTGCGGTCGCCGCGGTGCTCGAGGGGGCCGTGCTGGTCAGCCGGCTCCACATGCTGCCGGACGAGAAGATCGAGCAGGAATTCGCCTATCTCCAGATCGCGATCGACAAGACCGCGGGGCCGCAGGAGCGCGAGGCCTGGAGCTGGCTCACCGACGCGGTGCGCGACCACCGCGCGAAGGCCGCGTCATGACGGGCTTTCTGGCGAGCGTCGCGACGCTCGACGAGATGGAGGTCGCGCGGGCCGGCGGCGCCGACATCGTCGACCTCAAGGATCCCTCGCGCGGCGCGCTCGGGGCCTGGGAGGTTCCGGCCCTCCAGAAGGCCGTGACGCTGTGGTGGTCCTGGGGCGACCCGAAGCCGACTCTGAGCGCGACGATCGGGGACCTGCCGGCGGAGCCGGCCGCGATTGTCCCCGCGGTCGATAAACTCGCGTCCAAGGGCGTGCCGATGATCAAGATCGGCCTGTTTCCGGGCGGCGATCCGCTGACGGTCATCGACGCGGTCAGGGACGCCGCGCGGGAGGTCGACCTGATCGCGGTCTACCTCGCCGATCGCGAGCCGGATTTCGATCTGCTGCCGGAGCTCGCCGCGGCGGGTTTCGCCGGCGCGATGATCGACACCGCCGACAAGGCGTCCGGGAGCGTCCGCCGGATCATGGGCGACGCCGAACTCGGCGGCTTCGTGAAGCGCGCCTCGGCGCTCGGCCTGAGAACCGGCCTCGCCGGGTCGCTTCGCCTCACGGACGTCGGCGCGCTCGCGGCCCTGCGGCCCGACTATCTCGGCTTCCGCGGCGCGCTCTGCACAGGAGCGCGCACCGGGCGGATGGACCCGGCGGCAGTCTCGCGGGTCCGGACCGCGCTCGGCTGAGCTAGCCGCTCGCGCTCACTTTGTTTGCGAGGACCAGCGCCTCGCCCTTGCCGCCGATGGTGAGGTCGCCCGCAAAGCGACGCGCCCGCGTGCGCCCGGCGAAGAGATGCGCGAGTTCGTGGGAGCGGCGCGCCAGCACGCGCAGCATGACGAGATCGTGCTCGCCCGCGTCGCCGAACCCGGCGGCGAGGCCCTCCGGCGCGCTGACGAACAGCGTGCCGCGCTTCATGCCGCGCCCGGCGTTCCTGCCGAGCTTGCCCATGACGGCGAGCGTTCCGGCGATCATCGAGGTGCCGGCGCCTTCGGCCGCGTCGCCCTCGATCAGCACGACGCCGCCGCGCAGGCGCTCGCCGGCGCGCGCGCCCGCGGATCCGCCAACGACGACCACGCCGCCGCTCATGCCGCGCTTGGCGCCGTCTCCGGCCGCGCCGAGACGGGCGCCGACGTCGCCGGCGACGGCGATCTTGCCGCCGGACAGCTCGCTCGCCGCGTAGTCGCCCGCGGAACCCTTCACGACGATCACGCCGCCGGTCTGGCGCAGGCCGAGCTGGGCGCCGACGTCGCCCTTCACGACGATCTCGCCGGAGGAAAGGCCGGCGCCGACGCGGTCGAGCTGGGCCCCGCCGCCCTCGATTGTCAGCCGCCCGTCAGGCGCGCCTGATAACTCGAACAGCTCGCCGAGCTCGGCGCGGGCGGCGCCGTAGCCGATCTTGAGCTTCTCGAGATCTCCCTCGGCCGAGGGCAGCACGCAGGAGAGGTCGACGCGCGCCTCGAACTCGCCGCGCGGGGTGAGGACGAGCCCGGTCACGCCATGATCTCCCGGAGCTTGAAGTGGAAGGGCCCGAGATTGCCGCCGTAATTTCCGGCGTCGATCGCGACCACGCCCTTGTCGCGGCCGAGCTTCACGAGCGCCTCGATGCCGGCGCGGGTGCAGTCCGACACCGCCTTCTCGGAGACGCCGTCGATGACGATCTCCATCACCGAGGCGACCTCGGGCGGCAGCGCCGTCGGACCCTGCGCGCGCAGCGTCGGGCAGTAGGCGTTGTTCGAGGAGGCGAACATGCCCTTGTACTTGGAGCCGACCTTGGAGCCGGACCTGACGATGCCGCCGGGGAACGGCAGGATGCAGCCCGGGGTCTTGGCCATCGCCTCGGCCGCGACTTCCGCCGCTTCGAGCGCCTCGCGACGCGACGTCCCGAGAATCAGGATGTTGCCGCCGCCGACGCCGGTGACGGTGCCGCTCTCGTGGTCGCAGACGAATTCGCCTTCCATCACCGGGATGCGCCAGATGCGCTTGCCGTCGACATTCTTGGCGATCTGCCAGCCGTCGCCGAAGTAGCGCAGCGCCTTGCCGATCGAGACCGGCTTGCCGCCCTCCATGCCGGCGTAGCAGGCCGAGGTCGGCGAGGTCAGCACGCACTGGCCGATGCGGTTCGGCACCACGGCCTTCAGGCTGTTGTAGTCCATCGCGAAGATCAGCGTGGACACGCCTGGGCGGCCGTCAGGCGTCTCCTCGGCCGGAATCTCGCGCTCGACGCCGGCTTCGCAGCCGCAGCCGATCACGGAGGTCGCAAAGCCCGTCATCGTCTTGGCCGCGATCATCGCCCATTTTGGCGTGTCGGCGGTGATGATCAGCCGCGTGCCGACCATGGGGAAGGCTTCCGCGAAGCTGTCGCGGATTTCGACGCCGTTGAGGATCATGACGCCCTCGCGGTCGCGTGCTTCACAGAACCCTGCCCGCCCCGAATCTCGTCGTCTGAGACCTTGAAGGTGCTGGCCTTGTAGCCGATCGTCTCGTCGAACCAGCGGTCCATCTTGGCCTCGATCGACTTGTCGTAATCGGGCGTGACCTGATGGGTGCGGCCGTAGACGAGATCGACGATCTCGCCCTCGCGCACGATCACCTTGCCGTCCTTGAGGACGTAGGCCGCGCGGGAGAACATCGCCTCGCGGTCGGCGTCCTCGCGATAGACCACCGCGTCCCCGATCGCTCCCGCGCCGAGATGGCCGCGGTCGGTGAACCCGAGGATCTTGGCCGGGGCCGCGCGGGTCACGATCGCGATCTCCTCAAGCGTATATTCGCGCTTGATCTCAAGCAGGTTGGAGTGCTTGCGGGCCGACTTGGCGAGCTTGGCGAACTGCTCCTCGCGGAAGCTGCGGTCCATCAGCAGCTTGATGAGGTGCGGATAGGTCGTAAACGGCCCGCCGTTCGGGTGGTCGGTCGTCAGGAAGATCCGCCAGGGATCCTCGACCAGCAGGAAGAGCTCCAGCCCGATCGCCCACTGCAGGGCGTTGACGAAGCTCTTCTCCTTGTACTCGAACGGCACGATCCCGCAGGCCGCGTCCATCTCCATGTCCATGCCGATCCAGCGCTTCGGCGAGGCGAAGGGGCTGTTCCGGTACTGCGACATGAGGTCGGCCGAGGCCGTGACCGTTTGGCCGAACATGACCTGGCCGACGTCGATCGAGATGTTCGGGTTCTTGTTGACCGCCTCTGCGATGGCGGCGGCGCCGGAGGAGAACTTCTTGTCGCCCTCGGTCCCGTAGGAGTGGAACTGCACATGCGTCAGGTGAAGCGGCAGCCCCTCGGCGGCGGCGATGGTCGCGAGCGTCGTGGCGTCGTTGCCCGGCACGCCGAGATTGCAGCCGTGGAGGTGGATCGGATGAGCGAGCCCAAGCTCCGTCACCGCCTTGATCAGGCTGGTGAGGATCTTGCGCGGAGTGACCCCGTAGCGCGGATTGGTCTCGTCGAGATCCATCTTGCGCTGGTTGAACTTGAAAGCGTTGATTCCGCCCGGATTGACGATCTTGATCGCCATCGTCTTGGTCGCGTTCAGCATCCAGGCGACGTAGTCGTTCACCTGCGCCTGGCTCGCGCCGGCCTGCATCAAATCGAGCAGATGGTCGTCGTTGCCGAGCACCAGATAGCCGCCGGTGTCCAGGAACGGGATGTCGGCCATTTCGGCGTGCATGTGGCGCGCGTTCGCCGCCACCATCGCCGGCTCGAACACCGCGGTGTAGCCCATCTCGGCGTAGCGGCAGCCGGTCGCGTGCGCCGTCATGGTCGAGAGGCCGCCGCCGCAGCCGCAGAACGGGCCGTCCGGCTCGCGGATGGCGCGCTGCTCCTCGGACATCAGCAGCCGCGCGATGTTCGACTTGCCGCCCGCGATGTGGCTGTGGATGTCGATGCCGCCCGCCATGACGATCCCGCCCTTGGCGTCGATCGTCTCCACGGCGCCGGTCACGGCGTCGGCGGACGCCACGCGGCCGTCCACGATGACGACGTCGCGGGCGACGCCGGCCTCGCCGTTCGCCGGGTCGAGGACCTTGCCGTTCGTGATGCGCACAGCGCTCATGGACGCGCCTCCGCAATGCGCTTCACGATGTCCGCGACGCTTTTAAGGCCTGCGTCGCGATAGCCTTTCGCCCAAAGCCCGACCGTCGAATCCGCCCGGAAGACGAGGCCGGCGTGATCGAGGCCCGGCTGCCCGACGGGTATGAAGACGTCCGGCTCGCGCTCGAATTCTGTGGCCGGATGCGCGATCGCGATCAGCTGCGCGTCCGAAGCCGGCGGCTTTTCAGGCCGGAAGGCCGAGGTCCAGACCAGGATGTCGGCGTCCTTCGCCGCCGTCTCAGTCGAGTAAGCGAGTTGGTCGTGCTCGGAGACGCCGCCGCGGAAGCCGACGCGCAGCGGAAAGCCCGTCGTCCAGAGCGAGGCGTGATAGGCGCCGGTCAGGTTGTCCTTGCCCGAGAGCGGCAGGCACGCCGCGCGCCCTTCCCGGTTGAGCACGTCGACGACGGCGACGGCGCGCTCGATTACGATGTCGCCGTCCTCGTCGAGCGAGGAGGCGCTCCAGGCCAGCACCGGATACTTTGCGGCCTTCAGCGCCTCGGCCAGCGGCGCAAGATCGGGCTCGCCGGCGGGCGGCGTCGCGCCGGAGACCAGCGCCTGCAGCCGCGACACGGCCTCCACGAGAGCGCCGTCCGAGACCGCGATCGTCTCGACGGCCGAACCTTCGAGCTGCGCCTTCGCCTCGTCGGACGGGGCTCCGCCGAGGAATACGAACTTCCGCGCGCCGTCGAGGAAGCGTCCGGTCTTGGGCGTTACCCGCGCGTAAAGCTGATGGAACGCCTTTGCGGGATCGGGCCCGATGACCACGAACAGGTCGCAGTGGTTGCGGACCTCGGCGAAGGTCGTTGCGATCCAGCCCTTGCGCTGCGAGGTCGCGAGATTCCGGTACATGCCGGGCGTTGCGTAATGGTCGACGCTTCCCCCGGTCGCCGCGGCGAGCTTCAGGACGGCGCGCACGCCGTCGACGTCCGCGGCGAGTCCAGCGTAGGCGGGCGACCGGGCGCCGGCGAGAAGCTCCGCGGCTGCGGCGATCGCAGCGTCCAGCGAGGCCTCGCGGCCATTGACCCTTGGAGACGGCGCGGCCTCGGGACCTCGGCGGAACAGCGCGGCGGCGCGCCCGCAGGCGCCCTCCCCGGCCTCGACCGCGGTCCCGTCGACCTTGAGCGTCACATCATCGCAGCCGAGCCCGCAAAAGGGGCAGACCACGTCCTTGTGCGTCGCGCCGCCGCTCGCCCCCGACACGCGCGGCTCAGTCATACTTCACATAGGCGAAGCGCTGGTCGCCCTGCGGCGTCCCTTCGAGGCCCTGGCCCTCGAGGCCGGGCTGCCACTGCACGACGTCCTCGATCTTCTTGGCGAGCGCGAAATCGCGGTCGGTGATTCCCTTGGCGTCATGCGACATCAGCCGCACCTCGACCCAGGCGTAGGAGGCGGTGATGTCCGGATGATGCCAGGCGGCCTCGGCAAGATGGCCGACGGTGTTGATCACCATCAGCGTGCCCTTCCAGCTGTTCGTCTTGTAGGTCCGGCGGATCCAGCCGTCCTCGAGACGCCAGCTCGGCAGCTCGGCCTCGAGCCGCGCTTTCACCTGGTCTTCGGGAATGAGGGTCTTGGCCTTTTCAGCCATGGCGGGGACGCCCCTGTTCTGGTTTTGGGCGAGGCTTACACAGCGGGCCGAAGCGGCGCAACGCGACGCATTGCGCGCCGGATAAGGAGTTAGGCGTAGAGACGGGCGCTGGCGGGGCGTCCGCGCTTTGCCTAAGGTGCCGCCGGACAACGACATGACCTCCATCTCCACCGACCAGCGGGCGAACCGCCGTTTCCGGACGCCGCGCGCGGTGCGCATCGTCGCGCCGGGACGCCTTCACATCGGCTTTCTCGACCTCGGCGGCTCGCTCGGGCGGCGCTTCGGCAGCCTCGGTGTCGCGCTCGAGCATCCGACGACCTCCGTCCTCGTCGAGACCGCCTCCGAACTGACGGCCGAGGGGCCCGACTGCGAGCGGGCGCTCGACGCCGTCGAGCGGCTGGCGGAGGCGGATTTCGGCGTCGACGAACGCGTCAGAATCGTCGTCGAGCGGGCGCTTCCCGCGCATGCGGGCCTTGGCTCGGGCACGCAGCTTGGACTCGCGGCCGGCGTCGCGGTCAGCATCGTGTCCGGGCGCGCCATGCCGCCGGCGAAGGTCGCCGCAGCGCTCGGTCGCGGCATGCGCTCCAGCATCGGGCTCGGGGCGTTCGAGGGCGGCGGCGTGCTGCTCGACGGCGGCCAGCCCGTCGGGTCGAGCCGCAACGACCACCGTCCGCCGCCCCTGATCTCGCGCGTGCCGGTCCCCGAAAACTGGCGGATCCTGCTGATCTACGACACGGCGCGCAGCGGCCTCAGCGGCCAGGCCGAGACCAGCGCCATGCAGGGCCTGCCGGAGTTCACCGAGGCGCTGGCGGAAAAGCTCTGCCGACTCACCCTGATGGGGGCGCTGCCCGCTGCGGTCGAAGGCGACGCCGACGGGTTCGGCCGGGCGGTGGGAGAAATCCAGCGCCGCCTCGGCGACCATTTCGCGCAGTTCCAGGGCGGACGCTTCACCAGTCCCGACGTCGCCGAAGCGCTCGAAGTGATTGAGGCCGAAGGCGTTCCCGGGGTCGGCCAGAGCTCCTGGGGCCCGACCGGCTTCGCCGTCTTCGGTCGCCAGCGCGAGGCGGAAGAGGCCCTATCAGACCTTTCGCGGCGTTTCGCCGCCCGATCAAATCTGGTTTTCGAGGTCGTTCGCGGCAACAACCACGGCGCGACGATCGCGGACGTCCCCCATTCGGGCGCCCTCGCGGTCTGAGCCCCTCAGGAGACCCTCATGTCCGACGGCGCACCCATCCTTCACATGCTCACGCCGCTCGGGAAGACGAGCCCGTTCGACGTCAACATGGCGGTCGACGCGGGCTTCTCGAACATCGCCTACTACACCGGCGTCGAGCTCGAGGACGTCACGGGCCTGACGCAGGACGCGATGTTCTCGCGCTCGCCCGACAACGCCAAGCGGACGGTGATCTTCTTCGGCGGCAAGGACGCGAGCCTCGCGCTCGACCAGATGGCGGCCGCCGGCAAGGCGCTGTTTGCGCCGTTTGAGATCTCGCTGTTCGCCGACCCCTCCGGAGCGTTCACCACCGCCGCGGCGATGATCGCGCAGGTCGAGAAGCATCTCGAGGGCAAGCGCAAGGGCGGCCTCAAGGGCGCGAAGGTCCAGATCTACGGCGCGACCGGCATCATCGGCGGCATCGCGGCCGTGATCGCGGCCCAGGCGGGCGCGAAGGTGACCATCGTCAGCCATCTCGTCATCGAGGACGTCGAGGCCAAGGCCGTCGACTTCAAGAAGCGCTTCAAGGTCCGGCTCGACTGCGCGCTGGCGCGCAACGACGAGGAGAAGAAGGCGCTCGTCAAGGACGCCGAGGTGATCCTCACCTGCGCCTCCGCCGGCGTCGAGGTGATCTCGAAAAACGTGCTGAAGGCGGCCGAGAAGCTGCTTGTCGGCGCCGACATCAACGCGGTGCCGCCGAACGGCATCGCGGGCGTCGACTCCTACGCCGACGGCGCTCCGCTGTCGCATGGCGTCGGCATCGGCGCGCTGACGATCGGCCAGACCAAGTACCAGGTGCAGCACCGGATCCTGCAGCAGCTGCGCGAGACCGACGTCGCGCTGCGCTTCGGCATCATCGAGGCCTATGAGCTCGCCCGCTCGATCACGGCCTGACCGGTACGACATCGCGGTCGTCGCCCTCTCGGCGCGCGCGCTGGCCGCCTCTGCGCGCAAGGCCGGACTGGCCGCGCTGGCCGTCGACCTGTTCGCAGACGCGGACACGGCCGAGCAGGCCGCGCGCGCGGTCCGGTCGAAGCCGGGCCGCAACGGCCTTGGCTTTGACCGACGCGACCTGCTCTGCACGCTCGCAGAGCACGCCCCGGAAGGCCTGCCCGTCGTGCTCGGCGCCGGCTTCGAGCATGCCCCTGCGCTGATGCGGGCGGTCGCCCGGCGCAATCCGATCGCCGGCGCCGGCGCCGACGTGGTCTCGGGGCTGAAGGATCCGGAGCGCTTCGACGCCCTCCTGACTTCGCTTGCGATCCCGCATCCGCGTCTCGGCGCCGCTGCGCAGGAGGGCGGCGAGCAGCTCTCGAAACGGATCGGCGCGTCAGGCGGCGCCCACATCCGCCGCGGCGCGACGACGCCGGGTCGCCGCCGCTATCTGCAGGCCTTCGCCCCCGGCCGCTGCGTCTCCGCGCTGTTTCTCGCGAACCGCTCGCAGGCTGCGATTCTCGGATTTTCCGAGCAATGGTGCGACCCGGTCGACGCGAGCCCGTTCCGTTACGGCGGGGCCGTGGGTCCGATCGCGCTTCGGGACCGCCTCTGCGATTTGATCCAGGACGCTCTTGCGCGGATCGTCGCCGCGACCGGCCTCGTCGGCCTCGCCAGCGTGGATCTGGTGCTGCCGGAGAACGGCTGCGAACCTGAGTTCCTGCTGCTGGAGATCAACCCGCGGCCCGGCGCCACGCTCGACATCTTCGATCGCGACGACCGGCCGTCCCTGCTCGGACTGCATCTGGAGGCCTGCGCCGGGCGCCTGCCGGAGGATCGCTCGACCCCGCGCGACAGTCGTGCGGCCGCAGTGGTTTACGCCCATCGGCCGCTTCGCGTCGCCGCACGACTAAGGCCGCTCTGGACTGCGGATTGGCCTTCGTGCGACGAGACCGTTCCCGTCGGCGCGCCGGTCTGCACCGTGCTGGCCGCCGCCGCCTCGCCGAACGCGGCCCGCGCGCTTGTCCTCGAGCGCCGCGCCGTCCTGCTCGAATCCCTCGACGCCGCGCCGCCGGCCGCCGAGACCGTCACCACCAAAGCCATGGCGCCCGCATGACCGCAAAACCCAGCGTCGGCACACTTGCCGCGCCCCTCGTCGAAGCGCTGATCCGCGACGCCGCCACCCTGCGCCTCGGCGTCGAGAAGACCGCCACCGGCGCGACCATCGTCGACGGCGGCATCGCCGTCCGCGGCGGGCTCGAGGCCGGACGCCGCATCACCGAGATCTGCCTTGGCGGTCTCGGCTACGCGAACTTCGTCGCCGACGCCCGCTTCCCAGGCTGGACGACCGGGATCCAGATCACCACGAACGATCCCGTGACCGCCTGCCTCGGCAGCCAGTACGCCGGATGGAGCCTGTCCGAAGGCGACTTCTTCGCGCTCGGCTCCGGCCCGGCGCGCGCGCTCTGGGCCAAGGAGGACCTGTTCGGAGAGCTCGAGTACAAGGACAAGTCCGAAACCGCCGCGCTGGTGCTCGAGACCGACAAGCGCCCGCCGGACTCGCTGATCGCCTTCATCGCGAAGGAGTGCGGACTTCCGGAGGACAAGCTCACGCTGATCCTCACGCCGACCACGAGCCTCGCGGGCTCCGTGCAGGTCGTCGGCCGCGTGCTCGAGGTGGCTCTGCACAAGGCGCACGCCCTGCACTTCCCGCTCGAGCGCATCGTCGACGGGACCGGCCTCGCGCCCGTGCCGCCGCCCGCCGCCGACTTCCTCGGCGGCATGGGCCGCACCAACGACGCCGTGCTCTACGGCGGCGAGATCGCGCTCTATGTCGAGGGTCCCGAGGACGAGGCGGAGCAGCTCGCGCAGGGCCTGCCGTCCTCGACCTCCCGCGACCACGGCCGGCCGTTCGGCGAGGTCTTCGCCGGCTACAACTACGACTTCTACGCCTGCGACCCCGGCCTGTTCTCGCCCGCCAAGGTGAACGTCACGGCCCTCTCGACCGGCAAGACCTTCACCGCCGGCGACTACGTGCCGGCGCTGGTCCAGAAGTCGTTTTCGGGGGCGTGAGCTTGGATCTGGCGAACTGCGTGCTTCGAGACGGCCCTGGCGGGCCCCCTCGGCATGAGGATCGTTTGTGGACGCCGTTCCCCCACGTCCTCATGCTGGGGAGCTTGCCGCAGGCAAGCGTCTCGAACCACGCAGCCGCCTTATGCCATCGATGCCCGAAGATCAGGTCATGATCCTCGAAGACGGCGTCGTCATCTTCACCGAGAAGGCCGATTGGCACTCCAAGGGCCTTGCCGCCGCCTGCGCGCGCGAGGGGCTGCGGCCGCTCATCCTGTCGATGGGCGAGTGCGGCTTCGACCTCGCGAGCGGTCGGCCGGGCCTGATCTTTCCGGGACTCGACCAGCGGCTGCCCGGCGCGGTCTTCGTCCGGCTGATCGCCGATGGGACCACCGAACAGATCACGGCGCGGCTCGGCCTGCTGCACGCGGCTTCAGTGCTCGGCGTCGAGGTGGTCAACGACGCCCGCGCGATCGAGGCGTGCGTCGACAAGTCGATGACGACCTTCCGCCTCGCGGCGGCCGGGCTGCCGACGCCGTCGAGCTTCGTCGTCGAGGGCCGCGAGGACGCTCAGGCGCGCTTCGACGCGCTCGGCCGCGACGCGGTGCTGAAGCCGCTGTTCGGCGCGCAGGGCAAGGGACTCGTGCGGCTCAGACCCGGCGACCGGATTCCGGAGCCGCAGGCGGTGGACGGCGTGTATTACGTGCAGGAGTTCGTCGAGAGCCGGGGCTCCCGCGCGAACGGCGGCGCGCATGACTGGCGCGTCTTCGTGCTCGACGGCCGGCCTCTCGGCGCCATGATCCGCCGCTCGACCGGTTGGGTCACCAACATCTTCCAGGGCGCCGAGGGCGAGCCGGCCGACGTCTCGGGCGAAGCCGGCGCGCTCGCCGTCCGCGCCGCCGCCGCCGTCGGCGCCGCTTACGCCGGCGTCGACCTGATCGAGGACGAGGACGGCCGCTTCCTCGTGCTTGAGGTCAACTCCATGCCGGCCTGGAAGGGCCTTCAGGCCGCGACCGGGATCGACGTCGCGGCCGCTCTCGCGCGCGACCTCGCCCGCAGGCTCGCCCGTCCCGATGCCGCCTGAGCGCGGCGCCTGGGACCTCGCGGGGGTCGCCGGCGCCTTCCGCGACGCCTGCCGCGCCGAGCTTCAGGCGCTGAAGCCCGGCAACGTCCACGTGTTCCGCGACGGTCACGGCATGACGGTCGCGACCTTCGAGCGCGCGGCCGAAGTCGCGGCTGTCAGGCTGGTTTCCGGCGCAAGCGTCGGCGAGCGGATCGAGGGCGCGGTGAACGCCTCGCTCGCCGCGGTCGGCTGCAACGCCAATCTCGGCATCGTGCTGCTCGCGGCGCCCCTCGCCCATGCGGCGCTGACCGGGACGCCCGGCCGGCTCGGAGGCGACCTGAAGCGCACGCTGGAGCGCCTCACCGTCGCGGACGCCGAAGCCGCCTATCGCGCGATCGCCGCGGCGAGCCCTGGAGGACTCGGCCGCGCCGAGGACCACGACGTCGCGGACGTCCCGAAGATCACGCTCCGGGAGGCGATGGGCGCTGCCGCGCATCGGGACCGCATCGCTCGCCAATACGTCACCGGCTTCGAGGACGTGCTGGCGGCGGCGGAGGCCTACCGGGCGCATGGCGGCGGCCGGCAGGCGGTCGAGGACGTCTATCTCGGTCTGCTCGGCCTGTTTCCGGACAGCCATGTCGCCCGCAAGTTCGGGGCGGAGTCTGCGGAAACGCTGCGCCGCGAGGCCGCCGCCTTCTCGGAAGGGCTCGACGCACGCCCCGACCGCGAGCGCGCGCTCGACGCCTTCGATCTGCATCTGAAGGCGCAGGGCCTCAATCCGGGAACGACCGCGGACCTCACCGTCGCGGCGGTGTTCGCCGCTAGGCTCGCAGCAGGTCCCGAAGCGCCTCTCGCGTGAGCCGGCCGTCATGCAGCGCGCTCGCGACCAGCGCGCCGGCGACGCCGATCTCGGCGAGCGCCTCCAGATCCTCGAGCCCGCGAACGCCGCCCGCCGCGTAGACGGACCGACCGCCCGCCTTCGCGACGACCTCCGATAGCCGGACCATGTCGGGACCCTCCCCCGCCCCGACCCGCGCAAGCGTCATGACGATGACGCGGCGCGGCCAGAGCGAGGGATCGTCATGCGCGCCGGCCGGGCCGACCGGCCCCTCGGCGTCATGATCGAGCGAGAGGACGCCGCCCGAAGCCTTCAACGCATGCGCGAGCGTGCGCGCGTCCTCGAAGGATTCGGTGCCGACGACGGATGTCTCCCCGTCGGCGCGCCGTTCCACGAGCGCTTCGACGTCGGTCTCTCCACGGTCGACCCAGATCTCCACATCCGGATGTGCGGCGGCGATCGCCATGACGGAGGCGTCGTGGCCGCGCCCGCCGCGGATCGCGTCGATGTCGGCGACATAGAGTCTGCGGAACGGCGCGAGCTCCATCAGCGCGCCGACGATCGCGAGCGGACCGGAGCCGGCGACGAGCCTCGATTCGATCGGCCGGTAGGCGTCGCGCTCGCCACGGCGCGCATGCACGACCTCGCCGCCCATGAGGTCGATCACGGGGATGACGTCCACGTCCAAATGCTCCCGGCCATAAGGGATGGCTTTCGCCGCGCGCCGCCCGGCGCTAAAGCGGGCCGCTTCGGGACAGTCCATAGCGGCCGGAGACGGCGGGGGCGAGGTTTGCGCGTATTCGTCTGCGAGTTCGTGACCGGGGGCGGCCTTCGCAAGGGCCCGCTGCCGCCATCGCTTGCGCGCGAAGGTATGATGATGCGGGATGCGCTCGTCAGCGACCTGCTCGACCTTGGCGTCGAGGTGCTGACGAGCCATGACGACCGGACCCGCGCGCCGTATGGGGCCGAGAGCGTCTCGGTCGCGCCGGGCGACCAGGTCTGGCGGCTGTGGGCCGATCTCGCCTCGGCCTGCGAGGTGGCATGGGTGGTGGCGCCGGAATCTTCTGGCCTTCTGGCCAAGCTCACCGGGCTCGTCCGCGACGCCGGCGCCCGCGTGATCGGCCCGGACGACGAGACCATCCGGATCGCCTCCTCGAAGGCGCTGACGGCGTCGAAGCTCGCGCCCTTCGTACTGACGCCGCCAGTGTGGCGGCCGGGCGAAATCCCGGCCGGCCACGTGGGGCCGTTCGTCGCGAAGCCGGACGACGGCGCGGGCTGCGAGGACACGAGACTGCTCCCCGCGGCGCCGAAAAAAACGCAGCTTCCCAAAGGACATATCGTCCAGCCCTTCGTGCCCGGCGACGCCGCCAGCCTCACCGTTCTGCGCGCCGAGGGCCGCACGCGCCTCCTGTCGGCGAACCGCCAGCGCATCGTCGTCGAGAACGGCCTGTTCCGGTTCCGAGGCGTCGGCGTCGCGGCGATCGAGGACCATGACCGTAGCCTCGCAGCGGTCGCGGAGGCCGTCGTCGCGGCCCTGCCGGGGCTGTCCGGAATCTTCGGGATCGACCTCGTCCTCGGGGAGGACAGATCGGTGGACAATCCGGTGGTCATCGAGGTCAATCCGCGATTGACCACCGCCTATGCCGGCCTTCGCGACGCGCTCGGCTTCAACCCCGCGGCGCTCGTCCCGCCGTTCTGCGCCAAGCTGCCCGCGAACGCCGGCGCGCCCCGTCACGTCGAGATCGCGCTTTGACGGGAGACGTTCTCGGCTGGGACGTCGGCGGCGCGCATCTGAAGCTCGCGCTGCTCGACGAGTCCGGCCGGCTCATGGAGGCCCGCATCGTCCCCTGCCCGCTTTGGCGCGGCCTCGACCAGCTCGACGCGGCGATCGCGGCGATCGGAGTCCCGGCCGGGCGCTCGGCGATCACCATGACGGGCGAGCTGGTCGACCTGTTCCCCGACCGGGCCTCGGGCGTCGCGGCCCTGGTGGCGCGGCTTGCGGAGAGGCTCGGGCCGGACGTCGCCGTCTATGCCGGCGCCGGCGGCTTCCTCGGCGCGGACGAGGCGCCGGCGCGGTGGCGCGACGTCGCCTCGGCGAACTGGCGCGCGACCGCGGAGGCGCTCGCCTGCGAGGGCGACGGACTCCTCGTCGACGTCGGCTCGACGACGGCCGACCTCGTGCCGTTCGCGGACGGCGCGGTGACCGCGCGCGGCCTGACCGACGCGGAGCGGATGGCGGCGGAGGAGCTCGTCTATCTTGGCGTCGCCCGAACGCCGGTCATGGCGCTCGCGACGCGCGTCCCCTTCGCGGGCGGCTGGATCGCTCCGATGGCGGAGCATTTCGCCACCACGGCCGACGTCTTCCGGATCACCGGCGACTTGCCCGAGGGCGCGGACCTGCACCCGGCCGCCGACGGCGGCGAGAAGACCGCCGAGGCGAGCGCCCGGCGACTGCTGCGGATGGTCGGCGCGGACCTGACGCCGGAAACCGATGTGCCGGCCCGCCAGCTGGCCGACTGGCTGGCCGAGGCGGCTCTTCGCCGGCTCGTCGACGCGGCCTCGCTGGTCCTGTCCCGGGCCGACGCTCCGCGGAACCCGACGATCTACGGCGCCGGCGTCGGTCGTTTTCTGGCCGCGGCTGTGGCGCGCAGGCTCTCGCTCATGTATCGCGACGTCGGCGACGTGTTCGCTGCGGATCCGGCGCTCGGCGCCGCCTCCGCCGACTGCGCCCCCGCGGTCGCGGTCGCCCGCCTGTTCGCCGCGCGACGCGGCTGAGCGCGGCGTGCTGCCGGAAACCTATCGTGCGAACCGACGGTAACTGTTGAGATGAGCGATCGTATCTTCATACGCGGCATTCAGGTTCACGCGTATCATGGCGTTTTCGAAGAAGAAAACCGCCTCGGCCAAAAGTTCACCTTCGACGTCGACTACTGGATGGACACAAAGGCCTGCGCCGAGGGCGACGATTACTCGCGCGCGGTGTCCTACACCGACGTGCACGACGCCGTGGTCGAGATCGCCAAGGGCCCGGTGATCAAGCTGATCGAGACGCTGGCCGAGCGGATCGCCGAGAACATGCTGAGGAAGTTCCCCAGCCTCGAGCAGGTGCGCGTCGTGGTGCACAAGCCGGGCGCGCCGATCACCGGCGTGTTCTCCGACGTCGGCGTCGACATCCTGAGGCGCCGGGCCGATGTCTGAGGCCCGAGAGATCGGGATCGGCCTCGGCAGCAACGTCGGCGACAAGGTCGAGAACCTGAAGCGCGCGATGGCGCGGCTGTTCGCCGGGCCGGAATTCGAGTTCGTGGCGGCGTCGTCGATCTGGCGCACCGCCCCCTGGGGCTATCTCGACCAGGACTGGTTCGCCAACGCCTGCGCCGTCGGCCGCACGACGCTCTCGCCCGAGGACGCGCTGCGCTTCACGCAGGGCGTCGAGGAGGAGCTCGGCCGCGAGGAGACGTTTCGCTGGGGCCCCCGCGTGATCGACGTCGACATACTCTATCTCGGCGACGACAAGGTCGCGTCGCAGCGGCTGATCATCCCCCATAAGGAGATGTTCAACCGCGCCTTCGTGCTCGCGCCGCTGGCGGAGATCCGGCCCGACCTCGTGCTCGACGACCGGTCGGTGCGGCAGGCGGCCGAGGCGCAGGGGGAACAGGGCTTCATGCGGCTCGCGCCGCCCTGGCGGCCCGACGAGGACTGAAGACGTCTCAGTTGGTTCGCCGCTCCGCGAGCGCGTCGAGCTGGCGGATGATGTCTCCCGGCGCGAAGGGTTTCGGCACCAGCCGCTCCTCGGCGAGGCCGTCCGGCGCGTCGTCCCGGGCCGCGCCCGAGACGAAAACGAACGGAATTCGCCGCAGCCGCAGCTCCAGCGCAAGCGGATAGGTCTTCCCGTCGGTCACATCGATGTCGAGAAAGGCCAGCTCCACGCCGCTGTCGAGCAGCGCCATCGCCTCGCAGACGGAGCAGGCCATGGTCGTCTCGGCGTGCGGCAGCCGCTCCTGGATGATCGTCTCGATCTCCAGCGCGATCACCGGTTCGTCCTCGACGATCAGGATACGCATCAACCAACTGCCCTCAGTTCTCCCATACTGAGACGCCCAAGCGAGCCGTCCGGTTCCGAGAGCGGTGAAGATGCTTGTGAGAATCGACTGAACGCAACGCGCGGCAAGCCCTTACCGCTTCTACAAGAATCAGCGGCTGCAGGCATGCCGCGGACTTGACTGGCGCGATGGAGCGCCCATCGTGTGGATGGTCCCCCGACCGGCATGACCTGACCTGCGGAGAGCGCCGATGTTCGCGTGTCTTTCGCATGCGCCGCGCCTCGGGGCGGCGATCGCAGTTATATCGCTGGCCTGTCCGGCGTCGGGTCCGGCTCTGGCGCAGCGCTACCAGACGACCCTGTCCGGCGGGAACCACGTGTTCGAGCCCGGGACGATCACCGGTGGCCAGTCCTCGAAGATCCACGTCTATGCACGGTGTTTCGACACCGAGCTCGGACGGGACGTTTCGGACAACGTGCAGTTGCTCATTGCGCGCGGTCCGGACAGGTCAAAATTCGTCGGCACGATCCCTGCGCTGATCAACGGCGGCTCCAACCCGACGACATGGCCGCAGGCGATGCTGCAGACCAGCGAGACCACCACGCCCGGCGTGTTCGCCGGTTCGCCGACGACCGTTTTGAGCTTCAGGGGCGTCGGGACGCGGTGCGGCGCCTATGCGGCCAACACCTCCTCGACCGGAGCCCTGACGGTCGCGCCCACGCTCACCGTGAAGGGCAAGTTCTGGTGGTTGAACGGCGGCGTAAAGGAAAACCCGGATTACGAATTCAATGCGATGCTGACCGCGTCGCCCGAGGGGCTGAAATACAAATACGAGCTCTACTATGGTGATTACGACGGCAAGTACGTGGACATCAGCGACGCCCATAAATACGGCCCGGTGATCGAGACGTCATTCAACAAGGTTTCCCTCGCCGAGAAAGTACTTCCGTGGGACCCGAAACCAGCCGCGGGCGATTTTTTCAGCTTCAAGGACTACCCGTTCGACAAAAAGGACGTCCCCGTCACGGTCACCGTGAACGGCGCCCGGTCGGCTCCGGTCTATGTCCCGTTCCGCTTCCCCGCTGCGCTCGAACTGATGACGATAAAGCAGCTCAAGAAACAACTGGAACATTTTCCGGCGGACAATCCGCTGGATCAGGACGACTTCCTGAGAGGCTACAAAACGACGATCTACTACAGACTTGTCGATCAGGTCGGCGACGTCCTGCCGGAGAAACTATGGATCCGGGAGAACTTTTTCGACAAGGGGCTCATCTACAGGAAGGGCGTCGAGGAGAACGACTGGACGATCGGCCAGACCGGCGACCAGGCCGCGGACAAGCGGGCCGATCCCGAACTGATCAAGGATGTCATAACCGGCCAGCTCGCGGGGAAACCGCAGGCGAGGCGACCCCAGACTCCTCTCCAGTTCGAGGACATGGGCTACTGGCGCGGCTCGATCACCGTGGGGTCGAAGGAGAAGTACCGCGGCGTCCTGGTCGCGCTGCTGAACTGGCAGAAGTTCCGCGACCATGCGCGCCACTGTGACGTCCGCACGCCGCCGAACGAGACGGCGCAGTATCCCTGCCCGAAGGGCGCGGACTGACGGTCAGGCGTCCGCGTGCTTCTTCTCGATGCGCGGCAGGAACTCGGCGCCGCGCTCGGACAGGAACGCGCTCATGGCCGCGGCCGGCGGCGTCAGGCGCTTGCCGGCGCGGCGGACGACGTGCCACTGGCGCATGATCGGCAGACCTTCGACGTCGAGCTGCACGAGCCGCCCCTCGGCGATCTCGGCGGCGACGGTGTGGGCGGAGATGAAGGCGAGGCCGAGCCCTGCGATCACGGCCTGCTTGATCGTCTCGTTCGAGCCGATCTCCATGCCGATCTTCGGATACACCCCCTCCTCGCCGAACAGCCGCTCCATCAAAGCGCGGGTGCCAGAACCCTGCTCGCGCATGAGGAAGGTCTGGCCGGTGAGCGCCTTCGGGCCGAGCTTCTTGCCGACCAGCGGATGCTCCGGCGGCGCGACCACGATGTGCGGATGGTCGCCGATCACCGTGCGGATGGTCTCGATGTCCTCCGGCGGCCGGCCCATGATCGCGACGTCGACCTGGTCGCCGCGCAGATGGTTCAGCACCTCCATCCGGTTGCCGACCGCGAGCGACAGCTCGACCTTGGGATGGGCGCGGGCGAAGGCGCCCAGCGCCATCGGCGCGAAATACTTCGCGGTCGAGACGATCGCGACGGCGACGCGGCCACCTTCGAGGCCCTTCATCGCCTCGAGCGAGGCGACGCAGTCCCGGATCGCCGATTCGATCCGCGCGACAGCCTCGACGACCTCGCGGCCGGCGTCGGTCGGGCGGAACTTGTCGCCGGAGCGATCGAGCAGCGGCAGCGCCATCGCCGCCTCAAGCAGCTGCACCTGCATGGTGACCGCAGGCGGCGTCACGCCGAGCCGGCGCGCGGCCGCGCTCACGGCGCCGGTGTCCGCAACGGCGGCCAGCGCGCGCAGCTGCTTGACGGTCAGCGAACGGATCAGCTCTTCAGACATCCTGAAGGCAGGCTTTAGTGGTTTTGGCTTTCCTGAGCAATCCGGGCTTACGACAATCTGTTGCGTCGCATGGGGATAATCTGCGCTGTATGCAGGCGTCGCGGCGGGGCATGATCCGCGCCACAAGAAGACGAAAAACGGGAGACGCGCCTTTGGCCGAGCTGTTGACTCTCGAGGCCTATCTCGACCAGTGGGCGGGCGGGGACGCCGGACGTGGCGGCGTGGCGAAGACGATCCTCGCCATGTGCGAGGCGGGCCGTGCGATCGCGGCCATCGTCGGGCGCGGCGCGCTCGAGGGGAACATGGCCGCGGCGATCGGCGACAACGCCGGCGGCGACACCCAGAAGGCGCTCGACCTGCGCACCCACGAGATGACGATCGAGGCGCTGAGAGGCGCGCCGGTCGCGCGCGTCGGCTCGGAAGAGGCGGACGACGTCGCCGTGCTCGACGCTGACGCTCCGCTCGCGGTCGCGACGGACCCGCTCGACGGTTCGTCCAACATCGAGACCAACGTGTCGATCGGCACCCTGTTCGGCGTGCTGCCGAACGTCGGCGAGGACACCTTCCTGCAGCCGGGCTCGGCCCAGCTCGCGGCCGGCTTCATCGTCTACGGGCCGGCGACGGCGCTGGTGCTGACGGTCGGCGAAGGCACGCAGATCTTCATGCTGGAACGGCAGTCCGACAAATTCCTGCGGACCCATGCGGACGTGAAGATCGCCGAGAAGACCAGGGAATACGCGATCAACGCCTCGAACGTCCGGCACTGGGACGCGGCGACGCGCAGCTACATCGACGACTGCCTCGCCGGCGAGACCGGGCCGCGGGGGAAGAACTTCAACATGCGCTGGGTCGGCTCGCTGGTCGCGGACGTGTTCCGCATCCTGATCCGCGGCGGTGTGTATCTCTACCCCGGCGACGAGCGCGAGGGCTATGGCCAGGGCCGCCTGCGCCTCGTCTACGAGTGCAACCCGATCGCCTTCGTCTGCGAGCAGGCCGGCGGCGCGGCGACCGACGGCAAGACGCGCATCCTCGACATCGTCCCGTCGAAGCTCCATGCGCGCTGCCCGCTCGTGGCCGGCTCGGCCGAGGAAGTCGAGCGGTTCGGCGAACACCTGGTCAAGCCCGCTGGCAAGGGCGCGTCCTCGCCGCTCTTCGCCAAGCGCGGGCTGTTCCTGGCCTGACCGGAAGATGTCGATCCGGCATCCGATCATCTCGGTCACAGGCTCGTCGGGCTCGGGCACGACCTCCGTGCGCACGACCTTCGAGCAGATTTTCCGGCGCGAGAAGATCGCCGCCGCCTTCGTCGAGGGCGACGCCTTCCATCGCTTCGACCGCGAGTCGATGCGCCGCCACGCGGACGACGAGGCGCGGCGCGGGAACCACCACTTCTCGCATTTCGGCCATGACGGGAACCTGCTCGAGGAGCTCGAGGAGGTCTTTCGCTCCTATTCCGAGGGCGGCACGGGGAAGACGCGCCACTACGTCCACGACCTCGCGGCCTCGCAGCATTTCGGCCTGCCGATGGGCAGCTTCACCGGCTGGGAGGACCTCCCCTCGCCGACCGACGTGCTGTTCTACGAGGGGCTGCACGGCGCGGTGATCGGCGACGGGCTCAACATCGCCCAGTACGCCGATCTCAAGATCGGCGTCGTGCCGGTCATCAACCTCGAATGGGTCCAGAAGATCCACCGCGACAAGAACGACCGCGGCTACGCGCAGGAGGACGTCACCCAGACGATCCTGCGGCGCATGCCGGACTACGTGAAATACATCTGCCCGCAGTTCACGACGACGGACATCAACTTCCAGCGCATCCCGACGGTCGACACGTCGAACCCCTTCATCTCCCGGACCATCCCGACCGCCGAGGAGTCGATGGTGGTGATCCGCTTCCGGGACCCGCACGGCATCGACTTCCCGTACCTGCTCTCGATGATCTCCTGGAGTTTCATGTCGCGGGCGAACTCGATCGTGATCCCCGGCGGCAAGCTGGACCTTGCGATGCAGCTGATCCTGACGCCGATGATCCTCAATCTCGTGGAGAGGAAGCGCCGGGCCGAGTAGCGGGCGCGCGGGAGGGCTGTACGCGGCGCGTCCGAAGGTCTAACAGGATGCGGCGCCGCAACATGCCCACGCCGTGAACGCCGACAATGCCTGATCGCTCCGCCGTCATCGCCCCCTCGATCCTGTCGTCCGACTTCTCCCGGCTCGGCGAGGAGACCCGCGACGTCATCGCCGCAGGCGGCGACTGGGTGCACCTCGACGTGATGGACGGGCATTTCGTGCCGAACATCACCTTCGGCCCGGAGGTCGTGAAGCGGCTGCGGCGCTGGACCGACGCGCTGTTCGACTGCCACCTGATGATCGCGCCGGCCGACCCCTACCTCGAGGCCTTCGCCAAGGCCGGCTGCGACCGGCTCACCGTCCACGCCGAGGCCGGGCCGCATCTCGACCGCTCGCTGCAGCTGATCCGCTCGCTCGGCAAGAAGGCGGGCGTGGCGATCAACCCGGCGACGCCCGAGAGCGTCGTCGAGTATACGCTCGACAAGGTCGACCTGGTCCTCGTCATGACGGTCAATCCGGGTTTTGGGGGCCAGTCCTTCATTCCCGAGGCGCTCGAGAAGATCTCGCGCGTGCGCCGGATGATCGGCGACCGTCCGATCCACATCCAGGTCGATGGCGGCGTCGGGCCCGAGACGGCCGCGCAGTGCGCCGCGGCGGGCGCGGACGCCTTCGTCGCCGGCAACGCCGTCTTCAAGGACGGCCCCGACCACTATGCGCGGCACATCGCGGCCATCCGCGCCTCGGCCGACGCGGCGCTCTCGAAACGCGCCGCCTGATGGTGCTCAAGGCGCTGATCTTCGACGTCGACGGCACGCTCGCCGAGACCGAGGAGACCCACCGCGCCGCCCTGAACGCCACCTTCCGCGAGTTCGACCTGCCGTGGGAGTGGGACCAGCCGACCTATCGGCGCCTGCTGCACGTGATGGGCGGCAAAGAACGGCTGCTGCATTTCATCGAGTTCGACGGACCGGACGAGGCCGAGCGCGGCTTCGACCGTCTCGACGAGCTCCACGCCGCCAAGAACCGTCGCTACGCCGCCTTCGTGCGCGAGGGCGCGGTGACGCTGCGTCCCGGCGTCGAGCGGCTGATCCATCAGGCGCGCGCCGCCGGCCTCAAGCTCGCCATCGCGACGACCACCAGCGCAAGGAACGTCGAGGCGCTGTTGACCGCGACGCTCGGCCCCGACGGCCCTGCGCTGTTTGACGTGATCGCGGCCGGCGACGAGGCGGCTGCCAAGAAGCCGGCGCCGGACATCTACCTCCTGGCGCTTGAACGACTGGGCGTCGACGCCAGCGAAGCGGTCGCGCTCGAGGACACGCTGCACGGTCTGAAATCCGCGCGGGCCGCCGGAATCAGGTGCGTGGTGACGCCGAGCTTCTACAGCGACGACCAGAGGTTCGACGGCGCGGCGATCGTCGTCGACAATCTCGGCGAGCCCGACGCGCCGGCGCGCCACATCGCCGGCGCCGGCGCCGGCGCGCCGATGGTGACGATCGAGCTTCTCCGTTCACTGTTCCAGTGATCTCGTTTACCGCGCCGCCGCAGATAAGCCGCGATCCGGGCGTGGAAAGCTGAGGCCGTCTCGCCATCCGGTGTCGCGCGGCCGCAATGGCGGCTGATTGCCCTTCATGCGAGAGTTCGTCGGCGCGTGCGAGTGACAGAGGCATCGGCATTGCAGGGTCGGATCAGGGGGCGGCGGCTGGCCGCGGCGGCGATCTGCGGCCTGAGCCTCTCGGGTTGCGCGGACAAGTGGGACCGGCCGGCGCTGGGCGTCGACACGCCCGCTCGCTGGAAGGATGTGGCCGCTCCCAAGGCCGCCTGGCCGACGCCCGAATGGTGGCGCGGTTTCGGCTCGACCGAGCTGACCAGGCTCATCCTTGAGGCCGGGCGCGTGAACCAGGACATCGGCGCCGCAAAGGCGCGGATCGAGCAGGCCGACGCGCAGGTCCGCATCAACGGCGCAACCCTGATCCCCGTCGTCGACGGCACCGCGCAGGCGACCGGCGCGCCGAACGCCCGGACCGACAAGCTGCAGGGCAGCTACCAGCTCGGCCTCAACGCCAGCTACGAGCTCGATTTCTGGGGCAAGAACCGCTCGTCCGTTCGCTCCGCGCAGGCCTCGGCGGTCGCCGCCCGCTTCGACGAGGAGGTCGTCGCGCTCTCGGTCCAGACGAACATCGCCAACACCTATTTCGCACTGCTGTCCTCGCAGGAGCGGCTGTCGATCGCCCGCGGAAACGTGAAGTCGGCCCAGACCATCCTGAACGCCATCCAGGCGCGGGTCGACGTCGGCACCGCCTCGGCCCTCGATCGGGCCCAGCAGCGCGCGATCCTCGACCAGCAGCGCGCCGCGATCCCGCCGATCGAGCAGGAGATCCGCACCAACGAGACGGCCATCGCGCTGCTCGTCGGCCGCCCGCCGATCCGCGTCGACATCAAGGGCGGCCGGCTCACCGCGCTGAAGATCCCGAAGGTCTCGCCGGGACTGCCGTCGGCGCTTCTGGTGCGCCGGCCGGACGTCCGGCAGGCCGAGGCGACGCTCGCCGCCAGCGACGCCGACATCACCTCCGCCCGCGCCGAGTTTCTGCCCTCGATCGACCTGACCGCGCAGGGCGGCTTCGAGAGCACGGCGCTGCGCTCGCTGGTCTCCGGTAGCGCCTTCGCCTACCAGATCGCGGGCGGCCTAACCCAGCCCATCCTCGACCAGTCGCTGCCCGGCAATCTCGACCTCGCCAAGGGCCAGTACCGCGAAAACCTGTTCGCCTACCGCAAGGCGACGGTGCAGTCCTTCGTGGATGTCGAGAACGCCCTGATCAGCGTGCGTAAGACCGCCGAGCAGGTGCGGCTGCAGGAGGCCGCCGTGAAGAGCGCGCGCGAGGCCTATGACATCGCGCAGGCGCAGCTGAAGGAGGGCGCGGTCGACATCGTGACGGTTCTGAACACGCAGCAGACGCTGTTCAACGCGCAGGACGCGCTCGCCAACGCCCGCCTGCTGCGCTTCCAGGCGCTGGTCTCCATGTTCGAGGCGCTCGGCGGCGGCTGGGCCGCGGGCGGAAGGCCGGCCGGCGGCGATCCGCTGCCCGCCTTCAACGTTCCGAAGGTCGCCGCCCGATGAAGCGTTTCGTCGTCCTGGCTCTGCTCGTCGCGGCCGGCGTCGCCGCCTGGCGCTATTGGCCGCCGCCCGCGCCGTTCTGGCCGCCGCCGTTCCTGTCCGCGTCGAAGGACGCCGGGTCCGGCGGACAGCCCAACCGCGGCGGCCGCAGGCGTGGCGGCGCGCCCGACGCGGCCGTGCCGGTGATCGCGGCCAAGGCCGAGCGCAAGGACGTGCCGGTGTTCCTCGACGGCGTCGGTTCCTTCCAGGCGCCGAACACGGTGACGGTCCGCCCCCAGGTCGAGGGGACGCTGGTCGAGGTCGCGTTCCGCGAGGGTCAGGACGTCAAGGCCGGCGACGTGCTCGCCCGCATCGATCCGGCGACCTATCAGGCGCAATACGACCAGGCGGTCGCGCAGAAGGCGCAGTACGAGGCGCAGCTCGCCAACGCCAAGCGCGACTACGAGCGCTATTCGCGCCTCGCCAAGAACGACTTCGGCACCCAGCAGCAGGCCGACACGGCGAAGTCGACGATCGACCAGCTGCAGGCGCAGGTCCGCTACTACGGCGCGCTGATCGACCAGGCCAAGACCACGCTCGACCGCACCGTCGTTCGCGCGCCGCTCTCCGGGCGAACCGGCGTACGCGGCGTCGACCAGGGCAACTACGTCACTGCCGGGGAAACCACCGGCATCGTCACCATCACCCAGCTCCAGCCGATCTCCGCGCAGTTCACCCTGCCCCAGCAGAACATCGCGGCGATCACGAAGGCGATGTCGCGCGGGCCGGTCTCGGTCGAGGCGCTGAGCGGCGACGGGGCCGCCGTGCTGGACCGCGGCAAGCTGGAGGTGCTCGACAACCAGGTCGACCAGACCACCGGCACCGTGAAGCTGAAGGCGAGCTTTCCGAACGCCGAGCTCGCGCTCTGGCCCGGCCAGTTCACGACGATCCGCGTCGCGGTCGACATCCTGAACGACGTCGTGACCGTGCCGGGACCGGCCGTGCAGCAGGGCCCGGACGGCCCGTTCGTGTTCCGGGTGAAGGACGGCGCGACCGTGGAGCAGCGGCCGGTGACGGTGACGCGGCAGGACGCGGCGCTGGCGGTGATCGCCTCCGGCGTCGAGGCGGGCGACCAGGTGGTGACGACCGGTTTCACGCGGCTGCGCAACGGATCGAAGGTCGCCGTGGGCGCGCCCGGCGCCGGCAGCGACCCGCAGGACGAGGCGCCCGGCGCCGGCGGCGACGCGGAGGCGAAGCCGCAACAGCGCGCCGAGGGCGCACGGTGACAGGGGCTGGCGCGACGATGACGCCATCCCTCCCCTTGCAAAGGGGCTGTCTCTTATACACATCTCCGAGCCCACGAGACAGGC
>CABHPB010000123.1 GCA_902168115.1 uncultured Methylopila sp. | reverse complement strand
GGTGTGGGACCGCTTCGAGCCGGGCATGATGTCGCTCTGTTCGCCGGACCCGCAGGCGGTCCGCCCGCCGGACGCCGGCCCGAACGTGCTGTTCGTCGGCCTGCCCACCAACTTCAAGGCCGCGCCCTTCGAGGACGAGAAGTCCAACGCGATCCTGCGCGAGCTCGAGGCCGACATCGACGCCGTGCGGCTAGACGGCCAGGACGTGCCGGTGAAGCTGCGCGTGTTCGACTCGCTGTTCGTGCCCTTCGCAAAGTGGTCGATGCTCATGACCGGCAACTACCGCAGCGTGACGCCAACCGAGCCGCAGCCGATCCGCGACGCCGTCCATGGCGACATCGACAAGTCGCGCTCGATCTACCAGCATGTCGACGGCATCATCCGGAAGCTCGGCGCCGATCCCGAGGATCAGGTGCCGTTCGAGAAATACGCCAAGGCGGCCGAGAGCCTTGGAAAGCCCTCCTCGGCGGCGCGGGCCATCGCGAGCGGCGCGCCCTTCGTGGAGCGCGTCGACATGCTGATCGCGCTGATCTCGCACGAGCTCGGCATGCCGCATGACGAGATCGAGAAGACGGTCCGCACTGTCGACCTGAAGCTCAACGAGAGCATCGTCCAGGGCTGACCCGGACGGCGTCGCCGCGTCCGAACGGATGCGGCGACCGCCTCACGCGCGCCGTTTCGCGCGCGCCTTCGGCTTTTCGGACGCAAGCTCGACCCAGGCAGGCGCATGGTCGCTCGCCTTTTCCCGCCCGCGCACGTCCCGGTCGACGCCCGCGCGCTTGAGGCGCGGGGCGAGCCGCGGGCTCAGCAGCAAGTGGTCGATCCGCAGGCCGGCGTCGCGACCCCACGCGTTCCGCAAATAATCCCAGAATGTGTAGATACGCATCTTCGGGTGGAGCTTGCGTAGCGCGTCCGTCCAGCCCTGCGCGAGCAGCGCGTCGAAGGCGTCGCGGACCTCGCGGCGGAACAGCGCGTCGTTGATCCAGCGCTCCGACTTGTAGACGTCGAGGTCGTTCGGAATGACGTTGAAGTCGCCGACAAGCGCGACCGGCACGTCGGCCGCGAGCAGCGCCTCGGCATGGGCGCTAAGCCGCTCGAACCATGCGAGCTTTTCGTCGAACTTTTGGCCGGGCGCCGGATTGCCGTTCGGGGCGTAGAGGCAGCCGACCAGCACGCCGTCGACCGCGGCCTCGATATAGCGGCTCGCGGCGCCCGCGGGATCGCCCGGCAGTCCCCGGCGGGTCTCGATCGGATCCGCGTCGCGGGCGCCGCG
>CABHPB010000122.1 GCA_902168115.1 uncultured Methylopila sp. | reverse complement strand
CCTTTGCAAGGGGAGGGATCGCGCCTCTCCTGCGGGGGCGGCGGTAGGTGTCCCTCTCCGCCCCCTTCATCCGCCGGCCGATCGGCACCACCCTGCTCGCGATCGGCCTCGTGCTGGTCGGCTTCGCCGCCTATGTCCGGCTGCCGGTCGCCTCGCTGCCGAACATCGAGTTCCCGGCGATCTTCGTGCAGGCGAGCCGGCCGGGCGCTTCGCCCGAGGTGATGGCGGCGACCGTCGCGGCGCCGCTCGAGCGTACGCTCGGCGCGATCGCGGGCGTCACGGAGCTGACCTCCGCCTCCTCGCTCGGCGCGACGCGCATCGCGGTCCAGTTCGACCTCGGCCGCAACATCGACGACGCCGCGCGCGACGTGCAGGCGGCGCTGAACGCCGCGCAGGCGGACCTACCCTCCGACATCCCCAACCTGCCGACCTTCCGCAAGATCAACCCGGCGTCCCTGCCGGTGATGGTGCTGGCGCTGACCTCGGACTCGCTGCCGAACACGCGCATCTACGACGCGGCCGACAGCGTGCTCGTCCAGCGGCTGAGCCAGGTCGCCGGCGTCGGCGAAGTCAACGTCGCGGGCGCCGAGCAGCCGGCGGTGCGGGTGCGGCTCGATACCGCCCGGCTTGCGGCCATGGGCCTGTCGATCGACGACGTGCGCCTCGCCATCGCGGGGGCCAACGTGCTCGCGCCGGCGGGCGCCGTCTCGTCCGGCGACCGTCGTCTCGCCATCGCGCTCGACAGCGAGCTCGGCTCCGATCCGGAGCGCTACAAGGACATCGTGGTGCGGGCCGCGAACGGCGTGACGGTCCGGCTCGGCGACGTCGCGGAGCTCGCGCCCGGCTCGCGCAACGCGCGCACCGCAGGCTGGTTCAACGGCAAGCCCGCGGTGCTGGTCAACATCACCAAGCAGCCCGCCGCCAACGTGCTCGACACGGTCGACGGCGTGAAGGCGCTGCTGCCGGAAATCTCCCGCTGGATCCCCGCCGGGATCGACGTCACCGTGCTCGTCGACCGCACGACGACCATCCGCGCGAGCGTCGCGGACATGCAGGTCACGCTGCTGATATCGATCGCGCTGGTGATGGCGGTCGTGTTCGCCTTCCTGAAGCGGCTCGCGCCGACCTTCGCCGCCGGCGTCACCGTGCCGCTCGCGCTCGCCGGCTCCTTCGCGGGCATGTGGGCGCTCGGCTTCTCGATCGACAACCTCTCGCTGATGGCGCTCGCGGTCGCGGTCGGCTTCGTCGTCGACGACGCCATCGTCATGATCGAAAACGCCTACCGGAACCTCGAAAAGGGCATGGCTCCGATGGAGGCGGCGCTCGCGGGCGCGAAGGAGATCGCCTTCACCGTGGTGGTGATCTCGGTCTCGCTGATCGCAGCCTTCATCCCGCTGCTGTTCATGGGCGGGCTCGCGGGCCGGCTGTTCTACGAATTCTCGATGACGCTGGTGTTCGCCATCGTTGTCTCCACCGTGGTCTCGCTAACCGTGACGCCGATGATCTGCGGACAGTTGCTGCGGCCGGAGCGCCGCGAGCGCAGGCGCGGCCTGATCGACCACATTGCCGACGGCTACGCACGTTCGCTCGCGCTCGCCATGCGGGTCCCGTGGCTGATGGCGGCGCTGATGGTGGGAGCCGCAGTCTGGTCGGTGCAGCTCTACATCGCGACGCCAAAAGGTTTCTTCCCGCGCGACGACGTCGGGGTGCTCAACGCCTTCACCGAGGCCGCTCCGGACGTCTCCTTCACGGCGATGTCGGAGCTCATGGAGAAGGCGGCCTCGATCATCGCCGCCGACCCGGCGGTCAGGGACGTCGCGCCGTCGATCGGTGGGGGACGCGGCGTGTCGAACCAGGGCCGCATTCAGGTGGCGCTGAAGGACGGCGACCGCCCCGGCGCGGACGCCATCGTCGAGCGGCTGCGAAAACCTCTGTCTCAGATCCCCGGCCTCAGGGTCTTCCTGCAGCCGCAGCAGGAGATTCGCGCAGGCGCCCGCGAAGGCCGCTCGCAATTCCAGTTCACCCTCTGGTCGCGCAACCTCGACAGCCTGGAGGACGCCGCGCCGAAGGTCGTCGAGCGTCTGTCGAAGATCCCGACCCTGAGGGACGTCGCGACCGACCGCGACGCCAACGGCATCGAACTGCAGATCGACATCGACCGGGAGACCGCCTCACGGCTCGGCGTGACGATCGAGGCGATCAACGACGCGCTGAACACCGCCTTCTCGCAGCGGCAGATCTCGGTGATCTACGGCCGCCGCAACCAGTATCGGGTGGTGATCGAGGCCGACCCGGAGGCGGCGCGGGATTCCGAGGACGTGCTCAAGCTGCACGTTCCGGCCGGCGACGGAAGCGAGATCCCGCTTTCCGCGGTCGCCACGATGAAGCGGGGGGTCGCGCCGCTGGTGGTCAACCATCAGGGCCAGTACCCGTCGATCACCATCACCTACGACGTCGCGCCGGGCGGCTCGGCCGGCGAGGCTACGGAGCTGGTCCAGCGCGCGGTCGCCGAGTTGCGCCTGCCGGACGGGGTCAACTCCGAGTTCGCGGGCGACGCCGCGCAGCTGATGCAGGCCGCGGGCAGCCAGGGCATGACCATCCTCGCCGCGCTGCTCGTGATCTATCTCGTGCTCGGGGTGCTCTACGAGAGCTACATCCACCCGCTGACGATCCTGTCGACCCTGCCGCCGGCCGGCCTCGGCGCGCTGCTCGCGCTCAACGCGGTCGGGGACGAGCTCACGGTGATCGCGCTGATCGGCGTCATCCTGCTCATCGGCCTCGTCAAGAAGAACGGCATCATCCTCGTCGACTTCGCGCTGGAAGCGGAGCGCGCGCGCGGGCTTGCGCCCCGCCAGGCGATCATCGAGGCGGCGCGGGTGCGCTTCCGGCCGATCCTGATGACGACCTTCGCCGCCCTGCTCGGCGCGATGCCGCTGGCCTTCGGCGAAGGCCCCGGCGCAGAGCTGAGGCGCCCGCTCGGCATCACCATCGTCGGCGGACTGATCGTGAGCCAGGCGCTCACGCTCTACACGACGCCGGCGATCTATCTGCTGCTCGATCGACTGAGGCGACGGCGGAAGAACAGGCCGGCCTTGCAGCCGGCGGAGTGAGCTCGCCAGCCCCGCCCCTTACGTCTTCACTTCCTTCTTCTCCGGCCCCTTGGCCTCGGCGTGGCCGCCGAACTGGAAGCGCATGGCGGAGAGCAGGCGGTCGGCGTAAGTGTGGTCCTGCCGCGAGCGGAACCGCGCGAACAGCGCCGCCGCCAGCACGTCGACCGGCACCGCCTCCTCGATCGCGGCCTCGATCGTCCAGCGGCCCTCGCCGGAATCGGCCACCCTGCCCTCGAAGGCGTCGAGCTGCGGATCGCCGGCGAGCGCCGAGGCGGTCAGGTCGAGCAGCCAGGACGACACCACGCTGCCGCGCCGCCAGACCTCGGCGATGTCGGCGACGTCGAGCTCGAACCGGCGGTCCTCGGGCAGCTCCTTCGACGCCTTGGTCTTGAGGATGTCGAAGCCCTCGGCGTAGGCCTGCATCAGCCCGTACTCGATGCCGTTGTGGACCATCTTCACGAAGTGGCCGGCGCCGGTCGGGCCGCAATGCATGTAGCCTTCGAGCACGCGCGGGTCGCGGCCCTCGCGCTTGGGGGTTTCCGGAATGTCGCCGCGGCCCGGCGCGAGCGTCTTGAAGATCGGATCGAGCCGGTCGACGGCCGCCTTGTCGCCGCCGATCATCAGGCAGTAGCCGCGTTCCCGCCCCCAGACGCCGCCGGACGTGCCGACGTCGACATAGTGGATCCCCTTGTCCTTGAGCGCCGCGCCGCGCGCGATGTCGTCCTTGTAGAAGGAGTTGCCGCCGTCGATGATCACGTCGTCGGCCGACATCGCGTCGGCGAGCGCCGAGACCGCGTCGGCGGTGATCTTGCCTTCCGGCAGCATCACCCAGACCGCGCGGGGCGCCTCGAGCTTGGCGACCATGTCGGCGATCGAGCGGCTGCCCGTCGCGCCCTCCCCGGCCAGCGTCTGAACCGCCTTCTCGCTCACGTCGTAGACGACGCAGTCGTGGCCGGCGTCCATCAGGCGCCGCACGATGTTGCCGCCCATGCGGCCGAGTCCGATCACTCCGATGCGCACCGCTCGCCTCCGGCTTTCGGGGAATTTGCCCAGGAACGGGCGTCGCGAGGCACATAAGGTGCCACGCGACGCTGTCGAGCGGCCGGCGCGCCGGGGCGCCATGCGTCAAAGCGCTCGGTCCTTCCGGGCGTTAAGCAGGATTGACGCAGGCGGAGACTTTGGGCGTGATCGCTGACAAGGCCCTGCTGAAAGAGGCCGAGCTTGAAGAAGACCAAGGGAGGATCGATGCGGATCGCGATCCAGTCGCCCCGGACGCGCGCGCCCCTGTGGGCGCCGGCCCCATGAATGTTCAGGACAAGGCGCCGGTCGCGGCCGGCGAAGCCGCCGACGAGGCCTTGCGCGGACGCATCGGCGAGTTGCGGCGCGGCCTCGACGCCGGCCTTATCGGCGCCTCCGGGCTGATCGAGCGGCTGCTGATCGGCCTGCTCACCGGCGGCCATGTGCTGATCGAGGGCGCGCCCGGGCTCGCCAAGACCCGCGCGGTGAAGCGCCTGTCGTCCGGCCTCGACGCCAGCTTCGCGCGCATCCAGTGCACGCCGGACCTCATGCCGGCCGACCTCACCGGCACCACCGTCTGGCGGCCCGACCAGGGGCGGTTCGAGTTCCTGTCCGGGCCGATCTTCCACTCGCTGGTGCTGGTCGACGAGATCAACCGCGCCCCGCCCAAGGTGCAGTCGGCGCTGCTCGAGGCGATGGCCGAGCGGCAGGTGACGGCCGGCTCGAACAGCTATCCTCTGCCGGACCCCTTCATGGTGGTCGCCACCCAGAACCCGATCGAGCACGAAGGCACCTTCCCGTTGCCCGAGGCGCAGCTCGACCGCTTCCTGCTGCATGTCGTCGTCGGGCTTCCGGACGCGGCCTCGGAGCGCAAGATCCTCGACCTCGTCGAGCGCGAAACCGCGGGCCACGAGGAGGCGATGCCGCTGAGGCTTTCCGCCGATGAGGTCCGCACCGCACGGCGCGACGTCGCGAACGTCCATCTCGCCCCGGCGCTGAAGGACTACATCGTGCGCATCGTCGCGGCGACGCGCGACGCGGACTCCGCCCCCGAGGTGCGCCGCGCGATCGAATATCCGGTCTCGCCGCGCGGCACGCTCTCGCTCGCGGCCGCCGCCAAGGCGCGCGCCTATCTCCACGGCCGCGACCATGTCACGCCCGACGACGTCGCTGACCTCGCCGCTGACACGCTCGCCCACCGACTCGTGCTGACCTGGCGCGCCGCCGCGGACGGCCGCACCGCGCGCGACCTCGTCCGCCCGCTGCTCGACGCCGTGCGGCCGGTCTGAGGTCAGGCTCTTGGAAGCCGCATTCGTCCCCGGCGTCGATCTCGACGCGCAAAGCCTGATCGGCCTGCGGCACCTGACCGGCCGCGCGCCGTCCTCGACCGCGCGGCGGCTGGCTGCGCGGCCGGGCGGCATCGTCACGCGCCGGCGCGGGCGCGGCAGCGAGATCGACGACGTCCGGCTCTGGATCGACGGCGACGACATCCGCCACATCGACAAGAACGCGACCGCCCGCACCGGCGAGCTCCACACCCGAACCTTCCGCGACGAGCGCGAGCGCGCGGTGCTGCTCGTCGCAGACTTCCGCCCGGCGATGCTGTTCGGCACCCGCCGCGCGTTCCGGTCCGTCGCGGCCGCCGAGGCGCTGGCGCTGGTCGGCTGGCGCGCGGCGGCGGAGGGCGGCCGCATCGGCCTGCTCGCGATCACCGCCGGCGAGCCCGCCTTCGCGCGGCCCAAAGGCGGCGAGCGCGCCATGAACGTCGTCGTCGGCGTCATGGCCCGCGCGCATGCCGAGGCGCTCGGAGACGTCGACCGCGCCGATCCACCGCTCGCCGACAGGCTCGAGACCGCCGTCGGCGCGCTGCCGCGCGGCGGGCACCTGATCCTCGCGACCGGCCTCGACGAGCCGGGCGAGCGCTTCGACGAGGTGGTGAAGGCGGCGAGGCTGCGCATCTCGCTCACCGTCCTGCTGGTCGCCGACGCCTTCGAGAGGGAAGCGCCGCGCGGGGCCTACGCCTTCCTGTCCCGCGACGGCCGCGCCGGCTGGCTTTCGGGCCGACGGCGGGAGACGGCGGGCGATCCGCGCCGCGACCGCCTCGCCGCGCTCGGCGTCCCGACGCTCGAGGTCGACGCCGAGGCCGGGCCGGAAAAGGTCGCGCCGCTGCTGGAGCGTCTCGATGCAGCCCGATGACCCGCTCGCGGGCCTGAGGGCGCTGCATCTGCCGCCCGCGCCCGCCTCGTTCTGGTCCGACGTCGGCTTCGCCGTCGCCTTCGGCTTGGCTGTCGCGCTCGCCGCCTCGCTGCTCGTGCGCTGGCTGTTCAAGCCGCGCCTGTCGCTGCGCGCCTCCGCGA
>CABHPB010000121.1 GCA_902168115.1 uncultured Methylopila sp. | reverse complement strand
TTTGGGAAAAGAACGCCGCTCGCCGCGCCGGCGCCGAGGGCTACCAGGTCGTCGACCCGGACGAGGATCCCCGCCGCGATTACCGCGTGATCTGCGACGCCTCCGGCGACGCCGCGTTGATCGACACGCTCGTCCAGCGCCTCGGCGCGTGCGGCGAGATCGTGCTCGCGGGCTTTTACGAGGCGCCGATTTCCTTCGCCTTCCCGCCCGCCTTCATGCGCGAGGCGCGGCTGCGCATCGCCGCCGAATGGAAGCCGGACAACCTTGCGAGCGTCAACGCGCTCGCGGCCGAGGGACGCCTGTCGCTCGACGGTCTCGTCACCCATCGCGCGCCGGCTGCGTCCGCGGGCGAGGCCTACCGCACCGCTTTCGAAGACCCGTCCTGCCTGAAGATGCTTCTCGACTGGAAGGGAACGGCATGAGCACCGCCGAAGCGCGCCTCGCCGCGCTCGTCGCCCAGGCGACAGAAGAAAAACCCGCCACGAAGGCCACCCAGATCATCGCGATCTACGGCAAGGGCGGCATCGGCAAGTCGTTTACGCTTGCGAACCTCTCCTACTCGATGGCGCAGCAGGGTAAAAAGGTCCTGCTGATCGGCTGCGACCCGAAGAGCGACACGACCTCGCTGCTGTTCGGTGGGCGCGCCTGCCCGACCATCATCGAGACCTCGACCAAGAAGAAGCTCGCGGGCGAGGACGTCGAGATCGGCGACGTCTGTTTCAAGCGCGACGGCGTGTTCGCGATGGAGCTCGGCGGGCCGGAGGTCGGCCGCGGCTGCGGCGGCCGCGGCATCATCCACGGCTTCGAGCTGCTCGAAAAGCTCGGCTTCCACGAGTGGGGCTTCGACTTCGTCCTGCTCGACTTCCTCGGCGACGTGGTGTGCGGCGGCTTCGGCCTGCCGATCGCCCGCGACATGTGCCAGAAGGTCATCGTCGTCGGCTCCAACGACCTGCAGTCGCTCTATGTCGCCAACAATGTCTGCTCGGCGGTCGATTATTTCCGCCGGCTCGGCGGCAATGTCGGGGTCGCGGGCATCGTCGTGAACAAGGACGACGGCACCGGCGAGGCCCAGGCCTTCGCCGACAAGGTCGGCATTCCGGTGCTGGCCTCGATCCCGGCCGACGACGACATCCGCCGCAAGAGCGCCTCCTACGAGATCATCGGCGGCGCCGGCTCGCGCTGGGCGCCGCTGTTCGAAGGCCTCGCGCAGAACGTCGCCGACGCTCCCCCGATGCGGCCCGCGCCCTTGAGCCAGGACGCGCTGCTCAACCTCTTCAAGGGCGACGCGGTCGGCCGCGGCGTGGTGCTCGAGCCCGCGAGCTTCGAGGACATGTGCGGGCGCGTGGACTTCAGAAAGTCGTCCCTCGAAGTCGTCTACGACGCGGTCTGAGAGCATGGATCTCGACCTCGCCCACAGCCCGGCCGAACCCGACGCGCCCCGAGATCAGGGCGGCTCCGCCCCGGCGCTCGGCTGCCACGCGGGCAAGGACGAGCTGCGCGCGGCGGCCGCCAGGGCCGGCAAGTCCGAGATTCTGGACCAGTACGCGAGCGACTATCCGGTCGGCCCGCACGACCAGCCGCAGTCGATGTGCCCGGCCTTCGGCTCGCTTCGGGTCGGCCTTCGGATGCGCCGCACCGCGACGGTGCTGTCTGGCTCCGCCTGCTGCGTCTACGGCCTCACCTTCACCTCGCACTTTTATGGCGCGAAGCGGACCGTCGGATACGTCCCATTCAATTCCGAGACGCTCGTCACGGGAAAACTCTACGAGGACATCCGCGAGGCGGTGTTCAAGCTCGCGGACCCCGCGCTCTACGACGCGATCGTGGTGACGAACCTCTGCGTCCCGACCGCCTCCGGCGTGCCGCTACGCCTCCTGCCGAAGGAGATCGACGGCGTCCGCATCATCGGCATCGACGTGCCGGGCTTCGGCGTGCCGACCCATGCGGAAGCCAAGGACGTGCTCGCCAGCGCGATGCTGGCCTATGCCCGCACCGAGGTTCAGCAGGGTCCCGTGCAGGCGCCAAAGGGCGGCCGGTCGGAC
>CABHPB010000120.1 GCA_902168115.1 uncultured Methylopila sp. | reverse complement strand
CCGAGCATTTCTACGAGGGGCTGCACGCGCGGATCTATGAGATCGCGTCTTCGCTCGTGCGCGCCGGCAAGGCCGCGACGCCGGTCACGATCAAGACGTTCCTTCCGACCGACATCGACCTCGGCGGCATGACGGTGCCGCAGTATCTCGCGCGCCTTGCGGCCGAGGCCACGACCGTGCTCAACGCCGAGGATTACGGCCGCACGATCTACGACCTCGCGCTGCGCCGCGCGCTGATCGGAATCGGCGAGGACGTCGTCAACGTCGCCTATGACGCGCCGGTCGACGCCACCCCCCGCGACCAGATCGAAGACGCCGAACGAAAACTGTTTTCGCTCGCCGAGACCGGCCGCTACGACGGCGGCTTCCAGACCTTCGCCAACGCGCTCACCACCGCGGTCGACATGGCGGCGGCGGCATACAAGCGCGACGGCGGCCTGTCCGGAGTCGCCACCGGCCTCCACGACCTCGACAAGCTGATGGGCGGGCTGCAGGCCTCCGACCTCATCGTGCTCGCCGGCCGCCCGGCGATGGGCAAGACCTCGCTCGCGACCAACATCGCCTACAACATCGCGAAAGCCTATCGCGGCGAGGTGCAGCCGGACGGACGCACCAAGACCGTGAATGGCGGGATCGTCGGCTTCTTCTCGCTCGAAATGTCGGCCGAGCAGCTCGCCACCCGCATCATCGCCGAGCAGGCCGAGATCTCGTCGTCGAAGATCCGGCGCGGCGCGATCACCGAGAGCGAGTTCTTCAAGCTGACCGAGGCCGTCGGCGAGATGCAGCGCTCGCCGCTGTTCATCGACGAGACCGGCGGCATCTCGATCGCCCAGCTCGCCGCCCGCGCCCGGCGCCTCAAGCGCTCCAAGGGCCTCGACCTGCTCGTCGTCGACTACCTGCAGCTGCTCTCCGGCTCGTCCAAGAAGGGCGACAACCGCGTGCAGGAGATGACCGAGATCACCACCGGCATGAAGGCGCTCGCGAAGGAGCTCGCCGTGCCGATCATCGCGCTGTCCCAGCTCTCGCGTCAGGTCGAGAGCCGCGAGGACAAGCG
>CABHPB010000119.1 GCA_902168115.1 uncultured Methylopila sp. | reverse complement strand
GGTCTACCGACGACTTCCTAGGAGCATCACATCAGCGAGCCTCGCATCAACGATCGGATCCGCGTCCCCGAGGTCCGACTCATCGGTCCCGGCGGGGAGCAGGTCGGCGTCGTCCGCACCGAGGTTGCCCTGAGCCTTGCCCAGGACGCGGACCTCGACCTCGTCGAGGTCGCCCCGGACGCCCGGCCCCCCGTCGCCAAGCTCATGGACTTCGGCAAGTTCAAGTACGAGTCCGACATGAAGGCGCGTGAGGCGCGGCGCAACCAGGCGAACACGGTCCTCAAGGAGATCCGCTTCCGCCTGAAGATCGACCCGCACGACTACGGCACCAAGAAGGGCCACGTCGAGCGCTTCCTCGCCGCCGGCGACAAGGTCAAGGTCATGATCATGTTCCGCGGCCGTGAGCAGTCGCGCCCCGAGATGGGCGTGCGTCTGCTCCAGCGTCTCGCGGACGACGTCGCGGAGCTCGGCTTCGTGGAGTCGATGCCGAAGCAGGACGGCCGCAACATGACCATGGTGCTCGGCCCGGTGAAGAAGAAGGCCGACGCCAAGAGCGAGCAGCGCAAGCGGGCGCAGGAGGCCGAGCCCCGGCTGACGAAGTCCGCCCAGCGCGCCGCGGCGCGCACGGTCGACGGCCCGGAGGGCGACGACGTCGACGCGCCCGAGGTCGCCGAGGCCATCGAGGCCGCGGCCGTCGAGGCCACCCCGGCCCCCGCCGAGGAGGCCGTGTCGGTCGAGGCGCCCGTCGAGGCTCCGGTCGAGGAGGCGCCCGCGCCCAAGGCTGCTCCGGCGCCGAAGGCCGCGCCCGCGCCGAAGGCTGCCGCCCCGCGCTCGGCGCCCGCGCCGCGTCCGGCCACGGCACCGCGTACCGCTGCCCGCCCGGCGGCGGACTCGAAGCCTGCCGCCCCGCGCCCGGCCACTCCTCGTCCGGCACCCGCGGCTCCGTCCGCGCCGGCGTCCGCCGCCAAGCCGGCGGCCCCCAGGCCTGCCGCGCCCAAGCCGAGCGCCCCGCGCCCGGCGCCCAAGCCGGCACCGCGAGGCAAGGCCGGCTGACGGCCGGCAGCACAGACCGACCCTGCTCGGGGTCCGGGCCCACCGGCCAGGACCCGAACACGTCGGCCGCCGCGAGGCGGCTGACCGGACACAAGGAGAGACGGCAGTCATGCCGAAGAACAAGACGCACTCGGGTGCCAAGAAGCGCTTCCGCATCACGGGTACCGGGAAGGTCATGCGCGAGCAGGCCAACGCTCGACACCTGCTCGAGCACAAGGCCACCAAGCGCAAGCGCCGCCTCGCCCAGGACCAGGTGGTCTCGCCCGCCGACGTCAAGACCATCAAGAAGCTGCTCGGCAAGTGACCCGGCAGGTGGCGGAACCCGCCACCGACCGGCTCACCCCTGAGCCCCGAACTGCAAGGAGCATCACGTGGCACGCGTGAAGCGGGCGGTCAACGCCCAGAAGAAGCGCCGTACGACCCTCGAGCGCGCCAGCGGCTACCGCGGCCAGCGCTCGCGCCTCTACCGCAAGGCGAAGGAGCAGGTCACCCACTCCCTCGTCTACTC
>CABHPB010000118.1 GCA_902168115.1 uncultured Methylopila sp. | reverse complement strand
GGTCGCCTCCGCGACGCCGGCGAGCGCCCGGCCTTCCGCGGCTTCGGCCGCCGCGACCCCTTCGGCTTCGGCGCGATGGCGGGCGATCAGCAGAAAACCTTCGGCCTGCCGGATCTCTTCGGTCAGCAGCCGGTAGCGCTCGGCGGAGCGGGCCTGCTTCCTCAGCTGTTCGGCGCGTTCGGCGAGCTTTATGAGCACGTCCTCGACGCGCGCCAGATTCTGCTCGGCGCCCTCGAGCCGCTGCTCGGCCTCGCGCCGACGGGCGTGCAGACCGGCGATGCCGGCGGCTTCCTCGAGGATGCGGCGGCGCTGGTCCGGCCTTGCGTTGATGATCTCGCCGACCCGGCCCTGTCCCACCATCGAGGGCGAGCGCGCGCCGGAAGAGGCGTCGGCGAACAGCAGCTGGACGTCGCGCGCCCGCACCTCGCGACCGTTGACCCGGTAGCTGGAGCCGAGGCCGCGCGAGATCTTGCGGCTGACCTCGATCTCGGCCGCGTTCTGGAACGGCGCCGGGGCGAGGCCTGCGGAATTGTCGAGGGTGAGCGAGACCTCGGCGTGGTTGCGCGCCGGGCGGCTGGTGGAGCCGGCGAAGATCACGTCGTCCATGCCGGAGGCACGCAGGCTCTTGAACGAGCTCTCGCCCATCACCCAGCGCATCGCCTCGACGAGGTTCGACTTGCCGCAGCCGTTCGGCCCGACGATCCCGGTCAGGCCCGGCTCGATCGGAGCGTCGACGGCGTCGACGAAGGTCTTGAAGCCTGCGAGTCGGAGGCGCGTGAAGTTCATGGGCGCAATCTAGCCGCCCGTGCTCCCGCCGGGCTCCGGCGAAGACTCGCTATCCACTGGATTCGCTGAGCCTTCGGCCTGCGAGGATCGCGCCTTTTACGCCTTCTTGTCGACCATCGGGTCGATGATCTTCTTGAAGTCCTCGAAGCTGACGGCGCCGCGCTGGATCTTGCCGTTGATGAAGAAGGTCGGGGTCGAGTTCACGCCGAACTTCTCGGCCGCGCGCGAGCGCACCCAGTTCACGCCGTCTAGAAT
>CABHPB010000117.1 GCA_902168115.1 uncultured Methylopila sp. | reverse complement strand
GCCTGTATCTGGAAGGCCTGTTCGTGGACGGCGAGACCGCCTGGACCACCGACGTGATCAAAGGCGAGGTGCGACGGCTGGCGGACGGCGGCGGCGCGGCCTGGCGGCAAGGCACGCCCTATCTCGCCGCCCTGCTGATGAACGCCGACGGCTGCATGCTGAGCTCCGGCCCCGGCGGGATCGCCTGGTTCGATCCGGCCAGCGACAAGGCTGGCTGGCTGATCGACGCCGTCGACGGGCGGCCGCTGGTCGGCGTCAACGAGATGACTTCCGACGGCGCCGGCGGGATCTATTTCGGCACGGTCGACCTGCCGGCGATCGAGCGTGGCGAGAAGCCCGGCCCGGCGACGCTCTACCGGCTCGACGCCGAACGCCGGCTCACCGCGGTGGCCGATAACCTCGTCTTCTCGAACGGCCTCAGCCTCAGCCCGGACGGCCGCAGGCTCTATCACAACGAGAGCTTCCACGGCGTCTTCGTCTACGAGGTCGCGGCGGACGGGACGCTCGGCGCGCGGACCATGCTGCTGGAGAAGCCGGACTGCGACGGGATGGCGCTCGACGTCGAGGGCGGAGTCTGGATCAGCGGCTTCAGCTCCGGCGAGCTGCTGCGGCTGACTCCGGACGGCGCGATCGACCGGCGGCTCGCGCTGCCGGCCCAGGCCGCGACCAACGTCTTCTTCGGCGGCGCGGACGGCCGCGACCTCTATGTGACGACGGTCAGCCCAGAGACCGCGATGGCGCTGGCCGAGGGCAAGCTGCCGGAGCAGGAGACCTCGGTGCTCTATCGGACCCGGGCCGAGGTCCCCGGTCTGCCGGTCCAGCGCCCGCGATTCCGGCTCGCCTAAGCTTCCGCGACGGGCTCGAGCCCGTACTTGCTCCAGAGCTCGTCGCTCTTCACGACCTTGCGGATGAAGGCCGCGTGCAGCTCGCGTTCGGCCTCGGTCGAGCGCGGCGCGAGCGGGCGGGGGCGGGCGGAATAGGCGTTCTGCTTCGCCGCGGCGACCGCCGTGACCATCTCCGCCGAGGTCAGCTCCAGGCGCCGTTCGCGGCCGCCCTTCAGCTCGAGATAGACCGCGGCCAGCAGCTTGGCGTCGATCAAGGCCCCGTGCTTCTCGCGTTCGGAGAGCGAGATCTTGAAGCGCTTGCAGAGCGCGTCCAGGGAGTTGTGCATCCCCGGGAAGCGATGCTTGGCCAGCGCCAGCGTGTCGACCCAGCGGTCCTCGGGAATGCCCGGCCGGTGGATGCAGCTGAGCTCCCAGTTGACGAAGGCGCGGTCGAAGCCGGCGTTGTGCGCGACGATCGGCGCATCGCCGACGAACTCGAGGAAGGCGTCGACCACCTCGGCCGCCTCGAACTTCGGCTTGCCGCGCAGGAAAGCCTCGGACAGGCCGTGGACCCGCTCGGCCTCGACCGGCATGTCGCGGCAGGGGTCGATATAGACGTGGAAGCTGCGCCCGGTCGGGATGAAGTCCTCGATCTCCAGGCAGGCCAGTTCGACCAGCCGGTGGCCGAGATGCGGCTCGAAGCCGGTGGTTTCCGTATCGAGAACGATCTCGCGCGCCATGGCTCAGTCTTGGCCCGCTTCGGTCGAGCTTTTCAAGCTGACGCCTTGTCTCGTTTGGGACGTCTCTGTGGATCGCGCATCAC
>CABHPB010000116.1 GCA_902168115.1 uncultured Methylopila sp. | reverse complement strand
CAGGCCGAGAGCCGAAAGCGCGGTGAACAGGTTCATCTCGGCGATGCCGAGCTCGAGATGCTGCCCGGATGGCGAGAACGACCAGTTGAAGGTTGAAGGGATGCGCTGCGCCTTGAAGACGTCGGCCATCTCCTTGCGGGCGAACAGGCCGCGCCGGTTCACCCATGCGCCGAGATTGGTCGAGACCGTGACGTCCGGCGAGGTCGTGACGATGCGGTCGGCGAGCGCGGTTTCGCTCTTGGCGAGCTCGTGCATGATCAGCCCAAAGCCCTGCTGGGTCGACATGCTCGGCTGCGCCGGGAAGGCGAGCTTCGCCGGCACGTCGATCGCGGGCGCCTCGAAGCGCCGCCGGCCGCCCTTGCCGAAGGGCGCGGCGTCGATGAGGGCCTGAAGCTCGGCGGCGGACTGGTCGAGGCCCTCGAACCGGTCCCACTCGCGGCCCTCTCGGATCTTCATGGCCTTGCGCAGCACGTCGGTCTGCGCGGGCGTCATCAGGCCGGCGTGGTTATCCTTGTGGCCGGCCAGCGGCAACGCGAAGCCCTTGGTGGTGTAAGCGATGAAGCAGACCGGCCGGTCATGCGCCCGCGCCGCCTCGAAGGCCTCCAGGATCGAGGCCATGTCGTGGCCGCCAAGATTGCACATCAGTTCGGCCAGCGCGGCGTCGTCGCGCCGGGCGATCAGCTCGGCGGTCGGACCGGTCTCGCCAAGGTCGATCGTCAGGCGCTTGCGCCACGCCGCGCCGCCCTGGAACGTCAGCGCCGCGTAGTCCTGGTTCGGGCAGTCGTCGATCCACTGGCGCAGCCTGTCGCCGCCGGTTTCTTCGAACGCCTCCTGCTGCAGCGCGCCGTGCTTCAGGATGACGACGTCCCAGCCGAAGTTGCGGAACATCGCCTCGAAGCGCGCCCAGAGGCCCTCGCGCACCACGGCGTCGAGGCTCTGTCGGTTGTAGTCGACCACCCACCACGTGTTGCGGACGTTGTGCTTCCAGCCTTCGAGCAGCGCCTCGAAGATGTTGCCCTCGTCCATCTCGGCGTCGCCGAGCAGGGCGATCATCTTGCCTTCCGGCCGGTCCGTCCCGAGACCCCTGGCGCGGAGGTAGTCCTGCGCGAGCGAGGCGAACAGCGTCTGGGCGACGCCGAGGCCGACGGAGCCGGTCGAGAAGTCGACGTCGTCGACATCCTTGGAGCGCGACGGATAGGACTGCGCGCCCTTGAACCCGCGGAAGTTCTCGAGCTTCTCGCGGCTCTGCAGGCCGAACAGATACTGGATGGCGTGGAAGTTCGGGCTCGCGTGCGGCTTCACCGCGACGCGGTCCTCCGGCCGCAGGATCGCGAAATAGAGCGCCGTCATGATGGTCGCGAGCGAGGCCGACGAGGCCTGGTGGCCGCCGACCTTCAGCCCGTCCGCATGCTCGCGCAGATGATTCGCGTTGTGGATGGTCCAGGTGGCCAGCCACAGCACCTTGCGTTCGAGCGCCGAGAGGGCGGGAAGGCGCGGGTCGGTCATGGCGGCCTTTCACAAAGGGGTCGCGCCGCAGCGGAGGGAGCCCGCCACGGCGCGCCGAAGTGACATGAAGCTACCAGACAGCCTAAGGCGTCGGGCGCCAAACTTGACCATTGAGGACGAGACGATTGGTATGGAATGGGCGAAGGACGCCCCGTTTCAGCAAAAGATTCCAATGACCGAGCTCGACGCGACCGACCGCAAGATCCTCGCCGCGCTCCAGAGCGACTGCCGGATCACCATGCAGGCGCTCGCGGAGCTGGTGAACCTGTCCGCCTCCCCCTGCCACCGGCGCGTGAAGCTGCTGGAGGAGCGCGGCGTCATCAGCCGCTACATCGCGCAGCTCGACCAGAAGGCGCTCGGGCTGCATGTCAGCGTCTTCGTCTCGATCAAGCTCGAGCGGCAGCGCGAGGAGGATCTGGAGCGGTTCGCCAAGGCGATCTCCGGCTGGGAGGAGGTCGTCGAGTGCTATCTGATGACCGGCAAGCAGGACTATCTGCTGCGCGTCGTCGCCGCCGATCTCGAGGCCTACGAGACGTTCCTGAAGCGCAAGCTCACCCGGCTCGACGGCGTCGCCTCGATCGAGTCGAGCTTCGCGCTCCAGCAGGTGAAGTATTCGAGCGCCCTGCCGACCTGAGGCCGCTACTGCTGGGTCGGCGCGCTCTGCGGGGTCGAGCCGGTGACGGGCTCCTGCGACGCGCCGCCGTTCTGGCGGAACTCGAACAGCTTGCGCAGGAAGCCGGGGGCGACCGCCGACATCGGGTTGATCGAGACGGTCGGCGAGCTCGTCCCGCCCTTCACCTGGAAGGTCACGCCGACGAGGCCGCCGTTCTTTCCGCCGCCGAGCAGCGCCCCGATGATCGGCACCCGGCTGACGAGGTTGTTGAGCGCATAGACGGGCACGAACGTCCCGACGAGGTCGACCCGGTCGGCGGCGTAGTTGACCGTGCCTTCCAGCGTCGCGCCGATCGTCGGTCCGTAGACGCTCGCCTCGCTGACTTTGATCGTGCCGGATTGCTGGACGAAGATGACCTGCAGCTTGTCGAAGCGGGTGGAGCCGCGCTGCTGCGCCTCGGCCGGCGCGCTCCTGTCAGCGTCCGTCGCCTGCCGCGCGCGCTCCAGCGCAGTCTC
>CABHPB010000115.1 GCA_902168115.1 uncultured Methylopila sp. | reverse complement strand
CGCCTCGCGCACCGCCTTGCCGACGCCGGTCGGCGCACGGTACTGGCCGAAGATGTCGCGCAGGGTCTGGCCCCATTCGCCGGTGGTGGCGCCGGCTTTGGCGGCGGCGATCGAGGCCTCCATGACGTTGCGGTCTTCCTTGGCGGCGGCCGCGACGTCCGCGAGGGCCTTGTCGACCGCCTTCTGGTCGCGCTGCGCCTTCCAGGCGTTGAGACGCTCGATCGCCTCCTCGCCGACGCTTTCGGGCACGACCTGGATCGAGCCGGCGCCGGTCGAAAGCGGCGAGTTCTCGCCGTTCTGGAACTTGTTGACGCCGACCACCACCTGCGCGCCGCTTTCGATCGCGGCGAGGCGGCGGGCGTTGGATTCGACTAGCCGCCCCTTCATGTAGCCGGCCTGCACGGCCGAGATCGCGCCGCCCATCTCGTCGATGCGGGCGAGCTCGGCGCGAGCCTCCTCCTTCAGCTTCTCGACCTTGGCGTCCATGACCGCCGAGCCGTTGAAGATGTCCTCATATTCGAGGATGTCGGTTTCGTAAGCGAGGATCTGCTGCGCGCGCAGCGACCACTGCTGGTCCCAGGGCCGCGGCAGGCCGAGGGCCTCGTTCCAGGCCGGCAGCTGAACCGCGCGGGCGCGGGCGTCTTTCGAGAGCGTGACGGCGAGCGTCTGCAGCAGGATGCGGTAGACGTTGTTCTCGGGCTGCTGCTCGGTGAGGCCGAGCGAATTGACCTGCACGCCGTAGCGGAAGCGGCGGGACTTGGCGTCCGTCACGCCGTAGCGGTCGCGGGTGATCTCGTCCCAGAGGTCGACGAAGGCGCGCATCTTCGCGATCTCGGTGATGAACTTCATCCCCGCGTTCACGAAGAACGAGATGCGCTGCACCGTCTGGGCGAACACCTCTTCCGAGGGATTGGTCTCCTTCACCTCGTCCAGCACCGCGATCGCGGTCGCGAGGGCGTAGGCGAGCTCCTGGGTCGGCGTCGCGCCGGCCTCCTGCAGGTGGTAGGAGCAGACGTTCATCGGGTTCCACTTCGGCAGCTCCGAGGTGGTGAAGGTGATGACGTCGCGGATCAGCCGGAGCGAGGGCGCGGGAGGAAAGACGTAGGTCCCGCGCGACAGATATTCTGTCTCTTATACACATCTGACGCTGCCGAC
>CABHPB010000114.1 GCA_902168115.1 uncultured Methylopila sp. | reverse complement strand
GACAAGGAAGCGCGTGTCGGCGCCGTCTTCTCCAGCGTCGCGCGCAAGTACGACGTGATGAACGACGCGATGTCGGGCGGCATGCACCGGCTGTGGAAGGACCGCTTCGTCCGCCGGGTGAAGCCGCAGCCCGGCGAGGCGATCCTCGACATGGCCGGCGGCACCGGCGACATCGCCTTCCGGCTCGAGCGCGCGGGGGCCGAGGTCACCGTCTCGGACATCAACCAGGACATGCTCGACGTCGGTATCGAGCGGGCGATGGAGCGCGGCGTCGATACGCTGGTGTGGTCGCGCCAGAACGCCGAGGAGCTGTCGTTCCCCGATCGCCACTTCGACGCCTATACGATCGCCTTCGGCATCCGCAACGTGACCCACATCGACAAGGCGCTGGCCGAAGCCTACCGTGTGCTGCGCCGCGGCGGCCGCTTCTTCTGCCTGGAGTTCTCGACCACGCAGTGGCCGGGCTTCAAGGAAGCCTACGACGTCTATTCGCACCGTCTGGTGCCCAAGATCGGCAAGGCGGTCGCCGGTGACGGGGACAGCTACCGCTACCTGATCGAGTCGATCCGCCGCTTCCCGACGATGCCGCAGTTCGAAGGCATGATCCGCGCGGCCGGCTTCGGCCAGACGCGGGTCGAGCCGATCCTCGGCGGGCTGGTGGCGATCCATTCGGGGTGGAAGATCTGACCACCTCCGCCACCCATATCTTCCGACTGCTGCGCTGGGGGCGCGTGCTTGCGCGGCACGGCGCGCTGCGCGGGATCGAGCGCGACCGCAACGCGCCGCTGCCGGTCAAGCGGTTGTGCCGCCTTGCGCGGCTCGGCACGATCCAGCCGCGCGTACCCGACTATGCCGGCGCGTTCCAGGACATCGGGCCCGCGGCGATCAAGCTGGGCCAGACGCTGGCGACGCGGCCCGACCTCGTGGGCGAGGAGGCGGCGCGCAACCTGCTCAGCCTGCAGGACGACTTGCCGGCCGTGCCGTTCGCGGCGATCCGCGCCGAGATCGAGGCGAGCTTCGACAAGCCCTTGTCCGCGCTTTTCGCCAGCATCGAGGAGCAGCCGGTCGGCGCCGCCTCGATCGCCCAGGTCCACCGCGCGGTCACGACCGACGGGCGCGCCGTCGCGGTCAAAGTGCTGCGCCCCGGCATTCGCGAGAAGTTTGCGCGCGATCTCGAGACTTATGAATGGGCGGCGGCCCATGTCGAGGCGTTCGGCGGCGAGGTGGCGCGCCTGCGCCCGCGCGCGGTGATCGCCAACTTGCGACGCTGGACCGCGCGCGAGCTCGACTTGCGGCGCGAGGCGGCGTCGGCGTCGGAGCTGGCCGAGGCGATGCGCGGCGAGGAGCGCTACTGCGTGCCGGCGGTCGACTGGGACCGCACCAACGGCAGCGTGATGACGATCGACTGGATCGACGGCATCAAGATCAGCGACCGCGAGGCGCTCGTCGCCGCCGGCCACGATCTGCCCGAGCTGGCCCGGCGGCTGGTGCTGACCTTCCTGCGCCAGGCGATCAGCGCCGGCTTCTTCCACGCCGACATGCACCAGGGCAACTTGTTCGTCGAAGCGGACGGTACGCTCGCGGCGATCGACTTCGGCATCATGGGGCGGATCGACCGGCGGGCGCGGCAGTGGCTGGCGGAGATCCTCTACGGCCTGACGACGGGCAATTATCGCCGCGTCGCGGAGATCCACTTCGAGGCGCAATACGTGC
>CABHPB010000113.1 GCA_902168115.1 uncultured Methylopila sp. | reverse complement strand
GGTGGAGGGGGCCAGGCGTAGGGCGACGCACTATCCCTATCCGTCGTCCCCCCTTGCCCTCACGCCTGTGACCAGCGGCGCCGGCGCTATTCTCTCGTCATGCGTTTCGCGCTAAGGCTTTAACCGTCGACGGGCGCGCCGCGCCCTCCGCCCCGAGGACCGACCCGCAGCATCGAATGACAGCCCGTACCCAAAAGCTCTTCGTCAAATCCTACGGCTGTCAGATGAACGTCTACGACGCGGACCGCATGGCGGACGCGCTCGCGCCGGAAGGCTACGCGACGACGGCGAGCGCCGAAGACGCCGACGTCATCGTCCTCAACACCTGCCACATCCGCGAGAAGGCCGCCGAAAAGGTCTATTCGGAGCTCGGCCGCATCCGGAAGATGGCCGAAGAGGCCGGCCGCAAGCCGATCGTCGCCGTCGCCGGCTGTGTCGCGCAGGCCGAAGGCGCGGAGATCCTGAAGCGCTCCCCTGTCGTCGATCTCGTCGTCGGCCCGCAGAGCTACCAGAACCTGCCCGGCCTGATCGCCAAGGCCCGCGAGGGCGCGAGGCCGGTCGACACCGAATTCGCGGTCGAGGAGAAGTTTGCGGCGTTGGCGAAGCCGACCCCGCGCGCCATCGCATCGCGCGGCGTCTCGGCCTTCCTCACGGTGCAGGAAGGCTGCGACAAGTTCTGCACCTTCTGCGTCGTGCCCTACACCCGCGGCGCGGAAGTCTCGCGCTCGGTCGCGCAGGTCATCGCCGAGGCCGAGCGGCTCGCCGCCGCGGGCGTGCGCGAGATCACGCTGCTCGGCCAGAACGTCGACGCGTTTCACGGCGAGGGGCCTGACGGTCGTCCGTGGTCGCTGGCGCGGCTTCTCGAACGCCTTTCGGAGATCGAGGGCATCGCGCGGCTGCGCTACACCACGAGCCATCCGCGCGACTTCGGCGACGACCTGATCGCCGCCCATCGCGACCTGCCAAAACTGATGCCCTACCTGCACCTTCCCGTGCAGTCTGGGTCGGACCGCATCCTCAAGGCCATGAACCGCCGGCACACGGCGGCCGATTATCTGCGCCTCATCGAGCGCATCCGCGCCGCGCGGCCGGACCTGGCGCTGTCGGGCGACTTCATCGTCGGCTTTCCGGGCGAGACCGACGCCGATTTCGAGGCGACGATGCGGATGGTCGAGGAGGCGGATTACGCGGCCTCCTTCACCTTCAAGTACAGCCCGCGGCCCGGCACGCCCGCGGCCGAACGCGACGGGCAGGTGCCGGAGGCCGTCATGTCCGAGCGCCTCGCGCGGCTTCAGGGACGGATCGCCGAACGGCAGGCGGCCTTCCAGCGTTCCCTCGTCGGCCGGCGCATCGAGGTTCTGGTCGAGCGGCCCGGCCGCCCATCT
>CABHPB010000112.1 GCA_902168115.1 uncultured Methylopila sp. | reverse complement strand
ACGTAGAGCGCATAACGCTTCAGCCCCATGGCTTCGACGAAGCCTTCGGTCACCTGCGCCAGCTTGTCGAAGCTGTATTCGAACGAGGCGCGCGGCGGCGCGACGGTGTTGCCGAAGCCGGCGAGGTCGGGCGCTATGACGCGATATCGGTCGGCCAGCAGCGGGATCAGGTCGCGGAACATGTGGCCCGCCGTCGGAAAGCCGTGGAGCAGCAGCAGCACGGGCGCGTCGGGCCGGCCGGCCTCGCGGTAAAACACCGTGACGTCGCCGACCTTTTTGGTCCCGAAGCGCAGCGAGGCGTCGCCGGCGGAACCAGTCGTCCGCTCAGCAGCCGTCGCCCCGGGGGAGCCAGCCGCCGAAGCCGCAAAGCCTACAAGACCAATCCCTGCGATCACGGACCGCCGTCCAAAGCCTGTTTCAGTCGTCGTCATGGCGTCGCCTCTCGTTCGTGTGTCTGTCGAGGCGGAAGCTATGGCTTGCAAGAATGGGATATAAGCGGCCCGTCCTGCACTCTGTCATTCCAGGAATTGAAATCATGGACAGGCTCGACGCCATGGCGATGTTCGTCGCGATCGTCGACAATGGGTCGCTCGCCGCCGCCGCCCGCAAGCTCGCTGTGTCGCCGGCCAAGGTGACCCGAGCGCTGCAGATGCTGGAGGAGCGCCTCGGCGAGCGGCTGATCCACCGCAGCGCCCGGCGCCTGCGCCTGACCGAGGCCGGCGAGCGGCGGCTCGGCGTCTACCGCGCTGTGTTGGCGGAGCTCGACGCGGCGGACGGCTCGGGCGGCGAGGAGCGGATTGACGGGCTAGTCTGCGTGACCGCGCCCGAGCTGTTCGGGCGGCTTCACGTCATGCCCGCGGTCGAGACGTTCCTGGCCGAAAATCCCGCGGCGCGCGCCCGCGCCCTGCTGCTGAACCGGATGGTCGATCTGGTCGAGGAGGGGATGGACGTCGCGGTGCGGCTCGCGGAGTTGCCCGATTCCGGCGTCGTCGCGACCCGGCTCGGCGAGGTTCGCAAGCTCGTCTGCGCCGCGCCGTCCTATGTCGAGCGCACAGG
>CABHPB010000111.1 GCA_902168115.1 uncultured Methylopila sp. | reverse complement strand
CCGTTGATCAGCGTCACGGACCTCGGCGCGGTCGGCAACAGCCATCTGCCGGTGATGCAGGACGACAAGGTCCGCTACAACGGGCAGGTCGTGGCGCTGGTGCTCGCGGAGACCCAGGAGCAGGCCGACCACGCCGCCTCGCTGATCGAGATCGACTACGCGGCCGAGGCGGCGAAGAGTTCGTTCGAGGAAGCGAAGGCGAGCGCGCGCGTCCCGGCCTCGATCATGATGGACAAGAACCATCTGTCCGTCGGCGACGCCGAAAGCGAGCTCGCTCGCGCCGCGCATCGCGTCGACGCCGTCTACCGGACGCCCGCGCAGAACCACAATCCGATCGAGCTTCATGCGCTGACCGTCGCCTGGAAGGGCGAGGAGCTGCTGATCCACGACGCCACGCAGATGATCTCGGCGAGCGCCGCCGCCTTCGCGAAACTGTTCGGGCTGAAGAAGGGGAAGGCGCGGGTGCTGTCGCCCTTCGTCGGCGGCGGCTTCGGCGCCAAGGGGGTTTGGGACCATCAGATCGTCGCGATCGCGGCGGCGAAGCTCGCCGGCCGGCCGGTCCGTCTTCAGCTCACCCGGGAGGGCGTCTACCGCATCGTCGGCGGCCGCACGCCCACCGAGCAGCGCGTCGCGATCGGCGCGGACGCGGGCGGCGCCTTCACGTCGCTGATCCACACCGGCTACGCGGTCATGCCGACCTACGGCGCCTGCCCGGAGCCCTACACCAACGGCGCGCGGGCGCTCTACCGCTCGAAGAGCTTCGAGATCGTCCAGCGGCTGCTCGACCTCGACGTCGTCCCCAACACCTTTATGCGCGCGCCGGGAGAAGCGGTGGGGTCGTTCGCGCTTGAAAGCGCGATCGACGAGTTGGCGCATGAGATGGGCGTCGATCCGATCGAGCTTCGCCTGAAGAACCTGCCCGAGAAACATCCGATCTCCGGGACGCCGTTCTCGCAGCACGCATTGCCTAAAGCCTACGCCGACGGCGCGCAGCGCTTCGGCTGGGAACGGCGGAACGCGACGCCGGGCGCACGGCGCGAGGGCGAATGGCTGTTCGGCATGGGCTGCGCGACGGGCAGCTTCCCCTACGCGCGGATGCCGGGCGCGACCATCCGCCTGACGCTGCGCAAAGATGGCACGGCGACGCTCGCCTGCTCAGCGCAGGAGATGGGGATGGGCACCTCGACGGTGCAGACCCAGCACGCCGCGGATCGGCTGGGCTTGCCCATCGATGCGGTGACCTTCGAGCTCGGCGACAGCGCCCTGCCCCCCTCGCCCTTCGCCGGCGGCTCGAACCAGACCGCCTCGATCGCCGGCTCGGTCGCGGCGGCGGCCGATAAGCTCGCCGCCGAGCTGCTCCGGCTCGCCGGCAACGACACGCCGCTCGCGGGCCTGCGCGCCGGCGAGGCCCGACTCGCCTCGGGCGGCGTCGCCTCGATCGAGGACCCGACGCGTCACGAGTCC
>CABHPB010000110.1 GCA_902168115.1 uncultured Methylopila sp. | reverse complement strand
AGATGGAGGCGCGCGCAGCCGCGATCGCGGCTGCGCGCGCCTCCATCTCGGCGACGGCCTCCTCGTAGCCCACCGGCGCGTCGCTCACCCGCCACTCGACCGCGGCGCCGTCGACCGCCGGAAAGGTCGCGGAGGCGATGTCATCGCGTGTCCGGGGCGCCAGTTGAACCATCGATTAACCACGCCTGTGCTGAGGTTCGAGGGACGCCGCCCGCGAGCAAGGGGCGGCCCTCGCGGAGATGGTGTTTCGTGCGGCCGATCGACAAGGTCAACCTCGAGCTGTCCGTTGTGCTGGGTTCGACCACCATGCCGGTTCACCAACTGCTGCGCATGGGCCGCGGCGCGGTGATCGAGCTCGACGTCCACGAGGACGAACTGGTGACGATTCTCGCCAACGACCATCCGATCGCGCTGGGCTCCGTCTTCGTCGACGGCGAGCGCATCGCGATCGAAATCACCTCCATGCTCTCGGCCGAGGAGCCGACGCGGACCGAGCGGCTCCCTGAAGAAGAGGCTCCGGAGGCCGTCGCCTGAGGAAAGCGCATTCGGTCGCTTGTGGTCCGCAAACCGATTTGATATCAGCACCGCCGCCGCGGTCGTGGCGGAACTGGTAGACGCGCAGCGTTGAGGTCGCTGTGGGGCAACCCGTGGAAGTTCGAGTCTTCTCGACCGCACCAAGCTGAACTCGGCGGATCCTCAGCCGCACGAAACACCCCCGGGAGCCTCGGCTCGCCGGGGGTTTTTCGTTGGGCCCAGCGCCCGATAATCCCCGGTTGCCGGGTTGGGCAAGACTGCCTAAACCGCGCGCACGCCTTCCCCTTCGACTCGCGACGCATCGGGTGACGCGCATGGCCGCCGACGACCAGATCCGCGACCCCGTCGAGTCTGCGGAGGAGAAGGAAGCCGAGATTCGCGACGACGAGGGCCGGCTGGTCGCCGAGTTCGTCGACGACGTCGCAGAAGCGATCGGCGCGAACGACGCCGAACGCGTGCGCGAACTCGCCGCCGACCTCCACGAATCCGACCTCGGCGATCTGATCGAGACCCTCGAGCAGGAGGACCGCCCGAAGCTCGTCGAGCTCCTCGGCAAGGACTTCGACTTCACGGCGCTGACCGAGATCGACGAGACGGTTCGCGTCCAGCTGCTTGAGGAGTTGCCGCCTGAGACGGTCGCGGAAGGCGTCCGCGAGCTCGATTCGGACGACGCCGTCTACATCCTGGAGGACCTCGACGAGGCCGAACGCGCCAAGATCCTCGAGCAGATCCCGGCGCTCGAGCGCATCGCGCTCACGCGAAGCCTCGATTATCCGGAAGACTCGGCCGGCCGTCGCATGCAGACGGAGTTCGTCGCGGCCCCGGAGTTCTGGACCGTCGGACATACGATCGACTACATCGCCGACGCCCGCGAGCTGCCGGACAGCTTCTACGAGGTCTTCGTCGTCGACCCGAGCTACAAGCTTGTCGGCTCGGTCCCGCTCGACCGGCTGCTGCGCTCCCGGCGCAGCAAGCTGCTGTCGGAAATTCTGGAGGAGGACCCGCGGACCATCGCGGCGACTGAGGACCAGGAGGCGGCGGCCCGCACCTTCGAGCGCTACAACCTCGTCTCCTGCGCGGTCGTCGACGACAACGACCGACTGGTCGGCGTGCTCATGGTCGACGACATCGTCGACGTCATCGAGGAGGAGGCGGACGAGGATCTCCGCGCGCTCGGCGGCGTCACCGGCGACGAGGAGATTTCCGACCCGGTGATCTACACCGCGCGCAGCCGAATTCCCTGGCTGTTCGTCAACCTCGCGACCGCCTTCTTCTCGGCCAGCGTGATCGGTCTGTTTGAGGCGACCATCGAGCAAATGGTCGCGCTTGCGGTCCTCATGCCGATCGTCGCGTCGATGGGCGGCAACGCAGGGACGCAGACGATGACGGTCGCCGTTCGCGCGCTGGCGACGCAGGAGATCGGCGGCCATAACGCCCGCCGCCTCGTGCGACGCGAGACGCTGGTCGGGCTCGCGAACGGCGCGGTCCTCGCCATCGTCGTCGCGCTGATCGCGGGGCTCTGGTTCAGGAACGCCCAGCTCGGCGTGATCATCGGCTGCGCGATGGTCATGAACCTCGTCTGCGCCGGCCTTTTCGGCATCCTCATCCCGCTCGGGCTCGACAAGCTGAAAGCCGACCCGGCGGTGTCCTCGGGCGTGTTCCTGACGACGGTGACGGACACCGTCGGCTTCTTCGCTTTTCTCGGGCTTGCGACCTGGTGGTTCGGCCTCGGCGGAGCCAGCTGACGCGCCAGCCGCGCCGCGGTATGGTGAGCGAGCCGTTAACGCATTGGCGACGTTTCGAGCGGTAGTCTGCTCCGTGTCCAGAATGACACGGGAGCGGGTAAATGATCGACCCGATGCTGGCGCGGCTTGCGTGCTGCCTGATTTTTGCAAGCCTCTTCGCAGGACTTCTCACGATCGCTACGCGCGATCCCGGAACGCCGCGGGACATGGTGCGCGTCGCGGAAGTCCAGAAGTCCGTCGAGCAAGTTCTGCTCACACGCCCGTGACACGATTTCGCCGGGCGATCGGCCTATAAGCGGCCGGCCGCCAAGCTGGGAGTTGCCGGGGACCATGCATTTCGGGGGATTCAGCGGCCGCGCCGCTTTCGCCGCCACTGTGGTCTGCGCTCTGGCGCTCGGCGGTTGCTCGGCGACCGCCGGCGACGTCGAGCTCGAGCGCACGGCGCTGTCCACCTCCGTCGATCGGGGCGTCGGCCTCTACGATCCTCTGACCGGGCGCGTGACGCAGCCCGATGACCATTCCATCAAGGGCATCGACGTCTCCAAGTTCCAGAACACCGTCGACTGGGCGTCGGTGCGCGCCTCCGGCGTGAGCTTCGGCTACATCAAGGCCACCGAGGGCGGCGACCGGGTCGACGACCGCTTCGCCGAGAACTGGGCCGCGGCCAAGGCCGCCGGCATGCCGCGCGGCGCCTATCACTTCTACTATTTCTGCCGCACCGGCGCCGAGCAGGCGGCCTGGTTCATCCGCAACGTGCCCGTCGATCCGCAGGCCCTGCCGGTTGTGCTCGACATGGAGTGGAACCACCTGTCGCCGAGCTGCAAGAAGCGGCCTCCGGTCGAGGAGGTCCATCGCGAGATGCGCACCTTCCTCCGGATCATCGAGAAGCATTACGGCAAGCGCCCCGCGATCTACACCAGCGTCGACTTCCATCGCGACCGTCTGGTCGGGGCCTTCCCGAACTATCACTTCTGGCTCCGCAGCGTCGCCGGCCACCCGACCCTGAAATACGACCCGTCCCGCAAGTTCTCGATCTGGCAGCACACCTCGACGGGGCGCACCGCGGGCGTCGTCGGCAACGTCGACCAGAACGTGTTCATGGGCGCCGCCGCCGACTGGCAGCGTTTTGCAGCGACGGGCTTCTGACGCAGGCGTGAGGAGCGGCTTCGCTGCTTCTATCTTCGCCTTGCGGCGAACAAGATCGCATGCTCCATGCCGCTCTACAGGGACATCGTGGTCCCGATGGAGGAGCCGCCTGTGTCGGACGCGATCGAAGCTCGACTGAATGAAATGGCCCAGAAGATCGCCGCCCTCGAGGAGGAGGTCGCGATGCTGGGCAGGCGGATCAAGAAGCTCCGCAAGCGCGTGATCTCCGGCGAGAAGGGCGAGGCCGGCAAGGCGGACACGGCGGACGAGGACTGATCCTCCCGCCATCCTCTCAGCCTCCCGGTCGCGCGGCGCGTCGCCGGCCTGGGTGACGACCCCGGGCCCGTCGGGCGAGAGCCTGCCTTCGGGCTGAGTAAATCGTCGCATGGCCGGGCGTCTCCGCGCGAGAGCGCTAGACTCTCGCGCCAGCGAGGCGACAATGTTTTTCTACCTGGCCAAGACGCTCGGCTTTCTCTCCGCCCCCTCCAACTTTCTGGCGATCGTCGCGCTCGCAGGGGCGCTCGCCTGGCTGTTCGGCCTGCGGGCCGGCCCGGGCATCATGGCGGTCTCGGTCCTCGGTCTGGCCGTCGCCGGTCTTTCCCCGCTGGGCAATCTGCTGCTGATCCCGCTCGAAGAACGGTTTCCGCGCGCGGCGGCGGATCCTGAGCCGGCCGGCCTCGTCGTGCTCGGCGGATCGTTCGACACGATCGTCGCCGGCTCGCGCAAGGAGATTGCGCTGACGGAAGCCGCCGAGCGCATGACGGAGATCGCCGAGCTCGCCCGCAAATGGCCGAACGCGCGCATCGTCTTCACCGGCGGCTCGAACGCGATCCTCTATGACGGCGCGACCGAGGCCGAGCTGGCGGCGCGCATGCTGGAGAGCTTCGGGGTCCCGCGCGAGCGGATCACCCTTGAGGACAAGTCCCGGAACACGGTCGAGAACGCTCGTCTGACGCGCGACCTCGTGACGCCGAAATCCGGCGAGCGGTGGATGCTGGTGACTTCGGCCTATCACATGCCGCGGGCGATGGGCTGTTTCCGCAAGCAGGGCTTCGACGTGGAGGCCTGGCCGGTCGACTACCGCACGCGCGGTCCGGAGGACGCCCTGCGTCCATTCTCGTCGGTCTCCGCAGGCCTGCGACGCACCGACATAGCCGTGCGCGAATGGGTCGGACTTGTGAGCTATTGGGCTCTCGGCTATGTGGTCGATCCATTGCCACGCCCCTGAACAGCCACAAATGAGAGCGCGCCGCACGCCGGCGCTTTCGGCATCCTCCAACGGCAGCGTCGCTCAAGGCACTCCATGACCACAGGCATCGAGGAAGGTCCGGCCCAAGGCGGACCGGAGAGCGAGAAGCCGCGCGGCGCCAGCGGCACGCATGGATCTTCGGCGACGCCCGCGGCGGCTGAGGAGGGCGGCAAGCACGGCTTCTGGGCGCTCACCATCGGCAGCGTTGGCGTCGTCTACGGCGACATCGGCACCTCGCCGCTCTACGCCATGCGCGAGTCGCTGGCCCATCTCGGCCACAAGCCCAGCCCCGAAGAAATCATCGGCGTCACCTCGCTCCTGATCTGGGCGCTGGTGATGGTGGTGACGCTGAAATACGTCGTCATCCTGCTGCGCGCCGACAACCATGGCGAGGGCGGCACGCTCTCGCTGATGGCGCTCGCGCAGGAGGCGCTCGGCCGCAGGTCGTGGATCCTGGTGGCGATGGGCGTCGTCGGCGCGTCGCTGTTCTACGGCGACGCCGTCATCACGCCGGCGGTGTCGGTCCTGTCCGCGGCGGAGGGTCTGAAGGTCGCGAGTCCGGTGTTCGAGCCCTACGTGCTGCCGATCACGATCGCGATCATCATAGGCCTCTACGCCGCCCAGTCGTTCGGCACCGGCAAGGTGGCGATCCTGTTCGGGCCGGTCATGCTCGTCTGGTTCGCGTCGCTCGCGGCGATGGGCTTCATGCACATCTTCGAAGCGCCGCAAGTGATCGCCGCGCTCAACCCCTATCACGCGGTCTGGTTCCTGCTGGAGCACGGCTTCCTGGGATTCGTCGTGCTGGGCGCGACCTTCCTCGCCGTCACCGGCGCGGAGGCGCTCTACGCCGACATGGGCCATTTTGGCCCCGGGCCGATCCGCACCGCCTGGCTCGGCCTCGTCCTGCCGGCGCTCGTGGTGAACTATCTCGGCCAGGCCGCGCTTGCGACGTCTCATCCCGAGGCGCTCGAGAACCTATTCTTCCTGATGGCGCCGGAAGAGCTCCGGCTGCCACTCGTGCTGCTGTCCTGCCTCGCCACGGTGGTCGCGAGCCAGGCCAACATCTCCGGCGCCTATTCGCTGACGCGCCAGGCGATGCAGCTCGGCCTGCTGCCGCATCTCGAGGTGCAGCACACCTCCGAGACCCAGCACGGCCAGATCTACATGCCGAAGGTCAATTGGATCATGTTGGCATGCGTGCTCTTCCTGGTGATCACCTTCCAGACGTCGAGCCGGCTGGCGGCCGCCTACGGGCTCGCGGTGATCGGGACGATGATCATGTCGACGACGCTCGCCGTCGTGGTCATCGCCAAGACCTGGAAGCTCGGCTGGCCGCTCGCTATCGCGCTGATGACGCCGCTGATGATCACCGACACGGTGTTCCTCTCGGCGAACCTGCTGAAGATCAAGGACGGCGGCTACATCCCGCTGATGCTCGGCACGCTCGGCGTCGTGGTGATGTGGACCTGGATCCGCGGCGTCGCCTTCGTCGAGAACCGGATCGAGCGCGAGGCGATCCCGCTCAAGGAGTTCGCTAAGTCGATGTCGACGAGCTCCGCGACCCGTGTGAAGGGCACCGCGATGTTCCTGACATCGTCTCCCGACATCACGCCTCCGGCGCTGCTGCACAACCTCAAGCACAACAAGGTGCTTCACGAACGCAACGTGATCCTCAGCGTGCGGACCCTCAACCAGCCGACGATTCCCGACGAGGAGCGCATTGTGCTCTCGCGCGTCTCGGAGGACTTCGCGACGCTCGAGGTTCACTACGGCTTCATGGAGGACCCGAACCTGCCGCGGGCGCTGGCGCAGGCGAAGGAGAAGGGTCTGCCGTTCGACATGATGAAGACGTCGTTCTTCGTCGGCCGGCGATCCTTCCGCGCCTCGGCGAGCGTCGGCATGCCGCTGTGGCAGGATCACCTGTTCATCGGGCTCGTCCGCCAGTCCTATGACGCGACCGAATACTTCCGCATCCCGGCCGGCCGCGTGGTCGAGCTCGGCAACCAGATGGTGGTGTGAGGCCGTCCTGTCCCGGTTTAAGGCCGAGACAATGGCGTCACTCGCCTGACGTTCCCGGCTCTGCGCCGTCGGGTCCCGCCGGTATCACGACTTCCGCTTCGGGCGTTTCCTCCGCCCCGGCCGCCGGCGGCAGCCCGATCCGGTAGACCCCCTTGAAACTCTCCGGATCGACCGGCTTGCCCTTTCGGTAGATCGCCACGCCGCCGCGTTTGGCGAGACGCACCGCCGCCGACTTCACCGACGGAAGCCGCGCGTTCCAGTCCTCCTCGCCGCGCTGTTCCGCAGCCGCCTTGGCCGCCTCGGTCGGGCAGATGGTCTTGCCGGCCCCGCGCTCCTTGGCGAGCCGCAGGACGAGGTCCTCGATGGTCTCGCTCATTCCGCGGCCTCTGCCGGAGCGGAGGAGGCGGTCCCGAGCCAGGCCGCAAGGTCGGCTCGAGCGCGATCCGTCAGCATGCGCTTCTTGGCCTGCGCCTTGGCGGCGCCGCGCACGCGCGAACCGTCGGGCGCGCGCAGCGGCCCTTCGATCGGCGGGAACAGCCCGAAATTCACGTTCATCGGCTGGTAGCTCATCGCCCGGCCGGACTTGGGCCCGTCGCCTTCGACGCCGATGTGGCCGCCTGTTATGTGGCCGAGAAGGGCGCCGAGCGCGGTGGTCGCGGGCGGCGGCTCCATCGCTCGGCCGAGTCGCTCCGCCGCCGCGAACCGACCGGCCAGGATCCCGATCGACGCGCTTTCGACATAGCCTTCGCAGCCGGTGATCTGGCCGGCGAAGCGCAGGCGCGGCTCCGCCTTCAGCCGCAGACGGCCGTCGAGCAGCTTCGGCGCGTTCAGGTAGGTGTTGCGGTGCAGGCCGCCGAGCCGCGCGAAGTCGGCCTTCTCGAGGCCCGGGATGCTGCGGAACAGCCGGACCTGCTCGGCGTGCTTCAGCTTGGTCTGGAAGCCGACCATGTTGAACAGCGTGCCGAGCGCGTTGTCCTGCCGGAGCTGGACGATGGCGTAGGCCTTCTCGTCGGGCTTGTGCGCGTTGGTGAGACCGATCGGCTTCATCGGTCCGTGCCGAAGCGTTTCAGGCCCGCGCTCCGCCATCACCTCGACCGGCAGGCAGCCGTCGAAATAGGGGGTGCTCGCCTCCCATTCCTTGAACGAGACCTTGTCGCCCGCGACGAGACCGGCGACGAAGGCCTCGTACTGCTCCTTCGTCATCGGGCAGTTGACGTAGTCCGCGCCGGTGCCGCCCGGCCCGACCTTGTCGTAGCGCGACTGCCGCCACGCGATCGAGAAGTCGATCGTCTCCGCGTGCACGATCGGCGCGATGGCGTCGAAAAAGGCGAGCTCGCCCTCGCCGGTGACGCCCTGAACGGCTGCGGCGAGGCCCGGCGAGGTGAGGGGGCCGGTCGCGACGATCACGCTGTCCCATTCGGCGGGCGGGACGCCCGCGACCTCCTCCCGGGCGATCGTGACCAGCGGATGCGCATCGAGCGCAGCCGTCACCGCCTGCGAGAAGCCGACGCGATCCACCGCGAGCGCGCCGCCCGCCGGCACCTGGTTGGCGTCGGCGCAGCGCATCACGAGCGAGCCGAGCGCCCGCATCTCCTGATGCAGCAGGCCGACAGCGTTCTGCTCGGCGTCGTCGGAGCGGAACGAGTTCGAGCACACGAGCTCGGCGAGCCCGTCGGTGTGGTGGGCGTCGGTCCCGCGCACGGGCCGCATCTCGTGCAGCGTGACGGGGACGCCCGCCTCCGCGAGCGCCCATGCGGCTTCGCTGCCGGCGAGCCCGCCGCCGACGACGTGGACGGGCGAAAGCGAGGTGGAGCTGGTCATGACCCTATTTGCTCGGGTCGCCGCGCCGCCGCAACCCGCATCGTTCGCAAAGGTGCAATCAGAAATTAACGAATTGTCTCGACACACGTAAAAAGTGTGTTAGCGTCCCGATGAAACCTCCGCCGTTTCTCGGGGCTCACGTGACGCGATGCGCAATGCCTCATCAGATGTCGTCCGACCTGCTTCCCGCCGTGCCGGGGCTCGATCGGCTGAGGGCGATGACCCTTGGGCGCTCCGGCGTCCGCGTCGCCGTGCTAGACGGGCCGGTGGACGAAACGACCGTCTCGGGCGCGATCCTGCCCAGCGGTCCGAGCGGCCACGGCACGCTCGTCAGCTCAATCATCGTCGGCTCGCGGGACGGGTCTGCGCCGGGGGTGGCGCCCGGATGCACCTTGCTGCCGATCGCCGTGTTCAGGGACGATCCGTCCGGCGGCTGCTCGCAGCTGGAGATGGCCCAGGCGATCGAAAGGGCGGTAAATCTCGGCGCGCATGTCGTCAACGTGAGCGCGGCGCAGCAGTCGGATGCGCTTTCGCTTTCGACGCCCCTCAGCGCCGCCATACAGCGGGCGGTGGCGGCGGACGTGCTGGTGGTCGCGGCGACGGGCAACCAGGGCTGCGCCTGCGACGCGATTCCGGCCTCCGCGGCCGGGGTGCTCGCGGTCGGCGCGCACGGGCCGGATGGGGAGCCGTTGTCGACGAGCAACTGGGGCGCGGGTCACCGCAGCCAGGGCCTGCTTGCGCCCGGGCTTCAGGTGGCGGGGGCCTGCGTCGGCGGCGGCGTTTGCCGCGGCACGGGCACGAGCTACGCGACGGCCGTCGCGACCGGCGTCGCGGCGCTTCTGATGAGCCTGCAGCTGGAGCGCGGGCATGCGCCGAGCGGGGCGTTGACTCGTCGCGTCCTGCTCCGCTGCGCCGACCGGTCGACGCCGGCCGATGCGGAAACGGTCTCGAAGTATCTCGCCGGTCGGCTCGACGTGACGAAGGCGGCCGAACTGCTCGAGGCGGAACTCGCCAATACGGAAACAGAGGGGGGTGTCGTGGAAAGCTTAGCTGATCCGGTCCAGTTGCATGCGGCCTCGGACGCCGCGCCCGAGCCGGACGCGCCGGCGCAGCTTTCCGCGCCGTCGCAGACCGTCGAGCCGCCGACGATCGTTCCGGCGGGCTGCGGGTGCGGCGGAGGTCATGGCGAGTGCAAGTGCGGCGGCGGGGGAGGCTGCTCGTGCGGCGGCAAACCGAAGGCGCCGCAGCTGGTCTATGCGATCGGCCGCCTCGGCGTCAGCTTCGTCAGCCTGGCGCGGCGGGACGCGATCTGGCGGAGCATCAACGCCGCCGAGCCTGCGGGCGACTCCGGAAGGACGCCCGAGATCGATCTTCGGCCGATCTCGAACGCTTCGCTGGCCGGCCTGTTCCAACGCGAGCCGTGGCAGGCTCAGGCGGTGGTCTGGACGCTCAGCCGGTCCGACGTGCCGATGTACGCCATCGTGCCGACCGGCGCTTTCGCCGACCGCATTCTGCAATGGATGGTCGAGCAGTGGAGCGACCCGCAGGTCGAGTTCATCTCGCTGCCCGGAGTGGTCGCGGGACAGATGCAGCTCTACGACGGCATGACGGTGGACGTCGTCGTCCCCGACATGCGCGGCATGTATAGCTGGAACAGCGCGCGCTACACAGACGCGCTGGTCGGCGCGCTGCCCAAGGTCGAGGGCCAGAAGCGGGGCGCCGCGCCCGACGCCGAGCGCATCCGCCGTTTCTTGAGCAAGATCTACTACCGGATCCGCAACCGCGGCCTGTCTCCGGAAGAGCGCGCGCTCAACGCGGCGGCGACCAACGCCTTCAATCTCAGCGAGGTGGTCGTCACCGCGGGCACCGAAGGGCTCGCCTTCAGGGACGTCTCCGTCGAGAAGAGCCCGTTCAACCGGCCTGGCGGACAGTATTACGACGTCCTTCTGACGTTCTTCTCGCCAACGGACAGGCTTGGCCGCGCGCCACTTGTGGCGCGGTTCACGATAGACGTGAGCGACGTCGTGCCCGTCCTCGTTGGTGAGCCGGTGCAGTGGTACGAATACTGAACTGCGACCGGCGATGGTCGCCGGTCATCGTGAGGAGGTGACTGCCATGAAACTTCCCGTTCACATGCCCGCCCGCCCGAGTGGCCAGCAGGAGCAGGGCGATGCGTCCGCCGCGGAGCCCGAGGCGATCGAGCCGGCCGGCTGCTGCGCGCAGATCTGCACGCCCCTGGGGTGCCACTGCGTCGCCGAATCTTCGATCTGCTGAGAAGGAGAGGGAGAATGAAGCTGCCTCACATCGCGCCGGCCGCGGAACGGCTCAGGAACGAGGCCGGTCGCCACGGTGCGGCTCCCGCGGGTCAGATCCAGATGCAGGGATGCAACGCGTTCGAATGGATCGGCTGCGCGGCCGCCGTCGCCGGATGCGCCGGGCTTTCGGGTCCGGCGCTCGTCGGGTGCGTCGCGGCGGTCGCGCCCGGCTGCATCAAATGCGTGTCCTGAGCGGCGGCCAGGGCCGCTGACTCGACGAAACTTCAGAGCAAGGAGATCGACATGCGCATGCCGGACATGATGCCCGCGCGCCTCAGGGCGTCGGATCTTCACATGCTGCCCATCGCGATGACCATGACCGCTACCGGCGAACTGGTCCCGCAGGGCGACTGGCTGCAGTGCTCCGCGTGCTGCGCCGGCAAGGCCGGTTTCGGCGCCTGCGTCGCGCGATGCGTCGCGACCGGTCAGGCCTGCGACGGCGGCCTGACCAACTGCACGCCCTGCTGAGCCTGCAGTCGCAAACAAAAAGCCCCGGTCACGCCGGGGCTTTTTCGTTCGTCGGGCCGAAGATCAGACCGCGACCTGCAGCGAGGCCTTCCGCGCGATGCGGGAGATGTCGGCGCGCGGCACGTTGATGTCGGCGAGAGTGCGATCGTCGAGGCCGGCGAGCTCCGTGTAGGTCTCGCGGTAGATCCTCCAGGACCGGTACTTCTTGAGGAGGAACGCCCAGAGCAGCATTGTCGTAAGCTTTCAAGTCCGTGGGACGGCCTCTCGGCGGCGCGTTCATCGCGCCGGGGTTGCGGGGCCATCGTGTTTCGATGGCGCTGATATAAGCCCGCTCCGGATGCGCCGTTAGAACATGCATCGCGGTGCTGCATTGCGCGGCAGGCATGCCAGAAACAAGGTTTTGTTCATCTTCGGCGCCGGAAGGATCTCCCTAGAAGATCAAGCGCTTGTGAGCGCCAGACGCCGCCTTGTCTTCTGCACAGAAAACAGGCGAGGCCTGTTCGTGGGCGCCGGACCGCGCCGTCAGCGGCCGGCTGACGCGAGCCGTTCGAGCAGCCGCTTGCCGCCGGCGATCTGCGGCTCGGACGGCGTGAATCCTTCCGCGCGCTCGCGGCGCGAGACCGCAGCCTTGGCATCGGCGAACGCCTGCCGCAGATCGGGCTGGCGGCGGAGCGCGCCGTCGAAGAACGCCTCGCCGAAATAGGTCCAGCGGTTGCCGTCCTTGCAGCCGAAGGAGGGGCGGTCGGGACGCGCCGCCATGATGACGAGCCGGTCGCGCGTCGCGACCGAGCGGAAGACGCCGGAATAGCAGGCCGAGACGACGATGACGGCGTTCTTCACTTTCGCCGCGTCAAGCGCGCGGCTGATCGCCTTCGGCGTCAGGACGCCGAGCACCCGCCCGTCCCGCTCCACGCCGGCGCCCTTGGGCGAGCCGTGGGTGGTGACCAGGAGGAAGACCACGTCTTCCATCCTGTCCATGACCACCGACGTCGCCTTCAGCGCGGCGCGCAGCGACGCCTCGTCGGCGACCGGCAGGCCGGCGCCGCGTTCGTTCGCGAGCAGGACGGCGCGATCGGGCGACCGATAGGCGTCGGCCACGACGGCGGCGGCGCCGCGCGCCTCGGACAGAAAGACGTCCTGCCCGCCCCAGGCGGCGAGGCCGACGAAATAGACGTCGACGACGCCCGGCCGCTGCGGAGCAGGGTCGGCGAGTGCGGACGAGACGCAGCACAACCCGACCGCAAGAGCGATCCCGGCGCGCCGCAGGCGGCTCATTCGGCCGCGTCCTTCATGCGCGGCCTCATCGGACGCCGCTCCAGCACTTCGGCGAGGAACGCGCCGGTGTGGCCGCCTTGCGCGCGGGCGACCTGCTCGGGCGTCCCGGTCGCGACCACGCGGCCGCCGCCGTCGCCGCCCTCGGGGCCCATGTCGATGATCCAGTCGGCGGTCTTGATGACCTCGAGATTGTGCTCGATCACCACCACCGTGTTGCCCTGCGCGACGAGCTCATGGAGCACCTCGAGCAGCTTGGCGACGTCGTGGAAGTGCAGGCCCGTTGTCGGCTCGTCGAGGATGTAGAGCGTCCGCCCCGTCGCGCGCTTCGACAGCTCCTTCGACAGCTTCACGCGCTGCGCCTCGCCGCCCGAGAGCGTGGTGGCCTGCTGGCCAACCTTGACGTAGCCGAGACCTACGCGCTCCAGCGTCTGCATCTTGTCGCGGATCGGCGGCACCGCCTTGAAGAACTGCGCGGCCTCCTCGACCGTCATGTCGAGCACGTCGGCGATCGACTTGCCCCGGTAATGCACCTCCAGCGTCTCGCGGTCGTAGCGGCGGCCCTTGCAGACGTCGCAGGTGACGTAGACGTCGGGCAGGAAGTGCATCTCGATCTTGATGACGCCGTCGCCCTGGCAGGCCTCGCAGCGGCCGCCCTTGACGTTGAAGGAGAACCGCCCCGGCGGGTAGCCGCGCGCCTTGGCCTCGGGCAGGCCGGCGTACCAGTCGCGGATCGGCGTGAAGGCGCCGATATAGGTCGCGGGGTTGGAGCGCGGCGTGCGGCCGATGGGCGACTGGTCGATGTCGATGACCTTGTCGAGCGCCTCAAAACCCTCGATCCGCTCATGCGCGCCGGGGTTCTCGTTGGCGCCGTTCAGCTTGCGCGCGGCGGCGCGGAACAGCGTGTCGATCAGCAGGGTGGACTTGCCGCCGCCGGAGACGCCCGTGACGGCCGTGAAGGCGCCGAGCGGGATCTCGGCGGTGACGTCCTTGAGGTTGTTGGCGCGGGCGCCGATCAGGCGCAGCACCTTCTTCGCGTCGAACGGCCGGCGCTTCTTCGGCGCCTCCACCATCATCTCGCCCGTGAGATACTTGCCGGTGAGGCTCGCCGGGTTCGACATGACGTCCGCCGGCGTTCCGTGCGCGACGATCTCGCCGCCATGGACGCCCGCCGCGGGCCCGACGTCGACGACGTAGTCGGCGAGGCGGATCGCGTCCTCGTCATGCTCGACGACGATCACCGTGTTGCCGAGGTCGCGAAGCCGTTCGAGGGTGCCGAGCAGGCGGGCGTTGTCGCGCTGGTGCAGGCCGATCGACGGCTCGTCCAGCACATAGAGCACGCCGGTGAGGCCCGAACCGATCTGGGAGGCGAGGCGGATGCGCTGGCTCTCGCCGCCCGACAGCGTGCCCGATCCGCGGGCGAGCGTCAGGTAGTCGAGCCCGACGTCGACGAGGAAGCGCAGCCGGTCGCGGATCTCCTTGAGGATCCGGAAGGCGATCTCGTTCTGCTTGTCGGTCAGGTCCTTAGGCAGCGCCTCGAACCAGGCGTGCGCCCCGCGCACGGACAGCTGCGAGGCCTGGCCGATGTGCCTGCCCGCGATCTTCACCGCCCGCGCCTCGGGCTTGAGGCGATAGCCCTCGCACATCAGGCACGGCACGTTCGACATGTAGCGGCCGATCTCCTCCCGAGACCACTCGCTTTCGGTCTCCTTCCAGCGCCGCTCGAGGTTCACGACGATTCCCTCGAACGTCTTCACCGTCTCGTAGGACCGAAGGCCGTCGTCGTAGACGAAGCGGACCTTGTCGTCGCCGGAACCGTAGAGGATGACGTTCTTCGCCTTCTCCGGCAGGTCCGCCCAGGGCTTGGTCTGCGAGAAGCCGTAGTGCTTGGCGAGCGCGTCGAGCGTCTGGAAGTAATAGGGCGAGGTCGAGCGCGCCCAGGGCGCGATGGCGCCCTTGCGCAAGCTGAGGCCGCCGTCCGGCACGACGAGGTTCGGGTCGACGGACAATTCGGTGCCGAGGCCGTCGCAGGCCGGGCAGGCGCCGAACGGGTTGTTGAAGGAGAACAGGCGCGGCTCGATCTCGGGGATCGTGAAGCCCGAGACCGGACAGGCGAACTTCTCGGAAAAGGTGATGCGGCGCGGGTCGCCGTTCTCGTCCACGCCGTCGGCGAACTCGGCGATCGCGATGCCGTCGGCCAGATGCAGCGCGGTCTCGAGGCTGTCTGCGAGGCGGCTCGAGATGTCGCCGCGGATGACGACGCGGTCCACCACCACGTCGATGTCGTGCTTCAGCTTCTTGTCGAGGGCAGGGGCGTCCGCAATCTCGTAGAAGGTCCCGTCGACCTTGAGACGCTGGAATCCCTTCTTCTGGAACTCGGCGATCTCCTTGCGATACTCGCCCTTGCGGCCGCGCACGACCGGCGCGAGCAGATAGAGCCGCGAGCCCTCGGGAAGCTCCTTCAGACGGTCGACCATCTGGCTGACCGTCTGGCTCTCGATCGGCAGGCCGGTGGCGGGCGAATAGGGTACGCCGACGCGCGCCCAGAGCAGGCGCATGTAGTCGTAGATCTCGGTGACCGTGCCGACCGTCGATCGGGGGTTCTTCGACGTCGTCTTCTGCTCGATCGAGATGGCCGGCGACAGGCCGTCGATCTGGTCGACGTCCGGCTTCTGCATCATCTCGAGGAACTGGCGGGCGTAGGCCGACAAGCTCTCGACATAGCGGCGCTGGCCCTCGGCGTAGATCGTGTCGAAGGCGAGCGAGGATTTTCCGGATCCGGACAGGCCGGTGAAGACGACCAGCTTGTCGCGCGGGATGTCGAGATCGACGTTCTTCAGATTGTGCTCGCGCGCGCCGCGGATCGAGATCCAGCGGCCGTCGCGGGCAGGGGCCGCGAGGCTCTTCTCCACCGCGGCGTCGAACGCCTTCTCGAGCGCGGCGGCGGATTTTGCGGGCGCCGAGGCTTTCTTCGCGGAAGACTTGGTCGCCGAAGACTTGCTCGCGGGAGACGGGACGGCCTTCGCCTGCGCGCCGGCTTTCGCCGCGCGCGGCTCCGCCTTCACGCTCCGCGTCGTCGTCTTCGTCATGGATGTCATCCCTTGGCCGGGAGGTCGCCGGCCGAACGCTTACGTCGTGTTCCGCCGCGAAGGATCAAGCCGCATATCGGACTCGACGCATCGTGGTGGGGAACATATAAAGAACATAACTGCTCGTCGAGCCGTGCAGTCTGGCTTCTGGGCAGGTTGTGGACAAGGCGGCAAAGGCGCGCGACCGAGAGGCTCTGCGAGCGTATTGTCTGCCTGCCCAGTGGGTGCATGGAACATCAGGAGAGCGAGATGGCGGGCAGCGTCAACAAGGTCATTCTCATCGGCAATCTCGGACGCGACCCCGAGGTCCGCCGGCTGAACTCCGGCGAGCCGGTGGTCAACCTGCGTATCGCCACGTCCGAGACGTGGCGCGACAAGCAGTCCGGCGAGCGGCGCGAAAAGACCGAATGGCACCAGGTGGTGATCTTCAACGAGAACCTCGCCAAGGTCGCCGAGCAGTACCTGCGCAAGGGCTCCAAGGTCTATATCGAAGGCCAGCTCCAGACCCGCAAGTACACCGACCAGTCGGGCGTCGAGAAGTATTCCACCGAGATCGTGCTGCAGCGCTATCGCGGCGAGCTCACCATGCTAGAAGGCCGCGGCGGAAGCGGCGGCGAGGACTCTTATGAAGGCGGCGGCGACAGCTTCGGTCGGTCGAGCCCGACGGAGCAGCGTCGCCAGCCGGCGATGGCCGGTTCCGGCGGAGGCGGCGGCCGCTTCAACGACGCGATGGACGACGACATCCCGTTCTGAGCCGACGGCGGGAGTTTCGTCTCCCGCATTCAGCCGGGCTTTGGCGAAAAGTCCGGTAGACCGCTCGACAGAAGCGGTCAGTCTCCCAGCTTGAGCGGCAAGCGCAAGCTGGGAGACTGACATGAAAGCCGTAACGCTCGGATCGCCAGCGGGGCTGGACACGCTCAAGGTCGTCGAGGCCGAAGAGCCGGGCGGGCCGGGGCCGGGCGAGATTAGGGTCCGGCTGCATGGCTCGTCGCTGAATTTCCACGACTACGCGGTGGCGGTCGGCGCGCTGCCGTCTGCGGCCGGGCGCATCCTGATGTCCGACGGCGCCGGCGTCGTCGAAGAGGTCGGCGCGGGAGTGACGGAGTTCTCCGCCGGCGACAACGTCGTCTCGACCTTCTTCCCGAACTGGCTCGACGGCGAGCCCCGTATCGCGGACTTTTCGGAGACGCCCGGCGACGGGATCGACGGCTACGCCAGCGAGATGGTCACCGCGCCCGCGACCGCGTTCACCGCCGCGCCGAAAGGCTGGAGCCACGCCGAGGCGGCGACGCTCACCTGCGCTGGCCTCACCGCCTGGCGCGCGCTCGTCGGCGACGGCGCGGTGAAGTCCGGCGACGTGGTGCTGACCATGGGAACGGGCGGCGTCTCGGTCTTCGCGCTGCAGTTCGCCAAGTTGGCGGGCGCGACCGTGATCGCGACCTCTTCGTCCGACGAGAAGCTCGAGCGCCTGAAACAGCTCGGCGCCGACCACGTCATCAACTACCGCTCGACCCCGGACTGGGGCACCGCCGCGCGCGAACTGACGGGCGGGCGCGGCGTCGACCATGTGGTCGAAATCGGCGGGCCGGGCACGCTGGCGCAGTCGATCGAGGCGGCGCGGGTCGGCGGGCACATCTCGCTCATCGGCATCTTCACCGGCCTGTCCGGCGAGGTCCCGACCTTCTCCCTGATGGCGAAGCAGATCAGGCTGCAGGGCCTCATCGTCGGGTCTCGCCGCCAGCAGCAGGACATGATCCGCGCGATCGACGCTACGGGCATGCGCCCGGTCGTCGACCGCAGCTTCGGCCTCGCGGAACTCGCCGACGCCTTCCGCCATCAGGAGAGCAACAGACACTTCGGCAAGATCTGTCTCGAGTTCTGAACGCCGGACCCTTCACAACCCGACGAGCACGAGCCCCGCGAGCGCAGACAGCACGAGCGTCGGCAGCATGCCGAGCCTGAAGCGGAGCAGCGCGAGCATGGCGGCGGCGGCGAGCAGCGCCGCGCGCCAGTCGAGCGAGGCGAGCGCCGGAAGTTCGGGTCCGAAGGCGAACGGCCGCGTCATTTCGCGGAACAGCGTGTGGAAGGCGAACCACAGCGCCAGGTTCGCGATGACGCCGACGACCGCCGCGGTGATCGCCGACATCGCGCCGGCGAGCGCGCGGTTGGAACGAAGCTGCTCGACGTAGGGCGCGCCAAGGAAGATCCACAGGAAGCAGGGCGCGAAGGTCACCCAGGTCGTCAGCAGCGCCCCGAGCGAGCCGGCGATGACCGGATTCAGCGCGCCGGGCTCGCGGAAGGCCGCGAGGAAGCCGACGAACTGGGTCACCATGATCAGCGGGCCGGGCGTCGTCTCGGCCAGGCCGAGGCCGTCCGCCATCTCGCCGGGCTTCAGCCAGCCGAAGGTGTCGACGGCCGCCTGCGCGACATAGGCGAGCACGGCGTAGGCGCCGCCGAAGGTCACCACCGCCATCGACGAGAAGAACGCCCCGACCTGCGTCCAGACGCTCTCGCCGCCGAAGGCGAGGAAGGCGGCGGCGACGGGCGCCAGCCACAGCGGCAGCCAGACGCCGAGCACCCTGAGCGCGCCCGCGCGCGACGGCTCGGCATGGGCGAGTTCGCTGCGCGCGAACATGTCGTCGATCACGCCGTAGGACGGCGGCGCCTTGGAGCCGCCGTGGCCGCCGCCCTGGAACAGCTCAGGCCGCCGGCGCGCGCCGAACCACCCGAACAGGCCGGCCGCGAGGACGATGAGCGGGAAGGGGAGCTGCGCCGCGAAGATCCCGAGGAACGCCGCGACCGCGATCCAGACCATCACGCGGTTCTTGAGCGCGCGGCGGCCGACGCGGATCACCGCCTCGACGACGACCGCCAGCACCGCCGCCTTCACGCCGAAGAACACCGCCTTGACCAGCGGCGCGTCGCCGTGGAGCGCGTAGAGGATGCTGAGCCCCAGCATGACCAGCGCGCCGGGGACGACGAACAGCAACCCCGCGATCAGCCCGCCGATCGTGCGGTGCATCAGCCAGCCGATATAAGTCGCGAGCTGCTGCGCCTCGGGCCCTGGCAGGAGCATGCAGTAGTTCAGCGCGTGCAGGAACCGCTCCTCGCCGATCCAGCGCCGTTCCTCGACCAGCTCCTTGTGCATCAGCGCGATCTGGCCCGCAGGCCCGCCGAAGCTGAGCAGTCCGATCTTCGCCCAGACGCGCGTCGCCGCGCCGAGCGTGGGCCGCTCGAGCGCCGCCGCCGTGGCGTCCGCCTCGTCCGTGGTCTCGGCCATGTTCGGAACCTGTGCTGACGGCATAAGCGCCCGTCTCCGTTTCAGGAGTTTGGACGCGAGCTTTGGGCGTCAGCCTCACGGGGTAGTCGCGACGAACCCCGGCCTCAAGCTAGCGGGACGAACACAGTCCCGCAACGCGTCGGCCGTCTCCCCGAGGCGCGCGCGGCGCCTCAGGTTTTTCCGGTCGCCGGAAAAAATTCTTTGGAGTCGAAGCGCAGACGTGACGGCCGCGCCGAAAATCAAGCGAACGGGCGCCGCAATCGTCGCGGATGGTTGCTCATCCGGCCAAAATCCCCATATCTGTCAGGCGCAAGGCGCCGACTGTCGGATATTTTCGAAGCGGCGAGTTAGGAGATGTTTTGCAGGTACTTGTACGAGAGAACAACGTCGACCAGGCGCTGAAGGTCCTGAAGAAGAAGATGCAGCGCGAGGGCGTCTTCCGCGAGATGAAGCTGCGGAAGGCCTATGAGAAGCCGTCCGAGAAGCGCGCGCGGCTCAAGGCGCAGGCCGTTCGGCGCGCGCGCAAGGCCGCCCGCAAGCAGGCGCAGCGCGAGGGACTGCTTCCGGGCCCGAAGCGCAAGCCGCGTCCGGGACCTGCCCGTCCGTCCGCGGCGCGCCCGGCCTGAGCCTCGGTCGCGCGAGAAGCCTGTGGGCGATCGACGCGGGCTGCTCTAAGTTACTGAAACATATTGCGTAATCCGCACGCGGCGCCGGCGCCGCGTGGTTGGCTTTTCGGGCCGGAATCGTCTAGGTTCCGGCCCGACTGAAACGATCCGAAAGCCTCAAGAACTTGGCCGATCCCACCGATCCGACGTCGAGCGAGCCGTCCGACGTCCGCCTCGTCTCGATCGCGGACGAGATGCGTCGCTCCTATCTCGACTATGCGATGTCGGTCATCGTGTCGCGCGCCCTTCCGGACGTGCGCGACGGCCTCAAGCCGGTCCACCGCCGCATCCTGTTCTCGATGAACGAGAACGGCTACTTCCCTGATCGGCCTTACAGAAAGTCGGCCCGCGTGGTCGGCGACGTGATCGGTAAGTACCATCCGCACGGCGACCAGTCGATCTACGACGCGCTGGTGCGCATGGCGCAGCCGTTCTCGATGCGCCTGATGCTGGCGGACGGGCAGGGCAACTTCGGCTCGGTCGACGGCGATCCGCCCGCGGCCATGCGATACACGGAAATCCGGCTGGCCAAGCCGGCGATGTCGCTGCTGGCGAACATCGACGAGGACACGGTCGACTTCCAGGACAACTACGACGGCTCCGAGAGGGAGCCGACGGTCCTTCCGGCGCAATTCCCCAACCTTCTCGTCAACGGCGCCGGCGGAATCGCGGTCGGCATGGCGACCAACATCCCGCCGCACAATCTCGGCGAGGTCGTCGACGCCTGCGTGGCGCTGATCGAAAAGCCCGAGATGGAGCTCGAGGAGCTCATGGAGATCGTGCCGGGGCCGGATTTTCCGACCGCCGGCCGCATTCTCGGACGCTCCGGCATCCGCTCGGCCTATTCGACGGGCCGCGGCTCGGTCGTCATGCGGGCCAAGGTCGACGTCGAGGAGATTCGCAAGGATCGCGAGGCGCTGATAGTCACCGAGATCCCGTATCAGGTGAACAAGGCCCGGCTGGTCGAGCACATCGCCGACATGGTGCGCGAGAAGCGGATCGAGGGCATCTCGGACCTGCGCGACGAGAGCGACCGCCAGGGCATGCGCATCGTCATCGAGCTGAAGCGCGAGGCGGTCGCCGAAATCGTCCTGAACCAGCTGTTCCGCTTCTCGGCGCTGCAGACCAGCTTCGGCTGCAACATGGTCGCGCTGACCGGCGGCAAGCCGGAGCTGATGAACCTGCGCGACATGCTCGTCGCCTTCGTCGCGTTTCGCGAGGAGGTCGTCAGCCGCCGCACCAAGTTCCGGCTCAACAAGGCGCGCGACCGCGCCCATATCCTCGTCGGCCTCGCCATCGCGGTGGCGAACATCGACGAGGTCATCCGCCTCATCCGCACCGCGCCGGATCCGCAGACGGCGCGCGAGCGCCTGATGGAGCGCGACTGGCCGGCCCGCGACGTCGAGGCGCTGATCGCGCTGATCGACGACCCGCGCCATCGCATCAACGAGGACGGCACCTACCGGCTGTCGCTGGAGCAGGCGCGCGCCATCCTCGACCTGCGCCTGCAGCGCCTCACCGCGCTCGGCCGCGACGAGATCAAGGACGAGCTCGACAAGCTGGCCGCCGAGATCGCGGACTATCTCGAGATCCTCGGCTCGCGGGAGCGCGTCCAGGCCATCGTGCGGGAGGAGCTTCTCGCCGCCAAGGAACAGTTCGCGACGCCGCGCCGGACCGAGATTCTGGAGTCCGACGCGGACTTCGAGGACGAGGACCTCATCCAGCGCGAGGACATGGTCGTCACCTTCACCCATGGCGGCTATATCAAGCGCGTGCCGCTGGCGACCTACCGGGCGCAGAACCGCGGCGGCAAGGGTCGCTCGGGCATGGCGACGCGCGACGAGGACTTCGTCTCGCGCCTGTTCGTCGCCGATACGCACACGCCGGTGCTGTTCTTCTCCTCGCTCGGCCAGGTCTACAAGCTGAAGGTCTGGAAGCTGCCGCTGTCGGCGCCTCAGGCGCGCGGCAAGGCGCTGATCAACATGCTGCCGCTCGATCCGGGCGAGCGCATCACCACGATCATGCCGCTGGCCGAGGACGAGGCGAGCTGGGCCGACTACGACGTGATGTTCTCGACCTCGGGCGGCACGGTGCGCCGGAACAAGCTGTCCGATTTCACCAACGTCAACCGCTCCGGCAAGATCGCGATGAAGCTCGACGCGGGCGAGAGCATCGTCGATGTCCAGATCTGCCGCGAGGACGACGACGTCCTGCTGACGACCTATCGCGGCCAGTGCATCCGCTTCCGCGTCTCGGACGTCCGCGTCTTCAAGGGGCGCGACAGCCAGGGCGTGCGCGGCATCACGCTCGCCGACGGCGACCGCGTCATCGCGCTGTCGATCCTGCGGCACTTCGAGGCGAACCCCGACGAGCGCGTCGCCTATCTCAAGCGCGCCAACGCGGTGCGGCGCGGGCAGGGCGAGAGCGTCGCCGAGGACGCGGTCGCCGATCTCGAGGCCGAGGCGGAAGTCGGGTCCGACATCGAGCTCGGCGCCGAGCGCTACGCAGCGATGAGCGAGGCCGAGCAGCTGATCCTGACGCTGTCCGAGAACGGATACGGCAAGCGGTCCTCGTCGTTCGAGTACCGGGTCACCGGCCGGGGCGGCAAGGGCATCGTCGCGATGGTGACGAACGACCGCAACGGTCCGCTGGTGGCCTCCTTCGCGGTCGACCATTCCGACCAGATCATGCTGGTCACCAACGCCGGCCAGACGATCCGCTGCCCTGTGGACAACATCCGCCTCGCGGGCCGGTCCACGCAGGGCGTGATCGTCTTCAACACCGGGGAAGGCGAGCGGGTCGTGTCCGTCGACTACATCGGCGAGGTCGAGGAAGCCGAGGAGTAAGGGGAGGCGACGCGTTCGGCCGCGGCGCCCTCTCGGAGCGAAAACATTAACCTTAACAACCTGGTACGGTTGCCGCCGACCCGGCCGCATGGCACATTTTGGGCGTCGGCCCGGTGGGGGAATGGCTACCCAGGGGATGGGAACATCCTCACATCCTGGTTCAAATCCAGGCTGGGCCTCCAGGATGCGAAGAAGCGGCGCTCCCGATGATCGGGACGCCGCTTTTTCATTTCCGGCAGTAGAAGAATCAGTCGCCCGGCCGCGCCCCACGCGACCGGGCGTCCTCGCGCGCCTCCGTCACGGAGAGGGGCGGGAATCCGTGACCGGTCGCCCTTTAGAGGCGAGGGGCCAACGCCCGAGGGGACTCTGATCGAGAGAGGCCGCCTCGGCGAGCCTTCCCGCGACCGCCGCCCCCCGGCTCGGCGACGCGGTCGCAATGATCACCAGCGCCGCCGCCGCATACAGGACCAGGAACACGGCGACCGCGCCCCTGATTCCCCCCATGCGAGACTTCGCGTCCGTCATCGCGACCTCCCTTGATGTTGGCGCGCATCCTAGGCGGGGGCGCTGAACCTAATCTGGCGCTGACGTTCATCCGACGTTCACGGCCTTGCGGCGGGCCGGAGGGGCCGGTAGAGACGGCGCTTCGCTCCCCGCGGAGCGATCCGCCGGCCGCATTTCGCGCGGCCCTGACCCGAGGGCGTCAATGCCGCGCGTCGCGTTCTATCCCGGTTCGTTCGACCCGGTGACCAACGGACATATCGAGGTGGCCGAGCGCGCCTGCCGGCTCGCCGACAAGCTCGTGGTCGCGATCGGGACGCATCCGGGCAAGACGCCGCTGTTCTCCGTGGAGGACCGGCGCGAGATGCTCGAGGAGACGCTGGGGCTGGTCGTCCGGAAGTCCGGCGGCGCGTTCGAGGCGACGACGTTCGACGGTCTCGTGGTCGACGCGGCCCGCGCCGCAGGCTCTTCCGTCATCATCCGCGGGGTGCGTGACGGCGCCGATTTCGACTACGAGATGCAGATGGCCGGGATGAACGCCGAACTCGCCCCTGACGTCACCACCGTGCTTCTGCCGCCATCCGCCGCGGTTCGATCGATCAGCGCCACATTCGTCCGGCAAATCGCCGCGATGGGCGGCGACATTTCCGCCTTCGCGCCTCCGTCGGTCGTCGCTCGCCTGAACACGCGGTTCGCGAGATGACAGCCGCCGGATGATCGCCGAACGATCGCCGTCCGCCACGCGCCCAGAGGACTCCCATGAAGCTGCTGCTCGCTCTCTTCGTCGCCGTCGGCCTGATGTCCGGACCGGCCGCCGCGGCGCCGTCCGGCCCGGTCGTGGTCCTCGACACGACCAAGGGGGCGGTGAAGATCCGGCTTCGGCCCGATCTCGCGCCGAAGCACGTCGAGCGGATCAAGGCGCTCGTGGCCGAGAAGTTTTACGACGGCGTGCCGTTCCACCGGGTCATCGCCGGCTTCATGGCCCAGACCGGCGATCCGACCGGAACCGGCACCGGCGGCTCCAAATATCCGGACCTTCCGGCCGAATTCTCACGCGAGAGCTTCAAGCGCGGCACCGTCGGCATGGCGCGCACCGCCGATCCGAACAGCGCCAACAGCCAGTTCTTCATCTGCTTCGCCCCCTCGCCCTGGCTCGACGGCCAGTACACGGTGATCGGCGAGGTGACGGCGGGCATGGACGTCGTCGACCAGCTGAAGAAAGGCGCGGAAGGTTCTGGAACCGTCTCGCAGCCGGACAAGGTCAAGACCGTGAGGCTCGAAGGCGCGAACTGAGCGCCGCCTCCCCCGATTTCCAAGGAGACTCCAATGAGCGATCCCGAAAACACCCTCCTGATCGAGACCACCAAGGGCAAGGTGGTCGTCGAGATGCGTCCCGACCTCGCGCCCGGCCACGTTGCCCGCATCAAGGAGCTCGTCCGCGAGGGCTTCTATGACGGCATCGTCTTCCACCGCGTGATCGACGGCTTCATGGCGCAGACCGGCTGCCCTAACGGCACCGGCACCGGCGGCTCGGGAAAGAAGCTGAAGGCTGAGTTCTCGAAGGAGAAGCACGTGCGCGGCACCGTCTCCGCGGCGCGCGCCATGGACCCGAACTCGGCCGACAGCCAGTTCTTCATCGTGTTCGAGGACGCGCCCTGGCTCGACGGCCAGTACTCGGTGTGGGGCAAGGTCACCGAGGGCATGGAGAACGTCGACCAGATCAAGCGCGGCGAGCCGGTGCGCGATCCCGACAAGATCATCTCCATGAAGGTCGCGGCGGACGCGGCCTGAACTGACAATCCGCCGTCGCTGAACGAACGCCCGGAGACGATCCGGGCGTTCGTCGCGTCTCGAACGGCGCCGCGCCAGGTTTGGTCCCGGAATGATCGACAAGCTGATCTTCGTGATCCCGGCCTTCCTGGTCGGCATCGGCGTTGCGCTGCAGGGCGTCGTCAACGCTGGACTGGCGCGGGGCCTCGGGTCGTCCTTCTTCGCAGCGACTGTCTCGTTCTGGGTCGGCGCGATCGCCCTCAGCGCGATTTCGCTGGCCATTGGCGGATTCGGCGCCGCGGTCAGCGCCGCGCGCGATCTTCCGGTCGGCTGGTGGATCGCCGGAGGACTACTCGGCGCGGCCTATATCGCGACGATCACCTTCACGGTGCCGAAGATCGGCGTCGGCGCGGCGATGGCCTTCGTGATCGCCGGTCAGCTGCTCGCGGCCGCGGCGCTGGACCACTTCGGGCTCCTCGGCCTACAGGTCCAGCCGATCAGCGCCATGCGCGCTCTCGGCATCGCCATGCTGCTCGGCGGCGCGCTGCTCGTGCGGTTTTTCTGAACGGACCTCGCTTGGACGTTTCGCTGTTCGACTTCGATCTGCCGGAGGACCTGATCGCGCTCAGGCCGGCGGTCCCGCGCGACAGCGCGAGGCTGCTCGTGGTCAGGCCGGGAGGCGCGCCGGAGCTCGAGCACCGCTACGTCCGCGATCTGCCGGAACTGCTCGCCCCGGGCGACGCCCTCGTCGTCAACGCGACGCGCGTGATCCCGGCGCGGCTGTTCGGCCGGCGCACGCGCGGCGAGGCGGTCGCGCGAATCGAATGCCTGCTGCATCGCCGGCTCGACGGGGCCCGCTGGCGCGCATTCGCGCGGCCCGCCAAGAAGCTCGCGGCGGGCGATCGGATCAGCTTCGGCGACGCGGGAGAAGGCGCGGCCTGCCTGCTCGGTCGGCTCGACGCGACGGTGGAGGAGCGCGGGGAGGAGGGGGAGGTGACCCTCGCCTTCGATCTCGCCGGTCCGGACCTCGACGCCGCGATCGCCGTCGCCGGCGACATTCCGCTGCCGCCATACATCGCAGGCCGCCGCGCGACCGACGGCGCCGACGAGCAGGACTACCAGACGATGTTCGCGCGCGAGCCGGGGGCGGTCGCGGCCCCGACCGCGGGGCTGCATTTCACGCCCGCGCTGTCGGACGCGCTGGCCGCCCGTGGCGTCGCGCGCCACGAGACCGTGCTTCATGTCGGCGCCGGCACCTTTCTGCCGGTGAAGGTCGAAGACACAGACGATCACCGAATGCACGCCGAGTTCGGCGTCCTCGACGCCGCGACGGCGCAAGCGCTCAACGAGACCAGGGCGGCCGGCGGGCGCGTCGTCGCGGTCGGCACCACTTCGACCCGCCTGCTCGAGAGCGCGGCTGCGCCGACTGGCCGGATCGCGCCGTTCGCTGGCGAGACCGACATCTTTATCACGCCCGGCTTCCGCTATCGGGCGGTCGACGCGCTGATGACCAACTTCCACCTGCCACGCTCGACGCTGATGATGCTGATCTCCGCCTTCGCCGGGCTCGACGTGGTGAAGCGCGCCTATGCGCATGCGATCGAGCAGCGATACCGCTTCTACTCCTATGGCGACGCCTGCCTGTTCCTGCCGCAGGAGCCGAGGCGATGAGCAAGATCCCCTTCTCCGTCTCCGCGACGGACGGCGCGGCGCGCACTGGCGAGATCGTGTTTCCGCGCGGAGAGATCCGCACGCCCGCCTTCATGCCGGTCGGCACCGCGGCGACCGTGAAGGCGCTGACCGTCGACCAGGTCCGCCAGACCGGCGCCGACGTCGTGCTCGGCAACGTCTACCACCTGATGCTGCGGCCGGGCGCGGAACGGGTGGCGGCGCTCGGCGGGCTGCATCATTTCATGCGCTGGCCGCGCCCGATCCTCACCGATTCCGGCGGCTTCCAGGTCATGTCGCTCGCGGCGCTGAGGAAGCTCGATAAGGACGGCGTCACCTTCCAGTCCCACATCGACGGCTCGACCCACCGGCTGACGCCCGAGCGCTCCGTCGAGATCCAGCGTCTGCTCGGCGCGGACGTCACCATGCAGCTCGACGAATGCGTGCGACTGCCCGCCTCGCGCGAGGAGGTGGAGCGCGCCATGCGGCTGTCGCTGGACTGGGCCGAGCGGTCGAAGGCGGCGTTCGGGACGCCGGAGGGCAGGGCGCTGTTCGGCATCGTCCAGGGCGGCGACGTCCCGGATCTGCGGCGCGTGTCGGCGCGCGGCCTCGTCGATATCGGCTTCGACGGCTATGCGGTCGGAGGCCTCGCGGTCGGCGAGCCGCAGGACGTGATGCTCGCCATGCTCGACGAGACGGTCCCGGAGCTGCCGGCCGAGCGCCCGCGCTACCTGATGGGCGTCGGCACGCCCGACGACATGCTGAAGTCGGTCGCGCGGGGGATCGACATGTTCGACTGCGTGATGCCGACTCGCGCCGGCCGGCACGGCCAGGCCTTCACCCGCTTCGGCAAGATCAACCTCAAGAACGCGCGCTTCGCGGACGATCCCCGGCCGCTCGATGAGGAAAGCGACTGTCCGGCGGCGCGCGACTATTCCCGCGCCTATCTCCACCATCTGGTGAAGTGCGGTGAAATTCTCGGCATGACGCTTCTGAGCTGGAACAATATCTCCTATTACCAGCAGCTCATGAGCGGGGCGCGAGCCGCCATCGCGGAGCGGCGCTTCGCGGACTATGCGCAGGCCTGCTCGGAAGGCTGGGCCAAGGGGCTGGACTGAGAGAGGTTTCCGGCTCCAGGAGCGATGATCGGGCGCATGAGGCCCTTTGCGTGCAACCGAAACGCAAGGGCCATGTTGCATCATGAGCGAAACGACGCGATGAGCTTTCGCCAGGCCGGCCGTGAAGATGCTGGCGCGGCGCGACGGAGTTGAGTGAAGGCGCATGGCGCAGGCGCAAGGCAGTCGAGACGGACCGGGGGTCGAAATCCTCCGAACGGTTCGGCGCGAGCTGAACTCGGCGATCGGCCTGCTCGCGGTGTTCTCGATCGCGATCAACCTGCTGCTGCTCGTCCCCTCCCTCTACATGATGCAGGTCTACGACCGCGTGCTGCGGTCCGGCGTGGTCGAGACGCTCATCTACGTCACACTGATCGCCGCCGCCGCGATCGGCGTCTACGCCTGGCTCGAGGCGCTGCGCCTGCGCGCGCTCGCTCGCATCGGCGAGTGGATCGAGGACATCCTGTTCGAGCCGGTCTTCGCCGCCGCGATGTCGGCGGAGCGCGGCATGATCAAGCTCGGCGCGCAGGAAGGCGCGCCGTTCAACGACCTGCGCACCGTGCGCGGCTTCCTGTCGGGACCGACGCTGCCTTCGCTCTGCGACGTGCCGTGGATGCCCGTCTTCCTGCTCGGCTGCACGCTGATCCATCCCGATCTCGGACTGCTCGGTCTCGTCTTCGCCGTTCTGATCGTCGGGCTCGCGCTGATCAACGACCGGGTGACGAAACCCGCGACGGAGAAGGTGGCGCAGGGCCATGCGGAGGCTCAGCGCGTCCTTGCGGAGGCAGCGCGCAACGTCGACACGGTCGCGGCGATGGGAATGAGCCGCCGGCTCGCGGCCCGCGCCAGCGCGGCGAACGCGACCTCCACCGCGCTGCTGGCCGAGGCGACCGACCGCGGCACGGTGATGATCGGCTCGGGCAAGTTCCTGCGCGTCGTCGCCCAGATCTGCACGCTCGCGCTCGGCGCCTATCTCACGCTCGGGGGACACATCACGCCGGGCGGCATGATCGCGAGCTCGATCCTGCTGTCGCGCGCGCTCGCGCCGCTCGACCAGTCGATCGCGGCCTGGCGCGGGCTGCAGCAGTGCAGGTCGGCCTGGGGGCGGATCAAGGAGCTGCTCAACGCGGCGAGCCGCACGATCGAGGATCCGATCGCGCTTCCGGCGCCGGAGGGCAGGGTCGTCATCGAGAAGGTGACGATCCTGACGCCCTCCAACGACAAGGCGATCCTCGCCAACGTCTCGCTGAAGATCGACGCCGGCAGCAGCCTGGCCTTCATCGGCCCGTCGGGCTCGGGAAAATCGACCCTGTGCCGCGCCATCGTCGGGAGCCGGACGCCGACGCGCGGCGTGGTGAGGCTCGACGGCGGCGACGTCATGCTCTGGCGCGACGACCAGCGCCGCAAGTATATCGGCTATCTTGCGCAGGGCACCGAGCTGTTCTCGGGACGGGTGCGCGATGTCATCTCACGCTTCGACGACCCCGACGACGCTGCCGTCGTGGAGGCCGCGAAGCTCGCCGGCTGCCATGACCTGATCCTGTCGCTGCCCGAGGGTTACGACACAATGCTGGCCAATGGCGGCGCCATGCTCTCCGGAGGCCAGCGCCAGCGTGTGGCGCTGGCCCGCGCCGTCTATGGCCAGACGCGCCTCGTCGTGCTCGACGAGCCGAACGCGAGCCTCGACGGCGACGGCGAGCGCGCGCTCGTGAACTGCATCGCTGCGCTCAAGCAACGCAAGGTGACGGTCCTCATCGTGACGCACAAACCGGCGCTGGCGCATCTCGCGGATCGGGTCGCGGTCATGCAGAACGGCCAGATCACCAAGCTCGGGCCCCCGACCGAAATCCTGCGCGAGCTGGTCGCCCCCGTGAAAAGCGGCGCGGACGTCCGCGCCGTTCCGGGAGCGCCGCGATGAGCGGACGTGAAACTGCGCCCGCCCCGGCGCCGGTCGACGTGGCGCGCCGGCCGCCCGGACTGGCGATCAGGCTGCGCGGCGTCGCGATCACCGGCGCGATCGTGATCTTCGGCTTCATGGGCGGCTTCACGGTCTGGGCCTCGACGGCGCCGCTGTCGGCCGGCGCGGTCGTGAAGGGCGCGATCGGTCCCGAGGCGAGCCGCAAGTCGGTGCAGCATCTGGAGGGCGGCATCGTCCGCGAGATCCTGGCGCGCGACGGCGACCTCGTGAAGAAGGGCCAGCCGCTCGTCACGCTCGAGCGGGCGCAGGCGCTCGCGGCGGTCGGACAGAGCCGCGACACGCTTTCGCGACGGCTCGCGGAGTCCGCCCGCCTCGAGGCCCAGATCAGCGGCGCCCAGACGATCGACTTCGGCGAGGCGCTCGCGGTGGCGGAGGACGATCCCGGCTTCGCCGGTTTCATGAAGGAGCAGCGGGACCTGTTCGAGACGAGCGTGCGCGACGTCAAGGAGAAGGAGAGCCTGCTCCGCGCGCAGATCGCCAAGCTCGGCGAGCAGGCGAAGGGCGGGCGGGCGCGCATCGCCGGATCCAAGGATCAGCTGAAGCTGATCGAGATCCAGATCGCCGACGCCGAACAGCTCATGGAGAAGGGGCTCGCCCGCAAGCCGCTGCTGCTCGACCTGCAGCGCCGCAAGTCCGAACTCGAGACCGAGATGGCGGCCCTGCAGTCGGACATCAAGCGTGCGGAGATCGAGCAGGTCGAGAAGTCGATCACCCTCGACAACACCCGCACCGCCTTCCTGAACGAGTCCTCGGCGGAACTGGCCAAGGCGCGGTCGGAGGCGGCCGGGCTGAGAGCGAAGCTCAACGCCAGTTCCGACATTCTCGGGCGCACCCAGGTGCTCGCGCCCGATACGGGCTACGTGCTCAACAGCCAGGTCAAGACCGTGGGCGGCGTGGTCAAGCCCGGCGACATGATCATGCAGATCGTGCCGACCGAGGGCGACCTCATCATCGAGGGCAAGGTCGCGCCGCAGGAGATCCGCAACATCGAGGCGGGCCAGGCGGCTCGGGTCTCTTTTACGGCGTTCCCCATGCGCGACATGCCGCTGCTGCCGGGGAGGGTGATCATGGTCGGCGCCGACGCGCTCACCGACCAGCAGACCCAGCAGACCTATTACGTCGCCAAGGTCGCGGTCGACCGGTCCGCCTTCGCCGCCTATGCGCGCGTCGAGGAGATGAAGCCGGGCTCGCCGGTGGAGGCCTATATCGAGGCCAAGAAGCGGGTCGCGATGGAGTATTTTCTCGAGCCCGTCATCCACTCGTTCCGCCGGAGCTTCCGGGAGCAGTGAGCGCGCCGGCCCGCTCGTGACGGAACCGGTCCGCCTCCGCGCGGTTTGACTCCCGAGCGTCGCGGCCGGACGGGCCGCCGCGCGAAAGGAGGCTGTGATGCTCCATATCGAAACACGGCCGGCGTCCGTCGGCGGCGGCGCGCCGGTCGCCGCGAGGCTCGGCCCGAACGTGCCCCAGCCGGACATTCCGCCGAATCCCGGCCAGCCGGTTTATCCGCCCGCGCCGCCGGACGAGGCGCCGGTGCAGGATCCCGACATCGTGCCGAATCCAGATCCGGACCTCGATCCATCGATCGACGAGCCGGTTCCGCCGGAAGAGCCGATCATCGATCCTCCGGCCGTGTAAGGGCCGCGGCGGACGTCACGCCCGCCGCGGAAAGGTTTTCGTCATTCGGTCGAGAGCGCCGTCTCGATCGTGAGGCTCGAATCGTCCAGCCGGAACGTCGTCGAGGCGCTGGTCGTCGACCACTGCAGCTTGATCTTGTACTTGCCCTTGGGCAGCACGATCGAGCGGTCCATGGACGCGCTGGTCCAGAAGCCGTCGCCGCCCGTTTCCACCGAGTCGAACGCGAAGTCTTGCCCGGACGCAGGTCGAAGCTCGGTTTCGTCGCCATTACGCTCGGCGACGATCCTCAGCGAACACCAGTTGCCGGCGCCGCCTCCGTTGCACTGGGATTCGGCGCTGTACCGGACGGTGACCAGGGTGTCGTCCTGCTTCACCTTGAGGGTGGTCGTCGCGCCCGGAACGTCCAGGAAGGTCGTGGACGTGGTCGAGGCGGAGCTATCGTTGCGCAGGATCTTGATCGACTGGATCGGGCCGCCCTGGACGTCCGTCACGACGGCGCCCGCGACGGCGGGTATGCAGACCGTGGCCAGCGCCACGAGCAGGCCTTTCATGACGACCGGCGTGCGGCTGTTCAAATGCGTACGCATGGAAGCTTACCCCCTGTTCCTGTTGGTGTTGACGCTCGTCTTCGCGATACGCGTGGGGCCCGCGCCGCCGATTCGAGACCGGCGACGCGTCATGCCGTCGACGCGCCAGCGCCGACTTGGCGGCGCCGAGCGATACCTCGGCGCCTCCCGCCCCCTTTCACGACGAGCGAGACCCGTATCCTGAGTGTGAGACGCAGGGGAAATGGTTCAATAAGGGAAACTACTTATCGATATTCTTGGCGCCGACTTCGATACGTCGACCGGAAGCCTGATAACTGAATGGCAATTTAATCAATTGTCTCAGTCATCTGTCGCGGAGGCGGGCCGCGATGACGGCGGGCGGCCGCGGAAAGCCTCACGTCGCGCCGACGGCCGGTCTGGCTCGTAGAACCAGGCAGGGGCGGGAGGAGCTCGGGGCGCCGCGCAAGCGGCGTGGTGAGCGCGCTGGGACTCGAACCCAGGACCTACAGATTAAAAGTCCGTTGCTCTACCAGCTGAGCTACGCGCTCGACCGCGGCGCGGAGGGCGCGGCGCGGCGGACCCTAGTGGCAGCCGCGTCGCCGTTCAAGCGGCGACTTGTCCGACCGCTTCGCCGTCAGCTTCGCCGGGCCGCCCGGCGGATCAAGAATCGCCGTCCGCCGCCCTCATGGGCCTCCGCGAGGACCAGTTCGTCGCCCGATTCACGCAGGAGGTGCGGGATGTCGACGGCCGCGAGCGGATCGTCGCTGATCACCGCCAGCGACTCGCCGGCTTCCAGCCCCGCCAGCGCCTTGCGCGTCCTGAGAACGGGAAGCGGGCAGCGCAGGCCTCGAAGATCGAGCGATTTCATCGGGTTGCCGTTCCGTCCGCCAGATAAGGGCCACCGCGCCGGTCCAGGGTCCCGCGCGTCTCGTACACAGCTTCGCGACCAGCCGGCTCCAGAGCGCTAAGTCGCTCCAAGCAAACCATTTTTGCGCCGCAACACGATCTGGAACAGTTTGACATTGGCTATCAGGCGATCGTAATTTTCATTCAATGCGGGTCGGCATGGCGCCGGCGCCATTGCGTTGCGGGACCGGGGGGTCCAGCGGCCAATAGAAGGGAGGATGCTTCCCCGATGATCGGCGACATTTCGCGGAGGCAGTTCTTGCGAACTGCAAGCGCGGGCATCGCCGGGACGACGCTCGGAGCGATGGGCTTCGGCGGCGCCGAACAGGCTTTGGCCCAGACGGTGCGGCCCTTCAAGCTCGCGAAGACGACGGAAACCCGGAACACGTGCCCGTATTGCTCGGTTGCCTGCGGCGTCCTGATGTACGGCGTCGGCGACGGTTCGGCCGGCAACGAGCCGGCGATCATGCACATCGAGGGCGACCCGGACCATCCGGTGAACCGGGGCACGCTCTGCCCGAAGGGCGCTGCCCTGCTCGACTTCGTGCATTCGGACACGCGCCTCAAGTACCCGATGCATCGCAAGCCCGGCTCGGACAAGTTCGAGCGGGTGTCGTGGGACGTCGCGCTCGACCGCATCGCCCGGCTGTTGAAGGACGATCGCGACAAGAACTTCGTCGCGCAGTCCAAGGACGGCGTGACCGTCAACCGGTGGGCGACCACGGGCTTCCTCGCGGCCTCGGCCACGACCAACGAAACGGCGACGCTGACCTGGAAGGTCGTGCGTTCGACCGGCATGGTGGTGTTCGACAACCAGGCGCGCGTTTGACACGGACCGACGGTGGCGAGTCTCGCCCCAACATTCGGTCGCGGCGCGATGACCAACTCCTGGGGCGACATCGCCTCGACGGACCTTGTCGTCGTCATGGGCGGCAACGCCGCTGAAGCGCATCCCTGCGGCTTCAAATGGGTCGTCAAGGCCAAGGAGACCCGCGGCGCCAAGCTGATCGTCGTCGACCCGCGCTACACGCGCACGGCGTCGGTGGCCGACTATTACTGCCCGATCCGGCCCGGAACCGACATCGCGTTCCTCGGCGGCGTGATCAACTACCTCTTGTCGAACGACAAGATCCAGCACGAGTACGTCAAGTCCTACACCAACGTCGGCTTCCTCGTGAAACCGGAGTTCGGTTTCACGGACGGCCTGTTCGTCGGCTACGACGAGGCCAAGCGCGGCTACGACATGTCCAACTGGGAATACCAGATGGGCGAGGACGGCTTCGCGAAGGTCGACGACACGCTGCAGGACCCGAACTGCGTCTTCCAGCTGATGAAGAAGCACTTCGCGGTCTACACGCCGGAGCTGGTCGAGAAGATCTGCGGCTCGCCGAAGGACAAGTTCCTGAAGGTGGCCGAGATGATGGCCACGTGCTCGACGCCGACGAAGACGATGACGTCGATGTACGCGCTCGGCTGGACGCAGCACTCCAAGGGCTCGCAGAACATCCGCTGCATGGCGATGATCCAGCTGCTGCTGGGCAACATCGGCGTTCGGGGCGGCGGCATGAACGCGCTGCGCGGCCACTCCAACATCCAGGGGCTCACCGACCTCGGCCTGATGTCGAACCTCATCCCCGGCTATCTCACGATGCCGACGGAGAAGGAGCCGGACTTCAACGCCTACATGTCGACCCGCGGCTTCAAGCCGTTGCGGCCGAACCAGATGAGCTACTGGCAGAACTACAAGAAGTTCTTCGTCTCGTTCACCAAGTCCATGTGGGGCGCGACGGCGACGGCGGAGAACAACTGGAACTACGACTGGCTGCCCAAGCTCGACGTCACCTACGACGTCCTGCGCGCCTTCGACCTGATGGCGCAGGGCAAGATGTCGGGCTACTTCTGCCAGGGCTTCAACCCGCTGATGACCTTCCCCAACCGGGCGAAGCTCACGGAGGGCCTGTCGAAGCTCAAGTTCCTCGTGACGATGGATCCGCTCGACACGGAGACGTCGCGCTTCTGGGAGAACCACGGCGAGTTCAACGACGTGAAGTCGGCGGACATCCAGACCGAGGTGTTCCAGCTGCCGACGAGCTGCTTCGCCGAGGACGAGGGTTCGCTGGTCAACTCCGGGCGCTGGCTGCAGTGGCACTATCCGGGACAGAAGCCGCCCGGAGAGGCCAAGCTCGACACCTGGATCATGGCCCAGGTCTGGCTCCGGCTGAAGAAGCTCTACGAGGCCGAGGGCGGGGCGTTCCCAGACCCGATCCTCAAGCTCAACTGGCCCTATGCGAATCCCGAGGATCCGACCCCTCAGGAGCTCGCAAAGGAGATGAACGGCTCGGCCCTCGGCGACGTGTTCGATCCGAAGGACGCGACCAAGGTCATCCTGGCCAAGGGCAAGCAGCTCGACGGCTTCGCGCAGATGCGCGACGACGGCTCCACGCAGGGCTTCTGCTGGATCTACGCCGGCTGCTGGACGGAGGCGGGCAACAACATGGCCCGTCGCGACAAGAGCGATCCGGAGGACGCCGGCCTTGCGCCCAAGTGGGCGTGGTCGTGGCCGGCCAACCGCCGCATCCTCTACAACCGCGCATCGTCGGACCCGGCCGGCAAGCCGTGGGACGACACCCGCAAGCTCGTCTGGTGGAACGGCGAGAAGTGGAGCGGCCTCGACGTGCCTGACTACAGCCCGGCCTTCAAGCCGGAGCAGGCGATCGGCCCGTTCATCATGAACCCGGAGGGCGTCGCGCGGTTCTTCACCCGCAAGATGATGCGGGACGGACCGTTCCCGACGCACTACGAGCCCTTCGAGTCACCGGTCGCAAACGCGGTCGCGCCGAAGATCCGCGGCAATCCCGCCGCGCGCATCTTCAAGGGCGACTTCGCGGCGCTCGGCTCCAGCGAGAAGTATCCGTACGTCGCGACGAGCTACCGGCTGACCGAGCACTTCCACCAGTGGACCAAGCACGTCTGGGTCAACGCGGCGCTGCAGCCTGAATTCTTCGTCGAGATCTCGGAAGAGCTCGCGAAGGAAAAGGGCATCGCCAAGGGCGGCTGGGTGCGCGTCTGGTCAAACCGCGGGTCGATCAAGGCCAAGGCGGTGGTCACCAAGCGCATCAAGCCGCTGATGGTCGACGGCAAGCCGACCCACATCGTCGGCATCCCGCAGCACTGGGGATTCATGGGCGCGGCCAAGAAGGGCATGAACCCGAACTCGCTGACCCCCTTCGTGGGCGACGCGAACATCGAGACGCCGGAATACAAGGCGTTCCTGGTCAACATCGAGGCGATCGCCTCGGGACCTGTGGCGTAAGGGAGGGCTCGGAACATGGCGAACCAATCCCTGAACCTTCAGCGTCGTTCGGCGTCGACCGACACCCCCGCCCAGGCGGGCGGGGCGGCGATCGAGGTCGCCAAGCTGATCGACGTCTCGAAGTGCATCGGCTGCAAGGCGTGCCAGTCGGCGTGCCTGGAGTGGAACAACCTCCGCGAGGAGGTGGGGGTCAACACGGGCGTCTACGACAACCCGCACGACCTCACGCCCAACTCCTGGACGCTGATGCGCTTCGCCGAGTGGGACAACCCGGACAACGGCAATCTGGAGTGGCTGATCCGCAAGGACGGCTGCATGCATTGCGCCGATCCGGGGTGCCTCAAGGCGTGCCCGGCGCCGGGCGCGATCGTGCAGTACACCAACGGCATCGTGGACTTCATCCACGAGAACTGCATCGGCTGCGGCTACTGCATCAAGGGATGTCCGTTCAACATCCCGCGGGTCTCCAAGGTCGACCACAAGGCCTACAAGTGCAGCCTGTGCTCCGATCGCGTGGCGGTCGGTCAGGGGCCCGCATGCGCCAAGGCCTGCCCGACCACGGCGATCATGTTCGGCACCAAGGAGGCCATGAAGACCCAGGCCGAGAAGCGCATCGCGGATCTGAAGTCCCGCGGCTTCTCCAACGCGGGCCTCTATGACCCCGAGGGCGTCGGCGGCACGCATGTGATGTATGTGCTGCACCACAACGACAAGCCGCACATCTACGCCGGCCTGCCGGACAAGCCGAAGATCAGCGCGCTGGTCTCGGCGTGGAAGGGGACCGGCAAGGTGTTCGCCCTCGGCGCGCTCGCCCTCGCCGCGGTCGGCGCGTTCGTGCACCACACGATCGTCGGCCCGAACAAGGTGAGCGAGCACGACGAGGAGAACGCCGCCGAACTGATCGAGGAAGGCAAGCGCGGGCCGTCCGCGCATGAGACGAGGCCCGTCTGATGACGATCGACATCGAACACAGGCCGCCTCGGCTCAGGGTGCGGACCTCCATCGACCGCTACTCGGCCATCGCGCGGGTGAACCACTGGATCACCGCGATCACCTTCGTGCTGCTCGCGCTGAGCGGGCTCGCGCTGTTCCATCCGAGCCTCTACTTCCTCACCGGCCTGTTCGGCGGGGGAGCGACGACGCGGATTCTGCATCCGTGGCTCGGAGTGATCCTGCTGATCAGCTTCGCCGGCATGTTCCTGCAGTTCTGGCGGCTGAACCTCTGGAACCGGGACGACACCCAGTGGATCAGCCAGATCGGCGACGTAGTGAAGGGCGACGAGGAGAAACTCCCCGAGCTCGACAAGTACAACGCCGGCCAGAAGGGCGTGTTCTGGGGCCAGGCCCTCATGATCCTGGTGCTGTTCTGCACGGGGCTCGTGATCTGGGACCAGTACTTCGGCGGCTACGTCTCGATCGAGACCAACCGGCTGGCGGCGCTGATCCACGCCGCCATGGCCTTCTTCGCGATCATGCTGATCATCGTGCACATCTACGCCGGCATCTGGGTCCGGGGCACGGTGGCGAGCATGACCCGCGGCAAGGTCACCGGCGGCTGGGCCTGGCGTCATCACCGCAAGTGGCTGCGGCGCGAGGCGGGGACGAAGCACACGCACGTCGACTGAGCCGCCGGCGCATGTGACGAGTTCGATCCCGGACGGCCGCGAGGCCGCCCGGGATCGCCGTTTTCAGGGGTTGGAGGCCCCGGCGGGTTCCGGCTATCAGGCGGCGTCACACGCCACGTCCTCCCGCGCATCCTCGAGTTCGGAGTTCCCCATGGCCGGCCCGGCCGACATTCTCCCCCAGCCGGACGTGATCGGCGGCGTGCCGGACGCGCCCTTCGCGGTCGCGCCGAAGCCCGAGTCCCTCTTCGCCGCCCGTGCGGCGCGCTTCAAGGCGCTGGCGCCTGCGCACCCCTTGCAGGACTACCTGATCTTCCTCGGAGAGCTTTCGCGGATCCAGCACGAGATCCAGCACAGCCTGCCGGAACCGGACCTGCCGCCGCAAGAAGCGCTCGAGCGGTCCTACGAGTTCGGCATGCCGCCGCTCGATCGCGGGCGGTTCGAGCCCGACGAGGCCGCGCTCGCCACGCTGACGCGGCTGCTCGACTACGCCGTCGCGGTGAAGATGCCCCATCCGGCGGCGGAGGCGCGCGATCGGCTCGCGAAGGACGAGCCGCTCCGGGGTCGCGTCCTGCGGGAAGCGCTCGAAAGCGCTTCGGCGATCGAGACGCTCGCCGATCACGTCTTCGCCTCGGCCGCCCTGCAGGTCCATTTCGCACGGCTCGCGGCGCGCCTCGACGCCAGCCGCCTCAAGTCGGTCGGCGTCGGGGCCTGTCCCTGCTGCGGCGGACCGCCGGTCGCGAGCCTCGTCGTCGGCTGGGAGCATGCGCATGGCGTGCGCTACGTCGTCTGCGCGCTCTGCGGAACCCACTGGAACCATGTCCGCGTAAAATGCGTCGCCTGCGACAGCACCGAGGGCGTCGCCTACCGCTCGCTGGCGGCCGAAGACGCCGAAGCAGCGCCCGAGGGTGCGCGGCCGAAGGACCGTTCGGAGGTCGACATCGTGCGCGCGGAGACCTGCGACAAATGCAGGTGCTACGTGAAGATCATGCAGCAACACCTTGTTCCGGAAATCGATCCCGTTGCGGACGACGTCGCGACGCTCGGCCTTGATCTCAAGGTTCGCGAGGCGGGATGGGCGCGGGCGGCTTTCAATCCTTATCTGCTGGGATATTGATGGGCGACGCGCCGGCGCGGCCGGGCGGATGAGCATCGAAACTGCGTGATGGACCAGTCGTCGGGCATTGAGACTTCGGACCGGGCTCCGCTGCCATCGGTCGACAGGGTGCTGGCGACCGACGCGGCCCGCGTCGCGACCGAGCGCTTCGGACGTCCGGCCACGGTGGCGAGCGTGCGCGCGCGCATCGCCGAGGCGCGGCCGGCCTGGCGCGCGGGCGCCGCGATCGACGTCTCGCCCGATCGGATCGCGGCGATCGCGCTTGCGCGGCTGGAGAGCGAAGACGTTCCCAGCCAGCGCCGCGTGATCAACCTCACCGGTACGGTGCTGCACACCAATCTCGGCCGCGCCCTGATCGCGGAGGAGGCGATCGCGGCCGTGACGGCCGCCATGCGGCATCCGACTTCGCTCGAGTTCCGGCTCTCCGACGGCCAGCGCGGGGAACGCGACGACCATGTCCGGGGCCTGCTGCGCGAGCTCACCGGCGCGGAGGACGCGGTCGCCGTCAACAACAACGCGGCCGCGGTGCTGCTGACCCTCAACTCGCTGTCGGAAGGCCGCGAGACGATCGTGTCACGCGGCGAACTCATCGAGATCGGCGGCGCGTTCCGCATGCCTTCGATCATGAAGCGCGCGGGCGCCCGGCTCGTCGAGGTCGGCACGACCAACCGCACGCATGTGGCGGACTACGCGGACGCGATCGGCCCGGAGACCGCGCTCCTCATGAAGGTGCATCCCTCGAACTACCGGATCGAGGGTTTTACGAAGGAGGTGCGCGCGGCCGAGCTTGCCCCGCTGGCGCGCGAGCGCGGCCTGCCGCTGGTCGACGACCTCGGCTCCGGCGTGCTCGTCGACCTTTCGCACTACGGTCTCGAACGCGAGCGCACCGTGCAGGACGCCGTCGCGGACGGCGCCGACCTCGTCACCTTCTCCGGAGACAAGCTGCTCGGCGGGCCGCAGGCCGGGCTCGTCGTCGGCCGCGCCGACCTCGTGAAGCGGCTCGCGAAGAACCACCTGAAGCGCGCGCTGCGGCTCGACAAGCTGCGGCTCGCCGCGCTGGAGGCGACGCTGAAGCTCTACCGCGACCCCGACCGCCTGACGGAGCGCCTGCCGACGCTGGCCTTGCTCTCGCGCCCCGCCGACCAGCTCAAGGCGCTTGCGGGGCGGCTGAAGCGCGCAGTGGAAGCGGCGGTCGGCCCCGCGTACGGGGTCGAGACGGTGGATCTCGCCAGCCAGATCGGCTCGGGCGCGCTGCCGCTCGCGCAGATCCCGAGCGGGGGCCTCGCGATCTCCGCGCCGGGCGAGAGCGGCGCCGCATTGCTGCGTCTCGCCGCCGCGTTCCGCTCGCTGTCCGTTCCCGTCATCGGCCGGATCGCCGAGGACCGCCTGCTGCTGGACCTGCGCGCGCTCGACGACGAGGAGGCGCTTCTGGCGAGCCTGCGCGAACTGAAGGCCGCGATGGCCGGGGAGGCTCCGTCATGTGGCTGAGAAAGATCTTTTCCCGGCGCGACCCCGAGGACGAGCCGACCGACGCGGAGCAGGACGAGGACGAGATCGACGCCCTCATGGAGATGGCCTTCAAGGCCGCCGCGAAGGGCGACTATGCGACCGCCATCGGCGTCTGGCGCCCGCTCGCGCGCGAGAAGTGGCCCCGCGCCCAGAGCAATCTTGGCGCCTGCTTCGCCGAGGGGCTCGGCGTGCCGCGCGACCTGGACAAGGCCGCTCGCCTGTTCCGCGCGGCCGCGAAACAGGGCGACGCGATCGGGCAGCGCAATCTCGCGACCCTGCATTTCAAGGGCGAGGGCGGCGTCGAGCAGGACGACGAGAAGGCCGCCGACCTGTTCGAGCTGGCGGCCGAGCAGGGCGACGCCGCGGCGCAGGACATGCTCAGCTGGATGAAGCTCGAGGGCCAAGGCATCGACTACGACCCTGTCGAGGCGCGCGAATGGGCGCTCGCCGCGGCCGAGCAGGGCGTCGCGAGCTCGATGACCCGTCTCGGCCTGATCGCGCACAACGCGCTCGGCATGGATCGAGACGCCGAGGAGGCCGCGCGCTGGTGGTACGAGGCCTCGCGCCGCGGCGAGGCCGACGGCCAGGCGATGCTCGGGGCGGCGCTCCATCTCGGCGCTGGCGTGGAGCAGGACGATCGCGCCGCGATGATCTGGCTGCTGCGCGCGGAGCAGGGCGGCAGCGCGCTCGCCGCGCCCTTCATGAACGCCGTGCGCGCCAACCTGTCCGAACAGGATCGCGGGCTGGCCGAGGAGGCCGCGCGCAAGCCGCTCGCGCCGGTGGAGCAGCACCGGTGATCGTCGGCACCGCCGGCCATGTCGATCACGGCAAGTCGGCTCTGGTGCGCGCGCTGACGGGCGTCGACCCGGACCGGCTCGCCGAGGAAAAGCGCCGCGGCGTCTCGATCGACCTCGGCTTCGCCTATCTGCCGCGCCCCGACGGCTCGGTGCTCGGCTTCGTCGACGTGCCGGGCCACGAGCGCTTCGTGCGCAACATGCTGGCGGGCGCGAGCGGGGTCGATCTGGCGCTTTTGGTCGTCGCGGCGGACGACGGCCCCATGCCGCAGACGCGCGAGCATCTCGCCATCGTCGATCTCCTCGGCGTCAGGCGGGGGCTCGTCGCGCTCACCAAGGCCGATCTTGCCGACGAGGCGCGGCGGGCCGCGGCGACGAACGAGATCGCGTCGATGCTGCACGGCACGGCCCTTGAGGACGCCGAGATCGTCCCGGTCTCCGTCGTCACCGGCGAGGGCGTCAACGCGCTGCAGGCCAAGCTCGACGCCGCGCGCGCCGTCACGGAGCGCCACGCGGCCGAAGGCCGTTTCCGCATGTCGATCGATCGCTGTTTCACCCTCCAGGGCGCCGGCACGGTGGTGACCGGCTCCGTCCGCGACGGCGCGGTCCGGGTCGGCGACCATGTGGTGATCTCGCCGTCCGGGCTCGAGGCGCGCGTGCGCTCGATCCATGCGCAGAATCGCCCCGCCCAGGAGGGCCGGCCGGGCGAACGCTGCGCGCTGAATCTCGTCGGTCCGCGCATCACGAAGGACGCGATCTCGCGCGGCGACGTCGTCTGCGCGCCCGAGCTGCACGCGCCGACCGACCGGATCGACGTCGCGTTGAAGATTCTTCCCGACGAGCCGCGGGCGCTCGGACCCTGGTCGCCGGTTCGTCTGCATCACGGCGCGGCGGACATCCCCGCCCGCCTGATCCCGCTGGAGGGCGAGGCGCTCGCGCCGGGGCAGGAGGCGCACGCGCAGCTCGCGCTGGACCGTCCGCTCGCCGCCGCGGCGCTCGACCGCTTCGTGCTGCGGGACGTTGGCGGCTCGCGCACCATCGCCGGCGGACGGATCGTCGATCTCCGGGCGCCCGCCCGACGCCGGCGTTCGCCCGAGCGCCGCGCCCAGCTTGCCGCGATGGAGCTCGAAGACCACGCCGCGGCCTTGCGCGGCCTGCTCGCCTCCCCGCCCTATGCGGTCGATCTCGACGCCTTTTTCAGGGACCGCAACGTCGGCCTGGAAGCCGCCGCAGCGCTCGCCGCCGAGCTTGGCCTCGTGCGACTCGGCGGCAAGAGCCCTGCGACGCTCTCCGCCGAGACCTGGTCGAGCTTCGAGGCGGCGATCATCGCGGCGCTCGGCGCGTATCACGCCGAAAACCCCGATCTGCAGGGCGTCGGCGCGGAGCGGCTGCGGCTGTCGATCGAGCCTCGGCTGCCTGCGCCGGCTTTCCTCGCCGCCGTCGCGGCTCTTCAGCGTCAGGGCGCGGTGGGCGTCGACGGCGCCTGGATCCGGCTGCCGGGACATGTCGCTCGACTCGCGCCGGCGGATGAGGCGATTTGGGAGGCGGCGGCGCCGCTGATCGCCGCCGACGCCCGGTTCCGTCCGCCCCGCATCCGCGATCTCGCCGCCGCGATGGGCGAGGACGAGACGGACGTGCGGCGCGCCCTCAAGCTCGTTGGGCGGCTCGGCCGGGTGGACGAGGTCGCGCACGATCATTTCTTCCTGCGCGAGACCGTCGCCGAAATGGTCGAGATCGCGGTCGACATCGCGGAGGCCGAGGGCGTCGTGACCGCGGCGCGTTTCCGCGACCGAATGGACAACGGCCGCAAGGTCGCGATCCAGATCCTCGAGTTCTTCGACCGACATGGCGTCACGATCCGCCGCGGCGACGAGCGGCGCATCAACCGCCACCGGCGCGACCTGTTCCGTCGGGCGGACCTGACACGGCCAGACACAGAGAAAGCAGTCTGATGAGCATCTTCCGCCCCGCGGCTCTCTCGACGCTGGAGACGCACGCCGTCGAGGCCGCAGCCGCCGAACGCGGGTTTCGCGAGAGCTATGCGACCGAAATCGCGAGGCTGGAGCGCGAGCGGCAGCGGGCTTGGCGGCGGTTCAACTTTCTCGCCGCGCTCGTGGCTGCGGACGCCTCCGCGGTCGACCGCGAGGCGTCGCGCTCGTTCCAGCGCGCCGCGGCGATCGACGAGCTGGACTGGCCCGACTCCGATCCGTCGACCGCGACCCTGCTGGAGGCGATGACGCCACTCGCGGACGCGGTCCATGACGAGCGCCTTCTCGCGACATCGGACCTCGAGACGCAGACGCCTGATGACCGGCCTGTCCCCGTCTCGGCCTCGATCGAGGATCCCGCCGCCGCGCGTGCCCCCGCGATCCTGTTCGCGCTTGCGGCGTTTGAGGAGCGATACGAGGAAATCAGGGGAAAGCCCTTCGCCGCCCAGTTCGACCGCACCTTCGCGGAGACGCCTCTTGTCGACTTCTGAGGCGATGGAGGATTTCGACGACTGGCTGCCCGCGACCTACGCGGCCGGCGGCGGCTTCACCGCGCTCGCGGTGCTGGTCGAGATCACCGCAAGCGACGCCGTTCCGGTGGCGTCGACGTTCTTCCATGTGATCGGCGACGAGGCGCGCTGGGCGGACGTCCGCCGGCTCTTCGCGACCGCGCCGGGCGGCTGGGACGGTGTGGTGTTCTTTGCCGAAACCTCCAAGGCCGGCGGCCCGCTCGAGGAGCCGCTGGCGCGCATCGAGCTGCGCCGCGTCGAACAGATGATCCACGACGACAGGCTCGCCATCAACGAAGGCGCTTTCTTCGACCGCAAGGGGCGGCGCATGCGGATCGACGAGGACGAGACCGCGCAGTGACAGTCACCGCCCTCAAGGATTTCTGCGCCGTTCCCGGCCTGCTGACGGTCGAGGCCGCGCAGGCGCACGCCGCCCTGATCGTCGAGCGGCCGGTGGGCGCCGAGACCGTCGCGCTCGCCTCGCTGTCCGGCCGCGTCTCGGCGGCGGACGTCGCAAGCCCGACGCCGCTGCCGCCCTTCGACCACTCCGCCATGGATGGCTACGCCCTCGGCTCGCTCGATCCGGAGCATCGGGTGCTGGCGCGGCTCGCGGCGGGCGCCGCCGGCGTTCGCGACGCGCTGAAGCCGGGCGAGGCCGCCCGCGTCATGACCGGCGCGCCGCTGCCGCCCGGCACGGTCGCCGTCGCGATGCAGGAGCGGGTGAGACGGAGCGGCGGCCGCATCTCGCTGGAGAGCGCCCCCGCGGAGGGCGCCAACATCCGCCGGGAGGGCGAGGACGTGCGCGTCGGCGACGTCATCGTCCCGGCCGGCGTGCGGCTCGACGCGCGCCATGTCGCCATTCTCGCGGCGGCCGGCGTCACCGAGGCTTCGGTCCGGCGGCGCGTCGTGGTCGGGCTGATGTCGACCGGCGACGAGCTCGTGCGGCCGGGCCGCGCGATCGGTCCCGGGCTGATCCATGACGCCAACCGTCCGATGCTGGCGGCGCTGCTCGCGCAGCCCGCGATCGAGCTCGTCGATCTCGGCGTCGCCCCGGACGACCGCGCGGAGCTGGCGCGGCTTGTGGCAGAGGCCTCGGATCGCTGCGACCTGGTAGTGACCAGCGGCGCGACCTCGGTCGGCGAGGAGGACCATCTCGCCGCCGCGGTGCTTGCCGCCGGCGGCTCGCTGGAGCTCGCCCGGGTGGCGATGAAGCCCGGAAAGCCGGTCGTCGCAGGGCGCGCGGGCAAGGCGGTGCTGATCGGGCTGCCCGGCAATCCCTTCGCGGCCCTCGTCGCCTGGCTTCTGGTCGGGCGGAGCGCGCTCGAGCGGCTCGCGGGCCTCGAGCCGAAGCCGCTGACGCCGCTGGCCGCCGTCGCCGCCTTCTCGCAACGCGGGCCTGGCGGGCGGACCGAGTTCGCCCCGGCGCGCGTCGTCGGATCGGACGAGGGTGGTTTGCCCCGGGTCGAGAAGCTCGGGCGAGGCGGGTCGGCGAGGCTCGCCCCTCTGATCGCCGCCGATGGTCTCGCTGTGATCCCGGCCGGCGTCGACGGGGTCCGGCAGGGCGACCGGATCGGCTTCCTCCCGTTCGAGGCGGCGGCCGAGCTCTAGTCCCTCAGGCGGCTCCGGCCGGCGCGGGCTCGGCGCCGTCCGGCAGCTTCGCCGCGAGCGCCAGCAGAGCGCGGTCGTGGAGGAGGGCGGTCTTTTCCTTCGGCGTCAGCCAGGAGATCGCCTCGTCCAGCGTCTCCGCCTCCGTGACCTTGGCGGCCGCCATGCAGCGGTCCGGCTCGATCTGGCCGCGCGGCCGCGAGACGCCTTTCGGCAGCATCCGGCCGTGCTCGCGGAACAGCCGCTCGTCGCCGTGGAGCGCCTTCAGCGCGTCCGCGCCGTCGACGCCGAGCCCGGCCAGCCGCTTGCCGTACTCCCGCGCGGCGGTCGCGATCGGCGGCACGTTGGTCTCTTCGGGGATCAGCATCAGGCCGAGCCGCTTCAGCGCGAGGCCCCAGGCGAGGTTGCCGGAGGCCCAGGACAGCGGGATCGCAAGCAGCAGGCCGGCGATCGTCGGCGACATCCAGGCGACCAGCGAGGGCGCGATCAGCGCGCCCGAAATCAGCGTGACCACCCCGAGCGCCGTGTGCCAGCCGTGGTTCCAGGCGATGTCCTTGAATGGAATCGAGCCGTCGTCGCGGCGCTGCGGGTTCCAGCCGGTCGCGCGCCCAGCGAGGATCTCGAACACCGAGCTCGACTGCACCAGCATCATGATCGGGGCGAACAGCGACGACAGGATGATCTCGAGGATCGCAGACACGATGGTCCGGAAGGCGCCGCCCGAGCCGCGCCGGGAGGCGCCGTTCATCAGGTGAATGACGAGCCCGAAGACCTTCGGCGCGATCAGGATCGCCATGGTGATGGCGAACAGCGTCAAGGCGCGCTCGGCGTCGAAGCGCGGCCAGGCCGGGAACAGCGCGAACTCGTCGGTGAAATATTCGGGCCGGATGAACTTCGACTGCAGTGCGAGCGCGATGCCGCACAGCAGCATGAACATCCAGAACGGGGAGGCCAGGTAAGAGAAGATGCCGTTCAGGAAATGCTGACGGCTGAGCGGGTAGAGCCCGCGCGTCGCGAGCAGGGCGGAGTGCTGCAGGTTGCCCTGGCACCAGCGCCGGTCGCGCGCCGCGAGGTCGATCAGCGAGGGCGGGCTTTCCTCGTACGAGCCTTCCAGGCGCGGCAGCATGTAGACCGCCCAGCCCTTGCGCCGGATCAGCGCCGCCTCGACGAAGTCGTGGCTCATGATCAGACCGCCGAAGGGCGGCCGGCCCTTGAGGTCCGGCAAGCCGCCGCCGCCGGCGAAGGCCTCCATCCGGATGATGGCGTTGTGGCCCCAGTAGTTGCCGTCGCGGCCGTACCAGACGCCGATGCCGGCGGCGATCACCGGCCCGTAGACGCGGCTCGCGAACTGCTGGGTGCGGGCGAAGAGGGTGTTGCGGTTGATGACGAGCGGCAGCGTCTGGATGATGCCGGCGTCGGGGTCAGCCTCCATCGCCGCGGCGAGGGCGAGGATGGCGTGGCCGGTCATCAGGCTGTCGGCGTCGAAGATGACCATATGGTCGTAGGCGCCGCCCCAGCGCGTGACGAAGTCCTCGATGTTGCCGGCCTTGCGCCGGTGGTTCTTCGGACGGTGCCGGTAATAGACCCGGGCCTCCGGCCCGAGCGCCTCGCGCAGTGCGATGAAGGCGCGCTCCTCGGCGATCCAGACGTCCGGGTCAGTGGTGTCGGAGACGAGGAAGCAGTCGAAATGGGCGGCGAAGCCGAGCTTCGCGATCTCCTCGTAGACCGCCTGCATGGCGCCGAACACGCGGCTTGGCTGCTCGTTGTAGATCGGCATGACGAGCGCGTTGCGCGAGGTCAGCTTCTCAGGCGGCTCGGGCGTCGCGATGGCCGGTTTCCCGAACAGGGCGAAGAAACCGACGATCGCCGAAACGAAAGCGAGCGCGATCCAGGAGAAGTTGACGAGGAACAGCGCAAGCAGCGCCCATTCGAGCACCGTGACGCCGCCGACCTCGACGACGCGGTACATCTCGCGGCCGCCGAGCAGGACGGCTGCGATCAGGCCCGTCGCCACGAACAGGCGGCTGACCCACGGCGTGCGCCAGCTCTGGGGCGCCACGAGCTCGCGCACCTGGTCGTCGGACCAGCGATTCAGCGGCTGGGTCGGCATCGCCATCGGCGATTCCGGCGGCATGGCCTCCGGCGTGTTTGCGGCGACGTCCGCCGTCATGCCGTCCACCGGTACAGCCATGTCTCGCCGACGCGGCCGGCGTCTGTCTCCAGCGTGAGCCGCAGCTCACAGAGTTCTTCGTCGTTCGGATCGAGCGTGAAGGCCACGCGATATCCCTTGATGTCTGGATTGGCGACGCCGACGACGTCACGGATCGTTCCCACCGATGTCGAGACGTTGGGACGGATCGCGGTCGCCCGCGTCGGATCGGCCACGCCCTCGCCCTGGAAGTCCACGAAGAAGCGTCGCCGCTTCGCTCCGGCCGTGCCGCAGGCGGTCTGCACCACATAGGCGCCGGCCGCCCTGTCAGGCGGCGTCCAGCACCAGTGCATGCGGTAGGTCATGCTGAAGGGCTTACCGGGCTCGATCGGCGTCTTGGGTCGCCAGTAGGCGACGATGTTCTCGTGGATGTCGGTGTCGGTCGGGATCTCGACCAGTTGGAGCTGGCCTTCGCCCCAGTCGCCGATCGGCTGGATCCAGACGCTCGGCATGCGGTCGTAGCGTCGGCCGAGATCATTGTAGGGACGGAACGAGCGCTCGCGCTGGAACAGGCCGAAGCCGCGCGGGCTGTTGTCGCCGAACACGCTGATCTGCAGCTCGGCCGGATTGGTGAGGGGCCGCCAGACCCATTCCCCGCCGCCGTACCAGATCTGGAGCCCGTCGCTGCGGTGGACCTCGCCGCGCACGTCGTCGAAGCCGATCCGGTCGTTCGGGGCAAACAGGAACATCGAGGTCATCGGCGCCACGCCGACATGTCCGAGCTTCTCGCGCGCGAACAGGGTCAGCTCGACGTCGACCGTCGTGATCTCGCCGGGACGGATCAGGAAACGGTAGGCGCCCGAGACGCGGCGGCTGTCCAGCAGCGCATGGACCGTGAGCGCATCCGAGCTCTGCCCGGGGCGCTCGATCCACAGCGCTCGGAACATCGGGAACTCCTCGCCGTTCTGCTCGGCGACGTCGATGGCGAGGCCTCTGGACGAGGCGCCGAAGACCTGTCCCCGCGCCAGCGCGCGGAAGATCGTCGCGCCCTGGAACGTCAGCACGTCCCGCAGCTCGGAGGACCGGTCGACCGGCGCGCGCGCCGTGAAGCCGGACAGCGGGAACGGCTTGTCGCCCTGCGGCTGGGGCGCCTTGCCGAAGTCGAACCAGCCTGGCTCGTCCGCCAGCATCTTGACCGCGCCGTCCTCGATCAGGCCGATCCGCATCGGCTGGCGGTAGATGAAGCCGCCGGGAAGCGGGTTGAGCGTGAAGCCGCGAGACTCGTTCGCCCAGATCTCGCGGTCGGGCTTGGGCTGGATGGTCCGGTAGACGTCGAGCGGCAGATCGGCGAACGCCTGCGGCAGGAAGCCCTTCGGCTCCTCGTAGCCGCGGGTCGCGAGGGTGCGCGCGAGATCCTGCAGACCGTCACGCGTGAACGGAGAACCGTTCGCGAACAGGTCCGGCGGCGCGGGCGGCGTCGTCGGTTTGGGCTGTTCCTGGGCGTGGGCGGAAGCGGCTGACAGCGCGACAGCTGCGACCCCGGTGAGCAGGTCTCTGCGATTCATGTGTGCGACGCGATCCGGGCGTGGCAGGGCCGCCCGATGGAATACGGGATACAAGACCGGGATGATGTGGTGAACGGTCGAGAAGTCCAGTGCGCGCCCGCGATCGGGCGGCGACGCGAGACGTTGCGGCTAGCGTCCGATTGGGTCTCCGGCATAGTCCGTCGTATCGCAGGCGAGGCCCTGATCTGCAAGCGTCCCGCAAGCCGCCTCGGCGTCCGGACGGCCAGGATAGGGGCCCGCGACGAGCTCGAACAGCGGCGTCTTGCCGGCTTCCTTGCGCGCCAGCGGCGTCAGTTTCGCGAGCTGACCGGGAAATCGCGCGGCGAGCGTGGTCCAGCGGCGCTTGGCCGCGTCCAGCGACGGCTCGATCCCGAGCGAAAGGCCGTATCCCGCCGCAGGACGGTCGCCCGGACGCTGGATCGAGCCGGTGCTTTCCGGCTCCGTGGCGCGGCGCGCGAGCTTCATGTCGCCGAAGCCGCGTTCGAGCGCCGCCACCCGCAGCGCGAGGGCGTCGCGCTCGGAGCCGAGCCGCGCCAGGTCGCGGCGCAACGGCGCCTCGGCGTCCGCCGTCACCAGGCGCTGCCCGGACGCGGGTTCGCCCCGCCAGACCGCGGCGCCCGCGGCGCCGATCGCGGCGAGCATGACCAGTCCCCAGAGCGCGGCCGGCGCCAGCGGCGCGAAGCTTCTGGTCGACTGCTCCTCGTCGTACTGAATTTGCTCGTCGTAACGATGAGTGTCCAAGCAGCCGCTCCGCCGGCGAATATGCGGCGACAGTAGCTGAGTCGCGTGCATCTTCGATGGGTTGCTTTCCGGCTGCGCCTCGCCGATACGCCGGCGTCTGTTGCGGCCGGCCGCGGGACGCGCGAGTGTCGCGGCGCCGATGAACCCGCTTGCCCAGCGAGACTGAATTCCACATGAGCTCTCCTTCGGACCGTAGCTGCCTGACCGTCGTCCTCGCGGCAGGCGAGGGCACGCGGATGCGGTCTGACACCCCGAAAGTCCTGCACAAGGCGGCGGGCCGCACGCTCGTCGGGCACGTCCTCGCCGCCGCGGAGGCGGCGGGCTCGACGGGGCTCGCGGTCGTCATCGGTCCGGACCGGGAGGACGTCGCCGCCGACGTCCTGCGCGCCGCGCCCGACGCCAAGATCTTCGTGCAGGGCGAGCGCCGCGGCACCGCCCACGCCGTGCTCGCGGCGCGTGAAGCCTTCGAGCCCGGCTTTGACGACGTTCTCGTCGTCTATGGCGACACACCGCTGGTGCGGCCGGAGACGCTGAAGCGCCTCAGGGCGCCGCTCGCCCACGGCGCCTCCGTCGTCGTGCTGGGCTTTGAGGCCGAGAACCCGACCGGCTATGGCCGGCTCATCAGCCAGGGTCCCAGCCTCGTCGCCATCCGCGAGGAGAAGGACGCCAGCGAGGACGAGCGCGCGATCCGGCTCTCCAACGGCGGCCTGATGGCGATCGACGGCCGGCGCGCGATCGAACTGCTCGACAGGATCGGAAACCGCAACGCCAAGAACGAATTCTACCTGACCGACATCGTCGAGGTCGCCGTGCTGAGCGGGCTCGGCGTCGCGGTCGAGGCCGCGCCGGAAGCCGAGGTGCAGGGCGTCAACGACCGCGCCCAGCTCGCCGCCGTCGAGGCCGAGCTGCAGCGCAGGCTTCGGGCGGCCGCGATGGCGGAGGGCGTGACGATGATCGCGCCGGAAACCGTGTTCCTGTCCCACGACACCCGGATCGGCCGCGACGTCGTCGTCGAACCGAACGTCGTCTTCGGTCCGGGCGTAACCGTGGCCGACCGGGCCGTCATCCACGCCTTCAGCCATCTCGAGGGCGCGAGCGTCGGCGAGGGCGTCTCGATCGGGCCCTTCGCGCGGCTGCGGCCCGGCGCGGACATGGCCGCAGGCTCGCGCGCCGGCAACTTCGTCGAAGTGAAGAACGCGAAGATAGGCGAGGGCGCCAAGCTCAATCACCTGACTTACGTCGGCGACGCCGAGGTGGGACCACGCGCCAATCTCGGCGCCGGCACCATCACCTGCAACTATGACGGCTTCTCAAAGCACCGCACGACGATCGGCGCCGACGCCTTCGTCGGCGTGAACTCCGCGCTCGTCGCGCCGGTGACGGTGGGCGAGGGCGCCTATGTCGGCACTGGCAGCGTCGTCACCGAGGACGTGCCGGCCGACGCCCTCGCGATCGCCCGCGCGCGGCAGGTGACGATGCCCGGAAGGGGCAAGAAGCTGAAGGCGATGTTGAAGGCCGCCAAGGAGGGCTGAGACGCCTTCGCGCTTCAGTCGCCGCTAACGCGAAACGTGCTATCAACCGCGCCGCGGATCAGCGGGAGCGTATCGGCCCATGTGCGGCATCGTCGGCATTCTGGCGCGGGAGGCGGCTGCGCCTCAGCTCGTGGACGGGCTGAAGCGCCTCGAATATCGCGGCTATGATTCCGCCGGCGTCGCCACCCTCGAGGGTGGCCGCATCGTCCGCCGCCGCGCCGAAGGCAAGCTCCGCAACCTCGAAGCCCGCTTGAAGGCGGAGCCGCTGAACGGCGTCTCCGGGATCGGTCACACGCGCTGGGCGACGCACGGCGCCCCGACCGAAGACAACGCCCATCCGCACGCCACCGAGCGCGTCGCGGTCGTCCACAACGGCATCATCGAGAACTTCCGCGAGCTCCGCGCCGAACTCGAGGCCGCCGGCGCGCAGTTCTCGAGCCAGACCGACACCGAAGTCGTCGCGCATCTCGCCTCGAAGGCGCTTGAGGCCGGCGCGACGCCGAAGGCGGCCGTGCAGCAGACGCTGTCGAAGCTGCGTGGCGCCTTCGCGCTCGCCTTCATCTTCCGCGGCGAGGACGACCTGCTGATCGGCGCCCGCCGGGGCTCGCCGCTGGCGATCGGCCATGGCGACGGCGAAATCTTTCTCGGCTCGGACGCCGTCGCTCTCGCGCCCTTCACTGACGAGGTCACCTATCTCGACGACGGCGACTGGGCGGCGCTTACCCGGTCTTCCGTCGAGATCTACGACGAGGCCGGCGCGCCGGTGCGCCGGGACGTGGTGAAGTCCTCGGTCGCCTCCGTCGTGGTCGACAAGGGCGCCTACCGCCACTTCATGGCGAAGGAGATCGCCGAGCAGCCGGAAGTCGTCGGCCACTCGCTGACCCGCTACGTCGACATGACGACCGGCCGCATCCGCCTGCCGCAGGGCGCCGACTTCGATTTCTCCAAGCTCGACCGTCTGGCGATCTCCGCCTGCGGCACCGCCTTCTACGCCGGGCTTGTTGCGCGCTACTGGTTTGAGCGCTTCGCGCATCTGCCGGTCGACATCGATATTGCCTCCGAGTTCCGCTATCGCGAGCCGCCGCTCGCGGCCGGTTCGCTGGCGCTGCTGATCTCGCAGTCGGGCGAGACCGCCGACACGCTCGCGACGCTGCGGCACTGCAAGGCGAAGGGCATGAAGATCGGCGCGGTCGTGAACGTGCCGACCTCGACCATCGCCCGCGAGGCCGACGTCGTGTTCCCGACCGTGGCGGGCGTCGAGGTCGGCGTCGCCTCGACCAAGGCCTTCACCTGCCAGCTTGCGGTCCTCGCCGCGCTCGCCGTGAAGGCGGGGCGCGACCGCAACGTGCTGTCCGAGGACGACGAGCAGAAGCTGGTGGCCTCGCTGATCGAGCTGCCGCGGCTGATGGCCGAGACGCTGCATCTCGAAGGCGAGATCGAGAAGCTCGCCCAGACCTTCGCCAAGGCGCAGGACGTTCTCTATCTCGGCCGCGGCACGAGCTTCCCGATCGCGCTCGAGGGCGCGCTGAAGCTCAAGGAGATCAGCTACATCCACGCCGAGGGCTACGCCGCCGGGGAGCTCAAGCACGGCCCGATCGCGCTCGTCGACGAGAGCGTGCCCGTCGTGGTCCTGGCGCCGTTCGACCCGCTGTTCGAGAAAACCGCCTCCAACATGCAGGAGGTCGCGGCGCGCGGCGGCAAGATCGTGCTGGTCACCGACGCCGAGGGCGCGAAACACGCTGGCGACGTGTTCGCGACGCTTGTCGTCCCGACCGCCTACGCCTTCGTCAATCCGCTGATCTACGCGATCCCGATCCAGCTGCTCGCCTATCACACGGCGGTCTTCATGGGCACGGACGTCGACCAGCCGCGCAACCTCGCCAAGTCCGTGACGGTGGAGTGAGGCCGATTCCGACCGCGCGCGCGATCCCGGCCCATGTGGCGTAAGGCGGCCTCGGTCGGCGGGCTGACGCTGCTCAGCCGCGCCTTCGGCTTCGTGCGCGACGCCATGATGGCGGCGCTGCTCGGCGCCGGGCCGCTCGCCGACGCCTTCATGGTGGCGTTCCGCCTGCCCAACCATTTTCGGGCGATCTTCGCGGAAGGCGCGTTCAACGCCGCCTTCGTGCCGCGCTACGCCTACCAGCTGACCCGCGAGGGGGAGGGCGCCGCCAAGGCGTTCGGCGAGGACGTCCTGTCCATCACGATGCTGGCGCAGCTCGTTCTCCTGGTGCTCGCGCTCGCCTTCACCCCGCTCGTCGTGACGGCTCTCGCGCCGGGGTTCTCCGACGATCCGCCGCAGCTCGCGCTCACTGCCGAGCTGACGCGGATCACCTTCCCCTATCTCGCCCTGATCTCGGCGATGACGCTCGTCGCCGGCGTGCTCAACGCGCATGATCGCTTCGCGGCCGCCGCCTCGGCGTCGATCCTGCTCAACGTCTGCATGATCGCCGCGCTGCTGGTCGCCGGCTGGTTTCCGACGGTCGCCCATGCGCTCGCCGTCGGCGTGCTGGTCTCGGGCTTCGCCCAGCTCGGGCTGGTCGTCTGGGACATGCGCCGGGCGGGCGTCGGCCTGAAGCTGCGGCTGCCGCGCCTCACCCAGAACGTCCGGGATTTCCTGAAGCGCTTCGGCCCCGCCGTGCTCGGCTCCGCCGGCGTTCAGATCGCGATGTTCGCGGACACGATCCTCGCCTCGTTCCTGCCGTCGGGCTCGGTCTCCTACCTCTATTACGCGGACCGGCTCTACCAGCTGCCGCTCGCCGTCGTCGGCATCGCGGTCGGCACCGTCCTTCTTCCCGAGCTTGCGCGACGGCTCGCGGCCGACGACCGGTCGGGCGCGCGAGACCGGCTGAACCGCGCGCTCGAGGGCGCGCTGCTGATGACGCTGCCCTTCGTCGCGCTGTTCGCGGCGGCGCCCGGGCCGGTCGTGGCGGCGCTGTTCGGACGCGGCGCGTTCGACCAAGCGGCGATCGCCGGTTCGGCGGCCGCGCTCCAGGCCTACGCCTTTGGCCTGCCGGCGGTGGTGGCGCTCCGCTGCGTCACTCCGGCCTTCCACGCCGCCGGCGACACCGCGACGCCGGTCAAGGCGCTCGCGGTCGCGACCATCGCGAACGTCGCTCTGAAGGTCGCGCTGGTCGGCTCGTTCCTGCACGCAGGCCTCGCCTTCGCGACGTCTGTCGGCGCCTGGATCAATCTCGGCCTCCTGGTGATCCTGCTCCGCCGACGGGACGGCTTCGCGCCGGACCGGCGGTTCTGGATCAACCTCCTGTCGGTGACGGTCGCGACCGGAGCCGCGATCGGCGCGATCCTGCTGACGCTCGAGAGGGCGAAGGCGATGAAAGGTCTGATTCCGCAGCTGCCCGATCTCGCGCCTGCCGCGCTGATCGGATTGGCGGCGGTGGCGGCGTACGGCGCGGTGGCGGGTCTCGGTTACATCGCCGCGCGCAAGCTGCGCCGCCCCTGATCCCACCCGGACGCCGCGGGGCGGGGATCGGGAGACGGCTGCGCGCTCGTCCGCCGCTCGTAGCGCGCGGTCGCGACGAAGAAGCCCCACATCATGCCGAGCAGCATCCACTGGTGGCGCCAGTGGTCGACGTCGATGACGGCGGCCTCGATCATCAGCACCGCCCAGGTCGAGAAGGCGCAGATGAAGATCGGCCGCCACGGCGTCGGCGCCAGCACGTAGCGGAAGCCGAGAACGACGGTCAGGCTGGTGATGGCGAGGAGGGACAGGCCCCCGAGCCAACCATAGGACAAGAAGCCGTTCAGATAGGTGTTGTGGACGTCGGCGCCGACCTTCTTGGCGAACTGGAAGATGCCGATGCCCAGCGGCTCCTCGAGCGCCATCCGCCAGCCGATGGTGTGGTTGGCGAAGCGGCCGCCATGGCCGACGTCATAGGACTGCTCAAGGCTCGCCCGCTGCTCCATCAGTTGAGAGACGGCCGGGATCTGCAGAAGTCCGGCGATCAGAATCGCGGCGCCGACAACGGCGGCGACGCAGGTCACCAGAATGCGCGCACGGCGGCCGGAGGAGGGCGCGACGAGCACGGTGAAGGCGGTCATCATCGCGGTCGAGGCGGCCAGGTGGCCCCATGCTCCGCGCGAGAACGACAGCAGCACGCCGGCGACGATCAGCCCGAGCGGGATCATCAGCAGCACGCAGCGCTTCAGGCCGCTGCCGTAGAGCCGCTGGATGATCACCACCGCCGGAAACACCAGCCACGGCGCGTAGACGTTCGGGTCCTTGAACAGGCCCATCGCCCGCCCGTAGCGCAGCAGGCTCTCGGAAAACGGCAGGAGGTGGAAGTAGCCGACGATCGCGAGCGCGCCGCCGATCGTGCCGGCGATCAGCCAGGCCTGCGTGACGCGCTGGGCGCGAAATTCGGTCCGCTCGGCGAGATAGAACGAGAAGAACACGCCCGTCACGGCAAGGAACGCGCCGATCATCGTCCAGCGGGCGGTGTTGGCGCGGTCGAGCACCGTCGTCAGGGTGAGGACCGCGCCGAGCTGGTAGAGGATCACCAGCAGCAGGAACGGCAGCAGCGCACGCGGCAGCCGCAGCCCCGTGAATGCGAACAGCGCGAAGGCCGCGACGATCAGCAGGTCGTAGGGCGCAGGCTCGAACTGGACGAAGAAGCTCGACAGGACCGCGACGAAGACCAGCCCTTCGCGAAACCCGTCCATCGAGAAGGTGAGCGGACGCCGCGCGGTCCCCGGCCGGAGGGCGCCGGCTTCGCTCAATAGGCGTTCTCGCCCTTGGCCAGTGCGAACGGGGTCTTCGCCAGGATCATGGCGTCGAACAGGATCGACCAGTTCTCGATGTAGTAGAGGTCGTGGTCGACGCGGGCGCGCAGCTTCTCGGGGGTGTCGACCTCGCCGCGCCAGCCGTTGATCTGCGCCCAGCCGGTGACGCCGGGCTTCACCTTGTGACGGGCGAAGTAGCCGTCGACGACGTCGTTCCAGAGCCGCTCGGAGGTGTGGGCGTTGACGGCGTGGGGGCGGGGCCCGACCAGCGACAGCTCGCCCTTCAGCACGTTGAACAGCTGCGGCAGCTCGTCGATCGAGGCGCGGCGGATGAAGCGGCCGACGCGGGTGACGCGCGGATCGCCCTTGGTCACGACCTTCTTGGCCGTCGGGTCGGCCATGTCGTGGCGCATCGAGCGGAACTTGAAGACGTCGATGACCTCGTTGTTGAAGCCGTAGCGCTTCTGCCGGAAGAACACCGGTCCCTTGGTGTCGAGCTTGATGGCGATCGCGGTGCCGATCATCAGCGGGCTGAGGAACAGCAGCGCAAGCGAGCCGACGATGATGTCGAAGGCGCGCTTCGCCACGAAGTCCCAGTTCTGGATGGGCTTTTCGGCAAGCTCCACCATCGGGATCGCGCCGAGATAGGAATAGGCGCGCGGGCGGAAGCGCAGCTTGTCGGTGTGCGCGGAGAGGCGGATGTCGACGGGCAGCACCCACAGCGTCTTCAGGATCTCCGCGACGCGCCCCTGCGCGCTGACGGGAATCGTGACGATCAGAAGGTCGACCTTGGCGAGGCGGCCGAACTCGACGAGTTCGGCGACGTTGCCGAGCTTCGGATAGCCGGCGACGATCGGAGGCGAGCGGTCGTTCGAGCGGTCGTCGAACACGCCGCAGATGTTGACGTCGTTGCCGGGCGTCGACTCGAGCGCTCGGATCAGTTCGGCCGCCGGCTCGCCGCCGCCGACGATGACCGCCTTGCGGCCGAGCCGGCCGTCACGGGCCCATTTCTTGACCAGAATCGCCAACAACGTGTGGCCGACGATCAACCCCGACGCGCCGAGCGCAAACCAGTAGCCGAGCCAGGTGCGTGGAACCACGCCACCGAAATCGAAGAAGGCGCCGGCCACGGCGAAGCCTGCGAAGACCAGCACCCAGGCGCCCAGCATCCGGCCGATCTGGCCGCGCAGCATCCGGAACGCGACAATGTGATAGGCGTCGGCGGCCTGTGCGAAGATCGAGGTGAGCAGCGCGCCGACCCCCATGGCGAGCAGATACTGCCAGCCGATGCGGGGCTCGCCCGGAAACACCATGACATAGGCCGCCGCGCCGGCCGCGATCACGAGCGCGGCGTCGGCGAGGCGCACGCCCCCAACGAGCAGGATCTGAGAGATCGACTTGGCGCTGAAGCGCTCGGCGATCTCGCGCGCTTCCTCGTTGAGCGTCGATGGTCTCGGGCGCTCCTGAGGCGTCGGCTCGTGAAGGTTCAATTGCGTGAGGGACATATCGTTCACGCGATCCAGGCTCCTCAATTCGATCGGAAACCTACGCGCTAAACCCCAACAACGACTTACGCTGACCGTCTAAAAAGTCTTACTTCGACGTGCGAGCGCATCCTTATAAATTTTCTCGATCCGGCGTGACATTTCGCCGACGGAGAACTCGGAGCCGATGTGGGCCTGGCGCGCGGCGGCGGCGTTCGCCGCGCCGTCGGGATCGTCCAGCACCGCTCTCATCGCGGCGCGCAGGCCCTCGACGTCGTCCGGCGCGAGCAGTTCGCCGGAATGAGGACCGAAGATTTCGGGGATGCCTCCGACCCGCGTCGTGATGATCGGCAGCCGCGCGGCGATCGCCTCGAGCACGACGTAAGGCATCGATTCCGCCCGCGACGGCACCACGATCGTGCGGCCGAGCGCGAAGGCCTCGCGGGCCGGCGTCGAAGGCCGGAAGGAGATGAGGTCGTCGAGCCCCTTCTCGGCGACGAGGGCGCGGCACAACGCTTCGTCCGGACCGTCGCCGACGATGATGGCGGTGGAGGGCCGCCCTTCCGCACGGAGCCTCGCCAGCGCCTCGATCAGCACGTCGACGCCCTTCACGTCGCGCAGCATGCCGAGGAACAGGAAATCCCTGGCGTCGGGATTCGGCTTGACCGGCTCGAACTCCTCCGGGCGAACGCCGTTGCGCACGACGAAGGCGTCGCAGCGGGGCTGACCGATCTTCTCGGCGTAGGCGACCTGCTCGTAGCCGGAGACGTGGATCAGCGCGTCGGTGATCCGCTCCAGGGCGCGCTCGACCCGGAAATAGACGCGACCCTCGATCGATCCCGGCCTGTAATGCAGGCTGCCGCCGTGCGGGGCGTAGAACGTCGCGACCGGACGGGAGCGGCCAAGCCAGGCCCCGACGACCCTGCCGAAGACGCCGCCCTTGGCGCCGTGGGTGTGAATGACGTCGGGCCGGAGCGGTTCGAGGATCGATCGCGCCTTGGCGAGCGCGCCGACGTCCGAGATGCCGACCTGCCGGGCCATCGGCATGCGCACGGAGCCGAGCGCGAGGTGCGGCCCGAGGCGTGCGATCCGGTCGTCCTCGAAGCTGCCGCCGGTGAGATTGTCGCAGACGACCCCGACCTCATGGCCGGCTGCGGCCTGAGAGATCGCGAGGTCCTCGATGTGACGGAAGATCCCGCCGACCGGAGACCGGACGACGTGCATGATGCGCAGCGGCGTAGGGGCGCTCATGGAATGGTTCGCGTCGTCCGTCCGATTACGCCAAGAAGTTCGCAGGCATCATAAGGCGAATATCTTAGACGTTGGTGACTTGCACCCCACGAGTCGGCGATCAGAACCAGCGCTCCTGCACCGTGATCGTGTCGCCGGGGCGAATGGGGTAGGTGAGCGGCACGTCGGCCTTGTAGACGCGGTCGCCGATCCGGCGCGTGAGCTCGACCTTGTTCTGCTGGGCGCGCGGCGAAAATCCGTTGGCGATGGCGACGGCGTTCTGCGCGGTCATGCCGGCGACATAAGGATACTGTCCGGCCTGCGTGACTTCACCGAGGATGAAGAACGGCCTGTAAGACTCGATCTCCACTGAGACATTCGGATCACGGAGATAGCCATTCTTGAGCCGGGACTCGATTCCCGTCCGGACCTGGTCCGACGTCTGGCCGGCGACCTTCAGCCGTCCGACCAGCGGCATCGCGATCGAGCCGTCGGGCTCGATGGCGTAGCTGTTGGAGAGATTCTGCTGGCCGAAGACGTTGACCTTGAGCTTGTCACCCGAGGCGAGCTGATAAGGTTCGTCGAACTGCGCTGCGAGGGGCGGCGGCACCGCACGCGGGGCGGATGCGCAACCGGCGAGCGCGGCTGCGAGCGCGAGCGCTGACGACAGTCTGCCCGGCTTCATCATCGAGTCCTTCTGCAGTGCGGCAAGTCTGTGCTTCACTAGGCCTTGCATGGTTAAGATTTGGTTGTCCGACGCCGCACGAGGCGACGGGTTAACTGCGCGGCAACCATGGCGTGGTCTTAATGGAGCAGCGAGACTCGCTCGCGCTTCAACGAGGTTTTCGGGCATGGCCCAGAGCGGCGCTCGCGATCTGGACGTCTCCCGCGCCGCCGACGGCGGCGGCGAGATCGATTTGCGCGCGCTCGGGCGGGGCATCTGGCGCCGCAAGCTCTGGATTCTCGTTCCGACGATCCTGGCGGCGCTGGCGGCGGTCGCCTTCGTCCAGCTCAGCGCGCCCTACTACCGCTCCAGCGCGATGGTCCTGATCGAGAATCGCGAGGGCGCCGCGCCGCGCTCGGGCGCCGCCGATCGGGACGTGCCGCTGCCGGACGAACAGGCCGTCGTCTCGCAGGTCCAGCTGATCCAGTCGCGCGACCTAGTTCGCACGGTCGTCGTCGCGGCGGATCTCGAAAAGGCGCCGGAGTTCTCCCAGGCGGGGCTTATCGAGAGAGCGCTACGTGCGGTCGGCCTCGGCCGCCACGGAAGCAGCCAGTCTCAGACCGAACGCGTGGTCGATCGGGTCGCCGAGAACCTGTCGGTGTTTCCCGTCACCGGCTCGCGCGTCGTCGGCGTCGAGTTCGTGGCGACCGACCCCGATCTCGCCGCGCGCGTCGTGAACGCCTTCGTCGACGCCTATCTCGACGTCCAGCGCGGCGCCAAGCGCGAGGTCAACAAGCAGGCCAGCCAGTACCTCGCCGACGAGATCGCGAATCTGCGCGGCCGGGTCTCTGACGCCGACGAGCGGGTCGAGGCGTTCCGCGCCAAGGCCGGCCTCCTCGTGGGCTCCAACAACACCACCATCGTCGCCCAGCAACTTGGCGAAACCGCAAACCAGCTCTCGACGTCCCGCACCCAGCAGGCCGAGGCGCAGGCCAAGGCCGACGTCATCCGGTCCGTGCTCAAGCAGGGACGGCCAGCGGAGGCGCTTGAGATCGCCAATTCCGAGCTCGTCCGCGCGCTGTCGCAGCAACGCTCCCAACTCGCCGCCCAGATCGCCAGCGAAGGCCGCACCCTGCTGCCGCAGCACCCGCGCATGCGCGAACTGCAGGCTCAGCTCGACGGTCTGGAAAAGCAGGTTCGCGGCGAGGCCGAAAAGCTCGCCCGCGCCTTCGAGAACGACGCGAAGACCGCCGGCGGCCGGGTCGCGGCGCTCACCAGGCAGCTCGATCAGCTCAAGACGACGTCGGCCGCGGCGAACAGCCAGGACGTCCAGCTTCGCGCTCTCGAGCGTGACGCCCGTTCCCAGCGGGACCTGCTCGAACAGATGCTGACCCGGTATCGCGAGGCGAGCGCCCGCGACAATCCGGAGGCGCTGCTGGCGGACGCACGCGTGATCGCCAAGGGGTCGGCCGCCACGGAGCCCTATTTCCCGAAGAAGGTTCCGACCGTCCTGCTCGTCACGATCGGCGCCTTCGCGCTCTCGCTGTTCGCCGCCGCGGCGGCGGAGGTGTTCGGCGCGCAGCCGCGCGGCTACGAGGGCGACGCGGTTCCGCCGCCCGCGCTGCGCACGACCCCGCGCGAACGCCTGCGCGGTCCCGAGACCGTCGAGCAGGAGCCGGCTCCGGACGTCCAGGCGGCGCCTATCTCGCCGCCAAGACCGGTGACACAGGCCAAGGACGCTCCCGCCGCCAAGGCGGCGGGCGATTCGCCGGCGGACGATGAGTTGGCCGCGGCGCCGGCCGCGGCGGCGAAGAGCGCCGACGCCGAAAAGCCTCGGTCGAAGCCGGCCGCGATCGAATGCGCCGACGCCACGCTCATCACGTCGCTGGCTCGCCAGCTGGCGGCCATGCCGAGAGACGGCGGCGCGCTGCGGATCCTCGCCACGTCTTCGTCTCCCGGGCTCTCCGTCTCCTCGGTCGCGGCGCAACTCGCCGCGACAATCTCGGAGCAGGGCAGGCGCGTGGTCGCGGTCGACGCGGCCGGCGGCGGTGCGGGCGATCCCGAACCGGGGCTCAGCGATCTCCTGACCGGCGACACGACCTTCGCCAACGCAATCCACCGCGACAACGGCTCGCGCGTGCACTTCGTGCCGCGCGGAAGCGAGCCCTTCGACCGGCTGGAGCCCGCCGCGCAGTCGCGGCTCGCGATCGTCCTCGAGGCGCTCGCGCTGACCTATGACTTCGTGATGATCAGCGCGCCTGGCGGGCCCGGCGCGGCTGACGCCTTCGCGCCGTTCTGCGCCGCCGCCGTGCTGGTCTCGAACGCAGGTTCGGCCGACGCCGCGACGGTTGCGGCGCATGACCGGCTGCGGGCGACCGGCATCGACGATGTGGTCGTTCTGCTGGTGCCGGACGGCGACGGATCGCCTAAGGGACGCGCGGTCGCCGCCTGATCAGGCCTCGTCGCCGGACGGAAGCTCGTCCCGCCCGGACTTCAGCTTCCGGATGCGCTGGGCCAGCCGGTAGGCCCAGGGCGTCGACTTGATCTTCGCCTTGGCGCGGGTCATGGCCGAGAAGGCGAAGGCCGCGGCCTTGCCCTTGGGCGTCACGCCGAAGATCGTGTCGAACAGCGGCTCTTCCCGCGGGCAGTACATCTTCTTGTAGATCGCGGCGCCGACGCCGAGGTCGAAGGTGCGGATGCCGCGCACGATCGAATCCTCGACCACGAAGTTCATCAGCATCTCGCCAGGGCTGTACTTGGCGTGCTCGCCATTGGTGATCGAGATGAACATGCCGCAGTAGCGGCCGCCGTCGGTCACGCCTCCGGTGACGGCGATCACCTCGTCGTCGAGGTCGAAGCCGTACAGATCGATGACCGGCGCGCCGCCGGACGTCGCGGCGGCCTCGGCGAGGAAGTCGTGGACGCCCGGCCGCTCGAACACGTTCGGGATGCCGCGGACGGCGAACTGCTGCGCCTTCTGGTGGAAATAGGCGTCGAGCAGGCGCGTGCGATCTGCCGGCTCGACCGCGCGATAGGCGCGTGGCGTCCCGCGCTCCTCGAAGCGGCGCATCTTGCGGCGCTGGTTCGAGCGCGACTTCGCGGACATAAACAGCTTGAGATGATCCTCAAGGCTCGGCGCAAGCGGGCCGCAGAAGCCGGCGTCGGGCGAGGGCTGCCGGGGCAGCGCCGCGAACGGATTGGCGACGCCCTCCCACTCGTAAGGCTGGCTGCACAGCGCGAAGGCGTCGAGACGCAGGGCGCGCGCCGCTTCCGTCAGCAGCCGGCGGACCTCGGATTCGTCGAAGACGCCGATCAGGTCGCGCCGGATGACGGGCAAATTGTAGTTGACGTGCGTGCCGCCCATGAAGCGGGCGACCCGCACGCCCATCTTGATCCGGACCCCGAGCGGGACAAGCGCGGCGGCGCGGCCCTCCGCGTCGCGGGCGATCACGACGGCCGGCGTGAAGCCTTCATAGAACGCGACGTGCCGCGCCCATGGGCCGAGAAAGCCGGGCGACTGGTAGGGCGTCGCGAGCGACTGACGACGCAGATCGTCCCACAGCCCGGCCACCGGAGCGATCTCGTCATGGACCTCAACCGTCTCGAAGGCGCGGGCCGGACGGACGCGCGCATCGCCGACGGCTCCGGGAACGGAGCCGGGCGTCGTCGTCGTCTCGGCTTCGAGGTCGCCGCCACGTTTGATGGCGTGGGCACGCATCGGTCTGGTCCAGGTCGCCGGCCCGCGGACGTCACGCGGGCGATTTCATGCGGGAGACTAGGCCGCAATGATCTGCGATCGGTGAACCTCCGGAAAGGTCTTGCCAATATGGTTTCAAAGCGGTTTGCGATCCGCGGCGCGGACGAGTGCGGGGTTGACGGGCGATGGGCGGATGGCGGAACCGCGCCTTCCAGGCGGTGTTCGACGCACTGGACAAGACGGGCGCGAACGCCCGCCTCGCGTCCCGCACGCGCGGCCTCGGGCTAATTCTGACGCTCCATCATGTCCGCCCGTTCTCCGGAGAGCCGTTCGCGCCCAACCGCTTGCTCGAGGTCGAGCCTGACTTTCTCGACCTGACGCTGACGCGCGCCGCAGAGCTCGGCTTCGACTTCGTCACGCTCGACGAGGCTGTCCGGCGCGTGAAGGCCGGAAGCTCCGACCGACCGTTCCTGCACCTGACGTTCGACGACGGGTACCGGGACGTGCGCGATCTGGCGCTCCCGATTCTCGAACGGCACGGCGCTCCCGCCACGCTCTACATCGCCTCGTCCTTCGCGGACGGCGAGGCCGAGCTCTGGTGGCTCTCGCTCGAAGAGGCCATCCGCCGCGCGAAGGTGCTGAACCTCGATCTCGGCACGGAGGAGCGGTTCGTCGCCTGCCAGTCGACGACGGAGAAGTACGAGGCCTGGGCGAAGATCTACTGGACGCTGCGGGCGGGTCCGGAAGAGCGGCTGCGGGACGAGGTCCGCGAGATGGCGCTGGCGAACGGCGTCGACATCCTCGGCTTCGCGAAGACCCTTTGCATGCGCTGGGACGAGCTCGCGGACATCGCCCGGCGCCCGCTCGTCGAGATCGGCGCTCACACGGTCAGCCATCCCATGCTCGCCAAGCATCCCGCCGAGGTCGCGCGGGCCGAAATCGCCAACGGGCGCGATGCGATCGCGGCCCGACTCGGCGTCGTCCCTCGCCATTTCGCCTATCCGGTCGGGGATCTATCGGCCGCCGGCCCGCGCGACTACGACCTCGTGCGGGACCTCGGCTTCGAGACGGCGGTGACCACGCGGCCGGGTCACCTGACCGCCGCCCACGCGCAAGCTCTTCACGCGCTGCCGCGCGTCTCGCTGAACGGCCATTTCCAGAACCGGTCCGCGGTGGACGCCCTGCTCTCGGGTGCGCCCTTTGCGATGATGGACCTCGCAAGGCGCGCGCTGAGGCGGGGCTAGCGGCGATCGACGCGTTCCATCCAGCGGATCAGGATCGCTGCGGGAACCGTCCAGATCAGGCCGAAAAAGGCGAAGAAGGCGAGCTGGACGACCGGGCCGGATTGCGCCAGCCGGAACTGGCCGATCATCAGCACGATGAACGAATAGACAATCAGGCCGACCACCAGCACGAGTCCGCCGATCAGCTTCTTGACGCGGGGGCGCATGGCTCGATGGCTCCGAGGACGCGGCGGCGCGCCGCCTTGCGCCCGCCTTGACGGGGACTTACAGCCTCCGCCCGACAACGATCAACAGACGAACCGAGCGCCGTGCCCGCCGCCTTGACCGAACCACGCCGTTTCGTCCGCGCCTGGCTGCTTCTGACCCTTGCGCTCGTCGCGCTGATGGTGGTGGTTGGCGGCGCGACGCGGCTCACCGGCTCCGGACTCTCCATCACCGAATGGAAGCCGGTCGCGGGCGCGCTTCCGCCGATCGGGGAGGCGGCCTGGGCGGACGAGTTCGCGAAGTACCGCGCGAGCCCGCAGTACAAGCTGCTGAACGAGGGCATGTCGCTCGGCGAGTTCCAGTTCATCTACTGGTGGGAATGGGGCCACCGGCAGCTCGGCCGCGTGATCGGCCTCGTCTTCGCGCTCGGCCTCCTGATCGCGGCGGTCACCCGCCGCGTCAGCCTGAAGGAAGGCCTCGTGCTGTTCGGCATGGGCCTGCTGCTCGGCACGCAGGGCGCGATCGGCTGGGTCATGGTGGCTTCCGGCCTGCAGCCGGGGATGACCGCCGTCGCGCCGGTGAAGCTGACCCTGCATCTCGGGTTCGCGCTGCTGTTCTTCGCCACGCTTCTGCTCTTCCTCGTCCATGCGGGCCAGTTCGGTCGCGACCAGCGCGCATCGACGCCTGGCGTGAGGGCAGGGGCCCACGGCGTGCTGGTCCTGACCTTCCTGCAGATCCTGCTCGGCGGGCTGGTGGCGGGATCGCGGGCGGGCTTCACCTTCAACACCTGGCCGCTGATGGACGGCGGCTTCTCGCCGTCGCGCGAGTCGCTCTTCGCCGTCACGCCGTGGTGGGAGAACTTCGTCGACAACGTCGCGCTGGTGCAGCTCAACCACAGGCTCGCCGCCTATGCGCTGCTGGCGGCCGTGATCGCCTACGCCTGGACCACGCTCCGTTCTTCGGCCGACCGCCGCGCAAGACGCCGCGCCGGCTGGCTCGTCGGCCTGATGCTCGCGCAGGCCGGGCTCGGGATCGCCACGCTGGTGATGGTCGTGCCGCTCCACCTCGGGCTCGCGCACCAGTTCGGCGCGGTCGTCGTGTTCGCGCTGGGCGTGGTCAACCTGGCGCTTGTCCGGCGGACCGCGCCGGCGCTCCAGGCAGGCTCGCCCCGGGCGCTGCCGGAGCCCGCCGAATAGCGCGAGCGCTGCGGGTTCTCACGGTTTCGTCTCGGACCAGCACGTCTGTTACGGCGACGGCGTGACGACCTGCGCCTGCTCGTGATCAGGGGGATGGGCGTCGACCAGCCCGCTACTGTCACCGAGCCGGTTGAACGGTCGTCCGCCCGACTGTCAGTGCGGCACGCCGGTCTCGCGCGAGATCTCGATCGCGGGGCAGCGGTCCATGACGACCGTCAGTCCCTCGGCTTCGGCCCGGGCGGCCGCCTCCAGATCGACGACGTCGAGCTGCGTCCAGAACACGCTCGGACGAGGGTTCATCGCCAGCACCTCGTCGAGCAGCGCCGAGACGTGGTCGGGGGCGCGAAAGACGTCAATCATGTCCACCGGCTGAGGCAGGTCGGCGAGCGTCGCATAGGCCTTCAGGCCGGCGATCTCGCCGCCGCCGTGCCCCGGATTGACCGGGAACACGTCGTAGCCGTGCGCGACGAGCACGCGGGTGACGCCGTAGCTCGGCCGCGCGGGGTTCGGGCTTGCGCCGACGACCGCGACGGAGCGGACGCGCTTGAGGATCTCGGTGATCGCGGCGTCGTCTGTGACGGGCATTACTTCTTGTCGCCCGCGCCGCCGCCGGCCTTGCCGTCTTCCTCGTCGTCGTCGCCGAACAGATCCTTGATCTTGGCGAGGTAGGGCTTCACGGCGTCGACGTTGCCCGGAAGCGGCTGGAAGCTCTCGAGCGCGGCGAACTGCTCGTCGAGATCCTTGAGCGCCGACTTCTTCTCGTCCTCCGACAGGGCGGCGTCGTTCTGGATCTCGTCCTGAACCTTCTTCTTCTCCGCCGCGAGGTCGGTTCCGCCGCCTTCCGAGTCGGTCGCGCCGAAGGCCAGCAGCACGGACTGCGCGACGTCGGCCCAGTCGGAGTAGGTGGCGAAGCCGTGCTTCTTCAGAATCGCCTCGATCTCGGGCTTGGCCTTCGGATCGTCGAGATAGGCCGCGAGCGCGCCGACCGGATCCTCGGCCTCGCCGACCTCCGCCTCATCGCTGTCGGCCTGGTCCTTCTTGTCCTTGCCCTGGTTCGCAGTCGCCGGGTTGGCGGCGGCGAGCTTCTCGCGCAGCGCCTCGAACTCCGGCCAAGCGGCGATGAAGGCCTCGACCTTCTTGCCTTCGAGCGGAACCTGCTTCGGTTCGATGTCGGCCGCCGAGGGCTCCTCGGTCTTCTGTTCGTTTTGCGGTTGCTGGGCGAAGGCGACAGGCGCGGTCGCGACCGCGACGCTCCCCAGCAATCCGGCGAGGAGCAGGAATCGCGTGACTCGGCCCGCATCGATCAGCATGACGACCTCCGGTTGGCACGCCACGCGGGGTGCGCGACGCGCCGCTTGCGGCTTCGACGGCCGCAGTGGGACGCGTCTTATCTAGACGCGCTTCGTTTGGCCGACACTATGACGATGGATATGGTCGCGACCATGACGGAAATGCCACGCTCATCCTCCGATCGCACCCCACGCCTTACTCTCGCGGAAACCGAAGCGTTTCTTGCCGTCGAGTTCCCTCAGATGGCCCATGGCGGACCGACCTACGTCATCGAGGACGTCGGATTCGGGACGGCGAGGATGCGCCTGCTCGTGCGGGACGAGCACCTGCGCCCGGGCGGGACCGTGTCGGGGCCGGCGATGATGGCGCTGGCCGACATCGCGCTCTACGTCGCGCTGCTCGGCGCCATCGGGCCGGTCCCGCTCGCCGTCACGACCAACTTCTCGATCAACTTCCTCAGGCGTCCTGACCCGCAGGACGTCGTCGCGTCCTGCCGGTACCTCAAGATCGGCCGGACGCTCGCGGTCGGGGAGGGCGAATTGCTCATGGCGGGCGGGGACGAGGCGATCGCCCATGTCGTCGGCACCTACTCGATACCTCCCAAGCGCTGAACAAACCGCGGCTTGCGCGGGAAAACAGAGCGATAGAACGAGGTATCAAATTACCCTTTTTATAACGCATTGTTTTACAAGGCAAATCTGCCACGCAGATCTATTGCAAAGCGCTGCGCCTTCACGTATCACCCTGCCACAGCGCGGGACCGTTTCCCGCGCATTTCTTTTGTCTCAACCCGAGGTCTTTCCATGCGACCTGAGCCGGCCCGGTCCTTTGTGACCAAGCCCGCCGACGTGGAGAAGAAGTGGGTGGTGATCGACGCCTCCGGCCTCGTGGTCGGCCGTCTGGCTTCGCTCATCGCCATGCGTCTCCGCGGCAAGCATCTCGCTTCCTTCACGCCCCATGTCGACGACGGCGACAACGTCATCGTCGTGAACGCGGCGAAGGTCCACTTCACCGGCCGCAAGCGCGAGAACAAGTCGTACTTCTGGCACACCGGCTATCCGGGCGGCATCAAGGAGCGCAAGGCGCACCAGATCCTCGAGGGCCGATTCCCGGAGCGCGTGATCGAGAAGGCCGTGGAGCGCATGCTCCCGCGCGGCCCGCTCGGCCGCAAGCAGCTCGGCAATCTGCGCGTCTACGCCGGCGAGAGCCACCCGCACGAGGCTCAGCAGCCGGCAGCTCTCGACGTCGGCGCCCTCAATCGCAAGAACAAGCGGAGCGCCTGACCATGGCTGAGAATCTCCAGTCGCTCAGCGAGCTCGGCGGCGCGGTCCAGGCCGGCCAGTCCGAGGCTCCCCGCCACGTCAAGAAGGTCGATGCCCAGGGCCGCGCCTACGCGACCGGCAAGCGCAAGGACGCGGTCGCCCGCGTCTGGATCCGTCCGGGCTCCGGCAAAGTCGAGATCAACAAGCGCCCGTTCGAGGTCTATTTCGCGCGCCCCGTGCTGCGCATGATCCTCGAGCAGCCGCTGAACGTCGCCAACCGCAAGGGCCAGTACGACGTCATCGTCACGGTCGCCGGCGGCGGACTTTCGGGCCAGGCCGGCGCGGTGCGCCACGGCCTGTCGAAGGCTCTGACCTATTTCGAGCCGGAGCTGCGCGGCGTCCTCAAGAAGGGCGGCTTCCTCACCCGCGACAGCCGCGTCGTCGAGCGCAAGAAGTACGGCCGCGCCAAGGCCCGCCGCAGCTTCCAGTTCTCGAAGCGCTGATCTTACGGGCCATTTCGGCTTCGCATCGAAAGGCGGGTTCTTCGGAACCCGCCTTTTTCTTTTCCGGGCAAGGCGTCTTCCTGGACGCCTGAAGGTCGATCCGGGATCGTTTTCCGGATCGCACGCTGCTAAGGACTGCCCCGTCCTGAGAACGATCCCGGCTCTGGCGTCGCGGCCGCCGGGGTGACGGAGACGTCGATGGCAGAGCTGCACGCCGATCCGCTTCATCCCCGCCCGATCGACGACGCGCTGAAGCCGTCCCGCCGCTTCGGCGAGTCGACGGAGGCGAACTACGCCGGCGCCGTCTCATTCCTGCGCCGCCCCTACGCGCCGGACGCCAGCGGCTTCGACGTCTCGGTCTGGGGCGTTCCGCTCGACACCTCGGTCTCGAACCGGCCGGGCACGCGCTTCGGCCCGCGCGCGATCCGCGAGGCGTCGACGATCATGTGCGGCGACCCCGCCTACCCCTTCACGTTCGACATCTTCGAGGACCTTTCCGTCGCCGACACGGGCGACTGCTCGCTCGACTACGGCCGCGTCGAGCAGATGCCCGACGCGATTGAGGCGCAGGCCACGGCGCGGCTTGCGACCGGCGCGCATCTCGTCACGCTCGGCGGCGACCACTTCCTGACCTATCCGGTGCTGAAGGCACTGGTGAAGAGGCTCGGCCGGCCGGTCGCGCTGGTCCAGTTCGACGCGCATCAGGACACCTGGGACGACGACGGCAGCCGGATCGACCACGGGACCATGATCACGCGCGCCGTCCGCGACGGCCTCATCATTCCGGAGCGCTCGATCCAGATCGGCATCCGCACCAACGCGCCGCAGGACTACGGCATATCGATCGTCGACGGCTTTCTCTGCGACGAGCTCGGGCCGATGGCGACCGCGAGCCGCATCCTCGGCCATGTCGAGGATACGCCGGTCTATGCCAGCTTCGACATCGACTGCCTCGATCCGGCCTATGCGCCCGGCACGGGGACGCCGGTGTCCGGCGGCGTCTCCAGCGCCTGGGCGCTGCAGTGCCTGCGCCGCCTCGGCGCGCTCGACCTCAAGGGGTTCGACGTGGTCGAGGTCTCGCCGCCCTATGACCATGCGGGCGTGACGGCGCTCGCGGCCGCACATATCGGGCAGATGTATCTCGGCCTCCTCGCCGAGAGGAAACGGGCCGGCAAGCCGGTCGCGCCTTGAAAAGGGGAACCATGACCCGCGCCTTCTTCCTCCGCCCGGTCGCGGTCGCAGCCGTCGCGCTCGCGCTCTCGGCCTGCGCCAACGACCGCGTCTGGATGCGCTCAGGCGCGTCCTCCTCGGACGCCGATATCGACGAGATGAATTGCGCCGAACAGGCGGAGAAGGGCGGCGTCTCCGTCTCGGTCGGCGGCGACGTCGCGCCGACCACGGACCGCTTCTCCAACCGCTACGCCTGCCTGCGCTCGCAGGGCTACAAGCTGAAGTCGCTGACGGCCGAGGAGGCCTCCCGCCTCAAGTCGCTCGGCGGAGTCGACCGCGAGGTCTACTGGAACGAACTCCTCGTGAAGTATGGCTTCAGCCCGGCGGCTGAAAAGCGCGACCCTGCGGTTCCGCAAGCAGCGACGCCGCCGCAAGCCCAGAAGCCTGCGACGCCGCAATGATGCGGTTGCGCGCATGAGCCTCCGGCGCGCGTCCGGCGTCTATTGTTTCGGGCGCGGCGTCATTACTTGTCGCTCGACATAGCGCTGCTTCCGCAGTCGCTCGGGAGACTTCAGTCATGAGAAAGGTGATCGGCGTCTATAGCGCGCCCCGCGGACATTGGGTCGGCGACGGCTTTCCTGTCCGCTCGCTGTTTTCGCATCCGACGCACGGCGCGGACGTAAGCCCGTTCCTGCTGTTCGACTATGCGGGCCCCGCCGACTTCCCGCCGGCGGACACGCCCCGCGGCGTCGACGTCCATCCGCACAAGGGGTTCGAGACCGTCACCATCGTCTTCGAGGGCGAGGTCGAGCATCACGATTCGACCGGCGCCGGCGGCAAGATCGGGCCGGGCGATGTGCAGTGGATGACGGCCGCGTCGGGGATCCTGCACAAGGAGTTCCACAGCCACGAGTTCACCAAGGCCGGCGGCCGCTTCGAGGTGGTCCAGCTCTGGGTGAACCTCCCGGCCAGGGACAAGGGCGCCGAGCCGGGCTACCAGACGCTGACGGCCGCCGACATTCCGACCGTCGAGCTCGACGGCGGCGCGGGCAGGGCGCGCGTCATCGCGGGCGACCTTCACGGCGCCAGTGGGCCGGCGAAGACCTTCACGCCGGTCAACCTCTGGGACGTCAGGCTCCAGGCCGGCAAGGCGGCGACGCTGACGCCTCCCGAAGGCCACACCGTGATGGTGGTCGTCCTGTCCGGCGCCGTGAAGGTGAACGGCGAGGAGACCCTTCGTGACGCCGAGTTCGCCCGGCTGTCTCGCGAGGGAGGCGCGCTCAGCCTTGAGGCGGAGCGCGACGCCAAGGTGCTGGTGCTGACCGGCGAGCCGATCGACGAGCCGGTCGTGATGCATGGCCCGTTCGTGATGAATACGGTGGACGAGATCCGCGAGGCGATCGTGGACTTCCAGTCCGGCCGGTTCGGCGAGATCGCGGCCTGACCCTCAGGCCGCGTGCGGGGCGCGTTCGACGAGCGCGTCCCGCAGTTCGCGCAGTTCGCCGTTCAACCGGCGAAGCTCCGCCACTGACGCGCCCGAGGCGGACAGCAACGACATCGGCACGCAGGCCGCGCGCTGCTGCATCTCCTTGCCGGCCTTGGTCAGCGTGACCAGAACCTGGCGCTCGTCCTCAATGCTCCGTTTCCGCTTGACCAGCCCGGCCGCCTCAAGCCGCTTCAGCAGCGGCGTCAGCGTGCTCGACTCGAGCATCAGCCGCTCGGCGATGTCCTTCACGCTCAACCCGTCCGTCTCCCAGAGCGCGACGAGCGCCAGGTATTGCGGATAGGTCAGCCCGAGCTCGTCGAGCGTCGGCTTGTAGAGCCGGTTGATCGCGAGCGCCGTCGAATAGACGGCGAAGCAGAGATGATCTTGCAGGCGCAAGGCGTCGGACACATCACCCTCCAGAATGACCCGGAACGATCCATCGTCAGATAATAATTGTCACGATAATGATATGCATGCCAGCCATGCGATCTCCGCAGTTCACAAACATATCGCGATAATGAATATCGGGGCATCGAAACGGCGAGGCCATCGACCTCGCCAGAACCCGAGGAGGGCAACATGAAGGTCCTGTATTCCACCGAAGCCGTCGCTGCCGGCGGCCGCACCGGATCCGCGGAGATCACCGACGGGTCGTTCAAGGTCACGCTCGACACGCCGAAGGAGCTCGGCGGCGGCGGCGGGGCGGGCACCAACCCCGAGCAGCTGTTCGCCTCCGGCTATTCGGCCTGCTTCCTCGGCGCGCTCAAGTTCATCGCGGGCAAGGAGAAGGTGAAGCTGCCCGAGGACACGACCGTGAAGGCGAAGGTGGGCATCGGCCCGCGCGACGACGGACAGGGCTTTGGCCTCGACGTCGCTCTCACCGTCTCGATCCCCGGCCTCGACAAGGCGGCCGCGGAAGATCTCGCCGCCAAGGCGCACATCGTGTGTCCGTATTCGCACCTCGCCAGAAACGGCCTCGACGTGAAGCTGTCGGTCGCGTGAGCGACGTGACAGTCGGGCGGCGCCCAGGCGCCGCCCGCGTCAATCCAGATCGATGTCGAGGCCGAAATCGAAGTTGGGCGCGGAATGCGTGATGCGCCCGACCGAGATGAGGTCGACGCCCGTCTCGGCGATGTCGCGGATCGTCTCCAACGAGACGTTGCCGCTCGCCTCCGCGATCATCCGGCCGCCGATCCGGCCGACCGCCTCGCGCAGCGTCTCGGGCGACATGTTGTCGAGCAGCACCGCGTCGGCGCTTTCGGCGATGACGAGATCGAGCTGGTCGAGCGTGTCGACCTCGATCTCGATCTTCACCAGATGGCCGGCATAGGCCCTGGCCGCCCGCAGCGCCTCCGCGACGCCGCCCGCGACCGCGATGTGGTTGTCCTTGATGAGGATCGCGTCGTCGAGGCCGAAGCGGTGGTTCGCGCCGCCGCCGCAACGCACGGCGTATTTCTCGAAGACGCGCAGGCCCGGCGTGGTCTTGCGGGTGCAGCAGACCTTGGCCGTGGTGTGCGCGATCAGGTCGGCGTAGGCGGCCGTCGCGGTGGCGACGCCGGACAGATGGCCCAGGAAATTAAGGGCAGTCCGCTCGGCGGTCAGCACCGCCCGAGCCGGACCTTCGATGCGAGCCACCACGTCGCACGCCGAGAGACGGTCTCCGTCCGAACTAAGCGCATCGAAACTGATAGCCGGCTCGAGACATGCAAACGCTGCCTGCGCGAGTTGCAGCCCGGCGAGCCGCCCGTCGCCCCGGGACACGATCGCGACGCGCGCCGTCGCGTCGGCGGGAATGGTCGCCGCGCTGGTGACGTCGCCAGCGCGGCCCAAATCTTCCGCGAGTGCGGCCTCAACCGCGCGCCGGACCGATATCGGATCGAGCGGGGCGGGGATCACGAGGCGGCGCGCTCGTCCAGCGGCGCGCCGAGGCCGTCGAGCGCATCGGCGAGGGTGATGGTCGACCTGTGCGCCCATTCCTCGCGCGGGGCGTCGAAGTCCGACCGGAAATGGCCGCCCCGGCTTTCCTCGCGTCGCTGCGCGGACACCGCGATCAACAGCGCGGAGGTCGCCATGTTGCGAAGATCGGCGGCAGCCGCGTCGCGGCGAAGCCGGTCCAGAATCTCGACCGCCCGCGTCATGCGCGCGCCGTCGCGCACCACGCCGACCATGTCGGTCATCGTGCGCCGAAGCGTCGCCGTCGCCGCATCGTCCGCGAACCCGCCGGCGCGCATCGGGCGGCTGCAGGCCGCGCGCGCGGCGAGCGGCGCCGGCGGGGCAAGGCCCGCGATGTCCTCGGCGATCCGCGCGCCGAACACGACGGCCTCGAGCAGTGAATTGGAGGCCAGCCTGTTCGCGCCGTGCGCGCCGGTCGAGGCGGTCTCGCCGCAGGCCCAGAGCCCGTCGAGCGAGCTGCGCCCGTTCGCGTCCGTCAGCACGCCGCCCATGTGGTAGTGCGCCGCCGGCGCGACAGGGATCGGCTCGGCCGCGGGGTCGACGCCCGCCGCCACGCATGCGGCGTAGACGGTCGGGAAGCGCGTCGCGAAGCGGTCGCCGACGCTCGCGCGGGCGTCGAGGAAGGCGCCGTCCTTGCGGGCCGCCTCATAGACGGCGCGGGCGACGATGTCGCGCGGGGCCAAGTCGAGGTCCGGATGAACCCCTTCCATGATGCGGCGACCGTCGGCGTCGACGAGGATCGCGCCTTCGCCGCGCAGCGCTTCGGTCGCAAGTGGGGCGGGGTCGCGCCCCACGGCGATCGCCGTCGGATGGAACTGCACGAACTCCAGGTCGGCAAGCGTCGCGCCCGCCCGCGCGGCCGCTGCGAGTCCGGCGCCGCGCGCCTCGATCGGGTTCGTGGTGACGGCGAAGAGATGGCCGACGCCGCCCGAGGCCAGCACCACGGCCCGGCCGGTGACGCGGATGGGCTGGTCCTTCGGCGCGCCGACAGCGCGCGCCAGCACGCCGGTGACGAAGCGGCCCTCGACGATCAGCTCCTCAAGCGCAAAGCCTTCGAGGACGCGGATGGAGGGGGTCCGGCGCACCGCTTCGACGAGAGCCGCCATAATGGCCTTGCCGGCGAGGTCGCCATTCACCCGCACGATCCGTCGCTCGGAATGCGCCGCCTCGCGGGAGAGCATGAGCTTGCCCTGGAGGTCGCGATCGAACGGCACGCCATAGGCGAGCAGGTCCGCGATCCGGGCGGAGGCTTCCCGCGTCATCAGGTGGGCGATCGCCTCGTCGACGATGCCGGCGCCGGCCACGATCGTGTCGGCGGCGTGCGACTCCGGGCTGTCGCCGAGGCCGACGGCCGCCGCGATCCCGCCCTGCGCCCAAGCGGAGGACGCGCCATGGCCGAGCGGGGCGGCGGTGACGATCGTCACCGGGCGCGGAGCCAGTTTCAGCGCGCAGAACAGGCCGGCGAGGCCGCCGCCGACGATGACGACGTCGTCCGAGCCGGGCCACGAGGCCGGGGCGAGATCGTCGAGGGAGACAGTGTCGAGGGGGTCGGTCATCGAACGAGCGCCTCCGCGCTCTTGTCCCGGCCTTAAGCCGGGACCCAGACGCATCAGGGGGAGCAGAGGCGCGACGAGCGTCGAAGTTCGGGGAGCGTCGTCGCGTCACCTGGTCCCGGCTCAAGGCCGGGACAAGAAGCTCAGATCTTGAGGTTCACCATCCGCTCGACGCTTGCGCGGGCGCGGTCGGCGATCACGGGGTCGACCAGGACCTCCTCGCGCATGTGCACCAGCGACTCGAGGATGTTCGGCAGCGTGATCCGCTTCATGTGCGGGCACAGATTGCACGGCTTCACGAACTCGACGTCCGGCGCCTCCGACATGATGTTGTCGGCCATGGAGCACTCGGTGACCATCACGACCTTCTTCGGCCTCTTCAGCTTCACATAGTCCGCGAGCTTGGCGGTCGAGCCGGTGAAGTCCGCCTCGGCGATTACGTCCGGCGGGCACTCGGGATGGGCGAGGATCGTCACTTCAGGGTCGGCCTCGCGATAAGCGCGGAGCTCCTCGGCGGTGAAGCGCTCATGGACCTCGCAGGCGCCGTGCCAGGAGATGATCTTCACCTTGGTCTGCGAGGCGATCCACATCGCGAGGTACTGGTCGGGCAGGACCATCACCTCGGGAACGCCGAGCGACTCGACCACCTGCACGGCGTTGCCGGAGGTGAGGCAGATGTCGGACTCGGCTTTCACCTCGGCGGTCGTGTTCACGTAGACGGCGACCGGCACGCCGGGGTGCTTGCGGCGCAGCGCACGCACGTCCTCGGCGGTGATGGAGGTCGCGAGCGAGCAGCCGGCGCGGCTGTCGGGGATCAGCACCGTCTTGTCCGGGTTGAGGATCTTCGACGTCTCGGCCATGAAGTGGACGCCGCACTGGACGATCACGTCCGCGTCGGTCTTGGTCGCCTCGCGGGCCAGCGCGAAGCTGTCGCCGACGACGTCAGCCACGCAGTTGTAGATCTCCGGCGTCTGGTAGTTATGCGCCAGAATGACCGCGTTTCGAACCTTTTTCAGCTCGTTGATCGCCTTCACATAAGGCGCGAAGAACGGCCACTCGACCGGCGGCACGAAGGTCTTCACGCGCTCGTAGAGATGCGCGGTCGCGGCCTCGACCTCCGGCGTCCATTCGAGCGACGGCATCGCCACGGGTTGGAACCGCCGCGGCGGCGGGGTCACGAGACGGGAAGAGGGCCTGGACAGAGAGGCGGCGAGCGGGGACATGGCGTCCTCCAATGATCAACCGAACCACGTTATGCTCGTTTTGAGCATAACTATGATAGTGTGGATCGATCCCGATTTGAAGAGCGGCGCCGTGAAAATGTCATGTTGCGCTGCGGCAGGACGACCGGGACCCTCAGCGAGACCGCGAGGCGCCTTCGCTTCCTTGGAACGCCTCGGGGCCTATCACGATTTTCCGTCAGCGCATCGCCCAGAGTTGAAGGCCTCTTCTGGCGACATCGAACGTTGCTCCTCTAGGTCGACATCGTCGCCCGACCCATTGTCGACGCCGAGAGGAACCCGCCATGATCGACCGCCGCACCATTCTCGCCTGCGCCGCGGCGCTTGGAGCCGGCGCAGCCTTCAGGCCGGCGACGACCAGCGCGGAAGGAGCCGCCATGGAGATGCGGGCGATCCCGTCGACCGGCGAGAAGATCCCGGTCATCGGCATGGGAACCTCCGGCAGCTTCGAGGTCCGGCCGGGATCTGAGGAGCACAGGATGCTCGCCGAGGTGCTTAAGGTGTTCTTCGAGGGCGGCGGGACGGTCATCGACACCGCGCCGACCTACTCCAACGCCGAGGACATCCTCGGCCCGCTGCTCGCCGAGCAGAATCTTCGGCCGAAGGCTTGGCTCGCGACCAAGCTTTCCGGGGTGCGCGGCAAGGAGGAGGGGCTCGCGCAGTTCGAGGGCTCGCTCAAGAGCCTGAAGGCCGACAAGGTCGAGCTGCTGCAGGTCCACAATCTCGGCGACACGCATACGCAGATCGCGCTCGCCCGGGAGCTGAAGAGCCAAGGCAAGGTCAAGTATGTCGGCCTGACCCACTATCTCGAAAGCGCGCAGGACCGGCTGCTCGAGGCCATGAAGACGCACAAACCGGACTTCATCCAGATCAACTACTCGGTCGGCGTCCGCGGCGCGGAGACGGAATTGTTCCCGGCGGCCAAGGACTTGGGCGTCGCCGTGATGATCAACCGCGCCTTCGAGGACGGCAAGCTGTTCGGGCGGGTGAAGGGCAAGGAGCTGCCCGGCTGGGCGAAGGAGACGGGCGTTTCCTCCTGGGCGCAGGCGTTCCTGAAGTTCGCGCTGAGCCAGCCGGCCGTCACGGTCGTCATTCCGGCGACAGGAAAGCCGAACCGGCAGGCCGACAACCTGCTGGCGGGGAAGGGCCCCGCGCTCGACGAGGCGCAGCGCAAGTCGTTGATCGAGCTGCTGGGCTGACCGCGTGAGCGTTGAAAACGCTGGAGAATCCCGGCGCGGCTGGCGGCGGCTCGTCGACGTGCGGCGAGGCGAGGGGGCGCTGATCGCCTGGGCCTCGCTCTACGTCTTCTCGCTGATGACGGCCTACTACGTCCTGCGGCCGCTTCGCGACGCGTTCGGGGTCGAGAGCGGGATCGAGAACCTGCCCTGGCTGTTTTTCGCGACCTTGGTCGCGATGATCGCGCTCAATCCGCTCTATGCCGCTCTGGTGAGGCGGCTGGTGGCCAGGCGGGTGGTCACCGTGGTCTACCTGTTCTTCCTGACCACCCTCGCGGGCTTCGGCCTCGCCTCGCATCTCGTTGATTCGCAAGGGATCGTCTGGGTCGGCCGGGCCTTCTTCGTCTGGCTGTCGGTGTTCAATCTGTTCGTCGTGTCCATCTTCTGGACGCTGATGGTGGACATCTTCGATTCCGGCGGCGCGAAACGCCTGTTCGGCTTCCTGTCCGCCGCAGCGACCCTCGGCGCGACCCTCGGATCGACCATCGCCGCGACGCTCGCGAAGGTGCTGAGCGCGGATCTACTGATGGCCTGCGCCGGCGCGCTGCTGCTCGTCGCGATCGTCTGCGTGACGCGGATCGTGCATCTCGCGCGGAACGTCCCGAGCCGCAGCCATCCCGATCTGGAGCGCGAGGCGATCGGCGGCGGGCTGCTGGCGGGGCTCGGGCACGTGGCGCGCTCGCCCTACCTGCTGAACATCGGCGTCTACATTCTGCTGTTCGCCGTCACCTCGACGTTCCTCTATTTCCAGCAGGCCGAGATCGCGAAGTCCTCCTTCGCGGACCGGGCGGCCAGAACCGCATTCTTCGCGCAGGTCGACCTCGCGGTGAACCTGCTGACGCTCGCCATCCAGCTGTTCCTGACGGGCAAGATGCTGAAGCATCTCGGTACGCCGGTCTGCGCGGCGCTGCTGCCGGCGATGACGTTTCTCGGCTTCGCGATTCTCGCCTGGTCGCCGACGATCGGGGCGCTGGTCCTGTTCCAGATCGCCCGCCGCGTCGGCAACTTCGCGCTCGCCAAGCCGACCCGCGAGGTGCTCTTCACGGTCGTGACCCGCGAGGACAAGTACAAGGCGAAAAACGTCGTCGACACGGTGGTTTACCGACTCGGCGACCAGGTCGGCGCGTGGTCTTACGCGCTGCTCGGCGGGCTCGGGATCGTCGGCCTGTCGCTCGCGGCCCTGCCGATCGCGGCGGTCTGGCTGGGCGTCGGCTGGTGGCTCGGGACGCGGCAGGAGGCGATGGCGCGGAACCGTCCGGACGACGCGAAGACGGACGCTCCGGAAGTCGACGTCGCGCTGGCCCCGCGTTGAACGTCGGCCGGGAACTGACGAAAATCTCAGTTTACTTTGCGCACCCCTATGATACCGCAAGTCGAGCGGGGGCGTTTCTCTCTGGGGGGAGAACATGAAGGTTCGTCAGTCGAGAACGTCGGCGCTGATCTGCGCCGGCGCAGCAGTCGTCCTGTACGGCGCGTCCGGATCCGCCGCGGCGGCGCAGCAGCGGTTCGACGGGGTCTACCAGGAGTTCAGGCAGGCCTCCTGCACGGACCCGGATCAGGCGCCGTGCACGGTGGAGTTCTCCACGCTCAACAAGGCGCCGCTCAAGGTCCTGAAGGCGTCCTGCACGATCCTGACGTCCGAGGGCGGCTCGCCGTCGAAGGAGATCACCGGCGTCTCGCTGGGACGCCTGACGGAGAACGGCAAGACCTATGTCGCCGGCCAGTATCTCGCGCCGCTGCAGACCGAGTTCGCCGGGCCCGGCCAGATCGTCATCAATCTGCTCGTCGACACGCTGTTCGTCGTTCCGAAGAACTTCCGGCCGGCGATCCGCGTCTCGCGCCTCAACGGGCCGCCTGTCTCGGCGAGCTGCACGATCTCCGGCGAAGAACTCAAGAACTGACGTCGCGCATCACGCGAAGCGATGCCGCCGATCGCAAGCTTTCATGAATGCGGTCCGGCGGCATCGGCTATAAGGCTCCGACACTTGGAGCCTCCATGCCCGCGACCGGACCTGCCCAGAAGACGCGCGCGCCGCTGCTGATCATCCTTTGCGGCTGCGCGATTGCGTGCCTGACGTTCGGGCCGCGCGCGACGTCCGGCCTGTTCCTGACCCCGATCTCGGAGGCGAACGGCTGGAGCCGCGACGTCTTCGCGATGTCCTTCGCGATCCAGAACCTGCTCTGGGGGCTGGGGCAGCCCTTCGCGGGCGGGATCGCCGACAAGTTCGGCGCGCGCAGGGTGCTGATCGTCGGCGGCCTGCTCTACGCCGCCGGCCTCGCCCTGATGCCGGTCTCCGGCGCGCCCGCGGCGATGCACTTTTCTGCCGGCGTGCTGATCGGCTTCGCCCTGTCGGGCGCGTCGTTCTCGATCATCATCGGCGCCTTCGGCAAGCTGCTGCCGGAAGAGTGGCGCACGATGGGCTTCGGCTTCGCGACCGCGGCCGGCTCGTTCGGCCAGTTCCTGTTCACGCCGCTCGCCGCGAACCTGATCCAGAGCGTCGGCTGGCAGGAGACGCTGCTCATCTTCGCCGCGCTGATGCTGCTGGTGCTGCCGCTGTCGCTCGCTCTCTCAACGCCGAAGACGGACGGGGCCTCGATCACGCCGGGCGGCGACCAGTCGATCGGGCAGGCGCTCTCCGAGGCGTTCTCGACGCCGAGCTACTGGCTGCTGGTGGTCGGCTTCTTCACCTGCGGTTTCCATCTCGCCTTCATCACGGTGCATCTGCCGCCGTTCCTGATCGACAAGGGCCTGTCGCCCGCGATCGGCGGCTGGACGCTGGCGCTCATCGGGCTCGCCAACATCGTCGGCTCGCTGTCGTCCGGCGCGCTGTCCGGGCGGCTGCCGAAGCGGCATATCCTCGCCGCCATCTATTTCGGGCGCGCCGTGCTGATCTCGGCCTTCGTGTTCCTGCCGGTCACGCCCGTGACCGCGCTCGCCTTCGGCGTCGGGATCGGGCTGCTCTGGCTCTCGACCATCCCGCCCACCTCGGGGCTGGTCGCGACCATGTTCGGCCCGCGCTACATGACGATGCTCTACGGGATCGTGTTCCTCAGCCACCAGATCGGCTCGTTCCTCGGCGCCTGGCTCGGCGGCGTCGTCTACAAGGCGACCGGGAACTACGACCTGATCTGGCAGCTCTGCATCGCCTTCTCGATCATGTCGGCGCTGGTGAACCTGCCGATCCGCGAACGCCCGGTGGAGCGACGACCGGCGCTGGCGTGACGCCGCCGTCATCCCGGACGGCCGACAGGCCGATCCGGGATCGCGAGCAGAAAAAACCTCGTCATGGTCCGGCTTGACCGGACCATCCGCCCCGCCGTCGAGCTCGACGCCCGAGATGGGTCCTCCGGTCAAGCCGGAGGACGACGACGGAGTCTCGCGGGATGTCGAACGCTCGCCCGCTCCCTATCTAGCCGTCCCGAGAAGAGCCCAGACGAAGGACCCGCAATGTCCAGCTTCCGCGCGCTGCGCATCGACAAGGCCGAAGACGGCCAGACCGTTTCGGTGGTCGACTTCCCCGAGAGCGAGCTGATGGAGGGCGACGTCGTCGTGCGCGTGACGCACTCGACCGTGAACTACAAGGACGGCCTCGCCATCACCGGCAAGTCGCCGGTCGTGCGCCGCTTTCCGATGATCCCCGGCATCGACTTCGCAGGTGTGGTGACGGCCTCCGAGACCGACGAGTTCAAGGCCGGCGACGAGGTCATCCTGAACGGCTGGGGCGTCGGCGAGACGCATCTCGGCGGCTATGCGGAGGCTGCGCGGGTCAAGTCGGACTGGCTTGTGCCGATGCCGGAGGGCATCTCGGCGGCCGACGCGATGGCGATCGGCACCGCCGGCTACACCTCGATGCTGTGCGTCATGGCGCTCGAAAAGCATGGCGTCACGCCCGAGCGGGGCCCTGTGCTCGTGACCGGGGCGGCCGGCGGCGTCGGATCGGTCGCCTGCGCCATCCTCGGCAAGCTCGGCTACCACGTGGTCGCCTCGACCGGCCGGCCCGAAGAGGCGGAGTGGCTGAAGGCGCTCGGCGCGAGCGAGATCGTCCACCGGCAGGAATTCGCGGCGCCCGGCAAGCCGCTGCAGAAGGAGCGCTTCGCCGGCGTCGTGGACTCGGTCGGCTCGGTCCCGCTCGCGAACGCCATCGCGCAGGTGAAGTCGGGCGGCGCGGTCGCGGCCTGCGGGCTCGCCGCCGGCATGGACCTGCCGACCTCGGTCGCGCCCTTCATCCTGCGCGGCGTCTCGCTGCTCGGCATCAACAGCGTGACGGTGCCGAAGCCGATCCGCGTCGAGGCCTACCGACGGCTGGCGCAGGATCTTCCCCGTGAAAAACTCGCGGCGATCACGAAGACGATCTCGTTTGACGAAATCGTGCCCACCGCCAAGGCCATCATCGACGGCAAGGTGCGCGGGCGCGTGGTGGTGGAGATCTGACGAGGAACGTCATCAGAATGAGACGTCGTCATGGTCCGGCTTGACCGGACCATCCACGCCGGGCATCGAGCTTGACGCGAAACGTGGGTCCTCCGGTCAAGCCGGAGGACGACGAAGCGTTTCCAGAGTGACATCCGGAAAACGATCCCGGCTCTCCGCTAGGCTGCGGCCGGGATGACGATGCGCGGAGCGCAGAACATGACCGCCTTGAACGTCGCCATTCTCGGAGCCTCCGGCTATACCGGCTCGGAGCTCGTGCGCCTGCTGTCGCGGCACCCGCGCGTCGCGATCCGCGCGCTCACCGCCGACCGCAAGGCCGGGCAGGCGATGGCGGACGTGTTCCCGCAGTTCGTCCATCTCGATCTGCCGAAGCTGACGACGATCGCCGAGGTTGCGCTTGACGAGATCGACCTCGTCTTCTGCGCGCTGCCGCATGGCACGACGCAGACCGTCATCTCCGAGCTGTTCCAGAAGAAGCCCGAGATCAAGGTCGTCGACCTGTCGGCCGACTTCCGGCTGGCCGATCCCGCCGCCTACGAGCAGTGGTACGGCCACCCGCACCAGGCGCTCGAGCTGCAGGGCGAGGCGATCTTCGGGATCAGCGAGCTCTATCGCCCGGCGATCAAGGGCGCGCGGCTGGTCGCGAATCCCGGCTGCCACTCGACGACGTCGATCCTGCCGATCGTGCCGCTGCTGAAGGAGCGGCTGATCGAGCCGGATTCGATCTCGATCGTTTCGGCGACGGGCATGTCGGGGGCGGGCAGGGCGGCCAAGGAGGCGATGCTGTTCTCGGAGGTGTCGGAGGGCGTCCACGCCTATGGCGTCGGCGCGCATCGGCACACGTCCGAGCTCGACCAGGAGTTCGACAAAGCGTCCGGCCGCACGACGCGCGCGACCTTCACGCCGATGCTGATCCCGATGAACCGGGGCATCTACGCGACGATCACGGTGCGGCTCGCGGGCGGCGCGACCGCGGAGGCGCTGCACGCGGCGCTCGCGACCGCCTATTGGGG
>CABHPB010000109.1 GCA_902168115.1 uncultured Methylopila sp. | reverse complement strand
GGCGCGCTGCTGTTCTTCCCGTTCGACATGCCCAAGGGCGACGAGACCCCCTGGGAGGTCGGCGCCGACTGGACGGTCGACCTGTCCAAGCCCGACTTCCACGGCAAGGCGGCGCTGGAGAAGCGCAAGTCCGAGATCCGCTCGGCCAATGTCGGCCTCGAGATCGACGCCCACGAGGCGATCGAGCCGGGCGCAAAGCTGGTCAAGGACGGCAAGGAGGTCGGCACCGTGAATTCGACCACCTATTCCCGCCACCTGATGAAGTCGATCGGCCTCGGCAGCGTGCCGCCGGAGCTCAAGGCGATCGGGACGACCTTCGAGGTCAAGTCTTCGGCGGGCGATTTCACCGCCCATGTCGTGCGGACGCCGTTCTATGATCCGCATCGGCTGCGCACCCATCCGCTCGAAGAGCGCGCCTGACGCGTCCGCAGGAACAAGGGAAGGGGAATGGTCATGACGAAACGCATCGCCGTCATCGGCGCCGGCCCGAGCGGGCTGGCCGCGCTCCGCGCCTTCGAATCCGCCAAGCAGAAAGGCGCCGAGGTTCCCGAGGTCGTCTGCTACGAGAAGCAGTCGAACTGGGGCGGCTTGTGGAACTACACCTGGCGCACCGGGCTCGACGAATACGGCGAGCCCGTCCACGGCTCGATGTATCGCTACCTGTGGTCAAACGGCCCGAAGGAGTGCCTCGAATTCGCCGACTATGGCTTCGAGGAGCACTTCGGCCGGCCGATCCCGTCCTACCCGCCGCGCGCCGTGCTGCACGACTACATCGCCGGCCGCGTCGAGAAATCGGGCGTCAGAAAGTACTGCAAGTTCAGCCACGCGGTGAAGGGCGTGACCTTCGACGCCGAGACCGAGAAGTTCACGGTCACGGTCAAGGACCTCGTCGGCGACCGGGTGTTTTCCGAGGAGTTCGACTACGTGGTCGTGGCCAACGGCCACTTCTCGACGCCGAACGTCCCGACCTTCGAGGGCGTCGACAAGTTCCTCGGCCGCGTGATGCACGCCCATGACTTCCGCGTGGCGGACGAGTTCGCGGGCAAGCACGTGCTGATGATCGGCTCGAGCTATTCCGCCGAAGACATCGGCACCCAGTGCCACAAATACGGGGCGAAGCGCGTCACCTTCAGCTACCGCACCCGCCCGATGGGCTTCGACTGGCCGGAAGGTTTTGAAGAAAAGCCGCTGCTGACCAAGGTCGTCGGCAACACCTGCCACTTCAAGGACGGCTCGTCCGTAGATGGCGTCGACGCCATCATCTTCTGCACCGGCTACCTCAACCACTACCCGTTCCTGTCGGACGAGCTGCGCCTGAAGACCCGCAACCGGCTGTTCCCGCCGAACCTCTACAAGGGCATCTTCTACGAGGGCAATCCGAAGCTGATCTACATCGGCGCGCAGGACCAGTTCTACACCTTCAACATGTTCGACGCGCAGGCCTGGTACGCCCGCGACGTCATCCTCGGCCGCATCACGCTGCCGGATCCGGCGACGATGAAGGCCGACTGGCAGAGCTGGCTGACCCGCGAGGAAGCGCTCGAAGACGCCGAGCAGATGATCGACTACCAGACGGATTACGTCCGCGAGCTGATCGAGACGACGGACTATCCGCGGCTCGACGTCGACATGTGCGCGCGGCTGTTCAAGGAGTGGGAGCACCACAAGACCGAGGGCATCCTCACCTACCGCAACCGCTCCTACCCCTCGACGCTGACCGGCACGATGGCGCCCGTCCACCACACGCCGTGGATGGAGGCGCTGGACGACAGCCTCGAGGCCTTCCTCAACCAGCCGTCGCAGCAGGCGGCGGAGTAAGCGACGCACTTCCTTCTCCCCTCGCGGGAGAAGGTGGCCGGCGGCGATAGCCGCCGGTCGGATGAGGGGGCGTTTCAGGATGAAGCGGGACGTCGACGCTTCCGCCTGATCCTGAGGCGCCCCCTCACCCTTATCCTCTCCCGCGAGGGGAGAGGGTGACATTGACGTTGCGCCTCTTTCTCCAACGATGGCGCCGAGGAACCCAGCGGAGACCCCCATGGACGCCCGCAACCCTGAGACCGAACCGCTCCGCGTCACGCGCCTCGTCGCCCGCGGGGGCGAGCCGCTGGTGTTCGACCTCGCGGCCGGCGACCGCTGCCGCATCGTCGATCCCGAAGGCCGGCAGACGGGCCTCCTTCTGGTATCGAGCGAAGGCGCCCTCGGCGCCGCCGCTCTCCCCTCTCTGGCGGAGGGCGCCGAGGGCTGCGCCGCTGCGAGCGCAGCGCTCGCCGCGCGGGGCGCAGATCCCACGCGGTTCACAGGCTTCCGTGTCCTGTCGGAAGACGGCGCGCCGGGCGCCGCGATCGATTTCAAGGCGAGCGCCGATACGACCGTCGCGCTGCTGCCCGAAGGCGCCGACATGGCGCCGGACGAGCAGACGCCGCCGACCGAGCTCACCGTCGAGATCGAGAGCTCCGGCCCCGCGCGCGGCGTCGCGCCGGCGCCGCTCGCCGCGCCGAAGCTCGACCTGCGCGTCAAGGCCGCGACGGCCTCGGCCTATCGCGTCAAGGCCGGCGACTACATCCAGATCATCGACGTCGACGGCCGCCAGTGCTCCGACTTCCTTGCCTTCGACGCCGCCGCGCTCGAAAAGGGGGAGGAGTTCGGCCTCGACCCGACCGTCACCCGCACGCTGATGGCGACGGCCAATCCCGGTCCGGGACTGCACTCGAAATACTTCGACGCGCGGCTCAAGCCGCTGGTCGAGATCGTGCGCGACACCGTGGGTCGCCACGACGCCTTCCTGCTCGCCTGCAACTCGAAGTATTACGAGGACATGGGCTATCCGGGCCACGACAATTGCACGGACAACTTCAACCGGACGCTGAAGCCGTACGGCGTCAAGCCGAAGGCCGGCTGGCCGGCGATCAACTTCTTCTACAACACGACCGTCGGCGCGGACGACAGCATCACCATGGACGAGCCTTGGTCGCGGCCGGGCGACTACGTGCTGCTGCGCGCGCTCACCGACCTCGTCTGCGCCTCGTCCTCCTGCACGGACGACATCGACCCGGCCAACGGCTGGTCGCCGACCGACATCCATGTCCGCGTCTATGACGCCTCCGAAAACCTCTCGCGTGGGATCGCGCACCGCATGACGCCTCAATCCGAGCCTCGCCTCACCCGCGAGAGCGGCTTTCATCCGCGCACCTCCGCCCTGACCCGCAAGTTCTCCGAATATCGCGGCTTCTGGCTCGCCGACTGCTACTCGGACGAAGGCCCGATCGCCGAATACTGGGCCTGCCGCGAGAAGGCGGCGATCATGGATCTTTCCGCGCTGCGCAAGTTCGAGGTCATCGGCCCCGACGCCGAGGAGTTGATGCAGCTCGCGACGACGCGCGACATGAAGAAGCTCGCCGTCGGTCAGGTGGTCTACACCGCCATGTGCTACCCGCACGGCGGGATGATCGACGACGGCACAGTGTTCCGCCTCGCGCCCCAGAACTTCCGCTGGATCTGCGGCGAGGATTATTGCGGCGTCCACCTGCGAGAGCTCGCCGCAAAACACGGCCTGAAAGCCTGGGTGAAGACCTCCACCGACCAGCTCCACAACGTCGCCGTCCAGGGGCCGAAGTCGCGCGAGATTCTTGCCGCGATCGTCGAGACGCCGCCGCACCAGCCGTCGATGAACGAGCTCAAGTGGTTCCGCTTCACGGTCGGCAAGATTTCCGACGTTCCGGTCGTGATCTCCCGCACCGGCTACACCGGCGAGCTCGGCTTCGAGGTCTGGTGCCACCCCTCGAAGGCGACCGATGTGTGGGACGCGATCCAGGAGGCCGGCAAGCCGCATGGCCTGAAGCCGCTCGGCCTGAAGGCGCTCGACATGGTGCGCATCGAGGCGGGCCTCGCCTTCGCCGGCTACGAGTTCTGCGACCAGACCGACCCGTTCGAGGCCGGCATCGGCTTCGCCGTCCCGAAGGGCAAGACCGACACGTTCGTCGGCTCCGAGGCGCTGGCGCGCCGCCGCGAGCATCCGTCGAAGAAGCTGGTCGGGCTCGACGTCGCCGGCGCCGAGGACGTCGGCCATGGCGACTGCGTCCATGTCGGCCGCGCCCAGATCGGCGTGGTGACGAGCGCCACCCGCTCGCCGGCGCTCGGCAAGACCATCGCCCTCGCCCGCCTCGACGTCGCCTACGCCGAGCTCGGCGGGCAGGTCGAGGTCGGCAAGCTCGACGGCCAGCAGAAGCGCATTCCAGCGACCGTCGTCGCGTTCCCGCACTACGACCCGACCAAGTCGCGCGTGCGGACGGAGATCGAGCCGGCGGTGGGCTGACCCAGAGCGGGCCGGCCCTCCCCGACTGCCCGAAGGTCGCCTCCCGCCAGCCGGCGGCGGCGTCTAAGGTCGCCGCGCCAGCCGCGCGGGAGCTTAGCCGGAATGCGTCACGCCGCCCTCGCCCACGCCGCTTTGGCCTTCGCGTCGCTGTGCCTGTTCGGCTGGCGCCCGGCCCTCGCGGCCGAGCCGCAGGCGGAGAGCCCCGCGACTGCGCTGGTGCTGTCGATCGACGTGTCCGGCTCGGTCGACGAGACGCGCTACAACCTGCAGCTCGAGGGCATCGCCGAGGCGCTCGAGGACCCGGTGACCCTCTCGGCGATCTCGGCAACGGGCGGGGCGGGCGTCTATCTCGCCATCGTCACCTGGGCCGACGGCGCGCAGATCTCGATCAACTGGCGGCGCGTCGCCTCGAAAGCCGACGCCGCCGCTGTCGCCGCCGATGTGCGCCGCATCCCACGCGTTCCGGGCCAGTTCACCTGCGTCGGCGGAATGCTGCGCACGGTCTCCGAACAGCTGATCCCCGCTCTCCCCTCCCCGGTCGAGCAGGTGGTGGTCGACGTCTCCGGCGACGGCGTCGACAATTGCGGCGACCTCGCCGAGATCCACGAGGCGCGCGACCTCGTGCTGGCGCGCGGCGCGACGATCAACGGCCTGCCGATCCTCGTGCCCGGCGAGAACGACGTCGTCGGCACCGGCGCGTTCCGGAAACCCGGCTTCGGGCTGCGCCTTCTGCCGAACACGCCGGAGCAGAACGGTACGACCCTCGACGCCTGGTATCGCGACCACGTCGTCGGCGGCCCGGGCTCCTTCCTGCTGGTCGCGCGCGGCTACGAGGACTTTTCGCGCGCGCTGCGGCGCAAGCTGGTGACCGAGATCAGCTTTCTGGCGAGCGTGGCGAAGCGGGGCTAGCCCACCGCGGAAAGACCGGGCGGCCGTGAGCAGCATCACCATCGGATGCTGAAGCCTGAAATTTTATAGCTTCTTTATAAAGAGCAAACGCGGTCCATCTCGAATCTTTATGCGCTTGCTGACATTTTCCCGTAGCGCAAGAGACGGGAACTCCGCAACCGCGAAGTCCTGCAGCGCCCCAATACGCGGGACATCCAATGTCTGATCTATTCATGCTCGCCATCGGGAGCGGCTTCTTCGCCCTCGCGGTCGGCTACTGCTTCGCCAGCGATCGGCTCTGAGGAGAACATCCATGAGCTTCGACTTCGCGCTTGCTGCGATCGTGACCGTCGGCCTTCTCGGCTACCTCACCTTCGCGCTGATCCGCCCCGAGCGGTTCTGACGGACCAAAATCATGACCATCAACGGCTGGCTGCAGATCGCGTTCTACTTCGCGATCCTGACGGCGCTCGCGCTTCCGCTCGGGCGCTTCATGGCGCGCGTCTTCGAGGGTGAGCGCACGTTCCTTTCCCCCGTGCTCGGCCCGGTCGAGCGCGGCTTCTATCGCCTGGCGGGGGTCGACGAGACGTCCGAGCAGAACTGGCTCGGCTACGCCGTCGCGATGCTCGTGTTCAACGCGGCGGGCTTCTTCCTGCTCTACGCGATCCTGCGTTGCCAAGACATGCTGCCGCTGAACCCGGCCGGCATGGCGGCCATGGGGCCTGAGCTCGCCTTCAACACGGCGGTCTCCTTCGTCTCCAACACCAACTGGCAGAACTACGGCGGCGAGAGCACGCTGAGTTACTTCAGCCAGATGGTGGGCCTGACGACCCAGAACTTCGTCTCGGCCGCGACCGGCGTCGCGCTGCTGCTGGCCATCATCCGCGGTTTTTCGCGCGCTTCGGCCAAGACCGTCGGCAATTTCTGGGTCGATATGACCCGCACGGTCCTCTACGTGCTGCTGCCGCTGTCGATCCTCGTCGGCCTGTTCCTCGTCTGGCAGGGCGTGCCCCAGAACATGGGCGGCTATGTCGACGCCACGACGCTGGAAGGCGCCAAGCAGACCCTCTCCCAGGGCCCGGCCGCCTCGCAGATCGCGATCAAGCAGCTCGGCACAAACGGCGGCGGCTTCTGGAACGCCAACTCGGCGGTCCCTTACGAGAACCCGACGCCGCTCTCGAACTTCGTGCAGGTGCTCTCGATCCTGCTGATCCCGGCCGCGCTCTGCATCACCTTCGGGCGCATGGTGAAGGACGAGCGGCAGGGCTGGGCGATCTTCGCGGCCATGTCGGTCGTGTTCCTCGGCTGCCTCGCGGTCTCCTACTGGGCCGAAGGTTCCGGCAACCCGCTGCTGCATGCGCTCGGCCTGTCGGGCGGCTCGATGGAGGGCAAGGAGGTCCGTTTCGGCATCGCCAATTCGAGCCTCTGGTCGGTCGCGACGACGGCGGCCTCGAACGGCTCGGTCAACGCCATGCACGACAGCCTGACCCCGCTCGGCGGCATGGTCGCGATCCTGCTGATGCAACTCTCCGAGGTGATCTTCGGCGGCGTCGGTTCAGGCCTTTACGGCATGCTGCTCTACGTGATCGTCGCTGTCTTCGTGGCGGGCCTGATGGTCGGCCGCACCCCCGAATATCTCGGCAAGAAGATCGAGGCGCGCGAGGTGAAGTTCGCGCTGCTCGGCATCCTCGTGCTGCCGCTGTTCATCCTCGGCTTCATGAGCATCGCCACCGTCGCGCCGTTCGGCGTGTCGAGCGTGCAGGACGCCGGCCCGCACGGCTTTTCGGAGATCATGTACCTCTACTCCTCGAGCGTCGGGAACAACGGTTCGGCCTTCGGCGGCTTCACCGGCAACACGCCCTGGTACAACGTCACCGGCGGCGTCTCGATGCTGGTCGGCCGCTACTTCATGATCATCCCCGTGATGGCGATCGCCGGCGCGCTCGTGGCCAAGAAGGCCGCGCCCGCCTCGGCCGGCACCTTCCCGACCCATGGCGGCCTGTTCGTCGGCCTGCTCGTCGGCGTCGTGCTGATCGTCGGCGGCCTCACCTTCTTCCCGGCGCTCGCGCTCGGACCCATCGTCGAACATCTCGCCATGCTCGCCGGTCAGACCTTCTGACCGAGCGAGGGAGCCAAACCCATGTCCAGAAACGCATCCGCCAGCCTATTCGCGCCCGAGATCGTCGGCCCCGCGATCTCGGCCTCCTTCAAGAAGCTCGACCCCCGGACGCTGATCAAGAATCCGGTGATGTTCGCGGTCTGGGCAGTGGCCGCCCTGACCACGATCATCTTCATCCGCGACGCCGCGACCGGGGGCGAGGGCCTCGGCTTCTCATTCCAGATCATCCTGTGGCTCTGGTTCACGCTGCTGTTCGCGAACTTCGCCGAAGCGGTCGCCGAAGGCCGCGGCAAGGCGCAGGCCGACAGCCTCCGCCGCACCCGCAGCGAGACGGAAGCGAGCCTTCTCGGCCCCGACGACTCCATCACCCGCGTGCCCGGGACGAGCCTAAAGGTCGGCGACGTCGTCGTGGTCGAGGCCGGCGAGATCATCCCCGCCGACGGCGAGGTGATCGAGGGCATGGCCTCCGTCAACGAGGCCGCCATCACCGGCGAGTCCGCGCCGGTGATCCGCGAGAGCGGCGGCGACCGCTCGGCGGTCACGGGCGGCACGCAGGTTCTGTCCGACATGATCAAGGTGCGCGTGACGGCCGCGGCCGGCTCGACCTTCCTTGACCGCATGATTTCGCTGGTCGAGGGCGCCCAGCGCCAGAAGACCCCGAACGAGATCGCGCTGACCATCCTGCTCGCCGGCATGACGCTGATCTTCATCTTCGCGGTCGCCTCGATTCCGAGTTTCGTCGCCTATGCGGGCGGCCAGATCGGCGTGATCGTGCTGGTCGCGCTGTTCGTGACGCTGATCCCGACCACGATCGGCGCGCTGCTGTCGGCGATCGGCATCGCGGGCATGGACCGGCTGGTGCGCTTCAACGTGCTCGCCATGTCCGGCCGCGCGGTCGAGGCGGCCGGCGACGTCGACACGCTGCTCCTCGACAAGACCGGCACCATCACGCTCGGCAACCGCCAGGCCTCCGAAATGATCCCGGTGTCGGGCGTCTCCGAGCAGGAGCTGGCCGACGCCGCCCAGATCGCCTCGCTCGCCGACGAGACCCCGGAAGGGCGCTCGATCGTGGTGCTGGCCAAGGAGCGCTACGGCATCCGCGAACGCGACATGGCCTCGTTGAAGGCGACCTTCGTGCCCTTCACCGCGCAGACTCGCATGAGCGGCGTCGACATGGACGTCTCGTCCGTCCGCAAGGGCGCGGTCGACGCGGTGCTGAAATATGTCGCGGGGCCAGCTCCGTCCGCGTCCTACGGCTCCAGCGCCGCCCGCGCCTTCAGCGTGAGCGTCGACGCCAAAGCCGAGCAGGAGATCCGCGACATCGCCGAGCGCGTCTCGAAGGCGGGCGGCACCCCGCTCGCCGTCGCCCGCGACGGCCGCCTTCTGGGCGTCATCCATCTCAAGGACATCGTGAAGGGCGGCATCCGCGAGCGTTTCGCGGAGCTACGCCGCATGGGCATCCGCACCGTCATGATCACGGGCGACAACCCGATGACCGCGGCGGCGATCGCGGCCGAGGCAGGCGTCGACGACTTCCTCGCCGAGGCGACGCCCGAGGACAAGCTCAAGCTCATCCGCGACGAGCAGGCCAAGGGCAAGCTTGTGGCGATGTGCGGCGACGGGACCAACGACGCGCCCGCGCTCGCCCAGGCCGACGTCGGCGTCGCGATGAACACCGGCACGGTCGCCGCCCGCGAGGCCGGCAACATGGTCGACCTCGACAGCGACCCGACGAAGCTCATCGAGATCGTCGAGATCGGCAAGCAGCTGCTGATGACCCGCGGTTCGCTGACGACCTTCTCGATCGCCAACGACGTCGCCAAGTACTTCGCGATCATCCCGGCGATGTTCGCGGTGGTCTATCCGCAGCTCGGCGCGCTCAACGTCATGGGGCTCGCGACCCCTCAGAGCGCAATCCTTTCGGCGATCGTGTTCAACGCGCTGATCATCGTGGTGCTGATCCCGCTCGCGCTGAAGGGCGTGAAGTACCGCGCCATCGGCGCCGGCCCGCTGCTGCGCCGGAACCTGGCTGTCTACGGGCTCGGCGGCCTGATCGTGCCCTTCATCGGCATCAAGGTGATCGACGTCCTCATCACTGCAATCGGCCTCGCGTGAAGGAGCGCGTCATGCTGAACCACCTTCGTCCCGCACTCGTCCTGCTCGGCGCCTTCACGCTTCTCACCGGCGTCGCCTATCCCTTCGCCATGACTGGCGTGGCGCAAGTCGTTTTCCCCGCCCAGGCCAATGGCAGCCTCGTGGAGAAGGACGGCAAGGTCATCGGCTCCTCGATCATGGGCCAGAGCTTCACCTCCGACCGCTACTTCCAGAGCCGGCCGTCCGCGACGGTCGGCCCGGATCCGGCGGACGCCTCGAAGACCGTCTCTGTCCCGTACAACGCCGCGAATTCAGGCGGATCGAACTACGGGCCGACCTCGAAGGCGCTGATCGAGCGCGTGACGGCCGACGTCGAGGCGCGCAAGAGCCAAAACCCGACGCAGGCGGTCCCGATGGACCTCGTGACCACCTCGGCTTCGGGCCTCGATCCGCATCTGTCGCCGGAAGCCGCGCTGTTCCAGGTCGAGCGCGTCGCCAAGGCGCGCAACCTGCCGATTGAGCAGGTGAAGGCGCTGGTCGAGCAGACCGTGGAGCAGCGCACGCTTGGCCTTCTGGGCGAACCGCGCGTCAACCTGCTGGCGCTCAATCTCGCGCTGGACAAGCTCGGCGCGCGGTGACGATCTGGATGGGCGAAGCGCGTGCTTCGAGACGCCCGCCATGCGGGCTCCTCAGCATGAGGCGCGTTGAGGATGCCGGAAGCGCCGAACATGCCAAAGCGACGATATCCCTCATGCTGAGGAGCCGTCCGCAGGACGGCGTCTCGAAGCACGCAGTCCGCCAGAGCCGGGCATGACCTTGGACCGAAGCGACGACCGGCGCCCTTCCCCCGACGCGCTGCTCGAGGCCGCCCGGCGCGAGGCGCCGGGCCGTCTCAAGATCTTCCTCGGCGCCGCGCCCGGCGTCGGCAAGACCTTCGAGATGCTCTCGGAAGCCAGGGCCGCGATGCTCGCCGGGCGGGACGTCGTGGTCGGCGTCGTCGAGACCCATGGCCGCGCGGAGACGGAAGGCCTGCTCGAAGGCCTCGAGGTCCTGCCCCGCCGTCCTGCGGCCAAGGGCGGGCGCGCCTTCGACGAGATGGACCTCGACGCGCTCATCGCGCGGCGCCCCGAGCTCGCGCTGGTCGACGAACTCGCGCACACCAACGCCGAAGGTTCGCGCCACGCCAAGCGCTGGTCGGACGTCGAGGAGCTGCTCAGCGAAGGCATCGACGTCTGGACGACGCTGAACATCCAGCATGTCGAGAGCCTCAACGACATCGTGGCGCAGATCACCCGCATCCGCGTGCGCGAGACGGTGCCGGACTCCATCCTTGACCGGGCCGACGACATCGAGCTGATCGACATCACTCCCGGCGACCTGATCGCGCGGCTGAAGGACGGCAAGATCTACCTGCCGAAGACCGCCGAACGCGCGACCGCGCATTACTTCAGCCAGGGCAACCTCACGGCGCTGCGCGAGCTCGCGCTCCGCCGGACCGCCCAGCGGGTCGACGCCCAGCTCGTCACCCATATGCAGGCGAACGCGATCCCCGGGCCGTGGGCGGCGGGCGAGCGCGTCATGGTCTGCGTCGAGGACGGGGCGCAGGCCGCGAACCTCGTGCGCGCGGCGAAGCGCATGGCCGACCGCCTGCAGGCGCCCTGGATCGCCGTGCATGTCGAATTGCCGGGCGGCCGCCGCTCGTCGGAAGAGGACCGCGACAGCGTCGCGCAGGCTTTGCGGCTCGCCGAACGGCTCGGCGGCGAGGCGATCATCCTGCCGGCTGTGCGGCGGGAGATCGTCGGCGACATTCTCGGGCTCGCGCGCGAACGCAACGTCACCCAGATCATCGTCGGCAAGTCGCCGAAGCCGCGATGGACCCGTCTGCTGCGGGGCTCGCTCACGACCGAGCTCGTCGACCGCTCCGGCGGGATCAGCGTCCACATCGTGCCGGGCGCGAGGGCGGCGTCGTCCCCGACGCGGGGCGGCGCACCCGCCGCGCCGCTCGAAAGCGTCTCGCCCGGCGCGATCGGCCTCGCGCTGCTCGCCACGGCCGTGGCGCTCGGGCTCGGGCTCGCGCTGCTGCCCTGGATCGGCGTCGAGACCGTGGACCTCCTGTTCCTCACCGCCATCGTCGTGGTGGCGGTCCGCCTCGGCCTCTGGCCGGCGCTGGTCGCGGTGGCCTCGGGATCGCTCGCCTACAACTTCTTCTTCCTGCCGCCGACCTACACATTCACGGTCGCGAGCCCGACCAACGTCTCGGCCCTGATGCTGTTCACGGTGGTGGCGCTGGTGGTCTCGAACCTCGCGGCGCTGGTCAACCGGCAGGCCGCCGCGGCCCGTCGGCGCGCGCGGACGACGGAGTCGCTCTACAGCTTCAGCCGCAAGCTCGCGGGCGTGACGACGCTCGACGACGCGCTCTGGGCGACCGCCTACCAGATCGCCTCGATGCTCAACCTGCGCGTCGTGCTGCTGCTGCCGAGCGCGCAGGACGGAGGCGCGCTCGAGATGGCTGCGAGCTATCCGCCCGAGGACATACTGGACGCCGCCGACCTCGCGGCCGCCAAATGGACGTTCGAGAGCAACACGCCCGCAGGCCGCGGCGCCGACACGCTGCCGGGCGCGAAACGCCTCTTCCTGCCGCTGCGCACCGCCCGCGGGGCGGTCGGCGTCGTCGGGCTCGACCGCGACGAGCCCGGGGTCCTGCTGAACGCCGACCAGAAGCGCCTGATCGACGCGCTCGCCGACCAGGCCGCGATCGCGATCGAGCGCGTCAACCTCGTCGCCGACATCGCGGTGGCGGAGCGCGCCGCCGAGACCGACCGGCTGCGGCAGGCGCTGCTCACCTCGATCTCGCACGACCTGAGGACCCCGCTCTCTTCGATCATGGGCGCCAGCTCCACCCTGCGCGATTTCCGCTCGCTGCTGGACGAGAAGGCGACCGACGAGCTGCTGGTGACGATCCGCGACGAGTCCGAGCGCCTCAATCGCTTCATCGCGAACCTGCTCGACATGACGCGGCTCGAGTCCGGCGCGCTGGAGCCCAATATCGGCCCGCATGACGTCAGCGAGCTGATCGGCGCAGCGCTCGCCCGGGCCGATCAGGTCCTCCGCGACCGCAAGGTCTCCGTCGACATCGCGCCCGACCTGCCGATGGCGAAGGTCGACGCGGTGCTGTTCGACCACACGCTGTTCAACCTGCTCGACAACGCCGCGAAATACACAGACCCGCCCGCGGTGATCTCGATCCGGGCCTCTCGCGGCCGGCGCGACGCCGTCGTGATCGAGATCGCCGACGAGGGTCCCGGCATCCCGCCGGACCAGGTCGAGCGCGTCTTCGACAAGTTCCACCGCGTCGCGAAGTCGGACAGCGTCCGCGCCGGAACGGGCCTCGGGCTTGCGATCTGCCGGGGCTTCATCGAAGCCATGGGCGGGACGATCACGGCCGGAAACCGCGCCGACCGCAGCGGCGCCGTCTTCACCATCGCCTTGCCGGGGATCATGCCGACCGGAGCCGAACAATGAGCGCGCCGCAGGTCCGCGTCCTCGTCGTCGACGACGAGCCGCCCATCCGCAGGCTCCTGCGGACGGGCCTCGGAGCCCAGGGATTCGATGTGGTGGAGGCGGCGAACGGCGCCGAGGCGCAGCGCAAGCGCGCCCAGAAGCCCGCGCCCGACCTCATCATCCTCGATCTTGGCCTCCCCGACGTGACCGGCCAGGAGCTGTTGCGCGGCTGGCGCGCGGAAGGCGACCTGACGCCTGTCCTCATCCTGTCGAGCCGCGTCGACGAGACCGGCGTCGTCGAGGCGCTCGAGCTCGGCGCGGACGACTATGTCACGAAACCCTTCGGGGCCGCGGAGCTGCTGGCGCGCATCCGCGTCGCGCTGCGCCACCGCCTGCAGATCCAGGGCGAGCGCGCGATCTTCACGCTCGACGACCTCTCGGTCGATCTCGTCCGGCGGATCGTGAAGGTCCGCGGCGAGGAGGCGAAGCTGACGCCGCGCGAATACGAGATCCTGCGGGTGCTGGTGCAGAACGCCGGACGGGCGCTGACCCATGACTATCTGATCCGGCAGGTCTGGGGCATGTCGGTCGAGGTACAGAACCTCAGGGTCCACATCGCCCAGCTGCGGCAGAAGATCGAGGCCGACCCCGAACGGCCGCACTACGTCCTGACCGAAACGGGAGTGGGCTACCGGCTCCGGGCGCCCGAACAGTGATGATTTTGCTTGACGCCTTCCCGACGTCGCACGCGTCCATCGGCTATCCGGCCGCCTCGAAGCCCGAGCTGATCCGGGACCTCGCGACCCGGCTCTGCGGCGTCGTCGACGTGGATCCCGGGGACTGCGTCAGGGCGCTGCTCGAACGGGAAGCGCTCGGCTCGACCGGGATGGGCGGCGGAACTGCGATTCCCCACGCACGCCTCGCCGCGCTGCGCGAGCCGGCCGGCCTCGTCGTGCGGCTGAAGAAGGCGATCGACTTCGACGCGATCGACGCCGTTCCCGTCAGCCTCGTCTGCCTCCTGCTGCTGCCGGCCTCCGACGCCTCCGCTTGCTCCGCGGTCCTCGCCGGGGTCGCACGGCGCTTTCGCGACCCCGTTTCGGTCAAGGCGATGCGGAACGCCGTGTCGACTCTCGCCTTTCACGCGGCCTTCATCCGCGAGCCGGGCGCCGACTGATCCGTCACCCGGACACGCCGATCGCCAAGGCCGCATGGCGCATGTCGCCGGCGCGGCTGCGTCCATGACGGCTCGATCCGGGGCCGGAATCGCCTTAAATCTGATCGCCCGTTTCGTGGGCGTCGTTTCGCACGAAAATTGAGCACGTCGCCGCGACCGTAGGCAAAACGCGCGCTCGCGGCTTGACGCGGCGGCGCTTATGCGATTTCCATAAAAGAAATTTTGTTTACTTCTGCGAAAGCTCCCGGCGTTCCCGACGAGGCGGGGATGGGGGCGGGCGACGATGACCGCTCCGGCGGACGTCGCCGGAAGCGCCCCCGACGAGACCGTTCGGACGCCAGATGCTCCACGCGCTGAAACCTCCCGAACAGCCTGCCTCGTGGACCGGAGCCGATCCGTTCCAGTCGCAGGACTGGAACGAGCAGGCCGGCAAGGTCGCGCAGGCGATCGGCACGCCGTTCTTCCACGAAGAGCTGATCCAGCTGTTCGAGCTGACGATCCAGACCGACGCGTCGTGGATCATACGCTTCGCGGGCGAGGCCATCCCCGACGTGCTGTTCACCAAGAACGTGCCGCCGGAGGTGAAGAGCGTCTATTCCGAGCAGTGCGCGATCGTCGATCCGTTCTCGACGCGCTGGAAGGACAGCAAGAAGGCCGGCGCCTTCTCGCTCGCCCAGCTCTACTCCAACGAGGCGGCCTACCGGCTCTACCACAAGACCTTCCTCAACGCGGCCGGCATGGACGACGAGCTCGGGATCTTCATCCCGATCACCGAGGACAACTGCTTCGGGATCCTGCTCGAGCGCGAGTGGGGCCTGTTCCAGCAGGACGAAATCCGCACGATCGACACGCTCTACCCGGCGGTCGAGCAGTGGCTGCGCGCCCATCTCGACGTGCTGTTCGAGGACTTCAGCAATCCGGACCGGTCCGACGGCGGCGAGAACCGGCCGATGATGATCCACGACCACGCCGGCCAGCACGTCTATTCGAGCGAGTCCTGGTACGACGCCCTGCGCCGCCGCGCCTCGCTGAAGACCCATGTCGCCGAGCTGCTCGCCATGGTCGGCGAGGAACGGCGGCTCGACGATCTCGTCATCAGCTCGGAGCGGCTCGGACCGGACTTTCCGCTCGCGCCCAACGGCGTGATGCTGACGCTCCAGCGCATCGCCGAGCCCTGCCGGCAGCTCGAGATCAGCGCCGCGCGACGGCTCCACGCGACCTTTACGCGACGCGAGCGGGACGTGCTGCGCCTTGCGCTGGCCGGGCTCGGAAACCAGGAGATCTCGCGGACGCTCGACGTCGCGGTCGGCTCCATCCGCAACGTGAAGACCAACCTCTACCGCAAGTCCGGCGTCGGCTCGGAGGGCGAGCTGGTCCTGAAGTTTCTGCCGTTCGCGAGCTTCCTGTGAACGGCGCGGCGGCCGATCTGGTCGCGTTCGGAAGCAAAGAGTGGTTCCGGCGCGTCGGCGCGGCGTCGGCGGCGCTCGGCACGGCGCGCTTCCTCGACGCCCTGATCGACCTGTTCGGCTGCCTCGTCCGGCACGAGGCGCGGTGGATCATCCGGTTCTCCGACACCGCGCCGCCCGAGGTGATGCACACGAGCCGCGTGCCGCAACCGGTCGTCGACCACTACAAGGCGATCTGCGTCGAGTTCGACCCGTTCGCGGCCCACTGGCGGCTCTATCGCGAGACCGGCGTTCGCACGCTGTCGCAGTTCTCCGACACGGTCGGCGGCGTCGACATCGAGGCCTCCCGGCAGGCCTTCTGCGAGGTCTCCAACGTCAGCGACGAGCTGGTCGTGCTGCTCACGACGGTCGGCCAGTCTTCGATCGGGCTGTTTCTGGACCGGTGGGCCGGCGACTTCGAAGAGGACGAGATCGCGCTGGCGCGCAAGGCGTTCCCGGTGCTGAATGGGCTTCAGAAGGCCCATATCGGCCGGGTGTTCGACCGGATGCGGTTCTCGGGCGCGATCGCCGAGATCGAGGGTCTCGGGGTTCGCCCCGCCCTCGTGCAGGACCGCCACGGCATAACGATCTTCGCCACCCCGTCCTGGCAGGCGGCGGTGTCGGAACATCCGGAGATCCTGACCGCGCTGCGCCGGATGGACGGCGAGCATCCGGTCATCGCCGGCGGCTTCGTCGTCAGCGTCGAGACCTTCGACAAGTATTTTCCGCTGGCGCCGGGCGGCCGCATGCTGAGCCTGACGCCCCGCCGCCGGACGTCCGGCGCGGACGACGCCGTCGACAGGCGGGAGAAGCTGCTCGAGTCGCTCACGGCCCGCGAGCGGGACGTGTTCAACCTGATGATGTCCGGGACCTCGACCTCGTCGATCTCGAAGCTGCTGTCCCTCACCAAAGGCACGGTGAAGAACTACAAGCTGAAGATCTACAAGAAGTCCGGCACCGACTCTGAGCGCGCCCTCATCCAGCGCTACGCCGAGCGCGGCGCCCACGAGACCGCGTCGTAGCGACCACGCCGACGCGTCGCGCCTTCGCGCGTTCTTCTGCGAAACCTTTAAGACTTTCGGCTTGCCTCGGACAGCATAGCCGCGCCGTTTCACCTGCAAAAACAGCAACGTCGAGCCGTGGAGCGCGGAGCCGATCCGGACCGATGTGCCATTTGTCATGATCGGCATGTGCCACTTGTCATCTTGTGCGCATCGAGCCTTTCTTTCTAGGTATCGCAAAACAGCGATCGTCGGCGGACCACAGGTCTGACAAGAATAGATCGCAATTGGGTTGAGGATTGCGATCATGACCATGGCGTTTCCAGGCGCATCGCGCGCTGCCGCCCGCCGTTTCGACGCGCCGACGGAGTCGGTGGCGGACTGCGTCGTCTTCCCGAAGGAGCATTCGACTGCGCTGCGCGTCGGCGTGCTGGTCGGCTCTGCTGCGACGGGCGTCGCGGGAGCTTACGCCGGCGGATCGCTCGGCGGCTTCGCAAGCGGCCTGCTAGTCGCCCTCGCCTTCTGCGGCGGGCTGCTGTCGACCTGGTCGCCCTGCGGCTATTCGAGCCTCTGCCTGCTGCGCCCGGTCGGCCGCTATTCGGTCCGCTCGCTGGCGCGGTTCACCCCGGCCTTCGCGCTGCACGGCCTCGGCTACGCGCTCGGCGCGGTCGTGCTCGGCGCCGCCCTCGGCTTCGCCGGACTGCTGCTCGGCTTCTCGATCGCCTCGGCCCTGTCCATGGCCGGGCTCGGCGCGATCGGCCTGATCTACGGCGCGCACCAGCTCGGCTTCCTGCGGGTGCCGTATCCGCAGCGCCGGGCGCAGGTGCCGCATGACGCGCGCCAGCGCTTCTCGATGACATTCATCGGCGGCCTCTACGGCCTGTCGCTCGGTCTCAACTACCTGACCTACGTGCAGACGCCGCTGCTCTACCTCGTGACCGCCGCGGCCCTGTTCAGCGGCGACGTCGCGACGGCGATCACGCTGTTCGCCGTGTTCAACGCAGGCCGCTTCCTGCCGATGGCCGTGAACTACCTGCCTGTGAGCGACATCGCGGTCCAGAACTGGCTCGCCCGCCGCCAGGAAGGCGCAGCGGTCCTCGACGGCGCACTGCTCGTCGCCGGCGGCGCCGCGCTGCTGACCCTTGCCGCGCTCTAGGGCGCGGCGCTCCCTCAACACCACACCTTCCCGGTTCGCCGTCGCCTCAAGGAGGAAATGATGACGCACGCCTACATGCCTGCGCGGCAGATGCTTCGCATCGGGTCCGCTCTGCTCGGGTCCGCGGCTCTCGCCGCCCTGCTGTCCTCCAGCGCGATCGCGGCCGAGAGCCTCGGCGTCGCGACGGCCAAGGAGAACGCCGCACATCTGGCGGCCGGCAAGGAGGACGAGCCCACCGTCCTCAAGGCCCCGGCCCCGGACGCGCGCCGCGTCTACGTCTATGACGCCAAGCACTTCGCCGCGATCTCGCAGCAGTTCGTCATCGACGGAAACTCCGGCCGCGTCGTCGGCATGAACGACAGCGGCTTCATGGCGAACCCGTTCGTGGCGAGCGACGGCTCCTTCGTCGGCATGGCGAGCTCGGTGTTCTCCCGCATCGCCCGCGGCAAGCGCGAGGACTATGTCGAGCTCCTCGATCCGCAGACCTACGAGCCGATCGCCGACATCGCGCTGCCGAACGCGCCGCGCTTCCTGGTCGGCACCTATCCGTGGATGACGGCGCTCACGCCGAACAACAAGACGCTGCTGTTCTACCAGTTCGCCCCGTCTCCGGCGGTCGGCGTGGTCGACCTGCAGGCCAAGAAGTTCGACCGGATGATCAAGGTGGCGGACTGCTACCACGTGTTCCCGGCCAAGGACGACACGTTCTTCATGCACTGCCGCGACGGCAGCCTGCTGAAGGTCTCGATGGGCCAGAACGGCAAGGACGAGACCAAGAAGACCGAGGTCTTCCACAAGGAGAACGAGTTCCTCATCAACCACCCGGCCTATTCGCCCAAGAACGGCCGCCTGGTGTGGCCGACCTATACCGGCAAGATCTTCCAGGCCGACCTCTCCTCGGGCGAGGCCAAGTTCCTCGCCCCGATCGAGGCCCTGACGGACGCCGAGAAGAAGGACGGCTGGGCGCCGGGCGGCTGGCAGCAGGTCGCCTATCACCGCGAGAGCGAGCAGATCTTCCTGCTCGTCGACAAGCGCGCGGACCACAAGCACAAGGCCCCGAGCCGCTTCGCGCTCGTGATCGACGCCAAGACCGGCAAGCGCATCCGCAAGATCGAGCTCGGCCACGAGATCGACTCGGTCGGGGTGAGCCAGGACGCCAAGCCCCAGCTCTACGCGCTGTCGACCGGCGCCCGCACGCTGTTCATCTTCGATCCGGAGACCGGCAAGGAGACCAACAAGGTCGACCAGCTCGGAACCGGACCGCAGGTCATCACCACGGCGGACATGTGAACCCATGTCGCTGTTCGCCGAGCCGCTCGTCACGACCTTCCTGAGGTCGTTCCTGGTCCTCCTCTTCGCAGGCGCTGCGATCTCGAAGCTGCGCCACGCGGAGGAGTTCTTCGGGGTTGTCCGGAATTTCCGGCTGATCCCGGAGCGGCTCGCCCGCCCCGTGGCCTGGCTGCTTCCGTGGCTTGAGCTCGCGACGGCGGCAGGCCTTGTGGTTCCGGCGGCGGCTCCCTTCGCCGCCGGAACCGCGAGCGCCCTCCTGCTCGTGTTCGGCGTCGCGATCGCGGTCAACGTTGCGCGCGGCCGGACCGCGATCGACTGCGGATGCTTCCGCAACGGCATGAAGCAGCCGCTCAGCTGGCTGCTGGTCGCCCGCAACGCCGCGCTGGCCGCGGCTGCGGCGGGCCTTGCCGTCGCGCTTCCGATCGCCAGGCCGGCCGAGCCGATCGAACTCGCGATCGGCTCGGCCGCCGCCGGCCTCGCGATGCTTCTCTACTTCAGCGCGTCTCTTCTGGGCGGTCTCCAGAACGGCTCGCGGTCCCGCTCACCCCTCTATTCGAAAGGCTGAAGGCGATGACGACGCAGTTTCTTATCGCTTCGAACGTTCTGCTCTGGCTCGCCTTCATCGGCGTCGCCGTCGTCATGCTCGGTCTTCTGCGCCAGGTCGGCCTGCTGCACGAGCGCTCGTCCCCGATGGGCGCCATGATCACCGACCACGGCCCCGACATCGGCGACGCCGCGCCGCAGTTCGAGCTGCCGGACAACCGCGGCGCCGCGGTGAAGATCGGCGGCCCGAGCGCCCGCCCGACGCTGTTGATGTTCACGGCGCCGACGTGCCCGGTCTGCGACAAGCTCTTCCCGCTCATCAAGTCGATCGCCAAGGCCGAGAAAATCTCGGTCGTCATGATCAGCGACGGCGCGCCCGACGAGCACGAGCGGTTCCTGGCCAAGCACGAGCTCGGAGAGATCCGTTACGTCGTCTCGGCCGAGGTCGGCATGGCGTTCCAGGTCGGCAAGATCCCCTACGGCGTGCTGCTCGACGACAGCGGCGTGATCCGCGCCAAGGGCCTCACCAACACCCGCGAGCACCTGGAAAGCCTCCTCGAGGCCGACAAGAGCGGCTTCGCGTCGATCCAGCAGTTCATGACCAGCCGGAAGCACGCCCACGCGGCCTGACGGTCTCCCGCAATCCAACCCACAACAGATGGGGGAAACGATGCTCGGAAAGTCCCAGTTCGACGACCTGTTCGAGAAGCTCTCGCGCAAGGTCGCCAGCCACACCAGCCGCCGCAGCTTCATCAGCCGCGTCGGAACCGCGGTCGCGGGCGCGGCGATCGTGCCGCTGCTCCCCGTCGACCGCCGCGGCCGCGTGAGCCGCGCCAACGCCGCCGAGAGCGCCGGCGACCCGCGCGGAAAATGGACCCCGCAGGACCACGACGTGCAGGCCTGCGACTACTGGCGGCACTGCTCGATCGACGGCAACATCTGCGACTGCGCCGGCGGCTCGCTCACCAGCTGCCCGCCCGGCACCAAGCTCGCGTCGAGCTCGTGGGTCGCGAGCTGCTACAACCCGACCGACAAGCAGAGCTACCTGATCTCGTATCGCGACTGCTGCGGCGGCAACGTCTCGGGTCGCTGCGGCTGCCTCAACACCGAGGGCGAGCTGCCGGTCTACCGCCCGGAATTCGGCAACGACATCATCTGGTGTTTCGGCGCCGAGGACGACGCGATGACCTACCACTGCACGATCTCTCCGATCGTCGGCAAGGCGAGCTGATCGCCCTCCGGTCTGCGGCGCGACCGGCGCCGCGGGCCGTCCCCGTCAACGACAGCCTCAGGAGAATTCCATGCGCGCCCTCATTCTGGCGGCGGCCTTCGCCGTCGCGCCGCTGAGCGCAGCCCTCGCCGCCGATACGCTCGAAGTCGTCACCGATGCGGGCAAGACCGAGGTGTTGATCGCGAAGATGAAATTCCAGACCCCGGAAGTGAAGATCAAGGCCGGCGACGTCGTCACCTGGTCCAACACCGAGGCGCTGCCGCACAACGTCCACTTCAAGCCGGGCGCCGGCCTCGAGAAGGACATCGAAGGCCCGATGCTGCGGTCCAACGAGAAGTACAGCATCAAGTTCAATCAGGCCGGGACCTTCGACTACATCTGCACCCCGCATCCCTTCATGAAGGGCAAGGTCGTCGTCGAATGACGCGCGGCTGAAGACCGGAAGGACTGGGCGATGTGGATTCCCTACGACCTGATGGGCCAGCCGAAGCCCGAGACGCCTGCGGCCTCGGTCGAGGCGTCGAAGGCGGACCGGACGATGCGCGACATCGTCGTGGGCTTCTTCGTGCGGAATCCCGTCACCCAGACCTGGGAGATCGACGTCAAGATCGACTCGGTCGACCGCGTCTATTCCCGCGAGGTCGGAGGCATGCCGGCCGAGATCGCCTTCTACGGCGAGAGCTCCGGCAAGCTGAACGAAATCATCTACCGCGTGAAGGCGAACGACGCCTTCGAGGCGCTCGCGGCCTGCCGCCGCGACATCGACGGGCGGCTCGCCCGCTGGACGCTGGAGCTCGGCCGCGGCATGGCGCTCGCCGGCTGGCGGCTCGCCGACCCGGCCCACGGCGCCCGCTGGCGCTGCACCCCGTTCCGCCCGAGCGCGCTCGACATCGACCTCGACGCCGTCGAGAGCGCGCCGGACGATGTGAAGCCGCTGATCCTGCTCTACCAGCGGGCCCGCAACGCGTCGGACTCCGCATGGCGGCTGCTGAACGCCTACGCCGTGCTGCGTCCGTGGCGCGACGGCGAGCGGCCGTTCGGCTCCCCGCAGGCGAGAGCGAGATCCACGGTCAGCTTCGACATGCTGGTGCATTCCGGCGCGGTCGCATGCCGCCCGGAGCTGAAGGGCCAGCCCCTGACGGCCTTCGTGGACGAGCTCGCCTCCCTGCGCGACCGGATCATCGCCGGCCTTGAGCGGCCGGACGCCGAGGCGCCGGAACAGACCTTTCTCGCGCGCATGGCGAGCCTCGCGGATCTCGCGGCCCGTCAGGTGCTGCTGGAAGAGATCGCCCGCCGCGCGGGCGACGAGATGGCGCTCGCGTCGTGATCGGACGGCGGCTCCTGACGCTCTGGGCGGCGTCCGTCACGCTCGCCGCCTATGCGGCGACCGCGGGCCTCGGCGGCGCGACGCCGGACGTCGCCGTCGAGAGGCCCCTGTCGTCCGCCGATCTCGCGGCGCTGAAGCAGAAGTTCCGCCGTCCGGCCGCGACGCCGTTCCCCAAGGGCAATCCGTTCACGGAAGAGAAGGCGGCGCTCGGAAAGTCGCTGTTCTTCGATCCCCGCCTGTCGCGCTCGGGCAGCGTCTCCTGCGCCACCTGCCACAATCCGAGCCTCGGCTGGTCGGACGGCCTCGGCAAGGCGGTCGGCTTCGAGATGAAGCCGCTCGCCCGGCGCACCCCGCCTGTCAGGAACCTCGCTTGGGGCGCGGCCTTCCAGTGGGACGGGCGCGCCGACACGCTCGAGATGCAGGCGCGGATGCCGATCACCGCGCCCGACGAGATGAACATGACCATGGACCTCGTGGTCGAGCGCCTGAAGGCCGCGCCCGGCTACGGGCCGATGTTCCAGCGAGCGTTCGGCGGCGACGACCCGATCTCGGCCAGGACCATCACGGCGGCGCTCGCCACCTTCCAGCGCACGCTCGTCTCGCGCGAGGCCCCGTTCGACCGCTGGATCGCGGGCGACGAGACCGCGATCGGCCCGGACGCCCGGCGCGGCTTCGAGCTGTTCAACGGCAAGGCGCGCTGCGCCGCCTGCCATTCGTCCTGGCGCTTCACCGACGACAGTTTTCACGACATCGGCCTGACGGCGACCGCCGATCTCGGCCGAGGCAAGTTCGCGCCGCCGAGCGTCGTGGCGATGCGCAACGCCTTCAAGACGCCCTCGCTGAGGGACCTGCGCATGCAGGGTCCCTACGGCCATGACGGCCAGCTGAAGGACCTCGGCGCGGTGATCGAGCACTACGCCAAGGGCGGCGAGAAGCGGGAGAGCCTCTCGTTCGAGATGAAGCCTGTGGAGCTTTCGGACCGGGAGCGGCGCGAGCTCGTCGCCTTCCTCGACAGCATCCGGGCCGAGCCGGCCGCGGTCGAGCTCCCGCAACTGCCGTGACAGGAGGCGCCCCGATGACGTTCCCGACCCTGCGCCACGTGGCTTTCGCCGGCCTGCTGCTCTTTTCGGCCGCGCCGGCCTTGGCGGCGGAGATCGAGATCCCGATCCACCACACCGAGGTCGCGGACATCGGCGTCACGCCCAAGGTCGGCGACACCCTCACTTTCGTGAACCACGCCGACATCGCCCACAATCTCTACCTGACGTTCGAGGACGGCACGGTTCAGACGCTCGACACACAGCCGCCCGGCACGACCAAACGCACGACGCTTGCGAGAGAAGGCCACGTGATCGTGCGCTGCTGGATCCACCCGATCATCCGCATGGAGTTCGACGTCTCGGACAAGTGACGGGGACACGCGCTATGGCCCAGAAACCGCAATCGCGCCGCGAGGTCCTGACCAACGCCGCCAAGGCCGCCGGCGTCGCCTGCCTCGCGGGGCTGTCGCTGACGGCCTATGTCGAGTCCGCCCGCCGCGCCGAGGCCAAGGCGCTCCGCCCGCCCGGCGCGCTGAAGGGCGACGCCTTCCTGTCGGCCTGCGTGCGCTGCGGGCTGTGCGTCCGCGCCTGCCCGTTCGACACGCTGAAGCTCGCCGAGATCGGCGACGAGGCGCCGCTCGGCACGCCGTTCTTCGTGGCCCGCGAAATCCCGTGCTTCATGTGCGAGGACGTGCCCTGCGCGAAAGCCTGCCCGACCGGCGCGCTCGACCGCGACATCCCGAGCATCCGCAAGGCCGACATGGGCGTCGCGGTGCTGGTGGGGCAGGAAACCTGCCTGAACTACAAGGGCATGAACTGCAGCATCTGCCATCGCGTCTGCCCGATCGTCGACGAGGCGATCACGCTCGAATGGCAGACGCACAGGGGCCGGAAGATGCTGATCCCGGTCGTCCATTCCCAGAAATGCACCGGCTGCGGCACCTGCGAAAAACACTGCGTGGTCGACCGCGCGGCGATCCGCGTGCTGCCGCGCGACCTCGGCCTCGGCGGCACGGGCCGCAACCGCGCGGGCCGGCCCGCATGACGCGCTTCTCGCTGACCGCGGAAGCGCGCGCCGAGGGGGTGGCCGCCAAGGGCTGGCTGCGGGCGCACAAATGGTGGCTGCTGCGGCGCGCCTCGCAGGTCACGGCGCTCGCCGTCTTCATGGCGGGGCCGCTCGCCGGGATCTGGATCGCGCGCGGCAACTTCGCCTCGAGCGAGATCCTGGGCGTGCTGCCGCTCGCCGACCCGTTCATCTTCCTGCAGTCGGCGCTCGCCGGACATCCGCCCATCGCGATCGCCATGCTCGGCGCGGGGCTGATCACGCTGTTCTACGTCCTCGTCGGCGGACGCGCCTATTGTGGCTGGATCTGCCCGGTGAACGTCGTCACCGACACGGCGCACTGGCTGCGCGAAAAGCTCGGCATCACGCGCGATCGCAAGCTCGATCGCCGCACGCGCTACTGGGTGCTCGGCGGCGCGCTGCTGGCGTCGCTCGTCAGCGGCTCGATCGCCTGGGAGTTCGTGAACCCGGTCAGCATCCTGCAGCGCGCCTTCATCTTCGGCATAGGCGCCGGCTGGTCGGTGATCGTCGCGGTGTTCCTGCTCGACCTGCTGGTGACGCGGCGCGGCTGGTGCGGACATCTCTGTCCGGTCGGGGCGTTCTACGGCGTCATCGGCCGGGCGAGCGTCACGCGGGTCGCCGCCATCCGCCGGCAGGACTGCACCAGCTGCAGCGCCTGCTTCAACGTCTGCACCGAGCCGCACGTCATCGTGCCGGCGCTGAAGGGCGAGGGCTCGCCGCTGATCCTGTCGGGCGACTGCGTCAATTGCGGCAGCTGCATCGACGCCTGCCCGGTGGACGTCTTCGCTATGACGACGCGGCTGGGCGGACCCTCCCGACCCCGCGCGCCAGGAGCGGACGTCGGGATTTCCGCTCTATCGGGGTCTTCCCTGCGGCGCAGCCGAGGCCGGCCATAGCAGCGCTGTGAGCCAGAAGGTCGCGACGATCGCGAAGGCCACCATGCCGATGCGGGTCGCGAAGCTCTCCGCGACGTCGCCGGACGACGGCGACACGCCGAGACCCAGCAGGATCAGGAAGGTCGTGAGGGCGCCGGCGTAGATCTTGCCGGCCGCCGGGTCGTCCGCCGCGCGCCCGCCGAACAGCAGGGCGGCGGTCAGAACCGTGAGGAACAGGAAGGGGACGGTCGGACGCAGTTCGATCAGCGTGAAGGCGAGCGACGCGATGACGCCGCCGAGCAGGTTCAGGACCATGAGGCCGAGCGCCGCGCGGCCGCCGGCGGCGTGATCGAACTGGCCGAGGAGCGACGCCGCGGTGATCGGCACGATGACGGCGGTGGAGAAGCGGTCGTCGACGAGGCACACGACCAAGAGGACGAGAATGATCGCGGCGTTCGCCAGCGCCAGGCGGACCGGGCGGTCGACCCGCGCCGCCGACGTCGCCGGATCCGCCTCGTCTCCTCCCGGATCGGGAAACGCCGCATGCGCGAGCCAGGTCAGCGCGGCGCCCCCGAGCGCCGCCTTCGCAAGGAGCGGCACGACGCCTTCGCCGATCTCCGTCCGCAGGATGCCGAACATCGGGATCATGAGCGCGATGACGATGATCAGGAACGGGGCGCCGCCGCCCCTGCCGGTCGCCTGAAGCATGAAGCAGGTGAAGTAGACCAACCCGAGCAGCGGCAGCAGGGCGGCGGGCCGGTCGCCGCACAGCTGGGTGAGCGCCGCCGCGACCCAGCCGGCGACGACGATCAGCGCGACCATGCCGGCGGCCTGCCGCAGGCCGGGAGGGCGCCCCGACGCCGTCAGGAACTGGACCGCGAACATCGGGGCCAGAAACGGAAGCGACTGCCCGAGCGCGACCGCGGCCGTGAAGCCGACGGACGCCGCCGCGGCGATCCTCAGCCCTTGCCGCGTCTGGCGCGACGGCGACGCGGCCTCAGCTGACATAGGTGAGCGTCGCGACAAGCCGGATCCAGAACCGTCCGAGCGCGTTCGTCACCGGATTGTCCCCGGTGTAGATCACGACATTGGCCTGCGATCCGTAGCGGACCCCGCGCGGGAACCGGTCGTCGAACACCAGCCGCACGGGAAAGCGCTGCGGCTCGCGAACCCAGCCGCTCTGGTTGCGGATGGTCGGGAGTCCCGTCGCGGGGTCGACGCCGCCGTTGGAGACGCCCCAGCCGACGCTCTCGACCCGCATGGCGAACACCGAGCCCGGGAGCGAGTCCAGGACAACCTCCGCCTCGTCGCCGGCGGCGACATGCTCCAGGCTGTTCTCCTTGAAGGCCGCCGCGACCCAGACCGTGCCGGCGTCGATGAAGGTCAGCGCCGCCTGGCCGACCCCGACCACCTGCCCCACCCCGAGCTGGAGATTGCTCACGACGCCGTCGGAAGGCGCGAGCACGGTCGTATGGAGAAGGTTGAGACGGGCGCGCTCGAGCGCGGCGAGCGCCTCCCGGATCTGCGGATTGTCGGCGCCGTTGGGTCCCAGCTCCTCGCGCGCCTTGGCGAGATCGGCCTCGGCCCCGACGACGGATGCGTCCGAGACGCCGAGCGCCGCCTTGGCGTCGTCGAGCTTCGCGCGGGCGTAGACGCCGCGGTCGAACAGCGCCTTGGCGCGCTCCGCCTGCGCCCGCACGTTGGCCCGCTCCGCCTGGAGCTGCACCACGCGGGCCTGCGCGGCCTCGACCGCCTGCGTCGAGGCGCCGATGGTCTGGCCGATGCGCTCGAGCTTCGCCTCGGCCTCCGCCACGGCGATCTCGTAGGGTCTGGGATCGATGCGGAACAGGACGGTCTTGGCCGTCACCTGCGCATTGTCGGCGACGCCGACCTCGATCACGCGGCCGGAGACCTCGGCGGCCATCCGGATCACATAGGCCTGCACGACGGCCTGCGAAGACGACGGGGCGAGCCGCTCCATCACGATCGAGACGGCGAACAGTCCGGCGGCGACTGTCGCCACCGCCAGCGCCTTCCGGCGCAACGGGTTCCTGGCTGGGCTTCGGGCTGGCGAGGCGACGACCGGTGCGTCCGAAGGATTTCTGACCTCGACCATGTGCGGACCTCGTTTTTTTTTCGCCTTGCTCCCTTCGGCGCCACGAAGGCGCGGCGGTCTTTCGGCGTTCACGCCCCATGCATCACGCAGACCGTGCGAATATAAGTATTTATACGATGAATACTTAGATACCGCTTCATGAATTCAACCTGATGTTACCATCCATTGGCGATGATGGTCCAAATATACATTGGTTTATTGGCGAAAATGGATCAGTATCCGTCCCTGACGCACGATGCGCCGGCCGGGCGGCCCCCGTCATGTGCAGCAGGACCGGCGCCGGACCCGCCGAGGCCGCTTGCCCTAAGACTACGGACCCCACTGAACTCGGCGGATCCAAGCAACGACGGTCACCTGCCATGACAGACACAGTCGTCGTAAACGCATCGCCGGCCGCCGCCGGATGGCGGTTCAAGCTCGGAATACTGATCTTCGTCACCGCCTTCGCGCTCTGGCTGCTCGTGCCCCTGGCGGTCGCCGCCGGCGCGTCTTCCGCGCGCGTCGCGGCGATGACCGGGGCCATCTTCGTCGCCAACAAGGTTCTCGTGCTGGCCTGCATCGCCATCATGGGCAAGGCGGGGTTCCAGCAGCTGAAGTCGCTCGTCTTCGGCTACGCAAAGGGTCTCGGCGCCAGCGGACCGATCGGTCCCGTCCGGCACGTCGTCGGGCTCGTCATGTTCTGCCTGCCGCTGATCTCGGCGATGCTGGAGCCTTACGTCGACAGCATCTGGCCGGGTCTGCGCCCGAACCTCTGGCAGGCGCAGGCGCTGGGCGATCTCATGCTGGTCGCCAGCTTCTTCGTGCTCGGCGGAGATTTCTGGAACAAGGTCCGCGCTCTGTTCGTGCGCACCGCCACGGTGGTGGATGCGCGCGGCGCGGCCGAGCTGTCATGAGAGCACGCGCCGTCGGCGCATGCGCGGATCGGCCGGGGGAAGCGTCAGGCTCGTGTGATGGACGACGCGCAGCGGATCTATCGTCTCAGCCTCAGCCGCGGCTTCGGCCGGGTCGACGGGTTGAGGGACGTCGTCGCCGACGGCGATCAGGACGCGATCGATCAGGCGGCCGCCATCGTGAAGGCCCGAATGGAGTCCCATGGGGCTGAACCCCAATTCACCATCCACATCCATCGGCCCGACGGCATGGAGATCGCCGCGTTCTCGGTCGCCGAACTCGCCGCACGATGAGAGCGTCGCCGATGCGGTCGAGCCGGGCGGCGGACCGCCCCCGCAGGGCGCGGGCGCGCCGCCCCCTGCGGGCCGATCCGCGCGATGGTTCTGGCCGCTGTTCGGCGTCGAGAGCGCCGCCGTCTGCGCGCTCGTCTATCTGGCGTTGCCGGCGTTCGTCGCCATCGCCGACAGTCTTGGTCGCGCCATCGAGCTGCCGTTTCGCTCCACGCTCGGGATCATGGCGGCGCTGATCGCGTTTCATGTCGCGTACTGGTCTCGCCAACGATGGGCGAAGTTGCCGGGCGTGCCGCAAAACGCCCTGCTCAATCACGTTTTCCTGTTCATGAGCCGACTCAGCTTCATTTTCGCGGCGGCGTTCTTCTCTCTCGTCGCGTTCCGGCATCTGCCGGCGCTGGCGAACGCGCCGGACCTGGTGGTGATGGCCGCGCGCGGTTCGCTGCTGATCGCGATCCTGTTCTCGCTGTTTTGCTATTCGCTGGAAATCGAACGGATCGGCAGGGAGATGGAGCCGGCGGAGGGCTTGGCTGATGAATGATAGGATCGCGTGACGCAGCGCCGCAGACGCAGATCGAAAGGCCCAGGCGTCAGACCAATCTTTCACGACCAAGATTGGACGCTGCGCGGATCAAGACCGTTCAGCGCGACCCCGTCTTATCGTCATTGCGGTCGATCCACCTGGGCTGACCGTCTGAGGCGGAGCGGATGATCGAGCGGGAAGGCTCGCGCCCGGCGAACGACGCCGGTTCGCCCGAGGGGTTCGTGCGCGAGATCTACAGACCTGATGAAGTGCGCAGCATGCCGGCCGACTTTTCGCTGCGGCAAAGCGTTCCGATCCTGTCCTACCGGTTCAGGTCGCTGGTCCTGAAGGACCGCAAGCAGCCGGGCGGCGGACGCGGGCCAGCAGCTTCTCCGGTGCGAATCAGACGACGTCGCGACGCATGATCAGCGAGGCGCCGAACCGGTCGGCGAGCGCGCGGCCGCGAGTCTCGCCGACGACATAGGCAGCGGTCGACAGGCCGTCGGCGATCAGCCCGGACGGCGCGAGGGCGGTCACCTCGGAGACGAGATGCGGCGAGCGGCCGGTCCTCGGATCGAAGATGTGGTGATCCTGCCCGTCGCGCGACAGCGGCGTGCCGGCGCCGGCCGAGGTCGAGGCGAAGCCCGTGAACGGGTCGAGCACGCGGTCCGGCGCGGCTCCGGCCGCACGCGCAAGCCCGAGCCGCCATGGCGCCCCGCCGGGCGACGCGCCATAGGCGCCGAACTCTCCGGTGTCGACGAAGGCGTCGGGGACGCCGAGCCGGCGCGCTTCCGCGACGACGAGATCGGCGGCGTAGCCCTGCAGCACGCCGTTCAGCGTCATCGCCATGCCGGGACGGCGGAAGGCGATGCGATCGTCCGAGACGTCGACGTCCCGCCAACCGACCAGGGCGACCGCGGTCCTGAGGTCCTCGGGGGCCGGCCTGCGGTCCTCGTCCACGGCCTGCCGCCACAGCGGCCAGAGCGGCTGCACCGTCGGGTCGAAGGCGCCGTCTGAGGCTTCCGCGAGGTCCAGCGCGAAACGGGTGAGCCTCAGCAGATGCGGGTCCGGACGATCGAGCCGGCCGTCGCGGTTGAGCCGGGACAAGGCGCTGTCTGCGCGAAAGAGGCTTGCCGCCGCCTCGCATGCGCGGATCGCGGCGAAGCCGGCGGTGACGGCGGCGTCCAGCGGTTCCGGTTCGGGCCCTGCGAAGGTGAGCGCGACCGTCGTGCCGAAGGCGACGCCGGCGCGCGTGCGCGCCTCGACGCCGCGGTCGCCCGCGAGCCGGCGCAGCGCGAGGCCTCCGGCCGCGGTCGCCGCGAGCGCGCCGAAGCCGCCGATCAGGATCTTTCGGCGCGTCGGGCGGATCATTCCGCAGCCTCCGCCGTCGTCGTCAGCCGCACCTTTGGGCGCTTGGCCGCGAGCACGCGCGGCACGCATTGCTGCGCGTCGTGGAAGATCGTCACGCAGTCCATGCACTGGAAGCATTCGGCGTAGTCGACGCGGCCCGCCCGGTCGATCGCGCCGTAGCGGCAGCGCACCTTGCAGAGCTGACAGGGCGAGCCGCATTCGGCGCGGCGCGGGATCCAGTCGAGCAGCCGCAGGCGCCCGCCGATGGCGAGCGCGGCCCCGAGCGGGCAGAGGTAGCGGCAGAACGCCTTGTAGACGAAGAGGTTGAGCACCAGCAGCCCGACCGCATAGGCGACGAAGGGCCATGACCTCAGGAAGAACAGCGTGATCGAGGTCTTGAACGGCTCGACCTCGGCCATCGGGTCGACCAGCGGCGAGGCGGTCGCCGCCGCGACGACGATCCCGGCCAGCACGACGTACTTCGCCTTCCGCAGCAGGACGTCGAGCGCGGGCGGGACCTGCCGCTCGCGGATCTTCAGTGGCCGCGCCGCGAGCGCGACAAGTTCCTGCATTGCTCCGAACGGGCAGAGCCAGCCGCAGAACGTGCCCCGGCCCCAGACGGCGAGCGCGGCGATCGCGAAGATCCAGATGACCAGCGAGGGCGGGTCGTAGAGCAGGAAGCTGAAATCGCGGCTCGTCATGGCCGCGCGGATGGTGGCCACGATGGTCACGATGGACAGCTGTCCTTGCGCGTACCACCCGATGAAGCCGAGCGTGAAAATCAGGAAGCCGGTCCGGAACCACGAGAACGTTTTCGCGTCCGAGACGATCCCCCGCTCTCGTCCAAGGACCGGAACCAGCAGCACCAGCGACGCCCCGATCAGCGCCAGCTCTGGCCAGCGCGCGACCCAGGAGTCGGTCCAGCTCGGGCCGGAGGCCGGGCGCGTCCTGGTGAAGAGGCTCTCGGGCAGCGCGTAGGTCGCGGTGAATTCCCTGTCGACGCGCTCGGTCAGGATCTGGCCGCGCTCCCGCTCGACCTTGAGCGACAGGGTCCAGGGCGCGGACGGGTCGAAGCCTGCCTCTCCGCCGATCCTGAGGATCGACCATGGCCCGTCCGGCATGCCAGCCGGCCCCGCCCCGCGCCGCTCGACGGCGTTGTCGCGTGCGTTGATCCCAAGACCGTCCTGGACGATCGCGACGCGACCCGGGATCGAGCCGAGCACGAAATTCTCGCCGAGCGCGTTCCAGCGGCCGGCGGTGAGGATCAGCACGGCGTGCGCGTCAGGGCCGATCTCGCCCATGAGCTTTGTGAAGGCTGCGTCGCCGAGCAGGTTCCGGCCGATCGAGGGCGCGTTGAGATAGGCCGCATAGACGTCGATGAAGGGCTCGTCGGGACGCTCGGCGGAGTCCGGGTCGGCGTTCGAGACGTTGCTGTCTGCGAAGGCGCGGTCGACCTCCCGGTTCGGGACGACGACGCGCTTCACATAGCCCTTCGAGAGAAGCTCGGACCAGGAGAGCGTCTCGAAGCCGTCCTGCTTCGCCTCGACCTTCAGGCCTGCGCTGCGCCCTGCTCCGAAGCCGAGCTTCGCGCGCGCCACCGCAAGCGCGGAGGCGAGCATGGTCTCGTTGATGACCCGCGTGGAGGCGGTCGCCATCGAGACGCCGTCGACGACCGTCGACGCCGGCGCGCCGTTCGCCCGGGCGTTGGCGCGGCCGACGCTGATGGCGCTCTTGGCCGACAGGCCGACATACTGGTCGACGAAGGCGAACAGCGGCCCCGAGCCCATGCCTTCGAGAAACACCGGCTCATGGTGGCTGACGACCTTGGCCTCCATGAAGCGCCCGTCCGGCTGGAGCGCGATCAGCAGGTTCGGCGGCGTGCCTCCGAAACCTGGGATCGCGGCGAAGTCGACCGACTCGAAGGCGTAGGCGATCACCTCCCAGCTGCCGGCGGCCTGCTTCATGATCGGCCAGATCGGCAGCTTGTCGTCACGCTCGCCGACCATCAGCGGCGCCGGGAACTCCCGCTCCATCGCCGCCCGGTCGAGCGTCCCGGAGCACGCCGGCGGAGCGCCCGGCAGGACGAACGCGACGATGAGAAGAAGCAGCCAGACAAGGCGGGCGGGCAGCTTCACCTGCGTTCGGCGACGGACGCCGCCGTCGGCCGGATCGCCACTCCCCACGGATAGCGGCCGACCTTGATCGTCTTGACCGGCTTGCGGCTCGCGACGTCGATCATCGTCACGTCGCCCGAGACGCCGTTGGTGGTGAGCAGCATGTCCTGCTCGGGCGTGAACTCGACGTGCCAGACGCGCCGCCCGACGAGGATGTACGACAGGACCTCGTAGGTCCTGGCGTCGACGACGGCGACGCGGTCCGAGGGTCCGAGCGCGACGAAGGCGATCGAGCCGTCGCGGGTCAGCTTCACCCCGACCGGCTGCAGCCGGTCCGGCGCGACGCCCGGCACCGCGAACTCGATGGTCTTCAGGATCTGGCGGCTCTTCACATCGATGACCGCGACCGTCCCGCCGATCTCGGACGACACCCAGAGCCTGGCGCCGTCGCGATCGAACTCGGCGTGGCGCGGGCGCTGGCCGACGGGCGTGGCGTCGGTCGAGGCCAGCTGCTCCGTGTCGATCCAGTGGACCATGTTGGTGGTCTCGGAGGTCGTCACCGCCGTCTTGCCGTCGGGGCTGACCGCCATGCCCTCGGGCTCGACGCCGACCTCGATCTGCGCGAGCACCTTGCGGGTCTCGACGTCGACGACCGTGGTCAAGGCGTCGTCCTCGTTAGCGATGAACAGCCTGGTCCCGTCGGGAGACAGCGCGAACTGCTCGGGATCCTCGCCGGACGGCAGGTCGTGCAGGATCTTGCCGGTCGCGGGGTCGATCACCTGCACCGAGTTCGAGTCCGAGGCGCAGACGAACAGCTTCGAGCCGTCCGGCGAAAAGGTGACGCCGCGCGGGCGGCGCCCAACCGGGAAGGTGCGCACGACCTCGCGCTTGACCGTGTCGATCACCGAGACGGTGTTGTCGCGCTCGTTGGTGACGAAGGCCTCGTGGGCGCTTGAGGACCCTGCGGCCGCGAGGGAGGCGCCGAAGCACAGGCCGGCGGCCGCGACCGCCCGCCGGAGCCGGCGCGCGTCGCGGCGACGGGCCGCCGCGCCGTCTTCGCGGGAACGGCCCATGTCGCCGCGGCGCTCGAGCGAAGCGCGATCGGCGGCCTGCGTCGTTCCAATCGCGCTCGTCGATCTCGTCATGTCATCCTCTCATGGCCGCGCACCGGGTCTCGGTCCGGTCGAGGCCCAGCGTGTCCAGTTCGGTCGATTGGTGGAGGAAGCCCTCGAGCGGCGCGGTCGCGATCACCGCCTCGGGCCACATCAGGTAGATCGGCTGGCGAAGCTGCCCGTTCCAGGCCCGAAAACTCAGCGCGCGGCCCTTGAAGCCGCCGACCTCGAACCGATCGCTGAGCAGCAATGTCTTGATCGCCGAAGCGTCGGCGCTCCTGGTCTGGACGGCCGCCTCGCCGACGGCGTGGACCGCCATCCATGCGGCGTAGTCGATCGGGCGCATGGTGCGCTTCGCGAGCGCCTTGAAGCGCCCCTGCAACTGCACGGCCGCCCAGCTTTCGACCGGCTTGCCCCAGGCGACCGGAGACAGCCCCTGCGTGCCGACCACCGGACGCGCCGAAGCGGTGTTGTAGGGCAGCGAGAATCCGAAAGCGTCGGCCTCGTCGGCGATCGCGACGACATCGTGCTCGGCCCCGCGCGTCGTGAGCGTCAACTCGTCCGTCGCGCTGTCGCGGATGTCCGCGCCTGCCGGATCGAACGCCTTCTCCTCGACAATGCGCAGGCCGAATTTTTTCGCGCTCGCCTTGAGCGCGTCGGCGTAGAGCCTGTCGGCGGGCTGCGGGCCGACGACCAGCAGGATGCGGCCCCACCGCTTGAACGCGAGGAACTGCGTCAGCGCGTCGGTGAGCATGTCGCGCGACGGCAGGGTGTGCAGCAGCGCGGCGCGGCAGTCGGCGTCGCGCAGCCGCACGTCGGCAGATCCGGCGTTGATGAGAACCACGCCGCTCTTCGCGGCGACGACTGAGAGCGCGAGCACGTCGTCGGCCGGCGCGTTGACGACGACAAAGGCCGGCCGCTCGCGCTCGACGATTTCGGAAAAGGCGGCCGCGATGTCCGAGCCCGGCTCCACGACGGTCGGCTTCAGCTCGAACTTGAGCCCGACGAAGCGCCCGGCGGCGTTCGAGTCCTGGATGCCGAGCTCGGCGCCCCGAAGACCCTCGTCGTCCGGGATCGGATCCTCGTTGTTGAGCGGCGTCGGCCGCTCGACCCGGCGCTCGACATAGTGGATCGGGACGCTCGCGAGCGGACGCGGCTTGCGGACCGGCGGCGGCTCGGCCGGCGCCTGCGGCCCCGCCTGGGTCACAACGACCGGCGCGGCGTGCGCCTGCTGCGCGAGCGGCGCGGCAAAGCACGCGGCCGCGAGCGCAAACGCCCGCGCAAGGCCGGATCCCTCGCCTCGCATTCCCTCGCCTCGCATTTTTCAAGCGAGAATAGGGAGGTCGGACGGAGGCGGGATTGTACTTATGGGCGCCGTTCGAATTGGTCTAAAATCGCCGTACCAAAGGACAATGTGGGGCCTCACGACCCCTTGTTAGCGTCCGCGCGCAATCGAAAAGGACTGCGCGCATGAAGCTCTCCACCACCCTTCGCAGCGTCGGGCTGACGCTTGCGCTCGCCCTGTCGGCGGGCGCCGCCTACGCCCATGGCGACGTCCAGCCCCAGCCGGTCGACACCACCGGCCTCGCGCCGCTCGGCGAGGAATGGAAGGAGGAGAACCCGTATCGCGGCGACGCCAAGGCGATCGAGATCGGGTCTTCCGGCTACAACCAGAACTGCGCGCGCTGCCACGGCCTCGAGGTGATCTCGGGCGGCATCGCCCCCGACCTCCGCAAGCTCGAACAGGGCAAGGAAGGCGACGAGTGGTTCTCCCAGCGCGTCCAGGGCGGGGCCATCATCAACGGCGTCACCAAGATGCCGGCATTCGCCGGCGTGCTGAGCCAGGAAGCGCTCTGGGCGATCCGGAGCTACATCGAATCCAAGCACATCGACGACTGATGCGCGGGCAGCGGTCGCGACGGGACGTCCTGGCCCTATCTGTCGCGGGCGCCCTGCTCTCGGCGCTCGCGCTCGCGCCGGCGGCGAGCCTGGCGCGGCCTCTCGACGAGGTCGTCCAGTCGGGCGTGCTGCGGGTGGCGCTCTATCGCGACAACGCCCCGTTCTCCGAAGACGCGGGCGGCTCGCCATCCGGGATCGACGTCGAGCTCGCGCGCCGGATCGCGGCCAAGCTCGGCGTGAAGGCCGACGTGCGGATCGTCGAGGCGTCCGAGAACGTAGACGGCGATTTCCGCCTCAATCTCTGGCGCGGCGATCTTGCGGGCTCGCGGCTCGCCGACCTCATGCTCAACGTGCCGTCCGACAAGATGCTCGCCGTCCGCAACGAGCAGATCGTGCTGACCGCGCCCTACGCCGAACAGCGCCTGTCGATCGCCTGGCGCAAGGGCAGCGTCGAGGGCGGGTTCAAGGACGTGCAGGACGTTCAGGGCCGCAAGGTCGCGGTCGAGGGCGTCAGCCCGGTGGATGCGCTACTCGGCTTCGCCAACGGGGGCATCTATCGCGACTCGCTCCAGCACTTCCGGTCCTTCGGCGAGGCGGCGGCCTCGTTCATCGGCGGCGAGGCGGACTTCCTCGCAGGCTCGCGCGCGGCGATCGAGAACGCGCTCCACCGCGCCGACCCCGCGAAAACCGCCGATGTCGAGATCAAGGATCTGGCGGGAACCGGCCTCGTGAAGCCGCGCTGGGAGCTGTGCGGCGCGGTGCGCCAGGACTCCCGCGATCTGGCCTATGCGGTCGGCGACGCGATCGCCGCGCTGACGGCCGAAGGGGCCATGAAGGAGATCTTCGCCGCGGAGGGCACAAGCTTCTCTCCCCCGGCGGGATATTAATAATAATTAGATACTTAGCCCGCTTCTTAGGGTGTACTTAATGGCAATAAGCAAGCCCCGGTCCGCCGTCTAACGTCCCCGTTACGGGGAAGGCGTCCCCAAGAACGACGTCGGCCCGAAAGCGCTTCGCCCGAACGCGGCGCAAGGACCTAGGGGAGAAATACATGTCATTTCGCGCAACGCTTCTGGCCGCCGTCGGCGCGGCGGCCTTGCTGACAGGGGCCGTCTCGGCCGCCTATGCGGTGACCGACGAGGACATCGCCAACGACGCCAAGACCACCGAGGACGTGGTCAGCTACGGCCTCGGCACGCAGGGCCAGCGCTTCAGCCCGCTGAAGACCCTGACCAAGGACAACATCAAGGGCCTCATCCCAGCCTACTCCTTCTCCTTCGGCGGCGAGAAGCAGCGCGGCCAGGAGAGCCAGGCGCTCGTCAAGGACGGCGTGATCTACGTCACCGGCTCCTATTCCCGCGCCTGGGCGATCAACTCGCGCACCGGCGAGAAGATCTGGGAGTACAACGCCCGTCTTCCGGAAGGCATCCTGCCCTGCTGCGACGTCGTGAACCGCGGCGGCGCGCTTTATGGCGACCTGTTCATCTTCGGCACGCTCGACGCCAAGCTCGTCGCCCTCGACACCAAGTCGGGCAAGGTCGTTTGGAAGAAGGACGTCGACGACTTCAAGGCCGGCTTCTCCTTCACCTCCGCCCCGATGATCGTGAAGGGCAAGATCATCACCGGCGTGTCGGGCGGCGAGTTCGGCATCGTCGGCCGCGTCGAGGCGCGCGACGCCAAGACCGGCGAGATCGTCTGGAAGCGCCCCGTCATCGAGGGCCATGTCGGCGAGCTCAACGGCAAGCCCTCCACCATGACCGGCAAGACGGGCGAGACCTGGCCGGGCGACATGTGGAAGTACGGCGGCGGCGCCACCTGGAACGGCGGCACCTACGACCCCGAGACCAACCTGATCTACTACGGAACCGGCAACCCCGGCCCGTGGAACAGCTGGCTGCGCCCGGGCGACAACAAGTGGTCGGCCTCGCGCATCGCGCTCGATCCGGACACCGGCGAGATCAAGTGGGGCTTCCAGACGACCCCGCACGACGGCTGGGACTATGACGGCGTCAACGAGTTCGTCTCGTTCGACCTCAACAAGGACGGCAAGACCATCAAGGCCGGCGCCACCGCCGACCGCAACGGCTTCTTCTACGTCCTCGACCGCACCAACGGTAAGTTCATCTCCGCGACGCCGTTCGTCTCGAAGATCAACTGGGCCAAGGGCATCGACGAGAAGGGCCGCCCGATCGAGGATCCGGCGTTCCGCCCGGCCGACCCGTCCAAGTCCAAGGACGGCAAGAAGGGCGACAGCGTCTTCGCCGTGCCGAGCTTCCTCGGCGGCAAGAACTGGATGCCGATCGCCTACAGCCCGGACACCAAGCTGTTCTACGTCCCCTCGAACGAGTGGGGCATGGACATCCACAACGAGCCGGTGAGCTACAAGAAGGGCGCGGCCTATCTCGGCGCCGGCTTCACCATCAAGCCGGTCTTCGAGGACCACATCGGTTCGCTGAAGGCGATCGATCCGGCGACCGGCAAGACGGCCTGGGAGTACAAGAACAAGGCCCCGCTCTGGGGCGGCGTCCTGACCACCGCCGGCAACCTCGTCTTCACCGGAACGCCCGAGGGCTTCCTGAAGGCCTTCGACGCCAAGACGGGCGAAGAGGTCTGGAAGTTCAACGTCGGCACCGGCGTCGTCGCGACCCCGATCACCTGGGAGCAGGACGGCGAGCAGTGGGTCGGCGTCGCGGCCGGCTGGGGCGGCGCGGTGCCGCTGTGGGGCGGCGAAGTGGCGAAGTCGACCGCCGGCATCACGCAGGGCGGCTCGTTCTGGGCCTTCAAGCTGCCGAAGGAAGTCGCGGCCCGCTGATCGCGGCCGTTACGAAAAGCGGGAGGCCGGCCAGCTCCAACCGGCTGGCCTCCCCTTTCCACCCCCTGACGTCCTGCGAGCCCGACAACGCAAGACGGCAGGGGGCAGGATCAGTTAGGTTTCATGACCGGAGTTCAGGGGGAGTTCGGTCGTGCACTTCGCCATCATCGACGACCATCCGCTGTTCCGCGAAGCGCTGCTCTCGACGGTTCAGGTCGCGTTTCCCGGCGCCGTCATCGACGAAGCCGACGGGCTTGCCTCCGCCTGCGAGGTGATGTCGCGCTCCGACACGATCGACATGATCCTGCTCGACCTGTCGATGCAGGGCGTCACGGGCTTCGACGGGCTGATCCAGCTGCGCGCCCGCTTCCCGCGCGTTCCGATCCTCGTCGTGTCCGGGCTGGACGACGCCCAGATCGTCCATGAGGCGATCCGCTGCGGGGCTGCGGGCTTCGTGCCCAAGGCGTCTGGCAAGGCGCTCCTGACCGAAGCGATCTCGGAGATCCTGAACGGCGGCGTGTTCCTGCCGAAGGAATACCGGCGCACGAACGTCGGCCGCACGGGGCGCTCGCAGTCCGACATGCTGGACCGGATCCGCAGCCTGACGCCTGCGCAGATGCGCGTGCTGTCGCTCGTCAAGCGCGGCAAGCTCAACAAGCAGATCGCCTACGAGCTCAACGTCGGCGAATCCACGATCAAGGCGCATATCTCCGAGATCATGCGAAAGCTCGGCGTCTCGAGCCGCACCCAGGCGGTGATCGAAACCTCGGCGCTCGACTTCGACGTCATCCTGAGCGGCGCGAAGGCCGCCGAGTAGGCCTCAGTCGCCGCGCGCCGCCGCGCCGACGAGATGCGAGATCAGCGCGCGCAACTGGGCGGGCTTCATCGGCTTGTGGATCAGCTCCGAGCCCGAGGCCTGCACGCGCTCGGCGACCTCGGCGGTGTGATCCGCGGTGGAGACGATCGCCGGAAGGCCGCCGCCGTAGCGCGCGCGCAGCCAGTCCAGCGCGTCGAGGCCGCACTCGCCGTTGTCGAGATGGTAGTCCAGCAGCGCGATCTGCGGCGAACCGGCGTCGGTTTCGAGCGCATGCTTGAGGTCCGCGACGCCGCGCGCGCCGACGACCTCGGCCTCCCAGGAGATGAGCAGCCGGCATAGCGCCTCGCGCGCCGCCGCGTCGTTCTCGACCACCACGATCAGGCTCCCCGCCAGCGTGCCGGACGTCGTGGGGAACGAGGACGGCGCGTCGCGCGGGCGGATGGCGCCCTGCGCCATGGCCAGGCGCAGGCGGAAGCGCGTCCCGAGCCCCTGCCGCGACGTCACGGCGAGACCGTGCCCCAGCGCCAGCGTCATGCGTTTGACGATCGACAGGCCGAGGCCGAGGCCGGGCTCGGCGTCGCTCGAGGCGTCGCCGCGATAGAACTCGTCGAAGATGCGGGCCTGGTCGGCCTTGCCGATGCCCGGCCCGGTGTCGACGACGTCGATGACGCATAGACCCGCCTTCGCGCGGGCCCTCAGCCGCACACGACCCCTCTTGGCGTAACGCACCGCGTTCGAGACGAGGTTCTGCAGGATGCGGCGCAGCATGATCGGGTCGGTCTCGACCGCGAGCGGTTCGACGCGGGCGTCGAGCCGCAGGCCCTTGCGGGCCGCCATCGGCTCGAAGCTTTCCATCACCTCGTCGATGATCTCGGTCAGATCGACGGCGTGGACGTTCGGGCGCAGCACGCCGGCGTCGAGTTTCGAGATGTCGATGAGCGCCTTGATGAGCTCCTCGATCGTCTTGAGGCCGCGCTCGACCTGACCGGCGATCGCCAGCGCCTCGTGGCCGAGGCTCATGTCCGCGAGGGTCGAGATCGAGAGCCGCGCCGCGTTCAGGGGCTGCAGCAGGTCGTGGCTCGCCGCGGCCAGGAACTTGGTCTTCGACTTGTTGGCCCGCTCCGCCTCTTCCTTGGCCTCGACCAGCGCCTGGTTCGACCGCTCGACGCGCCGCATGAGCTTCGTCAGCTCTTCCGTGCGCGATCGCACGCGGCCGTCGAGGGTGATCGCGGTCTGGAACAGCGAATAGGCGTTGGCCTGCCGGTCGGTCGCCCGCTCGACATGGTCGATCAGCGCGGCGTTGATGCGTTCCAGCTTGGCGAGGCGCCGCTTGAGGTCGTCAACCTCGTCGTCGCGTTCGAGCAGGCTCATGACGCCTTGGCGAGCCCGATCGCCACGCCGGTGAAGGTCTGGTTGAGGTGCATCGACCGGTACTGCTCGCCGTAGGTCTCGAAGCCGACGACGCTGTACTGCTTGTAGAGCTCGGAGATCGTCCGCCGCTTCTGGCGGATCTCGGCGTCCAGCCGGCGCAGCACGCAGTCGAAGCCGATCACCAGGTCGACGCCGCCGAGTTCGGCGTCGATCCGGGCCAGTTCGGCCCGCGTCACCTCGATCACGTCGCGCGGCTTGGCGAGCGTCAGCACGAGGCCCCGATCGATCGCGCAGAAGAACGACAGCGACCCGTCCGGATTGAGCCTCCGGATCGACCGGCAGAAGTACTCGCCGCCGACCTTCACCACCAGCGGATGGGACGCGAAGCTCATGGGCGACAGCCGCTTGGGATCAAGCCCGACCGCCATGGCGTATTCGATCGCGGCGGGCTCGGCGTTGAGCTCGCGCACGGTCCGGCTCTCGCCATCCGAGGCCGTGACGACGAACTTGATGTCGGTCGGCTCGAAATTGTCGGTCTTGAAGATGCGGATCGGAAAGTCCGACTCGACGATCAGCAGGATCGCGGCGCTGGTGTGCACCTGCCCCTCGAAGATCAGCGCCGACTGGTCGAAGGAGAGATCGTCGCCGGCCGAGCCGCCGACCAGCGGGATGCCGTCGAGCGCCTGATCGATGGCGGAGACGACGCGCTCCTCGGAATTGGTCAGTCCGTCGATCAGCGAGAGCGCGAAGCGTTCGCCGCGGCGCTCGGGAGACAGCGCGTCGAGGCGCCGCCTCAGCCCCTGCACCGACGCCGCCGCCCTCTCGACGTCGAGATCGCGGACGCCCTCGAGCAGGGTGGAGACGATCCGGAAGCCGTCCTTCGGGAACGCGACGAGCACCAGCCCGCTGTCGAGAAAGCCCGACGGGCTGATTTCGCCCGCGCTTGAGCAGGCGGCGACCGGCACGCCGGGAAAATGTCGCGCGAACGCGGCGCTAAGCTCCAGCGCGTCCAGCGCCGGCGAGAAGAAGGCGACGATATGGGCGATGTTCATGTCGCCGAGCGCGGCCGCGTTCGCGCGCACGGCGTCCGCGGCCGAAGCATCGTCGATCCACGCGACCTGAACGCCGCAGGCATGTTGCGCCGACCGCGCAGTCTGCGGCACGACATTCTCCCATGAACCCGGCGCTGCTCTGACGGCGCGCTCGTACGTACTCTTAGCCATGCCCCGTCGAAATTAAAGCAGTTTCCGCCCGCCGTGAGTTGCCGCCTGTCGTGATGCTTAAATCGCGCCACAGCCCATAATACTTTCGATGAAGGGACGAGGCTCGGCGTCGCTACAGTTCATTGGCGTCTTCATCGCAGACCATGCGGGACAAGGAGCGGGAAGGCCTTGAGGACTGTCGGCGTCTGTCTCGCCTGTCTGCTCGTTCTGGCCGGCGTCCTGCCCGTCGTCGCGGGAAGCGCGCGCGAGGTCTCGCCCCTGCGGGACGGCTGGCGCTTCCAGTTCGGGATCGTGGGCGACGCGCCCGCCCGACCGGACTTCGACGACGGCGCCTGGGACCAGGTCTCCGTCCCGCACAGCTGGAACCGGATCGGTGGATACGGGACCGCCCAGCCCGCCGACCGGGACGCGCACCAGGGGATCGGCTGGTATCGTCTCCGGCTGATCGCGCCGCCTGCGAGAACGCCGGGCGAGCGGAGCTATCTCGACTTCGGAGCCGTCGGGGCGGTGGCGGACGTCTGGGTCAACGGCGTCCACGTCGGGGGCCACGCCGGCGCCTTCTCGCGGTTCCGGCTCGACGTCACCTCGAACTGGAAACCGGGCGCGGCGAACCTGATCGCGGTGAAGGCCGACAATTCAAAGCCTGCGCCCGGCAGCGCCACGGAAGACGTCATCCCTCTCTCGGGAGACTTCTTCGTCCATGGCGGCCTCTATCGCGCAGTCTCGCTGATCACGCGCGGCGACGCCGGCGTCGATCCGCTGGATCGTGGCGGACCGGGGATCTACGCACGCACAGTCGAGGTGTCTCAGGAGAGAGCCGAGGTCGGCGTGCTGGCCAGATTGCGGAACCAGGGGTCGCTGACGCGCGGTCTCGATCTGGTCACGACGATCCGCGACGCGGACGGCCGCGAGGTCGCCAAAGGGACGCAACCCCTCACGCTGCCGCCCGGCGCCGCCGAAGCGCGAACGACGCTTGCGATCCCCTCGCCGCGGCTGTGGGACGGCCGCAGCGATCCCTATCTCTACGCCGTCACGGTCGACGTCGTCGAAGCCGGCCGCGTCATCGACAGCGTCGTCCAGCCGCTCGGCGTCCGCACCTTCCGCATCGACCCCGACGACGGCTTCTTCCTCAACGGCCGCCCGCTCAAGCTCCACGGCGCGTCGCGCCATCAGGACCGGCCGGACAAGGGCTGGGCGCTTTCGCCCGAGGACCATGCGCAGGACATGGCCTTCTTCGTCGAGATCGGCGCCAACGCTGTCCGGCAGGCGCATTACCAGCACGCCGACGAATGGTCGGACCAGGCGGACCGCGCCGGCATGACGGTCTGGGCGGAGCTCCCTTACGTCAACCGCCCGGCGCTCAGCGGGGGAGAAGGCTCCGAGGCTCTCTGGACGAACGCGGAGCGGCAGCTTCGGGAACTGATCCGGCAGAACTACAACCACCCGTCCGTCATGATGTGGTCGCTCGGGAACGAGATCGACTCTGACAAGCGGCCGGGGCCGACCGGCGAGCCGCCCGTCCAGCGGCCGCTGCTGAAGCGCCTCCAGAAGATCGCGAAGGAGGAGGATCCGTCCCGGCCGACGATCTTCGCCGACTGCTGCGAGGACCTGACCACGACGTCCGAAGAGACGCTCGCCGGGACCGCCGACCTCGTCGGTTACAATCGCTATTTCGGCTGGTACTACGGCAAGGCGGCGACGATCGGCGAAGACCTCGGCGCCGAGCTCGACCGGCTCCATGCGAAGCATCCCGGTCTGCCGATCGCCGTTTCCGAATACGGCGCTGGCGGCGCGCCCGGCCAGCATTCCGACGACGCCTCCATGGCTTATCCGAACTTCGCCGGCCGGCCGCAGCCCGAGGAGTACGAGAGCCTCCTTCACGAGCGCAGCTGGCCGCCGATCCGCGACCGCCGCTTCGTGTTCGGAAGCTGGATCTGGGCGATGTTCGATTTCGCCAGCGAGGAGCGCGTCGAGGGCGACTCGACCGGGCTCAACACCAAGGGGCTGGTCACCGCGGACCGGAAGTCCCGCAAGGACGCCTTCTACTACTACAAGGCGCAGTGGAACCCCGAGCCCATGATCCACCTCACGGGCAAGCGCCACGCGCAGCGCGCTTATCTGACGATGGACGTGACGGCCTACAGCAACGCCGGCAAGGCGACGCTGTCGATGAACGGAAGACTGGTCGGCGAGGCGCCCTGCGTCGACCGCGTCTGCCGCTGGGCCGACGTCGCGCTCTCCCCCGGGGACAACGCGGCGGAGGCCACGGCGCAGGTCGACGGGACCAAGGTCAGCGACCGCGCCGTATGGACGGGCCCTGCCCCGGACGACGGGCTGCGCATCGACGTCGGAGATCTCGCCTCGCGCGTCGTGGGCGGTCGCAGGTTCGGCTCGGACCGCTTCGCCATCGGCGGAACGGTCGACGGGCTCGCGATCAATGGCGAGGGCGTTCCGCACGACAGGAGCCGACGCGCCGTCGAGGCGGCCGAGCCCGAACTCTACGAGCATTGGCGCCAGGGCGAGCGCTTCGCCTACGCGATCCCCCTGCCCGACGGCTGCAGGATGGTGACGCTCCACACCTTCGCGACCGACGCGCAAGGCGTGCTCCTGACCGTCAAGGCGGACGGGGTCGCGGCCTTGCCGCCGCTCGACGTCGCACGTCTCGCGGGCGGCCCCCTCAAGGGGCTTGAGAGGCGTTTTCCGGTGACCGTCGCAGGAGGCCGGACCACGCTCGAGTTCTCGGCGACGGGCGGCCCCGCCACGCTGGCGGCGTTGGAGATCGGGAAGCTATGCTGAACGCGGACGCCGCCCGGAGACCATAGGCGCCGCTCGCTCCAAGAAAGAGCGGCGCCCACGGAGAGGAGCGATCAATCGCCGGTCAGCACTTCGCGGAGACGTTGTGGTACAGATCGATCGCGGTCGCGGTGCCGCTGCTTATGCCCCAAGTCTGGACATAGATCGAAGTTCCTGACGGATACCCGCTTCCATAATAATATCCGCCGTCGATGTTGACATGGATCGAGCACAACTGGAGATTTCTGTCGGTCACGATCCGGTAAGAGCCAGTGCCGAGCTTCTCCGTGGAGATGATGCGCGTCGTCGCCGCATATGCGCTGCCGTTAGAGTTCATGTAGACTTGGATCTGGGGCAGGAAGTATCCGGTGATGTCGCCGCTTACGCGGGTCGCGCCTGAGGCGAACACGGAGATCGTTCCGTCGGTCCCGAGCGCGACGACGCTGCCGGACGTGGCCGGATTGGTCTTGTAGTTCAGCGAGGCCATGTTGGGACGCGGCGTACCGGTCGCGTAAGACGTCAGATAGCCGCCGGCCGTGGACACGCCCGCCGACAGGTTGATCGTGACAGCCGACGCGGTGGCCGGGACGCCGCAGCCGGCGGCCGGACCGCCCTGCGGTCTCATGTCGATGACGCCCGAGATGAAGAAGGGCTTGATCTGGTTCACGGCGAGCGCCTGCCCGCCGAAGGCGCGGCAAGGGGTGACCGGGACGTAGATCAGTTCCATCGGGTTCGGCAGCGGCGCCGCAACCTGCGGTTCGACGCCGGCGGACTGCACGGGCCCGTTCGGCTTCGCCCCACGGTTGACGGGAGCGTCATCCGCCACGGCGGCGACGGACATCGACGCCAGCGAGACAGCAGTCAGGACCGAACCGAGCGAGAAGAAGATGCGCATAACTATCCCCCTGTTTTTAATTAAAGGCGACGATGCCCCGGGAGATCTTTGTACGCGTCAGTAGAAATACTGATATTTATCGTCTGATTGCAAAAACCTTAACGTGATGGCCTAGCAAGTCCGGTCGAGGGCGGCGCGAGCCAAGGCGGCGCATTTCAGAGATCAGGCCAAGACCGTCAAGAAGCGACGTAAGGCCAAATCGCTACTTGCAAGGCCGAAGGTCGCAGACGTTCCTGCTCGCCAAGGTTGAAGGCAAGGCCGGACTGTCCGAGGATACCTCCCGGATCTTCCGCTTGGATGACGAAGCGTATCGATGCTGGAAAACTGGTGCTGTGAGAGAGGATTGAACTCTCGACCTCTCCCTTACCAAGGGAGTGCTCTACCACTGAGCTACCACAGCAAGCGCAGGAACGGCCCGCGTCGGGCGGGGTCCTGAAAGCGCGCGGAAACTGCCATAGCGCCCCCCGCCGCGCAAGACGCGCAGGCCAGGAAATTGTCAGGCTTGCGCCTGGCTTCCCGCAGGGCATGCCCGCGCGCGGGCGCGGAGATCATTTTTATATCAATCTCAAACAGTTGCGTCACATTGACCGCTGCAGCGTCCGACGCGCCCCGCCCTCCGCTGAAGGCGCGCCGTCGGCCATCGACGCTCGCGGGTCCGTCAGCCCTCCGACGAATCTCCTTGCGCCGCGATCTCCGTTCCGACATAAAATGCGAACGAACGTTCGCTCTCATTTTATCGAGAACGCCTTCATGGATGCGCTTGCCGACGATCGCGCCCCCCGAGAAAAGCGCCAGGAAGACCAGCGCCGGCGCATCCTCGACGCCGCGATCCGCGCCTTCGCGCGCGGCGGCTTCCACGCGACCGGCATGCAGGCGGTCTGCGCAGAAGCGGGCATGAGCCCTGGCGCGCTCTATCGCTATTTCCCGTCCAAGGAAGCGATCATCGAGGCGATCGTCGAGCGCGATCGGGCCGACATCCCGGCCCAACTCGCGCCGCTGCTGGAGGCAGAGGACGTCGTCGACGCCCTGATCGAAAGCGCCAGGCAGTTTCTCGTCGGCAACCTCAAGCCGGAGAGCCTTCCGCTGTTCCCCGAGCTGTTCGCGGAGGCCATCCGCAATCCGGCCGTCCGCGAGATCATGACGAGCTGCGACGAGGTCGTGGGCGACATCATCGTGCGGGTCGTCGAGCGCGGCATGGCGAAGGGCCAGATCGACGCCTCGCTCGACGCGCGCGAGGCGGTGCGGTTCCTGATGGCCGCGACCGACGGCGTGCTGATGCGGCTGCTGATGGAGCCCGACGCCGAGCTCGAGGGCCTGATGCCGATGTACGAGCGCTCGGTGCGCCGCTTCCTCGCGCCCGCCGCGGAGGCCGCCCGATGAGCCCGCGCGGACAGACGCCGGCCGCGGTCGCCAAATCGATGAAGAAGCGGCGGCGCTGGCCATATGCCGTCGTCGCGCTGCTCGCCCTCGGCGGCGCGGCCTATGTCTTCCGGGCCGAGATCGGATCGAAGGTCGCCGCCCTGCAGGCCGGCCGCGCGGAGGCCGCATCGCATGCGGCCACGCCGACGGCCGCGCCGGAGCCGAAACTGCCGACCATCACCGTCGCGCAGGCGATCCGCCGCGAGATCGCCGAGACGCTCGTCACCACCGGCACGCTGGTCGCGCGCGACGAGATCCTCGTCGGCGCGCAGATCGACGGCCTGAGGCTCGAAGGCTACCTCGTTGAGGTCGGCGACCACGTCGAGAAGGGCCAGACGCTGGCGCGCCTCGACCGCGACATGCTGGAGACGCAGGCGCTGCAGAACGCCTCGCAGGTCGCGCGCGCGGACGCCGCGGTCGCGCAGGTGAAGGCCGCGATCGCCGAGGTCGAGGCGAACGTCGTCGAGGCGGACGCATCGCTTGCGCGCGCGGTCGCGCTCAAGAAGACCGGCAACGCCACCGAGGAGACGCTGATCGCGCGCCAGTCGGCCTCGCGGATCGCCGCCGCGCGTGTGGAGGCCCAGAAGCAGAACCTGAAGGTCGCCGAATCCGAGCAGCGGCTCGCCGAAGCGCAGCGCCGGGAGATCGATCTTCGCCTCGCCCGCACCGAGGTGAAGGCGCCGGCGGCCGGCGTCGTCGCGCGACGCACGGCGCAGGTCGGGCAGATCGTCGGCATGGCCGGCGAGCCGCTGTTCAAGATCGTACGCGACGGCGCGATCGAGCTCGAGGCCGAGGCGACGGAGACCCGCCTTCACGCCGTCTCGGTCGGCCAGAAGGCCGCCGTCGAGGTCGCCGGCTTCGAGGATCCCGTCGAAGGGACGGTCCGCCTCGTCGAGCCGACCGTCGACCGCGACAGCCGCCTCGGCCGGGTCAAGATCGCGCTGCCGGCCGACAAGGGCCTGAGGCCCGGCCTGTTCGCGCGCGGCCGGATCGAGACCGCGCGCCGCGACGGCGTCGTCGTCCCGCAGTCGGCGCTGCTCTATGGCGCCGCGGGTTCGCGCGTACAGGTCGTCGAGGGCGGGCGTGTGATCGACCGACCGGTGAAGACGGGCCTCTCCGACGACGTCGGCGTGGAGATCCTGGACGGACTGAAGGGCGGGGAAGAGGTGGTCGCGCGCGCCGGCGGGTTCCTGCGCGACGGCGACCGCATCAGCGCGGTGAAGATCCCGACCGCGCAGGCGGAGGCGGAGAGCGCCCGCACGGTCTCCGGCGAAGCGGGGTCGAACTGATGGCGCTCAACGTCTCGGCCTGGGCGATCCGCAAGCCGATCCCCTCGCTCGTCCTGTTCGTGGTGCTGGCCGCCATCGGCTTCGCGTCCTTCATGACGCTGCCGGTGACGCGCATGCCGAACATCGACCTGCCGCTGGTCTCGGTCACGATCAGGCAGGCCGGCGCCGCGCCTTCCGAGCTCGAGATGCAGGTGACCAAGCGCATCGAGACCTCGGTCGCCGGCATCTCGGGCGTCAAGCACATCACCTCCAACGTCGGCGACGGCGTGTCGGTGACGACGGTCGAGTTCCAGCTTGAGACGTCGGTCGACCGCGCCGTGAACGACGTCCGCGACGCGGTGACCAAGATCCGCACCCAGCTGCCGCAGTCGATCGAGGAGCCGCTGATCCAGCGCATCGACATCGAGGGCATGGCGATCTCGACCTACGCCGCCTCGGCGCCGTCGATGACGCCGGAGGAGCTGTCCTGGTTCATCGACGACCGGGTGATCCGCCAGCTGCAGGCGGTTCGAGGCGTCGCTCAGGTCAAGCGCGAGGGCGGCGTCGACCGTGAAATCCGCGTCTCGCTCGATCCGGCGCGGCTGCAGGCGCTCGGGATCACCGCCGCCGAGGTCAACCGGCAGCTGCGCGCCACCAATGTCGATCTCGCGGGCGGCCGCGGCGAGGTGGGCACGCAGGAACAGTCGATCCGCACGCTCGCCGGCGCGCTCAGCGTGGAACAGCTCGCCCAGTCGCGCATCGTGCTGCCGGGCGGGCGGCAGGCGCCGCTGTCCGAGCTCGGCTCGGTGCGCGACGGCTCGGCCGAGCCGCGCATCGCGGCCAAGCTCGACGGCAAGCCGATCGTCGCCTTTGGCGTCTATCGCGCCAAGGGCTATTCGGACGTCGTCGTCTCCAGGGCCGCCGACGAGAAGCTCAAGGAGCTCGAGGCCGCCCGTCCGGATGTGACGATCACCAAGATCGACACCACGGTGAAGTTCACCGAGGGCGACTACAAGTCGGCGATGCACACGCTGCTCGAGGGCGCGGCGCTCGCCGTCTTCGTCGTGTTCCTGTTCCTGCGCGATTTTCGCGCGACGCTGATCACCGCGCTCGCGATCCCGCTGTCGATCCTGCCGACCTTCTGGGCGATGCAGGCGCTCGGCTTCTCGCTGAACGCGGTCAGCCTGCTCGCGATCACCCTCGTCACCGGCATCCTGGTCGACGATGCGATCGTCGAGATCGAGAACATCGTCCGCCACATGCGGATGGGGAAGTCGCCCTACCGCGCCTCGATCGAGGCGGCGGACGAGATCGGCCTCGCGGTGGTCGCGACCACCGCGACGATCATCGCGGTCTTCATGCCGGTCTCCTTCATGGGCGGCATCGCCGGCCAGTATTTCAAGCAGTTCGGCATCACCGTCGCGATCGCGGTCGCGTTCTCGCTGCTGGTCGCGCGGCTGATCACGCCGCTCTTCGCCGCGTACTTCCTGCGCGACCATGGCGCGCAGGAGGAGCGCGACGGCTTCGTCATGCGGGCCTACACGCGCGCGCTGGCATGGTGCGTGCGCTGGCGTTTCGTGACGGTGTTCGCGGGCTTCGCGCTGTTCGCGGGCTCGATCGTGCTGTCCGGCTATCTGCCCTCGGGCTTCCTGCCCGAGAGCGACACCTCGCGGTCGATCCTCAAGATCGAGCTGCCGCCGGGCTCCCGCCTCGACCAGGGCGACGCCGTCGCGCAGCGCATCACGCGCATCCTGAAGGACCGGCCGGAGGTCCAGTCGGTCTACGCCACCATCGGCTCCGACATGCAGGGCGGGTTCCAGGTCGCGGCGTCCGAGGTGCGCAAAGGCGTCCTCATCGTCAATCTCAAGCCCAAGAGCGAGCGCAGCCTCAGCCAGAAGCAGTTCGAGGCGGCGGTGCGCCAGGAACTCGCCAAGATCCCCGACCTGCGCACCAATTTCGGCAACGAGGGCGGCCAGCGCGAATTCGCCATGATCGTCTCCGGCGCGGACGGCGCGGCCGTCGAACAGACGGCGGTGAAGCTCGAGAAGGCGGTGCGCGAGAACGTGCCCGGACTGCTCAACGTCATCTCCACGGCCGCGATCGACCGGCCGGAAATTCGCATCGTCCCGAAGCTCGACGAGGCGGCCGAGCTCGGCGTGTCCGTCGCCGACATCGCCGAGACGGTCCGGATCGCGACCATCGGCGACGTCGCGCAGAACCTCGCCAAGTTCTCGGCCGGCGACCGGCAGGTCGACATCCGCGTCCAGCTCGACCTTGCAGCGCGCGCCGACATGGCGACCTTCGAGAACCTGCGCGTGCGCCGGGCCGCCGGCGGCAGCGTGCCGCTGACGGCTGTCGCCTCTGTCGACTTCGGCCAGGGCCCGACTGCGCTCGAGCGCTATGACCGCGACCGCCGCGTCGCGATCGAGGGCGACCTCGCGCCCGGCTATCCGCTCGGAGCGGCGCTCGAGGCGGTGAAGTCGCTGCCCGCGGCCAAGAACCTGCCGGCGGGCGTCACGCTCAAGGAATTCGGCGACGTCGAGATCATGAACGAGGTGTTCCAGGGCTTCGCCGTCGCGATGGCGGCGGGCGTGCTGCTGGTCTTCGCCGTGCTGGTGCTGCTGTTCGCGGACGTCGCCCAGCCCGTCACCATCCTGCTGTCGCTGCCGCTGTCGATCGGCGGCGCGCTGGTCGCGCTGCTGCTCACGAACGAGTCCATCTCGATGCCGGTGGTCATCGGCTTCCTGATGCTGATGGGCATCGTGACCAAGAACGCCATCCTGCTGGTCGACTTCGCGATCGAGGAGATCGCGCGCGGCGTCGACCGGACCACGGCGCTCATCGAGGCCGGCCGCAAGCGCGCCCAGCCGATCGTGATGACCACCGTCGCCATGACCGCGGGCATGGTGCCCTCCGCGATGGCGCTCGGCGAGGGCGGCTCGTTCCGCGCGCCGATGGCGATCGCGGTGATCGGCGGCCTGATCGCCTCGACCGTTCTCAGCCTCGTCTTCGTTCCGGCCGCCTTCACCCTCCTCGACGACCTACGCCGCCTGTTCGTGTGGATGTTCGGGCGCTTCGTGGGCGAGAAGGACGAGCCGGAGGACGTGCTTCCGCAGCTGCCGGCTTCGACCAGCCATCTGCGGGCGGCGGAATAACGAACCGGCGGGCGAGACCGACGCCGGTGGTCCGGGATCACCCGCGCGCTACCTAAATACCCAACCGAAAGAGACAATCGGAAGGGAGACGCCATGCGCGCGACGCTTCTCGCCGCCGCCATAGCCGCGACCGCAATCGGCACGACCACGCCCGCGGCCCACGCCGCGCCGATCAAGGTCGCGTCGTTCGAGTTCGAGCTCTACGACACCAGCGCCGAGGGCGACATCCAGGGCAAGCGGAAGGATCAGGACGACAAGATCCACCAGATCTCGAACCAGATCCGCGAGTTCCTGAAGTCGAAGGACATCGAGGTCGTCGACGTGACGCCGCAGCAGAAGGATATCGACGCTCAGGTCCTGCGCACCTGCGGCCCCTGCCCCGCCGGCATCGCGCAGAAGCTCGGCGCCGACTACTCGCTGATGGGTTACGTACAGAAGGTCTCGAACCTGATCCTCAACATCAATGTCGAGATCAGGAACACCAGGACCGGCGAGGTGGTCCGGAAGGGCAGTTCCGACATCCGCGGCAACACGGAAGAGTCCTGGCGGCATGGCGCGAGCTACCTGATGCGCCACACCATCCTGAAGGACCCGTTGCCTCCGACCTCCTGAGAGCTCAGGCCGCCGTCCGCCGCGCCTCGTGGGCTTGCATGTGGGTGAGCGCGACGGTCAGCATCGGCGCGAGGAGCCCGGCCGCCCTCGCGCGGTCGACCATGTCGCCGAGAATGTGCTCGTGCTCGGTGCGGCCGCCGCCCTCGAGGTCCCGCAGCATGGAGGCCGTGCTCGACGAGCCGGGCGTCGTCATCAGCGCACGCGCCTCCGACAGCGGCTTCTCGGCAGGGCGGCGTCCCGCAGCTTCCGCGACGGCCGCGCATTCGGCGAGGAAGGCGTCGGCGATCGCCTCGCCGTCGCGCGCCTGCATGATCGCGCCGACCGGCGCGCGCATCAGGCAGGTGAGGCCCGCAAAGGCCGCCAGCATGACGTACTTGTCCCACATCGCCTGCTCGATCGTCTGGCTGAGGATCGGCCGGAAGCCTCCCGGTTCGAGCGCCGCGTGAAGCGTCTCGCAGCGGGCCTGCTGCCCCTCCGAGCGCGGACCGACGATCAGCCGCTGCAGCGGCCCCATGTGGACGATCGATCCATCGGGCTTCAGCGTCACGGGAATGTGCGCGAGCCCGCCAGCCACGCGCTCGGCGCCGAAGCGCGCGTCGAGGGCCGCATAATGGCGCAGGCCGTTCAGCAGCGGCACGACGAGCGTGTCCGGTCCGACTGCCGGCGCGATCGCCTCGATCGCGCTGTCGAGGTCGTAGGCCTTGCAGGATAGCAGCACCGCGTCGAAGGGCTCGCGCGCCTCGGTCAGCGTCTTCGGCTTCAGCGTCACGTCGCCATGCGGACTGGAGATCTTCAGGCCTTCCGTGGCGATGCGTTCGGCGCGGGCAGGACGCACGAGAAACGTCACGTCACCGCCCCCGGCCACGACGCGGCCGCCGAAATAGCCGCCGATCCCGCCGGCGCCGAGCATGAGCAGTCGCATCAGGTGTCCTCCGATCAGGCGCGTCTTCTAGGACGCGCTAGGGGTCGTCGCCGAGACATGCTTTCGGCGGATCGCATGCAAGACCCTCCCCGCGCCTCCTCAACCTTGCGCGAGCGCACGCCTCTGGAACTGGAACAGGTCCAGCCTGCCCGTTAGCATCTGCAGCATCCAGTGCCGTCCCTGGCGAGGGTCGGCCAAGACGCGGGCCGACGGGCCCCCGGGAGACATCATGATCAAGCTTAAGATCAACGGCGAAGAGCGCGAGCTCGACGTCGATCCGGACACGCCATTGCTGTGGGTGATCCGTGACGAACTCAAACTGACCGGAACGAAATTCGGCTGCGGCGTCGCACAGTGCGGCGCCTGCACGGTTCATCTCGACGGGTCGCCCGTGCGCGCGTGCCAGACGCCGATCAGCGACGTCGAGGACAGCGAGATCCGGACCATCGAACATGTGGTCGGGCAGTCCGCCTCGAAGGAAGGCAAGGCCGTGCAGGCGGCCTGGCGCGCGCTCGACGTCGTGCAGTGCGGCTACTGCCAGTCCGGCCAGATGATGTCGGCCGTCGCGCTTCTGACCTCGAACAAGAAGCCGTCCGACAAGGACATCGACACGGCGATGAACGGCAATGTCTGCCGTTGCGCCACCTATCAGCGCATTCGCGCCGCGATCCACGACGCGGCCAAGCGGCTGGAGGCCTGATCCGATGACCTACCAGCAGAAGATCAAGGGCGGCGAGACGCTCGACCTCAGCCGCCGCTCGTTCCTCGCTGTCGCCGGCGGCGCCGGCGTCGGCCTGATGATCGGCCTCAAGGCTGATCCCGCCGCGGCGGCGAACGCCGCGCCGGGCGCGATCGAGTTCAATCCGTTCGTCAAGGTCTCGCCGGACGGCGCGGTCACCGTGATCGTCAAGCATCTCGACAAGGGACAGGGCGTCGCGACCGGTCTCGCCACCATCGTGGCGGAAGAGATGGACGCCGACTGGGCGACCATCCGCACCGAGTTCGCGCCCGCGAACCCCAACCTCTACGCCAACCTCGCCTTCAAGGCGCAGGGCACCGGCGGCTCGACCTCGATCGCCAATTCGTGGGACCAGTACCGCACGGCGGCCGTCACGGCCCGCGCGGCGCTCGTCAACGCCGCGGCGGAGGCCTGGAAGGTGCCGGCCGGCGAGATCAGCGTCGCGAAGGGCGTGATCTCCCATCCGTCAGGCAAGAAGGGCTCGTTCGGCGAGTTCGCGGAGAAGGCCGGCGCCAGCAAGACGCCGCCCGCGGTCGCGCCCCAGACGCCGCCGTTCAAGGATCCGAGCAAGTATGCGCTGATCGGCAAGGAAGGCCTTCACCGCGTCGACAACGACTCCAAGACCGACGGCACGGCGATCTACACCCAGGACCTGCACTTCCCGGGCATGCTGGTCGCGGTGGTCGCTCATCCGCCCAAGTTCGGCGGCAAGCCGAAGTCGTTCGACGACGCCGAAACCAAGAAGGTCAAGGGCGTCGAGCAGGTCGTCCAGATCCCGACCGGCGTCGCGGTGCTCGCCAAGACCACCTGGGCCGCGATCAAGGGGCGCAACGCCCTCAAGGTCGAGTGGGACGACGGCGCCGCCGAGAGCCGCGGCTCCGACGCGCTGATGGCCGCCTGCAAGGAAGCCGTCTCCAAGCCCGGCGTCGCGACCGCGACCAACACCGGCGACGCCGAAGGCGCGCTCAAGGGCGCGGCCAAGGTGATCGAGGCCGACTACGCCTTCCCCTATCTCGCGCACGCGCCCATGGAGCCCATGAACGCGGTCGCCGAGGTGAAGGACGGCGCGGTCAAGATCACCACCGGCGCCCAGTTCCAATCGATCGACTTGTTTGTGGCCTCGAAGGTCGCAGGCGTGCCGATGGACAAGGTGACCATCGACACGGTCTGGGCCGGCGGCTCGTTCGGCCGCCGCGCCGTGCCGACCTCGGACTACATCGCCGAGGCCATCACCATCGCCAAGGCGATCGACGGCAAGGCGCCGGTCAAGCTGGTCTGGACCCGTGAGGACGACATGAAGGGCGGCTACTACCGTCCGATGTACGCCCACAAGGTGAAGGCGGCGATCGGCGCGGACGGCATGCCCGTCGCCTGGCACCACCGCATCGCCGGCCAGTCGATCATGACCGGCACCGCGATGGAGCCGATGCTGGTCAAGGACGGCGTCGACGACACCTCGGTCGAGGGCGCCTCGAACCTCGCCTACTCCGTGCCGAACCTGAAGGTCGAGCTCACCACCATCAAGGCCGGCGTGCCGGTGCTGTGGTGGCGCTCGGTCGGCCACACCCACACTGCCCATGCGGTCGAGACCATGATCGACGAGCTCGCCTTCGCGGCGGGCAAGGATCCGGTCGAGTACCGGCTCGCGCTGCTGAAGGACAAGCCGCGTCACGCGGGCGTCCTGAAGCTCGCTGCGGAGAAGGCGGGCTGGAAGGCGGGCGAGAAGCTGGAGAAGGGTCGCGGCCGCGGCGTCGCGGTCCACGAGAGCTTCAACTCCTTCGTCGCGCAGGTGGTCGAGGTCACCATCGCCAATGACGGCAAGGTCAAGGTCGACCGCGTCGTCGCGGCCGTCGACGTCGGCATCGTGGTCAATCCCGACGTCGTCCGGGCGCAGGTCGAGGGCGGCGTCGGCTTCGGCCTTGGAGCTGCGCTCCGCAACGCCGTGACGCTCAAGGACGGCGTCGTTCAGGAAGGCAACTTCGACAGCTACAAGCCGCTGCGCATCTCCGACATGCCGCATGTCGAGGTGCACATCGTGCCGAGCCAGGAGAAGCCGACCGGCATCGGCGAGCCTGGCGTCCCGCCGATCGCGCCGGCCCTCGCCAACGCGATCTTCGCGGCGACCGGCAAGCGCGTCCGCGACCTGCCGATCGGCGACCAGAAATTCACGAGCGTCTGACGTCCCCCCACGAGAAGGACGTTCGTGATCAGCGCCGGCGCGAGTTTCTCGCGCCGGCGCTTTTTGTTGAGCGGCGCGCGCCAAACGAAAAACGCCCGGGCGATAAGCCCGGGCGTTTCACCGATTAACTGGATCAGATCTCGCCGTTACGAAACCGCGAGACGAAATTGCCGAAGCTGGTCAAGCTTCTCCTGCGCCCGGAGCTTCGCCTTGTCGCCCTCGGCGTCGGAGAGGTCCTCCTCGGCGTCCTTGATCGCCTGATCGAGGCTCGCGACGTCGAACTCCGACATCGGGACCGCCTCGTCCGCGAGGATGGTCAGGCCCTTCGGGTTGACGTCCGCGAAGCCGCCCTTGACGAACAGGCGCTCGGGCTCGCCGCCCTCGGTCTTGAACACCTTCACGACGCCGGGCTTCAGCGTCGACAGCAGCGGCGCGTGATGCGCGAGCACGCCGAACTCGCCCTCGACGCCCGGCACGACGACGTGCTGGACCTCTTCCGAGATCAGCAGCTTTTCGGGCGACACCAGTTCGAACTGGAACGTGTCCATGGTCGGCTTGTCCGGTTCCTAGAAGTCACATGCGGCGGCCGGCCCAAGGGGCCGGCCGGAAGCGTTGAAGCGCGGGCGGGTCTTACGACTCCGCGGCGAGCTTCTTGCCCTTCTCGATCGCCTCTTCGATGGTGCCGACCATGTAGAAGGCGGCTTCGGGCAGGTTGTCGTGCTTGCCTTCGATCAGCTCCTTGAAGCCTTTGATCGTGTCGGCGAGGTCGACGAACTTGCCGGGCGAGCCCGTGAAGATCTCGGCCACGTGGAACGGCTGGCTGAGGAAGCGCTCGACCTTGCGGGCGCGCGACACCGTCAGCTTGTCCTCTTCGGACAGCTCGTCCATGCCCAGGATCGCGATGATGTCCTGCAGCGACTTGTAGCGCTGCAGCGTCTCCTGAACGCGGCGGGCGGTCGAGTAGTGCTCGTCGCCGATGATCGCGGCCGAGAGAATGCGCGAGGTCGAGTCGAGCGGGTCGACCGCCGGGTAGATGCCCTTTTCCGCGATCGAGCGGTTCAGCACGGTCGTGGCGTCGAGATGGGCGAAGGACGCGGCCGGCGCCGGGTCGGTCAGGTCGTCGGCCGGCACGTAGATCGCCTGCACCGAGGTGATCGAGCCCTTGTTGGTGGTGGTGATGCGCTCCTGCAGCGCGCCCATGTCGGTCGCGAGCGTCGGCTGATAGCCCACCGCCGACGGAATGCGGCCGAGCAGCGCCGACACTTCCGAGCCCGCCTGGGTGAAGCGGAAGATGTTGTCGACGAAGAACAGCACGTCCTGGCCCTTGTCGCGGAAGTGCTCCGCGATGGTGAGGCCGGTGAGCGCGACGCGGGCGCGGGCGCCGGGCGGCTCGTTCATCTGGCCGAACACCAGGGCGCACTTGGAGCCCTCGCCGCCGCCGGCCTTGTTCACGCCGGACTCGATGAACTCGTGATAGAGGTCGTTGCCCTCGCGGGTGCGCTCGCCGACGCCGGCGAACACCGAATAGCCGCCGTGGGCCTTCGCGACGTTGTTGATCAGCTCCTGGATCAGCACGGTCTTGCCGACGCCCGCGCCGCCGAACAGGCCGACCTTGCCGCCCTTGGCGTAAGGCGCGAGCAGGTCGACGACCTTGATGCCGGTGACCAGCACTTCAGTCTCGGTCGCCTGGTCGGCGTAGGACGGGGCCGGAGCGTGGATCGGGCGTTTGCCCTCGCCCTCGACCGGCGCGCCTTCGTCGATCGGCTCGCCGATGACGTTCAGGATGCGGCCGAGCGTGGCGTCGCCGACGGGAACCGCGATCGGCTCGCCGGTGTCCTTGACCTCCTGGCCGCGGGTCAGGCCCTCGGTGGAGTCCATCGCGATGGCGCGGACCGTCGACTCGCCGAGGTGCTGGGCGACCTCGAAGACGAGGCGCGCGCCGTTGTTCTTGGTCTCGAGCGCGTTCAGGATCTCGGGCAGGTGTTCGTCGAACTGGATGTCGACGACGGCGCCGATGACCTGTGTGATGCGGCCGACATGAGCGGTCATTTGAGGGGTCCTCGTCGGAAGTTCGTCAGAGCGCTTCGGCGCCGGAGATGATCTCGATCAGCTCCTTGGTGATCTGCGCCTGGCGTGTTCGGTTGTAGTCGAGAGACAGCTTCTTGATCATCTCGCCGGCGTTGCGGGTCGCGTTGTCCATCGCGGACATGCGCGCGCCCTGCTCCGAGGCGGCGTTCTCGAGAAGCGCCTTCAGCAGCTGGATGGCGACGTTGCGCGGCAGAAGCTCCTCGAGGATCTCCTCCTCCGAGGGCTCGTACTCGTAGACGGCGCCCTTGAGCAGGTCCGTGGTCTCGTCGCCTTCAGGGATCTCGGCGGGCACGATCTGCTGCGCGGTCGGGATCTGGCTGACGACGGACTTGAACTTCGAGAAGAACATCGTCGCGACATCGAACTTGTCTTCGGCATAGAGGTCGAAGATCCGTTCGGCGATGTTCTGCGCCTCGGTGAAGCCGACGCGCTTGATCTCGCGCAGCGAGATGACGTCGTCGATCTTGCCGGGGAACTGGCGCTTGAGGATGTCCGCGCCCTTGCGGCCGACGCAAAGGAACTGGACCTCCTTGCCGTCCGCCAGAAGGCGGCGGGCGTGATCGCGCGCAAGCCGCGAGATCGACGAGTTGAAGCCGCCGCACAGGCCGCGGTCGGCCGTGATCACCACGAGAAGATGGCGCTTGTCGGATCCCGTCCCGGCGAGCAGGCGCGGCGCAAGCGGCGAGCCCTTCATGCCGGAGGCGAGGTTGGACAGCACGCGCTCCATGCGCTCAGCATATGGGCGCGACGCCGCGGCCGCCTGCTCGGCGCGACGCAGCTTCGCCGCGGCCACCATCTGCATGGCCTTGGTGATCTTCTGCGTCGCCTTGACCGAGGCGATGCGGTTCCTGAGGTCCTTTAGGCTCGCCATTTGGGCGCTCGAACTCCGCTAATCCGTCCGGCTCAGTTTCCGTCGCCGAACGACTTCGAGAAGGCGTCGAGCACGCTCTTGATCTTTTCGATCGTCTCGTCCTTGAGCGCCTTGTCCTTGCGTATGGTGTCGAGCAGGCCCTTCTCGCTCGAGTTCAGGTGCTCGAGCAGCTCGGCCTCGTACTTGCGCACGGCGCCGACCGGCAGCTTGTCGAGATAGCCGTTCGTGCCGGCGTAGATCACGACCACCTGCTCCTCGACGCGCAGCGGCGAGAAGGCCGGCTGCTTGAGGAGCTCGGTGAGGCGCGCGCCGCGGTTCAGCAGGCGCTGGGTGGAGGCGTCGAGGTCGGAGCCGAACTGCGCGAAGGCCGCCATCTCGCGGTACTGCGCGAGCTCGCCCTTGATCTTGCCGGCGACCTGCTTCATCGCCTTGATCTGCGCCGAGGAGCCGACGCGCGACACCGAAAGGCCGACGTTCACCGCCGGGCGGACGCCCTGGTAGAACAGGTCGGACTCGAGGAAGATCTGGCCGTCGGTGATCGAGATGACGTTGGTCGGGATGTAGGCCGAGACGTCGTTCGCCTGGGTCTCGATGACCGGCAGGGCCGTCAACGAGCCGTTGCCGTTGTCGTCGTTCAGCTTGGCGGCGCGCTCGAGCAGGCGCGAGTGCAGGTAGAACACGTCGCCCGGATAGGCCTCGCGGCCCGGCGGGCGGCGCAGCAGCAGCGACATCTGACGGTAGGCGACGGCCTGCTTGGAGAGGTCGTCATAGACCATCAGCGCGTGCATGCCGTTGTCGCGGAAGTACTCGCCCATGGCGCAGCCGGCGAAGGGCGCCAGGAACTGCATCGGGGCCGGGTCGGAGGCGGTCGCGGCGATGATGATCGAATATTCGAGCGCGCCGTTTTCCTCGAGAACCTTCACGAACTGCGCGACGGTGGAGCGCTTCTGGCCGACCGCGACATAGACGCAGTAGAGCTTGGCGCTCTCGTCGCCGCCCGCGTTGATCGACTTCTGGTTCAGGATGGTGTCGAGCGCGATCGTGGTCTTGCCGGTCTGGCGGTCGCCGATGATCAGCTCGCGCTGGCCGCGGCCGATCGGGATCAGCGCGTCGATCGACTTGATGCCGGTCTGCATCGGCTCGTGGACGGACTTGCGCGGGATGATGCCCGGCGCCTTCACGTCGACGCGGCGGCGCTCGGTGGCGTCGATCGGGCCCTTGCCGTCGATCGGGTTGCCGAGCGCGTCGACGACGCGGCCGAGCAGGCCCTTGCCGACCGGGACGTCCACGATCGCGCCGGTGCGCTTGACGGTGTCGCCTTCGGCGACGCCACGGTCGGAGCCGAACACCACGACGCCGACATTGTCGGTCTCGAGGTTCAGCGCCATGCCGCGGACGCCGTCCTTGAACTCGACCATCTCGCCGTACTGGACGTTGTCCAGGCCGTAGACGCGCGCGATGCCGTCACCGATGGACAGCACCTGGCCGACCTCGGAGACCTCGGCCTCCTGGCCGAAATTCTTGATCTGATCCTTGAGGATCGAGGTGATCTCGGCGGCGTTGATGTCCATCAGCCGACCTCTTTCATCGCGAGTTTAATGGAGTTGAGCTTGGTCTTGAGCGAGGCGTCGACCATGCGGCTTCCGAGCCGCACGATGAGCCCGCCCAGAATCTTCGGATCGACCTTGACGTCGAAGTCGACGGTCTTGCCGGTGATGTCCTTCAGCGCCTTGGCGAGCTCGTCGCGCCGTCCGGCGGTGAGCTCCTCGGCGACGGTCACCTCGGCGGTCGTCACGCCGCGGTCGGCGGCGACCAGCGCCCGGAAACCCTTCATCATCGCCTCGAGGGCGAACAGGCGGCGGTTCGTGGCGACGAGGCGCACGAATTTCGCGGTCAGGCCGCCGACGCCAAGCCTGTCCAGCACGGCGCCCATGGCCTTGGCCTGGTCTTCGGACGAGAAGACCGGGCTCTTCGTCAGCCGCCGCAGGTCTTCGCTTTCAGACAGCGCCTTGGAGATCGTGTCGAGGTCGCTGGAGACCGCATCGACCACGTTTTCTTCCTTGGCGAGATCAAACAGGGCGGTCGCATAGCGACCGGCCATCCCGGACACGATGGTGTCTTTACCTGCCACCCGAGCGTCTCTCGCTGGTTGGAGCCTAGGGCTGAAACCGGAGCGGGCGCTCCGAACCTCCCGGAACCGGTGAATTCAGGGGTTTGTCCCCGGCCTCGGAGGCCCTGCCCCCGAAGCGCAGCGGTCACTATCATGCCCCACCCACGCGCGCAACATCGTGGCGAGGACGTGGCGAACAGGGGAAAAAGCCTGCGCCGCCAGCGGATTACCCCTCGGGCAAACGAACATGTGACCGAGCTTCGACGAACGAACGACGATGCGCAAACGTCGCACGTCGATTTCGGCCCGCGCGCGCCGTCGCGACCTTCCGACGCCGACCCCATGGGGCGAGCCCCGCTCCTGACGTTTGCGGCGCCGCCGCTGCTTTCGGCCGGACAGCGTTCCGGAGCGATGAACCTTTTGCGGGCCGGCGCCGACTGACCTGGTCTGCGTCCGAATTCCGTCGTCCCGGCCGTTCGTGGTCGCTAGGATGCGGAAAAGATCGGCGCAGATCAGTCGAAAAACACCGCAGGAGACGACGATGGCGTGGTTCAATCAGTACGTGGCGGGAGCGGCCTTGCTGGCCGCCCTATCGGCGGCCGCCGGGCCGGCCCTGGCCGACACGCCGAGCCTCTTCAAGCCGGCCACGCCCGCCGACGTTTCGTCCGCCGCCTCGGACACAAAGCCGAAGAACGTCGCGGCCGTGCGCGAGCAGTTGCTGGCGCTCGACGGCGACGTCGCCAGCGCGCTCGAGAAGACCGGCGAGGTCAAGATCGCCCTGTTCCCGAACGCCGCAGCCACCTTTAGGCGCACCGACACCGAGGAAGCCTATGGCGGAGGCTTCGTCTGGACGGGCGCGGCCGGCTCGACCGGAACGGCGACCCTCGTCGTTCAGAACGGCAAGATCACCGGCTATGTGCAGCTGCGCGGGCGCTCATATGAGATTTCCGGCGCCGGCGGCCGCGCCCACCGCGTGGTCGAGGTCGCGGCAGACAAGCTGCCGAAGGAAGGCCCCATCACGGTCCCGAAGGAGCTCCAGGGGGGAAAGGACGACGGGGTCGCCACCCCTGACGAACTGGCGGCGGCCAAGGACGACAAGACCACGACCATCAAGGTCAATGTCGGCTTCACGCCGCCCGCCGCCGCCGACCCGAACGGCGACGCCAGCCTCGCCGTCTCGCTCGCCAATCAGGCCTACAAGGCGAGCGGAGTGAAGATAAAGCTCAAGCTCGCCGCGGTCGGCACGATCCCGGGCTACAACGACAACGCCTATGACTGGAGCCAGACGCTCAACAACATGACCTATGACGACCAGCCGGGGTCTTCATATTTCACCGACACCCGCGCGGCCCGCGACAGCTTCAAGGCCGATCTCGTCGTCATCATCCACTCCCGCACGGAGTTCTGCGGGCTCGGCTGGTACGTGACGAAGCCCTCCGCGGCGACGTCGGGGCTCGGCTACAGCCTGGTCTCCCGCTCCTGCATCACCAACAAGTCGGTGGCGCACGAGATGGGCCACAATATGGGCCTCAACCACGACCGCTACGTCGTCGGGAGCGCGCCGAAGAGCCAGTACAACTTCGGCTACGTCGTGCTGAACAAGCGCATCCGCAGCATCATGGCCTACGACAACAAGTGCAACGACAAGGGCTTCACCTGCGAGCGGCTGAACCGGTTCTCCGACCCTGACGACAAGGTGCAGGGCGAGAAGTTCGGGATCTCGAAGGGCAAGAGCGGCGCGGCCGACGAGGTGCGGCGCCTCAACGAGACGCGCGAGGCGATCTCCAAATACCGCTAAAGCGTCAAAGAAAGCTCTGCGGGTCGATGTCGACCGCGACCCGCAGGGCGCCTCGGGCCAGCGGCGCCGCCGCCAGCCAGTCGCGCATGTAGCCCGGAAGATCGATCGTTCGGGGAGACTGGGCGAGCAGCCGCATCCGGTGTCGGCCGCGCACCATCGCGAGCGGCGCCTCGGCCGGCCCCAGAACCCTCACCTGCTCGACCTTGGGGGCGGCGCGCGCCAGCGCCCTGCCGTGCGCCTCGACCGCGGCCCGGTCCGGCCCCGACACCACGACGGCGGCGAGGCGTCCGAAGGGCGGCATCAGCGCCGCCTCCCGCGCCCGCGCCTCCGCGGCGTAAAAACCCTCCCGGTCGCCGGCGACTAGCGCGCGGATCGCCGGATGGTCCGGGTCGAAGGTCTGGAGCAGCGCGCGGCCGGGCCGCTCCGCGCGCCCGGCGCGGCCGGTCACCTGCTGCAGGGTCTGGAAGGTGCGCTCGCCGGCGCGCGGATCGGCGGCGCCGAGGGCGAAGTCGGCGTCGACCGCGCCCACGAAGGTCAGCTTCGGGAAGTGGTGGCCCTTGGTGACCATCTGCGTGCCGACGACGATGTCGAACTCGCCGCGCTCGATCGCGTCGAGCTCCGCCGAGAGCCGCTCTCCGCTGCCGATCAGGTCGCTCGACAGGATCGTGACGCGCGCGTCCGGAAAGCGCTCCGCCGCCTCGTCGCGGATGCGCTCGACGCCCGGGCCGAGCGCGACGAGCGAGTCCTCCGCCGCGCATGACGGACAGGCGCGCGGGGTCGGCCCGGCATGGCCGCAGTGATGGCAAACGAGGCTCGCCCGGAACCGGTGCTCCACCAGCCAGGCCGAGCAGTTCGGGCATTTCATGCGATGGCCGCAGCGCCGGCACAAGGTGAGCGGCGCATAGCCCCGGCGGTTCAGGAACAGCAGCGCCTGCTCGCCCGCCGCCAGCGTGTCCGTGACCGCTGAAACGAGCCGCGGGGCGAGCCACTGGCCGCGCGGCGGCCCCTCCCGGCGCATGTCGACGGCCGCGATCTCGGGCATCGCGCTCTCGCCGAAGCGCGACGGCAGGACGAGCCGGGCGTAGCGGCCGCGATCGGCGTTGATCCGGGTCTCGAGCGAGGGCGTCGCGGAGGCGAGCACCACGGGCGCGCTCTCCAGCCGGCCGCGCACCACCGCCATGTCGCGGGCGTTGTAGGCGACGCCGTCTTCCTGCTTGTAGGCGCCGTCGTGCTCCTCGTCGACGACGATCAAGGCGAGGTCCCGGAACGGCAGGAACAGGCCCGAGCGCGCCGCGACGACGGCCTTGATCGACCCGTCGGCGACGCCGCGCCTGACCGCCGCCCGCCCCGTCTCGCCGACGCTCGCGTGCCAGACGGCCGGCCGGGCGCCGAACCGTTTCGCGAAGCGATCGAGGAACGGCACCGTCAGCGCGATCTCCGGCGCCATGACCAGCGCCTGCCGGCCTTGCCGCAGGGCCTCCGCGACCGCTTCGCAATAGACCTCGGTCTTGCCCGAGCCGGTGACGCCGTCGAGCAGCACGACGCGGAAGGCGCGATCCGCGACCGTCCGCCGGAGAGCCTCCGCCGCGTGCGCCTGATGCGGGGTGAGCGTCGGTCCCGGGCGCGACGGGTCCGGCCCCGGCGGCGGCGCGGGCGGCGCGAGCTCCACGATCTCCAGCGCGCCCTCCGCGACGAGCCCGTCGAGAACGGAGGCGGAGACGCCGGCGGCCTCGGCGAGACGCGGTTTCGCCCGCGCATTTCCGTCTGCGGCCGCGGCGAGCGCCTTTTCGCGCGCGGGCGTCATGCGGGAGGGGCGCGCGCCGGTCGCGCGGAGTCCGAACTTCGGCTTCGCCTCGCCCTCCTCCGCGAGCCCGCGCAGCGCCATCCGGAGCACCTGCCCCCTCGGCGACAGCGTGTAGTCGGCCAGCCAGTCGACGAAGCGGCGCATCTCGACCGAGAACGGCGCGGCGCCGACCACCGCCGAGATCGCTTTCAGTCTGGAGACTTCGACCGCCTCCGGCGCGCCGTCCCAGACGACGCCGACGCTCGACCGGTTTCCGAGCGGCGCGACGACGACGTCGCCGGGCTCCGCCGTCATCCCGTCGGGAACCGCGTAGGTCAGCGCGCGGTCGAGCGCGACCGGCAGCAGGACCTGGACTGCGCGGACGACGGGCATCGGAACTCCGGACGACGGGCGGGGGCGTGTCTTCGGCCTTCGGCGGGCAAGCCGTCAAGGAGCTGGCGCTTTCCGCATCAAAGGCATGCAAACAGCCGATTCCGCCTTGCCTCGACGCCTCCTGGGCGCCACTTGGAGGTCGAAATCCGACAACGCCCGAAAAGCCAGCCCGCAAGGACATTCGCGCGATGAAATTCTTCGTCGACACCGCCGACGTCGCCGTGATCAAGGAGCTCGCCGCCATGGGCGTGCTCGACGGCGTGACCACCAATCCCTCGCTCGTCCTGAAGGCCAACCGGCCGTTCAAGGACATCATCAAGGAGATCTGCGAGGTCGTGGACGGCCCCGTGTCCGCCGAGGTGTCGTCTACCGACTATGAGGGCATGATGCGCGAGGCCGAAGTCGTGCGCGCCATCGCCGACAACGTCGCGGTCAAGGTGCCGCTGACCTGGGACGGGCTCAAGGCGTGTAAGACGCTCACCGACGACGGCTCGATGGTCAACGTCACGCTCTGCTTCTCGGCCCCGCAGGCTCTGCTCGCCGCCAAGGCCGGCGCGACCTTCATCTCGCCCTTCATCGGCCGCCTCGACGACGCCGGCCTCGACGGCATGGAGCTGATCGCCGACATCCGGCAGATCTACGACAATTACGGCTTCGAGACCGAGATCCTCGCCGCTTCGATCCGCTCGGTGAACCATGTGCGCGACGCCGCCAAGATCGGCGCCGACGTCTGCACCGTGCCGCCGGACGTGCTGAAGAGCCTCGTCAAGCATCCGCTGACCGACAAGGGCCTCGACCAGTTCGTCGCCGACTGGAAGAAGACCGGCCAGACGATCGCGTGACGCCGTCGCCCCGGCGACGAAGCGCCGCTGGGGCGCACGGGCCTCGGCCATGAAAAGGGCCGCATCCATCGCCTACGCTCCCGGGCAACTGTCGGGATCGGAGGCGGCGTCGTGGCCCTCAGCGTAAGGATGCGTAGCGGCCTCGCCGCGGCGGCGCGATGCGCGATCGCGGCGGCGGTCGTCGCGACGGCGCTCGGCGGATCTCCCGCCCGCGCCGAAGGCCCGGCGGTCTCGCGCAGCGATCAGGCGCTCGCTTCCTTCACGGCGATGTTCGCGCGGACGCCCGACGCCTCTGAAACCAAGCTCGCCGAGTTCCGCAAGCTGTTCGAGGCCGACAAGGTCGACGGCTGGCGGTTCGCCGAATGGGGCGACAGCTACGCCGCGCTCTACGAAGCGACCAAGGACAAGAGCTACTTCCTCGCGCTCGCCAAGCTCTCCCAGCTCGCGCTCGAATTCCGCGACGACCGCAAGGAGCGCGTCGACCAGCTGACCGGAAAATCGGTCGCGGCCTGGGGCGTCTACGACCGCTATTTCCAGAAGCGCGCGGCTCGCGTCGGCGTCGCGGCGCTGATCCTCGCGCCGATCGCGCGGCTGCGGCGCTTCGCAGTCGCAGATCCGGCGCTCGCCAAGGAGGCCGGCGTCGATCCGGAGCAGTTGAGGACCGACATCGTCGCGGGCCTTGCGGCGTTCGAGCCGCTGCTGGAGCGCCGCGACCGCGACGGCGTGAAGACCGCCCGCTACCTCATTCCGGCCGCGACCTCACAGGTGGACTGCGACGCGGTTCCCGACCAGGTCATGCCGCAGTGGAACAAGACCAACCGGCAGATGTGCGCCCGGCAGAAGACGCTGGCGCTGTCGCCCGAGGCCTACAATCTCCAGCTTCGCACGGCGCTGGTCCATCTCCTGCTGGGCGATGCCGCCTCGGTCGAGACCGCGCGCGCCATCGCCGCCGACTTCATGACCACGAGCGGCTTCAAGATCGGTCCGGAAGGCGCGGCGACGTTCACCTATGTCGAGGGCGGCAGGAGCGAGGACATCTCCCACCTCAATCTCGACGTCGAGTTCTTCCTTGAGGCCGCGCGCTCGGCGCCCGGAATGCAGGCGGGCGGCCAGCGGGTCGACCGCGCCCTGCTGCTCGCGCTCGCAAAGTCGATCACCGACGTCGCGGCCGTTCCGCTCGACGCGAGCGCCATCCCGCCGGACGCGCCGAGCGACCGCTATGTGCTGACGCCGTATATCGACGGCCGGTTCGCCCGCAGGATCGACGACCAGAAGGTGCGCGATCAGGTTCTCGGCGACCGATTTTCGCGGATCCGGCGCAGCTGCAAGCAGTTCACCGAGCTCGTCTCGGTGTCGCCGAAGATCGCCGACGTCTGCGGCTACCACCTTAAGTTCAGGCGCGCCCTGAGCGCCTCGGGCCTCGCCCATCTCGCCAAGGGTTTTCGCGAGGGCGAAAGATCGGCCTCGCGCTGAATCCGGGTCGTAGGCCTTTTATCCCTTGCGTCGCGGCGTCCGCGTCGGCCAACTTTCCGACCGGCGCGCCAGTCGAGACGCATGATGCACGTCAATATCTCGGGAACCTCGAACGCCGTCATGCGAGCGGGATACACCCTGCCGCTCAAGGAGCGGTTCGGGGCTGGGAACTACTCGATCGGAGTGAGCTACAACTGCGTCTTCACGATGCATCAGGACGAGATCCTGAAGCAGCCCGGCGGGCTGCTGGTGATTGATTTCGCCGCCAACGACGAAATGACCTGGCGCAGCGGCATTCTCAATGTCGACATCGCCGACAGCCACTTCCTGAACATGCTGGCGCGCTGCGCCGAACAAGACGTCCTGCCGATCGTGCTGATCATGCCCTCGACCTGGGGCGAGGGGCGCCACGGCGCCATGCGGCAGCGGCACAGGGATCTCGCCGAAGAGTTCGGCCTGCCGCTGTTCGACGGGTTCGAATATATCGAGCGGCTCTACGAGCTCTGCCCCGAGCTCGAGCGTTTCGGAAAGCCGTGGGACTACCATATCCAGGCTCCGCTCGCGCGCGTTCTGGGGCGCTCGCTCTGCCGCGCGCTGGAGTCGCTCGGCGAGGCCAGGCGCCGGATACGGACCGTGCCCGAAGGCTGGCGCGTCGACGCGCTGAGGCTGGCGGGGCTTGCCGGCGAGAAGGCCATTCTGCGGATGAATAGCCTGGCGCGCTTCAACTTCGCACGCCTCGGCGAGACCGAGACGCTTCGGGTCGAGACCGGCCCGGATGCGGAGACGGTGGGCTTTGCTCTCAACATGAACGTGAGCACCGCGACGCTCGAGCTGATGGGCGACGAACGGCAGCTGATCATCCTGAACAACCAGTATGTCGGGAACCCGTCGACGTTCAGGCTCGCTGCCTGGCACCTCCGGCGGCCTCTTCCGTCGGCCTCCGGCTTCGTTGACCTCACATGCCGCGGCCCTCGATGCGACGGGTCGGTCATCGTCTGCGAAGCGGCGCGCCCCGCCGGCCCGGAGGCCGTCGCCGTGATGGAGCTTGAGAGCCTTTTCGTGCGCCGGCGGCAGCGCGACGCCGGCGTCATCGGGCTCGATCGGTCGATTGATCTCGTCTCGGCCCTGTCGCCCGCGGACATCCGGGCGGACAAGTCGACCGAACTGTTTCCCGACGAGGACGTCACGGCCGCAGTCGCGTCCCTCGCTTCGGAAAAATAGCGACCGCCCGCACTGACTTGCGCGCAATCCATGTTGACCGCGACCCGTCGCAGAAGCCCTTGGGTCTCAGCTCTGCGCGAGCCTTTAAAACCAGCGCCAGACGCGCGACGTCTCGACGCTTTTGCGTCGCTTCTCATTGGAGAAATATGGTCTATGATTTTTCTTGGCTTCGTTTTCGACGCTTTGATCGAAAGAAGTCTGGCTGGATCTTGGGGGTTCGCATGCCGATAATTCGCCACCTGCGTCATAATCGCGTCAAAAAGGAAAGTGTGTACCTTCTTGATTATGCGAAGTCGGTGACTTCTCAGTACGGCGAAGACGGCATTCTCGAAAAGATCTTCGAGCTCATTGGCGAAGGCAGCAAGTGGTGCGTCGAGTTCGGCGCATGGGACGGCTACACCCACAGCAACACATACAACCTCATCGCCAACAAGGGCTGGAGCTCGATCCAGATCGAGGGCAATGCGCGTCGCCACGAAGAACTGGTGAAGCGGCACGGCGACAATCCGAAGGTGCATTGCGTCGGCGGCATGGTGGGGCTCGACCCCCGCAAGGACAGCCTCGAGTTCCACTTCGGCAAGACGCCGATGCCGCAGAGCTTCGACCTGCTCTCGATCGACATCGACGGCAACGACTGGCACATCTGGAAGTCGGTCACGAAGTATCGCCCGCGCGTGGTGATGATCGAGTTCAACCCGGCGGCGTCCAACGAGGTCGTTTACGTCCAGGACCTCGACTTCGAGATCAACCAGGGCTCCACGCTCCGCGCGATGGTCGAGCTCGGCAAGCAGAAAAAGTACGAGCTCGTCTGCGTCACATCGAGCAACGCGATCTTCGTCGTCGAGGAAGAGTTCGCCAAGATCGGCATCGCCGACAACTCGATCGACTCGATGTTCTACCCGTCGCGGTCCGGCAGCATCTTCATGCTCTACGACGGCACCATGGTGAACGTCGGCCTCCCGGAGGTCGCGCTGCGCCAGCTCGACAACAAGCGGCGCAAGATCGATCCCTTCCAGTTCCAGGTCTATTCGGCCGACGAGCGCGGCTATGGCGGGCGCGTGCCGACGGAACTGCTGACCGCCGAGCGACCGGCCACCAAGGAGGCCGTATCGAACGACTGACGCACAAGCAGGGGCGAATTCTCGAACGATCACTAGGAGGTGCGACATGCGCGAGTTGGTTGGAACCGACGGAGTCGTGGTGCAGGTTCCGGAAGGGGCGCTGGCCCGGCAAGGCACGGACGGACGCGCCGTCGTCATCCCGGCGGGTCAGGCCTCACGACAGGGCGCGGACGGACGTCTCGTGGCGATCCCCGCCGGGCACGGACTGCGGGAGGGCGCGGACGGGCGCCTCGTGCCGATCACGCCCGGCCATGCCTATCGGCAGGGCGCTGACGGACGCGTGGTTCCGCTCCCGCCGGGAGCCGGCTATCGACAGGGCGCGGACGGACGCGTCGTCGCGATCCCGGAAGGCCATGGCTACCGCCAGGGCGTCGACGGACGTGTCGTCGCGATCCCGCCCGGCTACGCCTACCGCCAGGGCGCCGACGGCCGGATCGTCGCGCTCCCGCCCGGCTTCGCCTGGCGCCAGAACAGCGAGGGCCGGATCTATCCGATCCCGCGCTCGACGAACTGATCTGCGTCTTCAGGCCTGACGCACGGGCGGTCGCCGCCGGACCCGCTCCGACGGCGACCGCCCGCTCGGGCTCTGGACGAACCGCCGATTGTCTTCACCCTCGTGACCCGGACCAACCCGCCCGGACGACCCTTGTTGCGGCCAAACTGTTGAGGCGCTCGTGAATCCGATCGTAAACTGCTCTGCCCATGGCGTCCCTCTTGAAGGCGTCATCCACGTCGGGGCCAATCACGGCCGGGAATACGAGGCCTACGCCCGCACGATGGACGGGCCCATCCTGATGCTTGAGGCGATCCCGTCCTTCGTGGAGGAGATCGACGCGCGGATGGACAAGAACAAGCCGCACTTCATCCGCAAGGCGATCGTGGGCGAGGAGGCCGGCAAGCCGATCGCCTTCAACGTGGCGTCCAACGACGGCCGCTCGTCGAGCATGCTCGAACTCGGCACCCTGTCGGCGATCAGGCCGAACATCACCTACACCGAACGCATCGAGGGCTTCGTCGAGCGGCTCGACGACATCGTCCTCAACGAGCACGCCGGCAGGAACTTCAGCCTCCTGTGCATCGACGTCCAGGGCGCCGACCTGCTCGTGCTCAAGGGCGCCGAGCGCATCCTCGACCAGATCGACGCCATCTATGTCGAGGTCGCGGCCGAGCCGGCCTATGTCGGCGGCGCCGAGTTCGTCGAGATCGTGAACTTCCTCTACGAGCGGGACTACGTGTTCCGCGAGTGCGAGATGATCCGCGAGGGCTGGGGCAACGCCTTCTTCTCGCGCCGGCGCGGACGCCTGCACCGCTATGCCGAGCAGAGCCTCGCAAAGGGATGCGCCGCGACGCAGAGCTCCACGATCCGCTCGTTCACCGCCGATCGGGCCGTCAACGGCGACATCCTCAGCGCGATCACCTCCACCCAGCTGTCGGACGCCCCCTGGTGGCAGGTCGATCTGGGATCCGTCAAAGACGTCTCCCGGGTCATCTTCGTCGACCGCCCGAACGCGGAGGAGCACACCAAGTCCCTCGTGATCGAGGCGTCGGTCGACGGTGAGAAGTGGCGCAGGCTCTACAACCGGAACGGTCGGATGCACCACTACATGGTGGACCGCGTATGGGAGGGGCAGGCCCGCTACTTCAGGGTCTCGCTCGCGGAGCGAGGCATCCTGACCTTCAAGCAGTTCATCGTGCTCTAGACACGTTCGGGCCGATCGGGGCGCACGTCGGTGCGCGGCGCCCTGACGGGCCGCTGCCGTATCCGCTCCGCGCGATCGGCCACCTCGCGCCAGAAGGCGAGGAAGAGCGCCGCAAGCTCCTCGCGGCGCTCCGACTGGATCGAGACGCGGTCGAGAATTTCGGCCTCGAAATGTCTGATCCAGAGGCCCGGATCGCCATCCGGGCCGATCTCGTGAAGCCTGGCCCGGCCGACCTGGGCCGGCAGGCGCGAGAACTGGCTGGCGCAGGCGTAGATCGCGCTCGCTTCCCGCATCAGCAGGATCTCCAGGAAAGCCCGCTGCAGGGGGCCGAGACGCTCGGCCGCCGGCGCGAGCAGCGCGCGGGACCCGAGCGCGTCCGCGGCCTCGCCGATGGACTGAGGGTCCTCCCCGAAGATCAGCACCTTTGCGCCCGGCGCCTGTTCGTCGAGCGCCGAGATCATCAGAGCGACGGGCGCGCAGCGCCGCACGAAATGCCGCATGTCCGGTTCGAGGTCGGCGACGGGAGCGTCCGAACCCGCCTTGCCGACGAGGTTCGAGACGACGTCGCCCCGGCGGACGTGCAGCGCCACGAACGGCTGCGGACCGAGGATCTCCTTCGTCGCCGCGAACTCGTCGCGGACCGCCTGCTTCGGGATCAGGCGGTCGAAGACCGTGACGAGGCCTTCATGGACATCGGCGTCGGTCTCGCCGACGAGGCGCAGAAGCCGCTGGCCGTTGGACGCGAACGACGCGCCATGCGCCAGCAGCGTTTCCGGATCGAAGCCGAAGCGCAGGTGCTGGGCGAGGTCCGGCCGCTCCTCGAGCACGAGCGTGCCGGGGTCAAGCGGCTCCGGCGTCCCCTCGGCGAGGTCGAGGCCGTCGAAGTCGAACCGGTCGAGGTCGAACAGCTCCGACGGCGTCCAGTCGGTCGCGCCGTGGTCGCGGAAGGTGTAGGCGAGCGAGGCCCAGCGCATCGTCACCCGCGCGCCGAGCTTCTCGGCGAAACGGAGCACCCGGACGAGCGCGAGCAGCCGTCCGCCAAGTCCGTCCGTCCGCCGGATCGTAATGGTCGGGACGGCCGTTCCGGAGCCGTCGACCCGCCCGGCCGGCTGCTCCGCCGCCCCGCTCACGGTCTCGATCCGCCCTCGACGGGTCAGCGCGCGCCGCCGACGTCGGCCCACAGCATCTCCATGGTCAGCCGGCCGAAATCGGCGTTCATGTGCGTGACGTCCTCGACCGTGTTCGGAACCTGCTGGCTGCGGTCGTAGGTGGTGCGCAGCTTCATCTGGTACTCGTCGCGCGTGAAGAAACCGGCCCGGCTCGAGGCCGGCTGCTCCATGAAGGCGGCGGGGATCTCGCCGAACGCGCGGCGGGCGGCCTCGAGGAACGCCTCGTAGAGCTCTTCGGCGAGCGGCTCGTCGAAGAACAGGCCCCACTTCTCGAACGTCTCCTTCAGACGATCGGTCGTGCGCTCGACGGTCTTGATCCGCTCGATCGGATTGGGCTGCGGCACGATCACGATCGGCTTGGAGGTGTGCGCCCGAAGCTGCGATGCGACCTTGTAGGAGATGGTCAGGCGCAACAGCCCCTCGATCGCCGCGAGCAGGGCGCCGCGGGAGATCAGCGCGTGCCGCTCGCCCGCGTGACGCGCGAGGCGCCAGGAGCGATAGACGCGCCCGCACTGGTTCGCGCTGACGCCGAGCCCGGCGAGCACGAACACGTCGTAGTCGTCGAGCCGCATGTCGCCGTCGGGAACGTCGCGGGCGAGGAAGGTCATCGCGCGCTCGGCGGTCGGCACGATCCTGCCGTCGACGACGTCGACCTGCAGCTCGGAGCCCGGCGCGCACAGGAAGGAAAAGTCCTCGCGGCACGGCAGATCGCTGTCCTCGAGACCGTCCTTCAGCGCGATCGCGTAGGAATTGCCGATGATCAGCCCGCGGCGCACGCCGGCGGCCGGCGCGACGCCTGCGGGCTGCAGTTCGGCGGAGACGTCCTGCATCAGCGCCGCCCCTTCGCGAAGGCGTCGAGCAGCATCTCCTCGCACACCACGTCGTCCTCGTCCCGCGGCCGGCGGGCACGCGGCGTCTCGACCGGCGCCGGGGGCGCCGACAGCGGCGGAGCGATCGGCGCGGCCTCCTCCGGAACGTGGGCGGCGGAGAAGGTCCGCATCACCGCGCCGACGCCCTGCGGCGCGATGGAGCGCAGGTTTCCGGCGAAGAAGTCCGAGCGCGCCGCCGGATTGGTGATGATCTCGTAGGACGGGAAGTAATCGACGTCGTCGTGCTGGTCGGCCATCTCGCCGGCCGCGGAGCGCAGGGTCGCCTTCGAATACTGCGTCGCGGGCAGGACGTGCCGGCCCGAGGCGGTCGCCGTGAGCGGCACTGGAGAGACGGTCAGGATGAACTTGAGGTCGGGACGGCGGCGCTTCAGCAGGCGGCGGACCTGCTCGAGATCCGCCATGATCTCGGAATGCGTGAAGTTCTTGAACTCGAACTCGCTGGAGTCGAACTTGCCCGCGATGACGCCGGGCGCGGTCGGATAGACGATCCCGGTGCGCTTGTGGATCCAGGTCTCCGTCAGTCCGAGCGTGAAGATGAAGAGGTCCATCGTCCGGATCATCCGGGCCACCGACCGCAGATGCGACGCGCGATGCGCCATCACCTCTTCCGGGCTGTCGAGGCCTTCCGGCTCGACGCTCGGGCGCAGGGCGTCGAAATAGCGACCGTCGCGCTCCCAGACGACCATCTCCTGGGTCTTGGGAGTCGTGATTTCCTCGATCAGCTGGCGCAACTGACGGACGGTGTAGAGGTTGCCGTACCGCGCCGAATACAGGCCGTATCCGAACGCCTCGGCGGCTTTGCCCGTCAGCCCGCCGGGAGCGCGTTCGGTGTCGATCACCGGGAAACCCTGCGCTCTCAGATGACGCGCGATGTGCTGGGCGAAGCAGCTTCCGGCAGTCGCGATCTGGGCGTCGCGCGTGATCTCGAACTTGCGGCTGTAGATCGTATCGGGGTTCAGCGGATCGCCGTTCTGGACCGCGTTCCGCCAGAACGCGCTCTCGGGAAGATCGCTGTAGGGGTTTGGCTCGACATCGACCGCAGGCATGACGAACTCTCCTCGCAAAGGTCGATTTCCGCCGCGCGCCGGAGCGCGCGGGAAGTCGCCGACAGAGTGCCGGTTCCGGTCCGAGCCGGCAAGGGGCGCGCCAGCCGGCTTTGGGCCCCGGAATCCCTCATCTTCGACCGGCCGGCGGCATGCCCGCCGCAAGGCGCGCTTTGGTCGCACAGGCCTCGCCGCCCATTCGCGGGCCGCTCCGGGACGACGGGTCAGGCCGCGTTAAGCGCCTGCGCGTTAGGCTCGCCGCGATGACCGCCGCCCTCCTTCCCGCCGCGCCCGACCTCATGGCCGCCTACACCGACTGGCTCCAGCGGCTGTCGGCGGAGCGGCGCATGTCGCCGAAGACGGTCGAGGCCTACGGCCGCGACGTGCGGATCTTTCTGGGCTTCCTGAAGGACCACCTCGGCGCGCCGGTCGGCCTCGCCGAATTCGCGGGGCTCGCGCCCCGCGACGTGCGCGCCTTCATGGCGGCGCGCCGGGCCGAAGGACTTTCGAGCCGCTCGCTGATGCGGGCGCTGGCCTCCGCGCGCTCCTTCGCGCGGCATCTCGCCCGGACCGGCCGCGGCGAGGCGTCGGCGCTGTCGGCAGTCCGCTCGCCGAAGATCGCGCGCAGCCTGCCCAAGCCCATCGCGCCGGCGCCGGCGAAACTCATGCTCGACGCCGACACCCGCGCCGGCGAGGACCGCGAACAGTGGGCGCTGGCGCGCGACGCCGCAGTTCTGGCGCTTCTCTACGGCTGCGGGCTGCGCATTTCGGAGGCGCTGTCGCTCACGAGAGCCGAGGCGCCCGTCTCAGGCGTCGACCGGATCGAGGTCACCGGCAAGGGCGGCAAGCGCCGCCAGCTGCCGGTGATCAAGGCGGTGCGGAAGGCTGTCGAGGACTATCTCGCGCTCTGCCCGCTGCATCTGCCGCCGAACGGGCCGCTCTTCGTCGGGGTCAAGGGCGGGCCGCTCAGCCCGCGCATCGTGCAGGCCGCGGTGGCGCGGATGCGCGGCAGCCTCGGCCTGTCCGAGACCGCGACCCCGCACGCGCTGCGCCACTCCTTCGCGACCCACCTGCTTGGCCGCGGCGGCGACCTCAGGACGATCCAGGAACTGCTCGGCCATGCGAGCCTGTCGACCACGCAGATCTACACGGAGGTCGACGGCGCCCGGCTGATGGCGATCCATTCGGAGTTCCATCCGCGCGCGCAGGCGGGACGCTGACACGCGCATGTGAGCGCGACCGGCTTGGCGTCGCGCCCTCGCGTGCTAGCCTCTCCCGTTCCAGCAAGGGAGACCGATCGGATGAAGACCTTCGCCTCCACGCTTCTCGCCGCGGCGCTTGCGGTCGCCGCCGCGACGCCAGCCTTGTCCTGCCCCTATTCGCAGAACAAGCAGGCGAGCCTGACCGACCAGAGCTCGTACGAGAGCGCCCAGAACGAGAATTCGTCCAAGTCGCAGTAGGCCTGCGCGCCGCGCTCGCCGCCGACGGCCCGGCCAGCGCCGGGCCGTTTTTCGTTGCGCAATGGAGGCTTGCCGGCGCGCCGCTGGTCCTGCCTGGGGCCGCATGCTAGGCGCGGACCGTCATGCCCACGACCACGCCCGCAGATCCGGAAGTCGTCACGACGGCGGAACCGGTCCGCACGCCCGCGCCATGGATCGGCTACGCGCTCGCAGCCGCCGGCGCGATCCTGTTCTCCTCCAAGGGCGTCATCATCAAGTTCGCCTATGCGGAGAAGGTCGACACCGAGACGCTGCTCGCCCTGCGCATGGGACTGTCGGTCCCGATCTATGTCGCGATCGGCCTGATCGCCCTGTCGCGCCAGGGCCGACCGGCCGCGCTCGAAGGACGGATGGTCGCCGCCTCGCTCGCGGTCGGCGTGCTCGGCTACTGGTTCGCCTCCTATACCGACTTCCTCGGTCTGGTTTACATCTCCGCGCCGTTCGAGCGGCTGATCCTGTTCACCTATCCGCTGTTCACGGTGCTGCTCGGCGCGGCCTTCTTCGGCCAGCCGTTCCGCATGCGCGCGCTGCTCGCCTTCGCGCTCAGCTATGCGGGGCTTGCGCTTGTCTTCGCCAAGGACGCGCAGGCGGGCGGCGTTGACGCGATCCGGACGGGCGCTGCGCTGGTGCTGTGCTCCGCGGTCGCCTTCGCGCTGTACCAGTTGCTCGCCAAGCCGCGGATCGGCGCGATCGGCCCGAAGCTGTTCACCTGCATCGCCATGTCGGGCGCGGCCGTCGCCTCGCTGATCCAGTTCCTGCTGCTGCGGGACCTCTCTGTTCTAGCCGGGCTGTCGGCCCGCGCGTGGGTCGTCGCGATCGTGCTCGCCGCTATCGGCACCGTCGTCCCGAGCTTTCTGCTCTCCGCCGCGCTCCATCGCATCTCGGCGCAGGCCAATGCGGTGATCGGCACGATCAGCCCCGTCGCGACGCTCGCCCTCGCCGCGCTGCTGCTCGGCGAGCAGGTGACCGCGGTCGACCTTCTCGGCGCGGCGCTGGTCCTGGCGGGGGTCGGCTGGTTCACGCTGGCGGAGCGGAAGTGAGCGGCGCTCACAGCGGCTTGGAGTAGATCCGCCAGGTCTTGGTGTGCTCGGCCGGCATGCCGCGCACGAGGTTGATGATCGGGCGGTTCTCCTCGAGCATCCAGCTGACCTCGAGCCGCTCCACGCCGGCGGCCTTGGCCTTCGCGACCGCGTCAGCGAGCAGCGTGGCGGCCGCCATCGCGCCCACCCTCGTGCCGCGGAAAGCGCGCCGGACGCCGATGACCGGCACGCGCGCGCGCTTTACGCCGGAAACCTTGAGCCGCCAGATCAGCTTGGCCCAGCCGAAGGGCGCGAGGCGGCCTCCGAGATCGCGCACGGCCTCATTGACGTCAGGCGCCATGACGAGGACGCCGATCGGCTCGCCGAGCCAGAAGGCGAGCGTCGACCAGTCGCGCGGCAGGATCCCGGCCGCGAGCTCCGCGAGGAACTTGGACTCCTCCATCGTGGCCGGCACCGAGCCCCAGTTGTCCGACCAGGCGTCGTTGTAGACCGACACGATCTGGCCGAGAGCGTCCGGCCCGACGGCGGGACGCAGCTCCAGGTTCTTGCCGTCCGACCATTTGGCGCGGGCGGCCGTCACGCGCTGCGGCAGGCGGCTGGTCGTCACGCCGCCTTCGTAGCCGACGATGTCCTTCACGCCGCGGAAGCCGAGCCGCTCGAGCTGCGTCGCGTAATAGGGCGGCGCATAGTTCGTGTGGGTGGTCGAGCGGGCGCCGTAGCCGAAGACCTGCAGCCCGCATTCATGGTTGACCGAGGCGCTGAACGGGCCGGCGATCTTCGTCAGGCCGCGCGCGCGCAGGAAGTCGGAGGCGGTCTCGAACAGCGCGTCCCAGACGGCGTCGTCGTCGATCGCCTCGAGGAAGCCGAAGTGGCCCGCGCCGTCCTTGTGCTTCTCGAGATGGGCGTGATGCTGCACGGCGTAGATGCGGCCGACCGGCCTGCCGTCGCGGAACGCGACCCAGGCCATGCCGTCATTGGCCTTGGCGAAAGGCGTCGCCTTCGGGGTGAGGACGTCCTTCAGCTCCTTGTGGAGCCGCGGCGTGAAGGCCGGGTCGCCGCCCTGCGCCGCGAGTTCCGCCTTCCACAGCGCGTCGATGTCGCGCGCCGTTTCGACCGGGCGAACCTCGACGCCGCCAGCGGCGGTCTTTCCTGCGGTTCGCGGGGCGGTCGACAAGATCGGCTCTACCGCGTCGCCTTGGCCAAAGCGGCCGCCATCTTGATCCCGAAGCCGGCCTTGGCGAGCTTGTCGTGCTCGTCCGCCGTCACAGCCACCGCTTCGTCGATCTGCTCGAAGTCGTGGTCGGCGGTGAGGAAGAAGCGCAGCCGCGCCGAACGCTCCGGCACCGCCGGATGAACGATCGGCAGCGCGTTGACGCCGCGCTCGCGCAGACGGTTGGCGAGATGCACGGCGCGAAGTGAGTCGCCGATCATCACCGGCACGATCGCAGTGTCCGTCGCGGTGCCGACGTCGAGGCCGCGCGCCTTGGCCTGCTCGACGAAGCGCCGGCCGTTGGCGCGGAGCTTGGCGACGCGCTCCGGCTCGCGCTTCAGGATGTCGAAGCAGGCGATGGCCGAGGCCGCGACCGCCGGCGGCATGCCGACCGAATAGACGAAGCCGGGCGCGGAGAACTTCAGGTACTCGACGAGGCTCTGCGAGCCGGCGATGTAGCCGCCGCAGCCCGACAGGGTCTTGGACAGCGTGCCCATCCAGATGTCGACGTTCTTGTGCTCGACGCCGCACTCCTCGGCGATGCCGCCGCCGGTGGCGCCCAGCACGCCGAGCGAATGGGCCTCGTCGACCATCAGCCAGAAGCCGTAGCGGTCGCGCATCTTCACGAGCCGCGCGAGGTCGGGGAAGTCGCCGTCCATCGAATAGAGGCCCTCGACCGCGACGAGCACCCGCTCGAAGGCGTGGCCCTGCTGGATGAGGATTTCCTCCAGCGCGTCGAGGTCGTTGTGCGCGAACATGCGGCGCGTCGCGCCGGACAGGGTCGCGCCGACGACGATCGAGTTGTGCGCCAGCGCGTCGTAGACGATCAGGTCGTTCTTCCGCATCAGATGGCCGATGGCGGAGACATTGGTCGCGTGGCCCGACACGAAGGCGACGGCGTCGTCGACCCCGTAGTAGTCGGCGATGCGGCGCTCGAGCTCGCGATGGATCGGCCGCTCGCCCGCGACGACGCGGCTCGCAGAGGCGGAGACGCCGTAGTGGTCGATCGCGGCCTTCGCGGCCGCGGCGATCTCGGGATGACCGTTGAGGCCGAGATAGTTGTAGGACGCGAAGTTGATGAGGTCGCGGCCGTCGAGCTTGATGGTCGCGCCGGCGCAGCCGTCATGCATTGCGAAGAACGGGTTCTGCACGCCGATCAGATCCGCGACCGCCTGCTGGGTGCGGACGTCCTTCAGCTCGGCCAAGTCCGCGAAGCGGTCGCCGCGCTTGACCTTGCGGGTCACCACGGTCGGCGCGGCGCCGGATCGCGCCGGCGCCTCCTGCTTCGGCTGGGTGCGGATCGCGCCCAGGATGCCGTCTTTCGCGGAGCGCGAGAGCGCCCCGATGCCACGTCTTGCAGTCATGATACCGCCGTCACGCGTTCGCGCGTCCCATCGACAACCGGCGCGCCTCAACGGCTTCGCCGAACTCGGCCAGTTCTTCCTCGCCAAGTTCGTCGCCGATGTGGCGGCTCGCGAGATCGGCGTTGACCGCCCCGCTTTCCGCCGCAGCGTCCGGCTCGTGGATGCGCGACACGATCGACTGGGCGATCGTGAGCAGCGTCGTCGAATCGCCGATCGCGACGAGCGGCAGTTCGATATCGAAGCGCCTTTCGACGCTCATGCGCAACTCGAGGCCCATGAGCGAGTCCATGCCGAGCTCGGCGAGCGGCCGCTGCGGCGAGATTTCCTTCGCCGGCAGCTTGAGGATGCGCGCCACTTCGCCCGTCAGCATCTCCGCGACGATGTCGCGCGCCTCGCGGGCGTCCTTGCCGCGGATCATCGCGCCGAGATCGATCTGCTCGCCGCTGTCCTGCGGACCCATCTCGGCGTCCGCCAGGACCTGCGTGAAGGTAGGCGAGGCGAGATAGGCGAGATCGCGGCGCGCCCCGCCCCAATCGATCGGGGCGATCGTCACCACGCCGGTCACAAGGCGCATGTCCCGCTGCGACAGGACGCGGCCGAGCCCTTCGAGCGCTTCCGCGCCCGACAGCGTGGCGTAGCCGAGACGCTTCTGGATCTTCTCCTTCACCTCGCCGGTGCGGGCGAGGTAGCCGACGTCGCCGAGGGCGCCCCAGGCGATCGCGAGGCCCGCCTTGCCGGAGGCGCGACGCTGGCGGACCAGCGCCTCGAGCCAGCTGTTGGCCGCGACGTAGTTCGCCTGGCCCGGATTGCCGATGACGGTGGTGGCGGAGGAATAGACCACGAAGTCGCCGACAGGGTCCTGACGCGTCAGCTTCTCGAGCGCAGCCGCGCCGTCGATCTTCGGACGCAGCGCCACCTCGAAGGTGCCCTCGTCGAGGTTCGCGAGCAGCGCGTCGTGCAACACCATGGCGACGTGCCAGGCGCCGCCGATCGGGCCGAGCTCCTGCCTCGTCTCCTTCAGCGCCTTGTCGAGCGCCTTCTCGTCGGCGGCGTCGCAGGCGAAGACCTTGACGGTCGCGCCGGCGGCCTCGAGCCGCTTGACGCCGGCCTTCGCGGCTTCCGACTTCGCGCCCGAGCGGCCGATCAGCGCGAGCTTGGTCGCGCCCTTGGCGACCAGCCACTCGGCGGTGGCGAGGCCGAAGCCGCCGAGGCCGCCGACCATGACATGGACGCCTTCGGCCGGAGTCCATGCCGCCGGCTCGGCGACCGGGAGCTTGGCGGGGTCGAGCGGGCGCACGACGATCTTGCCGATATGGCCGGACTGCTGCATCAACCGGAACGCGTCGCGGATCTCCTCCGCCTCGAAGGTGCGGTACGGCAGCGGCGCGAAGACGCCCTTGGCGAACAGCTTCAGCACATCCGTGAACAGGCGCTTGCCGAGGTCGCGGCGGTGGATGAACAGCTGGTCCGCGTCGATGCCGAAATAGGAGATGTTGCGTCGGAACGGACGGAGGCCGAGGCGCGAGTTCGCGTAGTAGTCGCGCTTGCCGAGCTCCAGGAACCGGCCGAACGGCTTCAGCGTCTGGAACGAGCGCTCCATCGCCTCGCCGAAGAGCGAGTTCAGCACCACGTCGACGCCCTGGCCGCCGGTCAGGCGCCTGGTCTCGTCGACGAAGTCGAGGCTGCGGCTCGACAGCACGTGGGTCGCGCCGAGCGCGCGCAGCAGGTCGCGTTTCTCGTCAGAACCGGCGGTCGCGATGACCTTGGCGCCCTTCCACAGCGCGATCTGCAGCGCCGCGAGGCCGACGCCGCCGGCGCCGCCATGGATCAGCACCCACTCGCCACGGCGCACGCGCGCGAGCTCGACCAGCGCGTAATACGAGGTCAGGAAGCAGACCGGGATGGTCGCGCCTTCCTCGAAGCCGATCGAGTCCGGAAGCTTCGCGACGGCGAGCTCGGAGGTCACGACGCGGGACGCGAAGGAGCCGGAGGCGAAGGCCGAGACGCGGTCGCCGACCTTGAGCTCCGAGACGCCCTCGCCGACCGCCGACACGACGCCGGCGCATTCGATGCCGAGGCCGGGACCCGAGAAGCCGTCTTCCAGCGCTTCCTCGGGCAGCAGGCCGAGCGCCCACATCACGTCGCGGAAGTTGAGGCCGACGGCCGAGACGTCGACGGCGACCTCGCCCTTGCCGGGCGCACGCTCGGGAGCGGCGCGCCAGCCGAGGTCGTCGAGACCGCCCTCGCTGGACTCGAGCGCCGCGACCCGCGCGGCCTTCTGGCCCTTCACGGGCTTGGCCTTGGGAAGCTCGGGCAGGCCCGGACGCAGACGCGGCGCGCTGACGCCCTCGGGGCCGATCGCGATCTCGATGTCGGCGCGCGGGGCGCCGATCTCGGCCGCGACGGCGGCCGCCGCGGTCTTGCCCGGCAGGCCCGCGTCGACATCGACGAAGCGGATGTCGACGCCGCGGAACTCGTTGCGGACGACGCGCAGGTAGCCGCCGATGGCGGCGTTATCCAGACGATCGCGCGCCTCGCCGAGCGCGCCCGCGAGCCCGCCCGGAGCGACGACCCAGAGCCGCGCGCCGGCGGCCTGCGCCGCGCGGGTCAGGCCGAGCAGCCGGCCCGCCCGCTCGGTCACGGCGACCGATCCGGGCGTCTCTTCGGCGTCGAGCGTTACGACGATGTCGGCGGTCGCCTCGCTCGCATTCTTCGGAGCAGGCGTCAGGCCGAGGTCGATCGCGGCGCCCCAGTCGCTCGCGCCATGACCGGCGCCGTTGGCGTGGCCGTTGCCCTTGCCCGCGGGCTTGGCCTGGGGCGCGAAAGCCTCGGCCTTGACCGCGACCTTGCGTCCTGCGCCCTCGAGCGCCGCGGCGATCGCCTTGGCGAGCGGGCTTGCGGCCGTCTCGCCGACGATCACGACAGGCGTCTCGACCGCCGCGACGTGCGCCTCGGCCGAGGCCGAGCGACGCTTGGAGGCGATCACGAGGTTGGTGGGGGACTCCGCGCCGGCGAGCGTCGCGACCAGCGGCTCGATCAGGCGCGCGTCGGCGAGATCGGCGGTCCAGTCGTCGGCCGACCGGGCGTCGCCGATCGGGAACTCGGCCGAGGCCGAGCGGGAGAACCAGCCGTCCTGCAGGCCGAACACGACGTCGAGGAACGGCGTCGGCGCAAGCGCGGCGAGCGCGAGCTTGCCGCCGTCGGCAAGGCGGGTCGCGAGGCGGCGGACCGCCTCCGGGCTCGCCGTCGAGGCGCCCCAGGCGAGCGAGCCGACGATCAGGTCGACCTCTTCGCCGCTGGCCTCGGACGCCGGGTCGAACTGCTCGACCTTGACGTTCGGAAGACCGGCGAAGGCGAAGCGTAGCCGCTCGGCGGCGGTCGCGTCCGGGTCGGTGACCGTCAGCGTGACGCGGGTGTCGTCGGCGAGGCGCGACAGCGCGCGCGTCAGGCCGCCGGAGCCGGCCGCGATCTCGAGGATGCGGATCGGACGGTCGTCGGGCGCCGCGGCGACGTAGTCCGCCACGAGCGAAGCGAGGGCTTCGGCCGCGCGGGCGGTCAGCGGCGCGCCGCCGCCGGCGTGCGCGATCGTCGAGGAGCCGTAGACCTTGGCGCGCGGGCCGTCCTTCAAGATGCTCGGCAGCAGCGAGGCGGCCCGGGACGCGAGCACGACTTCCGCGCCGCGCTCCGGATGGTCGGCGAGCACGGTGCGCACGATGACGTCGGTCGTCGGCAGGCCGGTGCTCTGGGCGAGCGACCAAGTCTCGCCGTCGAGGCTCGCATGGCCGCGCTCCTCGAGGATCGAGAGCAGCCGGTTCGCGAGCGGCAGCGATGCTTCCGCGAGCTTGCCCTTCTTGGTGAGGGTCGCGGTCGAGCCCTCGCGCTTGCGGCCGAACAGCTTCGTCAGCGCCTGATGGGCGGCGGCGACCGCGAAGGCCTCGAGCAGGAGGTCGGCTTCCGGACGCTCGTCGTCATCGGAACCGACGAGGCCGAGCGTCTTGGCGCTGGCCGCGAGGTCGACGGTCTTGCTCGGCTCGGCCGCGTCGAAGGCCGGCGCGACCAGCGCCGGGGCGACGTGGTAGGCGAGCCGGTCGAGCGGGGTGCGGCGCGCGAGCGTCACGGCGCGGAAGCGCGCGTCCGAGAGCTCGGCGACGATGCCGCCGTCGGCGTCGAGGAAGGTGAAGGTCGCGTCGATCGAGCGCGGGCTGAAGCGGCGGATGACCACTTCGGCGCCGACCAGCTGCTGGCCCGGCTTGTAGAGGCGGAGCTGGCCGAAGCGCATCGGCAGATAGGTGACGTCCGGACGGTCGCCATGCTCGCCGAACAGCGTGATCAGCGAGTGGAAGCAGGCGTCGAAGTCGGCCGGGTGCAGGCCGTAGCGCTCGTCGCGAGCGCCCTTGCGCTCGTCGACAGGCTTCAGCCGCACCGACAGGCGCGCGTGGCCGTACCGCTTGACCTCGGCGACGCACTGGAACGCCGGGCCGAAGTCGAGGCCGTGCTCGAGCGTGCGCGCATAGAGCGCCTTGCCCTCGAACACCTCCGGCTCGCCCTCGCCCGCCCCCGGCGCGAACACCTGCGTGGTCGGGGCGGGAGAAATGCGGCCGATGGCGTGGACGACCCAGCCCTCGTCGCGCAGGCGCGGGCGGCTGAGGATCTCGACGGTGCGGCTCTCGGCCGAGACGCGCGTCTTGATCTCGGTCAGCGCGTCGGGATCGAGGGTCAGGGCGTGCGGGATCTCGAAGTCGGCAAGCTCGACCATGTCTTGGCGGAGCCAGCCGCGGGCGGCGGCGAGCGCCATTTCGGCGAGCGCCGCGCCCGGAACGACCACCCGTCCGCCGACCTTGTGGTCGGCGATCAGCGGCGACAGCGCCGGGTCGAGATGGATGGTCCACTCGTCGGAATCGGCCCGCATGCGCGCGCCGATCAGCGGATGGACGTCGTAGCCGCGATAGAACGACTGCTGCTCGTTGGTCGCTCCGACGGCGAAGCGCGACTCCTGCCAGGGATAGGTCGGCAGGCGCACGGCCGGACCGGTCAGCTTGCCGAAGGCCGCCTCGCGATCGACCTTGCCGCCCTTGGCGACGACGCGCGCCAGCGTGCGGCGGATCGTGTCGTGCTCGGCCGCTCCGTGGTCGTCGCAGGAGACGACGCCGCCCGAGACCTCGGCGCTCGACAGGCCGTCGGCGAGATAGGTCTGCAGGACCGGACGCGGGCCGATCTCGACGAACACGCGGGTGCCGGCCTTGATGGCCGCGGCCGCGGCGGGCGCGAAGGCGACCGGCTGGCGCACGTTCGCCCACCAGTAGTCGGCGCCGAGGTCGGCGCCCTCCGCGATCTCGCCGGTCACGCTGGAGACGAAGGTCCGCTCCGTCGCGCGCGGCTTGAGGCCCTTGAGGTCCTCCATCAGCGGCTCACGCACGCCGTCGATCAGGCCGGTGTGGAACGGATACTCGATGTCGAGCACGCGCACCGGCACGCGCTTGGTGCGCGCGAACTTGGCGAGCGCCTTGATCTCGTCGTCGGGCCCCGAAACGGTGATCGAACGCTCGCTGTTGACCGCGGCGATCTCGACGCCCTTGAAGCCGCCCTCCTTGAGCAGCTTCTCGGTCTCTTCGGCCGACTGCAGCACGGCCGCCATCGATCCCGCCTTCCAGGCGATCTCCTGATGGATCGAGCGCGAGTGGATGACCTCGACGCCCTGGCGCAGCGACAACGCGCCCGACGCGACCGCGGCGGCGACCTCGCCGACCGAATGGCCGAGCACGAAGTCCGGCGTCACGCCGGCTGCGGCGAGCGCGGCGACCATGCCGGTCTGGACCGCGAACAGCAGCGGCTGCGCGAACTCGGCGCGCTTCAGCCGCTCCGGCAGGTCGTCCGCGAACATGGCGTCGGCGATCGACCAGGGCGCGATCTTGGTGAAGTGCGCGTCGATCTCGGCGACCTTGTCGCGGAAGGCCGGGTTGGTCTGGTGGAGCTTGCGCCCCATTCCGGCCCACTGCGAGCCGTTTCCGGAGAAGGCGAAGGCGACCGGCGCGTCGCGGCCGACGGCCTGCTCGATCGCGGCCCCGGAGGCCTCGCCGCCGGAAGCGATGGCGGCGAGCGTCGCGCCCCAGGTGGAGGCGTCGTCGCTCTCCAGCACCAGGCGGCGCGGGAGCAGGTCGCGGGTCGCCGCGACGCTGGTCGCGACATGGCGCGCGGACGCCGAGTCACGGCCTTCCAGCGTCTTGGCGTAGGACGCGGCGAGCGCCTGCAGCGCCTCCTGCGAGCGGGCCGAAAGCGCGAGCACCGGCGTGCGACCGTCGGCCTCGACGACGCGCGGCGCGGCCTTGCCGGCGCGGTCCTCGGGCGTCGGGTCGCACAGGATGACGTGGGCGTTGGTGCCGCCGAAGCCGAAGGAGTTGACGCCGGCGTAGCGCTGGCTCGCGCCGCGCGGCAGCTTCACCGCCTTGGTGGCGACGTGGAGCTTCAGCTCGTCGAACGGGATGTCCGGGTTCAGCTCGGTGACGTGCAGGCTCGCCGGGAACAGGTCGCGCTCGAGCGCGAGGTCCGCCTTCAGCAGGCCGACGAGACCGGAGGCCGGCTCCAGATGGCCGACATTCGTCTTCACCGAGCCGATCGGCAGCGGGCCGACGGTGCGGGACTTGATGGCGGCGCCGATGGCGTTGGCCTCGGCCGGGTCCCCGACGCGCGTGCCGGTGCCGTGCGCCTCGATGAAGGCGAGGCTGTCCGGATCGACGCCGGCGTCGACATACACCCGCTCGAGCAGGCTGAGCTGCGCCTCGGGAGACGGCAGCGACATGCCGACCGTGCGGCCGTCGGAATTGACGCCCGACGCGGCGATCATGGCGCGCATCGGACGGCGCGCGGCGCGGGCGAGGTCCGCCCGCTCGATCACGATCGCGACGCCGCCCTCGGAGCGGACATAGCCGTCACCGGAGGCGTCGAAGGCGTGGCAGCGGCCGCGTGGCGACAGCATGGTCGCCTGGGCGAAAGAGATGAACGGATAGGGGCTGGCGAGGATCGACACGCCCACCACGACGGCGCGCTCGATGCGGCCCGAACGGATCGCCGCGACGGCCTCGTTCAGGGCGACGAGCGAGGACGAGCAGGCGGTGTCGACGGTGAAGCTCGGACCATGAAAATCGTAAATGTACGAAATACGATTTGATACGATCGAGAGCGTATTTCCGGTCGCGAAATAGGCGTCGGCCGAGCTCGGATCGAAAATGATGCGGTTGCCGTAGTCGAGCGAAGACGCGCCGACATAGACGCCGGTCTCCGATCCCGCGATCGACGAGGGCGGAATTCCGGCGTCCTCGAGCGCTTCCCAGACGAGCTTCAGCGCGAGGCGTTGCTGCGGGTCCATCTGCTCGGCCTCGCGCGGCGAGACGCCGAACGCAGCCGGATCGAAGCCGAAGACGTCGTCCAGAACGCCGGCCGCGAAGGTGTAGCTCTTGCCCGGCTCGCCCTTGCGCGGATGCAGATAACGCGCGTGGGACCAGCGGTCCTCACCGATCTCGGTGACGGCGCAACGGCCCTCCTCGAGCAAGTTCCAGAAGGATTCGACGTCGTTCGCGCCCGGAAGGCGACAGGCCCGTCCGACGATCGCAAGACCAGTCTGTTTCGTCATGAGCGCGACCGCATTCCCGCAATGAGAGCGTCGACGGCGGCGCCGATCGCCGCTACCGGCGATCCCCCCTTCGCTTCAAGGGCCGTCAACTCAAAACCGATCATTCACCCGTGCTCCGGGACGTTGGCCCGAACAGGAGCCGGGCGGGCGACGTTGCGTGGGGGCTCGGTTCGTCTATCAGAGCTTTGCCGGAGGCTGTCAAGCGCGCCCCGGAGGCCCTTCCACGACGCCGGGATGACGGGCGGAGGCCCCGCGCGGCGCCGAAAAGACCACCCCTGGATACCCTGAATGCGTCCGCCGACGATATGCCGTCAGCGGCGCGAAAGGCGCCGTTCGTTCGCGCGGAGCGCGCGGGCGGCGGGGCGAAGCGCGGCCTCGCCGGCGTCGATCATGACGTGGCCGGCGGCGACGGGACCCGCGGCGGCCGCGAGCCCGGTGAGCGCCCGGCTCGCGGCGACGCCGCCCTCGACGGCGGCTGACAGCTTCTCGCTGACCATGCGTTCCGCCTCGCGCAGGCTCGCGACGGACGGGCTGCCCGCGGCGGTCGCCATGCGGGTGAGACGCGTCGCCATCACGAAGCCAGCCGAAGGCGCGAGAGCGGCGAAGCCGCCGGCGAGCAGGGCCTGCCTGCGCCACAGATCGAGCAGTTCGAAGAACTCGCCGGTCATGAAGCCCCCACCGACGCCGGATACGGCCGCGCCGAATCTCTTCGCGATCTCACCCCGGACGGCGGGACACGAACCTCATGCGTAGGCTCTCGGCGCGCCCCTGTCACCGGGCGTGGGAGCAGCATCCCCTGCAGTCTTGTCCGGGCGGACTTGCGCGGCCGCATGTTGACCCCTGCGCAAAAGACCTGCGATAGGGCCCGCCCGATCCGTATCGCGCCAGGCGAGCCGCCATGACGACGCGCCTCGCACGGCTGGGCCGCCAGCTCTACGACCGGCCCTACGTGCTGCTTTCGCTGACATCGCTGTTCTGGGCCGGAAACATCGTGCTCGGACGCTTCGTGGCCGGGAAGGTGCCGCCTGTCGGGCTCGCCTGGGTGCGCTGGGCGGGCTCTTTCGCGCTGCTGATCGGATTCGCCTGGCCGCATATCCGGCGGGAGTGGCCGATCATACGGGCCAATCTCGGCCGTCTGTCGCTCATGTCGCTGACGGGCGTCGCGGTCTACAACACGATGGCCTATTGGGGCCTCCAATACACCGAGGCGCTGAACGGCCTACTGATCCAGTCGACCGGGCCGCTGCTGATCGCGATCTGGTCGCTGATCCTGTTCCGCGACCTCATCACGCCCGCGCAGGCGTTCGGCGTGCTGGTCTCGATGGCGGGCGTCGCCACCATTCTGACGCGCGGCGACATCGGGGCGCTGGCGGGGCTGCGCTTCAACGTCGGCGACGTCTGGATGTTCGCGGCGATGGTGATTTACGCCTTGTATTCAGCGCTGCTGCGCCTCAAGCCGGCGCTGCACTGGCTGTCCTTCCTCGCCTTCACCGTCGGCCTCGGCGCCGCGATGATGACGCCGGCGTTCATGACCGAGCTCGCCTTCGGCCGGCACATGACGCTCGACCTGACGACCCTGCTGACGCTGGTCTACGTCGTCGTGTTCCCCTCGACGCTCGCCTACCTCTGCTTCATCCGCGGCGTGGAACTCATCGGCGCGAACCGCGCCGGCCCGTTCTTCCATCTGATGCCGGTGTTCGGGGCGGCGCTCGCGATCCTGTTTCTCGGCGAGCGCCCGCAGCCGTTTCACGCGGTCGGCTTCGCGCTGGTGCTGACGGGGGTCTTCGTGGCGGCCCGCAAACAAAGAGAAACGGAGCTCGGCCCGGCGCAGTAGCGGCGCCTGGAGACCCGCGCCGCTGTGGCGTCAGGCGCGACGTGGCCCGGAAATGATACGGGCGGCTGGCGCCCCCCGACGCCGCCGCCCGTGTCGCCAGCCCCCCGACCGGCGAAGAATGCGCCGTGGCCCCCCAGGCCCCGACAGGTAAGAGCGTAGCGCAGCCCTCCGGTTTCGACGATCCGGAGGACTACGTACGTCAAATGCGTCAGGCGATGCCGTCGATCGTGCCGTCCTCGAGCAGCTTGATGTTGGCCGAGGCCGGCACCTTGGGCAGACCGGGCATGGTCATGATCTCTCCGCACACGACCACGATGAAGCCTGCGCCGGCCGAAAGCCGCACCTCGCGGATCGGCAGCGTGTGGCCGGTCGGCGCGCCGAAGGCGGTCGGATCGGCCGAGAAGGAGTTCTGGGTCTTGGCGATGCAGACCGGGAACTTGCCGTAGCCGGCGTCCTCCCACTCCTTCAGCTGCTTCTTGATCGCGGCGGAGGCCGTGACCTTGTCGGCGCGGTAGAGCTGCTTGGCGATGGTCTCGACCTTCTCGAGCAGCGGCATCTCGTCGGGATAGAGCACCTTGAAGTCGGCCTTCCGCTCGCCGGCGATCTTGACGACCGCGCGGGCGAGCCCCTCGGCGCCCTTGGCGCCGTCCGCCCAGTGCTTGCAGATCACCGCCTCGACGCCGAAGTCCTCGCGGCAGGCCTTCTGCAGCGCCTCGATCTCGGCGTCGGTGTCGGCGATGAAGTGGTTGATCGCCACGACCGCCGGCACGCCGAACTTCTTCACGTTCTCGATGTGGCGGCCGAGGTTGACCAGACCGGCCTTCAGCGCGTCGACGTTCTCGTTCTTCAGGTCGTTCTTGGCCATGCCGCCGTGCATCTTGAGCGCACGGACGGTGGCGACGATCACCACCACGTCGGGCGCGAGGCCCGCGTAGCGGCACTTGATGTCCATGAACTTCTCGGCGCCGAGATCCGCGCCGAAGCCGGCCTCGGTGATGGTCCAGTCGGCGAGCTTGAGGCCCGTCGTCGTCGCGATCACCGAATTGCAGCCATGGGCGATGTTGGCGAAGGGGCCGCCGTGGATGAAGACGGGCGAGCCCTCGATCGACTGCACGATGTTGGGGCGCAGCGCGTCGCGCAGCAGCACGCCGAGCGACCCCTGCGCGTCGACGTCCTTGGCGGTGACCGGCTTCTTGTCCGGCGTGTAGGCGACGACGATGCGGCCGATGCGCTCCTCGAGGTCCTTCAGGTCCTTGGCGAGGCAGAAGATCGCCATGATCTCGGAGGCGACGGTGATGTCGAAGCCGGCCTCGCGGGTGTAGCCGTTGGTCGGCGCGCCGACCCCCGAGATGATCGAGCGCAGGGTGCGGTCGTTCATGTCGAGCACGCGGCGGAACACGATGCGGCGCGGGTCGATGTTGAGCGGGTTGCCCCAGTAGAGCGAGTTGTCGACGAGCGCGGCCAGCAGGTTGTTGGCCGAGGTGATAGCGTGGAAGTCGCCCGTGAAGTGCAGATTGATCTGCTCCATCGGGATGACCTGGGCCTTGCCGCCGCCGGCGGCGCCGCCCTTAACGCCGAACACCGGGCCGAGCGACGGCTCGCGCAGGCACATCACGGCCTTCTCGCCGATGTGGTTCAGCGCGTCGCCGAGGCCGACCGTCGTCGTGGTCTTGCCCTCGCCGGCCGGCGTCGGGCTGATGGCGGTGACGAGGACGAGCCTGGCGCCGTCCTTCTTGGGCAGCTCCGCGATGAAGCGGTCGTCGACCTTGGCGATGTGCTTGCCATGCAGGTGCAGGGCGTCCTCGGGGATCCCGATCTTGGCGGCGATCTCGGCGATGGGCTTGAGCGTCGCGGCGCGGGCGATCTCGATGTCGGTCGGCAAGGGAAACGGCCTCCGCGGAAAAGGTCTGTCGTTGGCGCAGCCGGCGGCGGCGCGCGGGCCGTGGTTTTGCGGCGCCGAGGGAGGATCAGCAACCGAAACGAGGCCGCGCAAGCGCTTCTCGCGACGAAGGTATGAGGATCTGCGGAGGGCCGGCGGGCGCCGGCCGGTCGCGCTGGCGCGGGGGGCGTCGGGGCGGCTCGAGAGCGGCCGGCCGGGCGGTCAGCGCGCCCCGAAAGCCTGGAGCACCAGGCTCGCGCCATAGACGATCGCGCTGTCGAGGCAGGCGAAGGCGAGCGCGGCGAATGGCAGGACCGAGACGGCGACCGAGGACGCCCGGTGCCGGGCTGAGCGCTGGCGATGTGGAATGGAGGCCGTCGACATGGCTCGCTGTCTCCCGCGCGCCGTCAGCTTGCGCGGCGCACGAGGTCAGGGTGGTCCCGATGTCTTAACGGAGCGTCACCCGCAATTCGGGGACGACGAGTAAGCGCGTGCGGCGAGCGTATCGCGCCCGCCGCGCGAGCGATCACTCAGGACGCGCGGTGGACATGCTCGCGCGCTGCTGGATCTGGCCGGCGGTCTGGCCGAACGTCTCGTTGTTGTCGCCGATCGCGAGCACCGGCTCGCAGCGCGGCGAGCAGGCGTAGCTCTCGCGCTTGGTCCCGCGCTGGACCACGAGCCCTTCCGGCGCGCGACGCACGTTGACGACGGTCTCGCTCAGCACCGCGCCGGTGGCGTCGAGCAGCATGATGTTGGTCGAGCCGTAGCTCTTGCCAGTGACGACCATCACGCCGTTCTTTTGCGTGACCGCGTCCGCGATCAGCGGATTGCCGATGATGATCGTGGCCGTGTTGTCCGGCGCGCGCACCACGCTCGCCCGGTCGACGACGACATCGAGAGAAGAGTCCATCGCCAGCGCCGAGCCCGTAAGTACAAATACGGACGCGGAAGCCGCCAAGGCGAGTCGACGGAAAGAAGAGCGGGCCATGGAGGTCGATCCCAGACGTTCGGAGACCTCAGCAAAGCCCATTTGGGTGAATGAATCGCTAAGGACATGTCGACAATGCGTGATGACCGGATCGGCTCGGTCGGCCGCGCCGAAGCCGACCGTGCGGCGCGCCGCAACGTCTGTGCGTGCTGGCCTTAAAGCGCCATGCAGAGCGCCGTAACATTGAGGGTTAATTCGGCTTAAGCAAGTTAAGCCTGGAAATCTTACTTTAACCGTAAAAGTCGAGACAACGTATGTGCCGCGTGTTGCTTATCGCATTAACCTAATCGCAACAGGAGCCGCGTAGATTGGCGATGTTCCCGGTGCGCCGACGATGACACAGGACACGGGACAGACGCTGTCGCCAATTCCGTGAACCAGGAGTTCCGTCATGAGCATGATCAAGCGCTTCGTCGCCAACGAGTCCGGCGCGACCGCCATCGAGTACGGCCTGATCGCCGTCGGCATTTCGATCGCCATCATCACCGTCGTGCGCGGCATCGGCACGAGCCTCAACAGCGCCTTCACGAAGGTCAACGGCAACCTTCAGTAATTCGCGGCCTCCTGGCCCGAAACTGAAGCGACCGCGCCGGATCTGTCTCGAAGACGGATCCGGCGACGGCCGGCCAACCGAAGTGTCGGCGTTCCTCGGAGGATCCGGCCGGACGACGAACCGAACGGACGCCCCGGAGCACGACGATGAATTTCTGCAAGCGTTTCGCGGCCGACGAATCCGGCGCGACCGCGATCGAATACGGCCTGATCGCCGTGGGCATCGCCATTGCCATCGTCACGATCGTGCGCGGCGTCGGCACCAGCCTCAACACCGCTTTCACCAAGGTCAACGGCAACCTCAGATGAGGTCGGCCGCGCCGTTTGCGGTTTCTTAGCAAGCGCCGGGCTACACCATCGGCGGACGCGCCGCACAGGCGCCACGGAGTCCGCCGAGATGCTCGAGACCTTCGTCGTCGTGATCGTTCCGGCGCTCGTCGTCGTCGCCGCGGTCTCCGACCTGATGACGATGACCATTCCCAATCGCCTCGTGCTTGCGCTGGTGGCCGCGTTCGCGGTCGCCGCGCCGCTTTCGGGCATGTCGCTCCAGGACCTCGCGCTGCACCTGGGCGCCGGCCTCGCCGTGCTCGCGCTCGGCGTCGGGCTGTTCGCGCCCGGCTGGATCGGCGGCGGCGACGCCAAGCTCGCGGCCGCCCTAGCGCTCTGGCTCGGCTTCGAGCCGCTGCTGGCCTGGATCGTCCTGTTCGGCTTCCTCGGCGGCGGCCTGACCCTGGGCGTGCTGTGGGCGCGCTCGAACCCCCTGCCCGCGCGGCTGAACGGCGTGGACTGGATCGCACGGCTGCACGACGCCCGCACGGGCGTCCCCTACGGCATCGCGCTTTCGGCCGGCGCCCTTATGTTGTGGACCGACACCGCCTGGTTCGCCGGCCTGTCGTGACGGCTCGCGAGAACGTCGCGAATTCGTCAATGCTTAATCAAGACTTGGCGACGTCTCGTTAACCATGAATTGACTTTTGCATGATCCTCTAGGCGACGAGTGGAGCCCGACCCCTGCGCGGGGCTCCGTCAGTCGGGGGATCTCATGAACACCGCGCGTCTCGCAGTTCTGGGCATAGCGCTCGCCGCAGGCGCGGGCGCCGCCTACTTCGTGGGCGGTTCAAGCGAGCAGCCAGCTCCCGCTCCCGCCCCCGTCGCAGAGAAGCCGCTGCCCACCGTCGAGGTCCTCGTCGCCGCCCGCGACATCGAGCTCGGCGGCTCGGTCCGCGCGGAGGACCTGCGCTGGCAGGCCTGGCCGCAGGAGGCCGCGAGCGCGACCTACCTTCAGAAGACCGGCGCCCCGGACGCCATCGAAAAGACCGCGGGATCGATCGCCCGCTCGCCGTTCGTGGCGGGCGAGCCGATCCGCCCGGAGAAGCTGATCAAGAGCGGCAACGGTTCAGGCTACATGGCCGCGATCCTGCCGGCCGGCATGCGCGCCATCTCGATCGAGATCTCGCCCGAGACCGGCGCCGGCGGCTTCATCCTGCCGAACGACCGGGTCGACGTGCTGCTGACCAAGCGCCAGGCCGGCCGCTCCGGCCGCGACGAATCCTACACCCAGACCCTCTCCGAGAACGTGCGCATCCTCGCGATCGACCAAATGGTCGAGGACAAGGACGGCCAGAAGGTCGTGGTCGGCAAGACCGCGACGCTTGAGCTCTCGCCGCAGCAGGCGGAGATGATCTCGCTGAGCCGCCAGCAGGGCGTCATCTCGCTGGCGCTGCGCGCGCTGGTCGACAGCGGCCCGACCGCGGTCGACCCCACGGCCGCGCAGGCCGATCCGCGCCGCGGCAACAACACCGTGACCATCGTGCGCTTCGGCGTCGCAAGCCAGGGCGGCCAATGACCCGCCGCCCCGCTCCGCCCTTCTTCTTCCGGTCGACCGTCATGAAGGCTCGCTCGATGCATCCGGACATCCGCACCGCCCTCGCCGACCGACTCTCGCGCGGCCTTCGCGCCGGACTGGTCTCAGCCCTCGCCCTCGCGACCGCCGCGCCCCAGGCCGTTCTCGCCGCCGATCCGGGCTACCTTTCCGACGCCGGCTACGGCTCGGGCGGCTACGCGCAGGCGGGATCCCGAATCCAGCTCGGCATCGGCAAGTCCTACGTCGTCACGCTGCCGCGGGACGCCAAGGAGGTGTTCGTCGCCGACCCGCAGGTCGCCAACGCGGTCGTGCGGTCGGCCCGCAAGGCCTACCTCATCGGCGCGGCGCCGGGTCAGACCGACGTCAAGTTCCTCGACGCCGACGGCGCCGAGATCGTCTCCTATGAGGTCGGCGTCTCTCGCGACGTCGGCTCGATCCGCTCCTCGATCGCCCGCTCCATCGACGGCGGCAACGTCCGGGTCGAGGGCGTCGGCGACGGCGTCGTGGTGACCGGCTCGGTGAAATCGGCCCAGGAGGCCCAGACCGCGATCGACATCGCGGCCGGCTATATGACCGACCCGAAGAAGGTGGTGAACGCGCTCAAGATCGAGGGTCAGGACCAGGTCCTGCTCAAGGTCAAGGTCGTCGAGATGAAGCGCGAGATCGTCAAGCAGCTCGGCATCGACTACGCGACCAGCGCCAACGGCGTGAACCTCGCCGGCATCGCCGCAACGGGCGGCCTCGGCGGCAACGCGCTGTCGAACTTCCCCTTCGGCGCGAACAACAGCTCGCCCAACGGCGCGGTCAACTTCTCCCGCGGCAACTTCTCCGCCACGCTGCAGGCGATGGAGCGCACCGGCGTCGTCAAGACGCTGGCGGAGCCGAACCTGACGGCGATCTCCGGCGAAAGCGCCAAGTTCCTGGCCGGCGGCCAGTATCCCTTCCCCGGCCCCGCAAGCTGCGAAGCCAACATCTGCACGCGCTCCGTCGAGTTCAAGGACTTCGGCGTCGGGCTGAACTTCACCCCGGTCGTCCTGTCCGGCGGGCGCATCAGCCTGAAGATCGCGACCGAGGTCAGCGAGCTCGATCCGTCCAACGGCATCAGCGACAACAACCTCGTCATCCCTGGCCTGACGGTCCGCCGCGCGGACTCCACCATCGAGGTTCCCTCGGGCGGCTCCGTGGTCATGGCGGGCCTCATCCAGCAGCAGTCCAAGCGCGCGATGGCGGGCTGGCCGGGCCTCATGAAGATCCCGGTGCTCGGCGCGCTGTTCCGCTCCAACGACTATCTGCGCAACGACACCGAGCTCGCGATCTTCGTGACGCCGTACCTCGCCAAGCCGGTGGCCGCGGCCAAGCTGGCGAGCCCGGACGACGGCTTCGCCGAGCCTTCCGATCCTTCCGCGATGCTGCTCGGACGCCTCAACCGTCTCTACGGCATCCCCGGAAAGATCGATCCCAAGACCGTCGGCCGCCGCAGCGGCGGCTTCATCGTCGACTGAGCCCCGGACGAACACGGAGTCCTCCGAGATGACATTGTCCCGTCCGTTCTTCCTTCGCGCCTCGCGGGCGGCGCTGCTGCTCGGCGCCGGCCTCGCCCTCGCGGGCTGCCACGCCGAACGCATCGTCCAGGACAGCTATCCCCAGACCGTCTCGCAGCGGCATCCGATCGTCCTCTCCGAGGGCCCGGAGCGTCTCGACCTGCCGGTCGGCGCGGGCGGCAAGGGCCTGACCGACCGTCAGCGCGATGACATCCGCGCCTTCGCCGCCGACTGGCGCAAGTCCGGTCGCGGCCCGGTCGGCATGATGATTCCCTCGGGCGGCGCAGGCGACTTCGCAGCGCCCGCGGTCCGCACCACTCTCGCCGCCGCCGGCGTCCCGTCGACGACGATCGTCAGCCAGCGCTACCCGGCCGGAGCCGACAGCGTCGCGGTGATCAAGCTCGGCTTCGTCAAGCTCAAGGCCGGCGTCCCGCATCCCTGCGGCCTCTGGCCCGACGACATGGGCTACGGCGGCGGCGACTGGTACGGCGAGAGCGAGAACCGCGAATACTGGAACTACGGCTGCGCCACCCAGCAAAACATCGCCGCGCAGGTCGCCGATCCCGAGGATCTGGCCCGGCCCCGGCGTGAGACGCCGAACTACGCGGCGCGCCGCACCACGGTGGTCGACAAGTATCGCCAGGGCGAAGACTCGACCACCAGCTACCGCCAGCAAGACGCCAAGGTCAGCAGCGTCGGGGGAGGCAACTGATGACGCCGTCCGACCAGTTTCCGGGTTTCGCCAATCAGGCGTCGACCCCCGGCGAGGTGATCGCGCCCCTGCCGCGGGTCTCGATTCAGGCCTTCTGCGAAACGCCCGAGATCGCTCGCCTGATCGAGCGCGCGACCGGCGACCGCCGCATGGAGAAGGCGCACGTCAAGGTCCAGATGGGCGGCGGGCTCGCCGCCTCCGAGGCGTACAAGACAGCTCCGACGCCGAATGTCATCGTCATCGAGGGCGACGCCCATCGCGAGCGCCTGCTCGAGTCGCTCGACCGGCTGTCCTCGGTCTGCGACAACGACACCAAGGTCGTCGTCGTCGGCCAGGTGAACGACGTTCTGCTCTACCGCGAGCTGATGCGGCTCGGCGTGAGCGACTACCTCGTCCCGCCGCTCAGCGTGGTCGACTTCGTCCGCTCGCTGTCCGAGATTTTCCGCGCGCCCGGCGCCGAGCCGGTCGGCCGCACGATCGCCTTCGTCGGCGCCAAGGGCGGCGTCGGCGCCTCCACGATCGCGCACAACGCCTCGTGGGCGATGGCGCGCTCGCTCAAGCTCGACAGCGTCGTGGTCGATCTCGACCTCGCCTTCGGGACGGCCGGGCTCAACTTCAACCAGGATCCGCCCCAGGGCGTCGCCGAGGTGGTGTTCGCGCCGGACCGGCTCGACGCGGCGGTGGTCGACCGCCTGCTGTCCAAATGCGCGGAGCAGCTCAGCCTGCTCGCCGCGCCGGCGACGTTGGACCGCGTCTACGACTTCCACGAGGACGTGTTCGACCCGCTGCTCGACATCCTGCGGTCGAACGTGCCCTGCGCCGTCCTCGACGTGCCGCATGTGTGGACCGCCTGGTCGAGGCGCGCGCTGATCTCGGCCGACGAGGTCGTGGTCGTGGCGACGCCGGATCTCGCCAACCTGCGCAACGCCAAGAACATGATCGATCTCCTGAAGGCCGCCCGTCCGAACGACGGCGCCGCCAAGCTGGTGCTCAACCAGGTCGGCATGCCCAAGCGCGCGGAGATCAAGCCGGGCGAGTTCGCCAAGGCGCTCGGCGTCGAGCCGTCGGCCCTGATCCCGTTCGACCCGCAGCTGTTCGCGACCGCCGCCAACAACGGCCAGATGCTCGCCGAGACGTCGCCGGCCCACAAGACGAACGAGGTCATTCTCGATCTCGCCAAGCGTCTCACGGGCAAGTCCGACGCAAAGCGCGCGAGAAAGAATCCGCTCGAGCCGCTGATGGCCCGCATCCCGTGGAAGAAGGTCGGCTGAGGCCGGCAGCGTTCGGAGCGTTTCGATGTTCGGAAAACGCGGATCGACGATCGCGCCTGCGGGAGCCGGTTTCGGGCGGAGCGCCTCGACGAGCGGCGATTTCGGGGCCCCCATCGCGTCCCAGCCGCCCGCGGCCGCGGGCGCGCCGGCGCCTGCCGCAGTGTCCCCGCC
>CABHPB010000108.1 GCA_902168115.1 uncultured Methylopila sp. | reverse complement strand
ACATCGCGCGGCACGAATACAAGGCGCACGACATCTTCTTCGAGGACCGCGACCTCGACTTCCAGATCGACTTCGCCACCTGGCTGACCTCGAAGACCTTCGCGAGCGAGAACGCCGAACTGGTGCGCCTCGTCAACAAGGCGCTCGCGGACGAAGCCGCATGGGCGAGCGCCAATCCGGAAGAGGCCGAGAAGATCGCTCAAGGCTCGCCGCCCCGCTACGGCGACGCCGTCCGCGAGCGGTTCCTGTCGCTGAAGCGGCGCTACGAGATCCACCCCGTCACCGACAAGGCCTTCATCGAACGGCTGCAGAAGGCTGCCGACTGGCTGGTCGAGCGCAAGGTGCTGCCCGAACAGGTCGCGATCACCGACCTGCTGGCGCAGGTCTGACGAGGCGGCTCATGAACCTCATCGCCCGAGCCGCCAGCTTCGCGACGCCTGAGATTCCGCGTCTCGGCTCGCCCGAATTCGCGACCCTCGTTCAGGAGATCGCCGCCGGCGCCTCGGAGCGCGACGCGAAGCGCGTCCTGCCCTTCGAGCAGGTCGACCTGCTGCGCCGCTCGCGGATCGGCGCGCTTCGACTGCGCGAGGCCGACGGCGGAGCGGGCGTCCCGCTCCGCGAGCTGTTCGCGACCGTCGTCGCGCTCGGCGAAGCGGACCCCAACGTCGCGCAGATCCTGCGCAACCATTTCGGCTTTTCCGAACGCTTCTGCCAGCCGGCCGCGAACGACGCCCACCGCCCCTGGGCGCGGCTGATCTCGGGCGGCGAGATCGTCGGCCTCGCGATGACGGAGATCAACGCCCGCGACGTCGGCGGCACCGGCTTCGACACCAAGCTGTCGCCGAAGGGCGACGGCCATGTGCTGAACGGCGTGAAGTATTTTTCGACCGGGAGCCTGTTCGCCGACTACGTAATGGTCCGGGCGCAGGATCTCGCGGATCGTTTCGTCACCGTCGTGATCCCGGCGAAACGCGAAGGCGTGGCGCTCGTCGACGACTGGGACGGCTTCGGCCAGCGGCTCACCGGCACCGGCACGACGCGCTTCGAGAACGCGCCCGTGCGGCGTGGCGAGGTCGTGTTCGACGACGAGGCCAGGGGCCAGGGCTTCGACCGGCCCTATCACGGCTCGTTCCAGCAGCTGTTCCTGACCGCGATCGTCGCCGGGATCATTCGATCGGCGGCCACCGACGCCGCGGCGCTCGTGAAGCGGCGCGCGCGCTCCTTCTCCTTCGCGCCGGCCGAACGGCCGTTCGAGGACCCGATCCTGCAGCAGGCGGTCGGCGAGATCGCGAGCGCGGCCTTCGCGGCGGAGGCCGCCGTCCTCGCCGCCGCCGACGCGCTGGAACGCGCGGTCGCGAGCCGTATTGACGGGTCGCCGGACCTCGACGCCGCCCATGAGGGCGCGCTGGCGGCCGCGAAGGCCAAGGTGATCGTCGACGAGCTCGCGATCCGGTCCGGGTCGAAGATCTTCGACGTCGGGGGCGCGACCTCGACGAAGACGAGCGCCAATCTCGACCGCCACTGGCGCAACGCCCGCACGCTCGCCTCGCACAATCCGCGCATCTACAAGCACCGCATCATCGGTGATTTCGCCGTCAACGGCACGCCGCCGCCCTACCAATGGCGCATCGGCGCCAGCGCGAGCTGACGGCGATGATAAGGCTCGAACGCATCACCAAAAGTTTTCCCGGCAAGGAGGGCGCCGTCGCCGCGCTCGACGGGGTCGACCTCTCTGTCGCGAAAGGCGAGATTTTTGGCGTCATCGGCTCCTCCGGCGCGGGAAAATCCACGCTGGTGCGGCTCATCAACCTCCTGGAG
>CABHPB010000107.1 GCA_902168115.1 uncultured Methylopila sp. | reverse complement strand
ATCCCCAAGGAGTGAGCGGCGTCAAACGCAAGACCGAGGCCGGGATCGTCAGTGAATCGGCCCATTCTTGCTCGTTACTCGTTATTCGACGGTCGAATTAAATTTTGCGTAAAAAGGTTTTTCGCGAAGGTCTTTTGGATTGGCTGAAAGCTTTAGCTTTGCAAAGATAAGGCGAGGCGAAACGGGTCATTACAACCTGACGTTTCTTTAGCGCCGGCGCCGCTGCAGAGCGGTTGATCACCAGCGCGAAGCCGCTTCGAGGCCGTCCGGAGGGACACAGCTGTGGCCATATGATGTCGGCGAGATGGCGACAAACGCCGTTCGGCCTTGCTTTCCCGCAAGGCGGCTGAGACACTTGCGGCCTAGGGGAGAGACTTCCGCGGCAGGTTTTCCGATGCGTCGAGCGTCGCGGGGCCGCCGCGAGCCGCGTTCGAGGGGGACATGGCCGAAACCGAACCGGGCGACCGCGCCGCGATCCGGGACGCCGTGATCGAGATCATCCGTCCCTACGCCAAGAACGATCCAGAGGGCCTCGGCGCCGACACGCAGCTCGACAAGATCGGGGTCGATTCGTTCGACTTCGTCGAGATCGTGTTCAAGCTCGAAGAGCAGTTGGGGATCGAGATCGACTACAACGTGAATTCGACCTTCGCCAACATCGCGACCGTCGGCGCGCTCGCCGACCAGGTGGCGACGCTCGTCGAGGCCAAGAAAGCGGCGTGACGCGTATCCTCATATCGGGCGTCGGCGTCATGTCCGGCGCCGGCCTCGACGCCGGCCGGTTCTGGGCCTCGCTGGTCGCTCCGACCCCCTGCTTCGCGGAGGCGCTCAACGCGCCGGGCAGCCGGATCGTCGTCTCGGAGATCCGCGAGCCGGAGCCTTTCGAGCATCTCGGCCTCAACGTCGCGGCTTGCGACCGCAGCGCGCTGCTCGCGGTCGGCGCCGCAAGGGAAGCGCTCGCCGACGCCGGCTTCGACGGACCGTTCGAGCGTCCCGACCGCGTCGCCGTGATCATCGGCTGCGGCGGCGGCGGGATCATGAGCATCGAGGAGCAGTATTCGAAGCTTTATGGCGAGGGCGCGACCCGTCCGCATCCGCGCACCGTCTCCAAGGTGATGGTGAGTTCTTCCGCGAGCTGGGTCTCGATGGCGACGGGAGCGCGCGGACCCTGCTTCGTGACCTCGAGCGCCTGCGCCTCCGCGACCCACGCGATCGGCACCGCGCTGCAACTGATGCGCGCCGGCGCTGCCGACATGGCGATCGTCGGCGGAACCGAGGCGCCGCTGTCGCTCGGCGGGCTGAAGTCCTGGGAGGCGATGAAGATCATGTCGTCGGCCGGCTGCCGCCCGTTCTCGCTCGGCCGCGACGGCCTCACGCTCGGAGAAGGCGCCGGCGCGCTCATCCTCGAGACAGAGGAGCACGCGGCGCGCCGCGGCGCGACGCCGACAGTCGAGCTCGCGGGCTACGCCGCGACCGCCGACGCCGGCAGCCTGCTCGCGCCGAGCGTCGAGGGCATGTCGGCCGCGATGCGGCTTGCGATCACCGATGGCGGGATGGAGCCGGCCGACATCGCCTATGTGAACGCCCACGGCACTGGCACCGCGGCCAACGACGCGGCCGAGACCGAGGCGCTGAAAATGGTGTTCGGAGCGGACAGCTGCCCTCCGACCTCGTCCATCAAGGCGGTGGCCGGCCATGCGCTCGGCGCCGCCGGGGCGATCGAGGCGGTGGCGACAGTGCTCGCCATGCGCAAGTCGCTTGCGCCGCCGACCGCCGGCTTCGAGGCCCCGGACCCGCGCTGCGACATTGATTGCATCCCGAAC
>CABHPB010000106.1 GCA_902168115.1 uncultured Methylopila sp. | reverse complement strand
AGCCCGGCATGATCCTCTCCAACGAGCCGGGCTCCAGCGTCGTCGTCCCGAGCTTGGAGATGCGCTGCGGGCCCTCATGGACCGACAGATAGGACCCGACGCCATGGCCGGTGCCGTGGTCGAAGTCGGTCCCGACGTCCCACAGGAATTTTCGCGCGAAGGCGTCGAGTTGCGCGCCGCTGACGCCCTTGGGGAACACGGCGGTCGAGATCGCGATGTGGCCCTTCAGAACCCGCGTAAAACGGTCGCGCATCTCCGGGCTCGCCTCGCCGACCACGACGGTGCGGGTGACGTCCGTCGTGCCGTCCTCGTATTGCGCGCCCGAGTCGATCAGGAAGAAGCCGGGGGAGAGCTTGCGGTTGGTCGCGCGCGTCACCCGGTAGTGGGGCAGGGCGGCGTTGGGGCCGGCGGCGGAGATCGTGTCGAAGGAGACGTCCTTCAGCCGCCCGGTCTCGCGCCGGAAAGTTTCGAGCGCCTCCGCCGCGCCGATCTCGTCGAGCTCGCCCTTCGGGACCTCGGCGTCGAGCCAGCACAGGAAGCGCGCCAGCGCCGCCGCGTCGCGAAGATGCGCGACGCGCGAGCCGTTGAGCTCGCAGGCGTTCTTCACCGCCTTGAGCTTGGCGATCGGATCGGGGCCGCGCTGGAGTTTCGCGCCTGCGGACTCCAGCGCCCGCGCGAAGGCGACCGCCGATGCCGAAGCGTCGAGCCGCACGGTCGCGCCCTCGACGCCGAGCGTGCCGAGCGCGGTCTCCAGATCGCGCGGCTCGGCGAGCTCGGTGACCTCCGCGAGCGCGTCGCGCACCGCGTTGGAGAGCTTTCGGCCGTCGATGAAGACGGTTGGGCGGCCCTTCGCAGGGATGATCGCGAAACCGAGCGGCAGGGGCGTGTGCTTCACGTCGCCGCCACGGATGTTGAAGGTCCAGGCGAGACAGTGCGCGTCGGTGACCAGCAGCGCGTCGGCCTTCGCCTTGGCGAGCTCCGCCTGCACGCGGCCGAGCTTCGTCGCAGCCGACTCGCCGGCGTACTTTTCGTCATGCAGCTTCACCGCCGCGAGCGGCGGAGCGGGGCGGTCCGCCCAGAGGTCGTCGACCGGGTTGCGCTTGAGCGCGACTAGCTCGACGCCGGCGAGCGTCGCCGCCTTCTCGAAGCGCTCGAACCCCTCGAGCGTGTGGAGCTTCGCGTCGTAGCCGATGCGCTGGCCGCTCGCGGCGTTCTCCTTCAGCCAGTCGGACGGGCTCTTTTCGACGACGTTGACGGCCGTGAAGGCCGATGCGTCGACCTGCGCGCGGACCTGTACGGTGTAGCGGCCGTCGACGAAGATCGCGGCCTTGTCGGCCAGCACGATCACGAAGCCGAAGGAGCCGGTGAAGCCGGTGAGCCAGGCGAGGCGCTCGGCGTCCGGCGGCAGGTACTCGTTCTGGTGCTCGTCCGCGCGCGGCAGCAGGAAGCCGTCGAGATCCTGCGAGCCAAGCGCAGCCCGGAGCGCGGCGAGCCGCGGCGCGCCCTGGCTCGGATCGGCCGCCTCGTCGAAGGACTGGAACTGGGCTTCGAACATCGCGCGAAAACCTCGACCTCTCGTCCCGGCCTCGAGCCGGGACCCAGAGCCGCCGGCGGCGCCGGCGCCGGCGCAGCGCTCAGCCGCTGCTCGGGTCGTAGGCGCGTCTCGATCCCGGCTCAAGGCCGGGACAAGAAAGTGAAGCGCTCAGTCGTTCAGAACCAGCGTCGACCATCCTTCGAGCTGCAGCTTCTTCATGAGGGTTAGCCCCTCGGCCGCATAGGCGGCGAGGACCTGGTCCTCTTCGTGGTTCATGAGGCCCGACAGCACCACCCGCCCC
>CABHPB010000105.1 GCA_902168115.1 uncultured Methylopila sp. | reverse complement strand
GACCAGAAGAGCGAACTCAGCTTCGCCGGCCCCGCCAAGGTGACGGTCGGCGGCGCGTCGAACGAACTGGTCTGGGCCGTCGACGGCGGGGTGAAGCCGCCGTCGATTTCGGCTGTCGGCGTCGATCTTCGTATCAGGAAGAAGTAGCAGCTCAGCCCGGATTGGCGGCCGCCCAGCGGCCGTTCTGGGTGCGCCCGCCATAGCCGTAGGCGTCGCCGTCCACGGCGTGGACGAGCACGTAGCTCTCCTCGTGGAGCGGCCCCAGCAGGCCGCCCATCTGCTCGAACACGACCTTCACGAAGCGGGTCGTCTCCGCCTTCACATTGGTTCCGGCGGTGATCTTTATGTCGAGCCAGAACGCCGACAGGCCCTTTTCGGCCGGGCGCTCGCCGGCGATGAACCAGCCCTGCGGATCGGCCTCCTCGACGAGGACGGCGGTGACGCCGGGATCCTTGCCGAGATGCTCGGCGGACAGGCGCCAGGCGAGCGCAGCGACATCGGCGCGGAGTTCGGGCTTCGGGGACGGCGTGACGTAACGGACGACGATCATCGGCATGGCGGCCTCCTTCGGGTTTGACAGGTCGCCATGGATGTAGCCGTGTGCTTCACATGATAGAATGCTATGATCGAATGTCATGACCATAGCAAAGCACGATCATGCTCGACCTCCAGTCCGTCCGCCTTTTCGTGCTCGCCGTCGAGCTCGGCAACCTGACGCGCGCGGCGGAGGCGGCCGGCACGGTGCAGCCGGTCGTCAGCCAGCGGCTGAAGCAGCTCGAGGCGCAGCTCGGCCGGCGGCTGCTCGAGCGTAGCCCGCGCTTCGTCAGGCCGACGGCCGACGGCGCCGCCTTTCTCGAACGGGCGAGAAGCCTTCTGGCGGCGCATGATTCGGCGCTCGCCTTCACCGAGGGTCCGGAAATCCGGTTCTCGATCGGGGCGAGCGAACAGGCGCTCGGCGTGCGGCTGGAGGAGGCGCTGCGGCCGGTGAGAGGCGCCCTCCCCGCTGGCGCGGCGGTCGAGGTGCGCATGGGACGCTCGCAGGACATCCGCGCCCGGTTCGACGAGGGCGAGTTCGACGCGGCGATCATCCGCCGCGAGGGCGGAGGCTCGGAGGGCGAGGTCATCGGGACCGATCCGCTCGGCTGGCGCGCCTCCGACGGCTTCTCGGCGCCTGCCGGCGAGCCCGTCCCGCTCGCGACGCTCGGCGAGCCCTGCAGCGTGCGCGCCGTCGCGATTCGCGCCCTCGATCAGGCGGGACGCCCCTGGCGCGAGGCCTTTGTCGGCGGAAGCTGCGCCGTTCTGCTCGCAGGCGTTCAGGCCGGCCTCGGCGTCGCTCCGCTCGGGCGCGCGAGCGCGGGCGGCGCTCCCGACCTCGGGCCGGCGCTCGGGCTTCCGGCCCTGCCGGTCTCCGACATCGTGTTGTTCGCGCGCACACGATCCCCGGAAATTTCTGCAGCCGTCCGGGCGCTGGCGGCGGGGGTCAGGGTCGCCATCCGGTAGGGCCGAAACGGCCTGTCCCCACTGCTGTCCACAGGCGAAAATTTCTGTTCATCGCCGCTTAACCATCTCGATTTCGAGCCCTTTCGGCGCATCGGAAGCGAGGTCGTCAACGATTGATTCACGATCTCCGGACCACCATATCTAGTGTCGCGAGCGCTATCCACAGACGAGGGATTGCGTTGGATACGGGAAAATCCGGACTCGACGTTGGGCAAAGACTCGCTCTAGCTTCGGTCCCGTCGCCGCCCCGCGTGTCCGGGGAAAGACGGCGGACCAATCGAACGCCATCGTCCCGCGCGGAACCCATCGGTTCTTGCGGTTCGCCCTCGCGCACATCCGTGGCGAGGAACGACCGGTCGCGCCTCACGATGTCTGACTGAGGACGCCGGCTTTGGTCGGCCGCCGGCGCGAAGCGCGCCGCGAGACGG
>CABHPB010000104.1 GCA_902168115.1 uncultured Methylopila sp. | reverse complement strand
ACCGCCGCGAGGCCGAGCGCGAAAATCGTCCGCAGCTCGCCCACGGCGAAGGCGGTGCGCGCCTTCTGGTACGCGACTTCGGCTTCCGCCAGCCGCCGCACATCGTCGGCAAGCTGGCGCAAGTCGTCCACGAGCGAGCGCTCGGCAGCCTCGTCGTCGTCGGACAAGTCCTCGAACGGTTCATCGATCGGCGGATCATCGAGGCGTGTGGCCATGAGCGGAGGGCGATCCGGTGCCGTGCCGCCGCTCAGTCGCTCGAACCGTCGCTGGCGCCGTCGCTCGATCCGCGGAAGGCGCGGGCGAGAATGTAGCCGGCCACGGCGGCAAGGCCGATGGCGAGACCGGGGCTCTTGCGGACGAAGGCGCGCGCTTCCTCGCCGATCTCGCCCAGGTCCTTGGCGTCGAGGCGGGCGGCGGCGTCCTGGATCGACGTGCTCGCCTTGCGGGCATAGTCGCCGTACTTGGCGCCGAGCCGGGCGTCGATCGTCTCGACGTTCTCTTCGACCATCTTGCCGAGCGTCAGGATCGCCTCGCTGGCGCGGGCCTTGCCTTCGACGGCGAATTCGGTGGCCTTTTCCTTGGCCTGGTTGCCATAGGCCTTCGCCTCGTCGAGCCATTCGCCGCGGGTGGTGCTGGCTTTCTCGCGATAGTCGTCGGCGCGGCCTTGCGCTTCCTTGCCGAGCGCCTGGACGCCGGCCTTCGCTTCTTCGATAGCCTTGGCGAAGCGCGCCTTGGAACTGTCCGTCGCGGCGGCGCCGGCGGTGTCGACAGGGTCAGGTGCGGTGGTTTCGGCCATGATGCTTGTCCTTTCCCCCAGAATGGGGTCCCCCGAAATTTAAACAGCGCGGGCCTGAGTGCAAGCCCGCGCGGCGATAAAGCTCCAACGCGGCTTGCTTGCCAAGGTTCCGCCTGCCAAGGAACGCGGCAAGCCCCTCATCCGCCCTCAGATCGGAGTTGAAAGCCCTCATGACCGCCATCATCGACATCCACGGCCGCGAAATCCTCGACAGCCGCGGCAACCCGACCGTCGAGGTCGACGTGCTGCTCGACGATGGCAGCTTCGGCCGCGCGGCGGTGCCCTCGGGCGCCTCGACCGGCGCGCACGAAGCGGTCGAACTGCGCGACGGCGACAAGAGCCGCTACCTCGGCAAGGGTGTGCTCAAGGCGGTCGACGCGGTGAACGGCGAGATCCGCGACACGCTGCTCGGCCTCGACGGCGAGGACCAGCGCGACATCGACCTCACCATGATCGCGCTCGACGGCAGCGAGAACAAGAGCCGGCTCGGCGCCAACGCCATCCTCGGCACCAGCATGGCCATCGCCAAGGCCGCGGCTAACGCGCGCGGGCTGCCGCTCTACAGCTACATCGGCGGC
>CABHPB010000103.1 GCA_902168115.1 uncultured Methylopila sp. | reverse complement strand
GATGGGTGAAGAGCCGCTGGAACTGCTCATTGACCACGTCGAAGGCGGCCAGCAGCCGCTCGCGGCCTTCGCGGTTGAGGCTCTGGATCGCACCGCGCAGCTTGCGGATCGCATCGATCACGTCGGCGCGCTCGCGCACCAGGTTGTCGAGCTTGTCGGAAAGCTCCTTCTGCTCTTCGTCCGCGCGCAGGTTGACGGCGCCGAGCCTTTCCCGCTCCATGCGCAGGCGGTCTACCTCGCGCTCGATCTCGCGGACATCCGGCAGGGCCGAGTCGGGCTTCAGGCCCGCCAGCCGCAGGACCTCGTGGGGCGCGACATTGAGCGCCTCGCGGATGCGGTTTTCGCTCTCATGGCGCTTCTCGGCAGCCGAAACCAGACGCTCCTCGGCACGGCCGCGCTTTTCGCGCACTTCGGCCAGTTCGGAAAGGGCAACGACCGCGATCCGGTCGGCTTCGCGCTGATGGGTTTCCGCCTCGGCCAATCGGTCGGCGGCGGCGCGGCGGGCCTCTTCCGCCTTCTGCAACTCGGTCAGCAGCGCGCGGCGCTTGTCGTCGAACTCCTCGGGCGCAGCTTCGAGATCGGCGATCTCCTCGCGGGCCTCTTCCTCGCGCTCTCTGAGGCTGGCGATATGATCCGCGGCGCTCGCCGCCCTGGCCGTCCAGGAGGCGCGCTCCTGGGCGATCGCGGCAAGGCGCCGCTTGCGGGCCTCGGTCTCGCGGCTCAAGCCCTCGTAACGGGCGCGCGCTTCGGCGAGCAGGCCGCGATCGGTCGCGACAATCGCCTGCTGGTCGCGCAGCCGGTTGTCGAGATGGGAGATATCCGGCGCATCCTCGAGCTCGATGCGGGCGTTTTCCTCCTGGACGCCGAGATCCTCGATCTGCGCGGTCACCTGGTTCACCGCCTCGCCTGCCACGTCGCGGCGGCGCATCAGGTCGCCGGCTGCACGTTCGGCAGCGGCCAACGCATCGCGGGCTTCAGACAACTGGCGGGCGGCGATGCGGGCGCGATCGCGGGCGTCGGTGAGGCGCCGTTCGGCGGAGGTGATTTCGGATGCGGCGGAGGCGAGCGCCACTTCGGTTTCGGACAGCACGATGCGCGCTTCGTCGATCTCGGCTTCCAGTTCCGAGAGCCGGTTCTTCTGGGATAGGCGCAGGGCAGCCGCACCCGGCGCCTCGGAGCCGGTAACGTGGCCGTCCCAGCGATAAACGGCGCCTTCGCGGGTCACCAGGCGCTGGCCAGGCAGCAGCAGGCGCATCATCCGCTCGGCGTCCGCCGAAGCGACGACGCCGATCTGGGCAAGGCTGCGGGACAGTTCCGGCGGCGCGGTGACATGCGCGATCAGCGGCTGGGCGCCCTGGGGCAGGCCGGGATCACCGGAACCGTCGCCATTCACCGACCAGTAGGTGGGAGCCGAGGCATCGACCGGGCTTTCGAGGTCGTCGCCAAGCGCTGCACCGAGGGCTGCCTCGAAACCGCGATCGACGCGGATCATGTCGGCGACCGCGACGAAATCTCCCGATGTGGCGCCGGCTGCGAGCATTTTCGAAATGGTGCGGGCCTCGGTCTCCAGCGCATTGAGCGCAGAGCGTGCAGCCTCCACCGGGCCGCGGGCCATCAATTCGGCCGAGCGGGCGGCGGAAAGTGCCGCCTCCACGTCTTCGACCGCGATCGTTGCGTCCTCGACGGCGATTTCCGCCACCTCGACCGCTTCACGCCTTTCGGCCGGATCGTCGAGGGCGGATAGCCGCTCGTTGATGGCATCAAGCTCGCCCGTGGCATCGCCAAGCTGCCGGTCGAGGCGCTGGCGGCGCTCGGCGAGATCGCGGATCAGCCGTTCGAGCTGGTGACGCCCGGCGGCTGCCTCGGCGCGCTCGGCGGTGATTGCCGAAAACAGCGCCTCGCTCGCGGCAAGCGACGCCGCGGCAGCCTCGAAAGTCTCGCGCAACTCTTCGGCTTCGGCGCCGGAATCGGCGAGCATGTCGTTGAGTTCGGCCTCTTCCTCGCCGAGCTTTTCGAGGAAGGCGGTATTGTCGGCGGCGAGCCCTTCTTCGCGGCTGATATCGTCGCCGAGCTGGACGAGCCGGCGGGTCAGTTCGTCCCGGCGCTTCAGCAGGCGGTTTGCCTCTTCCTCGAGCTGGCCGCGGGCGATCTGCAGACGCTGCAGGGCGGCACCGGCCTTCGCCTCCTCCTCACGCAGCTCCGGCAGCTTGAGGCTGGCGATCGCCTGTTGCTTGGCGGCCTCCATCTGCGCCTGCGCCTTTTCGGCAACGACGCTGGTCACCTGGTTGAGCGCGCTTTCCGCCTCGCCTTCCGCCTCCTTGGCCT
>CABHPB010000102.1 GCA_902168115.1 uncultured Methylopila sp. | reverse complement strand
GTCCCAGCCCGCCCAGTCCAAGCCTGCGCAGTCCGGTCCGGCGCCGGCGAAAGCCGGCGCGGCGAAGTCTAACAAGGCGCGTCCCGCGACGCGCGCCGATGGCCGTCCGATCGTCCAGTCGGCGGGCGCCGGCGCCTCGTCCCGGAAAAGCGGCCGCTCCGCGCCGCTCGTCGCCCTCGGGGCGCTGGCCGTGATCGCCGTCGTCGCCGGGCTGTTCGCCGCCCGCGGACAGATCGCCTCGCTGTTCTCAGGCGGCGGCTCGCAGGAGAGCGCCCAGACGGCGCCCGAGCCCAAGCCCGAGGAGGCCGCGAAGGCCCCGGACGCCGCAGCGCCTGAGACCAAGAGCGCCGATCGGCTGCCGCAGCAGGACCAGCCGGCGGAGACGAAGCCGGCCGAGCCCGCGCCCGCTTCGCCGCCTGCGCCGGCCCCGGCTGACGAGCAGAAGGAGGCGCGCGCGCCTGAAGCGACCGCGCCTGCGCCGGCTCCGACGCCCGCTCCCGAGCCCGCGCCGCAGGAAACCAAGCCGGAGCCCGCTCCGGCCGGCCCGCTCGTCTCTCAGCGCGCCGTGCTCTACGAGGAAGGTCCGAACCAGCAGTCCGGCGAGGCGCTGACGGGCTCCGTCGTCTGGCGCACGGAGTCGGTCAGCGGCGGCGCGAACCAGCCGCTCGACACCGCGCTTCGGGGCGAAATCGACATCCCGGGACGAAATCTCCGCGCGATCCTGACCCTGCGCCGCAATCTCGACGCCACGCTCCCGGCGAGCCACACGATCGAGGTCCAGTTCGTGCTGCCCCCGGACTTCCCGAACGCCGGCGTCTCGAACGTGCCGGGCGTCCTGATGAAGACGGACGAATCGGCCCGCGGCGCGGCCGTGTCGGGCCTGTCGGTGAAGGTCACCAACGGCTTCTTCCTGATCGGCCTGTCCAATGTCGAGAGCGAGAAGACGGTCAACGAGCAGCTGCTGCGCGACCGCAGCTGGATCGACGTGCCGATCCTGTACGACAACGGGCGCCGCGCGGTCCTGACGCTCGAGAAGGGCACCCCCGGCAAGCAGGCGTTCGATCAGGCCTTCGACGCCTGGAAGAGCGCCTCCGCCGCCTCCAACCCGTCGCGCTGAGCTTCTTCGGCGCGCACGGCCTGTCGGCCGTCGCGCCTGTCGGCGATTCGGCAGAATCGATCGTAAGGCTGCCTCGTCGCCCGACTGGGGTCGGGCGCGCGCGGACTCAGAGCATCGCGGGGATGACGCGGTCCGGCGGACGGTGGCCGTCCATGAAGGTCTTGATGTTCACGATGACCTTCTCGCCCATGTCGACGCGGCCCTCGATGGTGGCGGAGCCGAGATGGGGCAGCAGCACCACCTTGTTCTGCCGCGCGAGGCGGACGAGCTTGGGGTTCACCGCCGGCTCGTTCTCGAACACGTCGAGCGCCGCGCCCGCGAGTTCGCCGGCGTCCAGCATGCGGGCGAGGGCGCCTTCGTCGACGACTTCGCCGCGGGCGGTGTTCACCACATAGGCGTCGCGCTTCAGAAGCTTCAGGCGCCGCGCCGAGAGCAGGTGATAGGTCGCCGGCGTGTGCGGGCAGTTCACCGACACAATGTCCATGCGGGCGAGCATCTGGTCGAGGCTCTCCCAGTAGGTCGCCTCCAGCGCGTCCTCGACGCTCTGCGAGACCCGCTTGCGGTTGTGGTAGTGGATCGACAGGCCGAAGGCCTTGGCGCGGCGCGCGACGGCCTGGCCGATGCGGCCCATGCCCACGATGCCGAGGCGCTTGCCCCAGATCCGGCGGCCGAGCATCCAGGTCGGCGACCAGCCGTTCCATTCCTGCTCGTCCGGCACGACGCGCGCGCCCTCGGCGATGCGCCGCGGGCCGGCCAGGATGAGGCCCATCGTCATGTCGGCCGTGTCCTCGGTCAGGACGCCCGGCGTGTTGGTGACGGTGATGCCGCGGTTGAGCGCGGTCTGCACGTCGATGTTGTCGACGCCGTTGCCGAAATTCGCGATCAGCTTGAGGTTCTCGCCGGCGCCGCCGAGCAGGCCGGCGTCGATGCGGTCGGTCACGGTCGGCACCAGCACGTCGGCCTCGGCGATCGCCGAGGCGAGCTGGGCTTGCGTGAACGGCTCGTCCTCGTGGTTGAGGCGCGCGTCGAACAGCTCGCGCATGCGCGTCTCGATCACGTCGGGCAGCCGGCGTGTGACGATGACGAGCGGACGCTTCTTCATGACGGTGCGACCTGATCCGGAAACGGCGGAGTTACGGTTAATCCCGCGTCAACCGCGACGGGCGATGCTGGCTCGGACGATGAGCCCAGGACGCCTCGCGCGAAGGCTCGGGCCGTCTCTAGCAGACGACGACCCAAACGCAAGACGGCCACTAGACGGAAACCGCCCGAATGCCGAGCCGATCGATCCTCGCCAGCCTCGTCTTGGCCGCCATGAGCGCTCTGGCCGGAGGCGTTTTCGTCGCTGCGCCGGCCTGCGCGCAGGCCGCGAAGGAGCTTGAGTCCGGCGTCATGATCGGTCCGGTCTCGGGACTTCCGGTCCCGCGCTATGTGAGCCTCAAGGCCGGCAAGGTGTTCGTGCGCCAGGGACCGACCAAGGACTACCCGGTGGCCTTCGTCTATCGCCGCGCCGGCGAGCCGGTGGAGATCACGGCCGAATACGACAACTGGCGCCGCATCCGCGATTCGGAAGGCTCGGAAGGCTGGGTGTGGCACTCGCTGCTGTCCGGTCGCCGCACCGCGCTGGTCGCGCCATGGGCGAAGGATCCGGCGCTTCCTCTGTTCGTGAAGGCCAGTTCCTCCGAACGCCTCGCGGCGCGGCTTGAGCCCAAGGTGCTGGTCGAGGTCAAGAAGTGCGACGGCGACTGGTGCCGGGTCGAAGGCGAGGGGTTCGACGGCTTCATCGAGCAGACGCGCCTGTGGGGCGTCTATCCGGGCGAACGCTTCGACTGAGCGTCGACGCCGTGTCTCGGCCTCCAGCCGGGACCAGAAGGCCGGCGGCGCGCCGGAAACGAAAACGGCCGCCGCGTCGCCGCGACGGCCGTCGAAACTCTCACACCGATGCGGTCAGGCGTCGCGCTTCTTGCGCAGGCGGACGACGACGTCGACGCGGGCGACCTCCATGCCTTCCGGAATGTCCGGGAGCGCGGACACCTCGATATGGGCGCCCGGGATGTCCATCAGCCGGTTGTCGTCCTCGACGAGGAAGTGGTGGTGGTCGGTGACGTTGGTGTCGAACCAGGTCTTGGAGCCGTCGATCGCGAGCTCGCGCAGCAGGTTCACTTCGGTGAACTGGTGGAGCGTGTTGTAGACGGTCGCGAGCGACACTGGCACGCGGGCGCGCATCGCCTCCTCGTGCAGGATCTCCGCCGTCACGTGCCGGTCGCCCTTCGCGTAGAGCAGGCGCCCGAGCGCGATGCGCTGGCGGGTGGGACGGAGACCGGAGTCGCGGAGCATGGCGCCCACGTCGCGGGCGACGCAGAGCGAGGGGCGCAGACCACAATCGACGACGCGGTCGTAGGCGGCTGGCGCGGCGGTGGTCGTCGTTTCGGCCATCGTCGGGTCTCTTCGTCTTTCTTTACAAGCGTTACAAAAGTCCGCCGGACCCTCTCCGACGCTTGAGTTCAGGCTGCGAGGAACACGCCGAACCCCTTCTTATTCTTGGATATAATACATCGCCGGCGATGCGTCGGCAACCAGCGCGACGCCGCGTCGCGTCTTCTTCGGCCGGCCGTGGCCCCGGCACCCCCGCGCGGGCCGCGCGAAGTCGTGTCACGACGCCTGACGACCCCCGGCTTTTCGCTCGTCGCGCAGCTGTGCTAGGGAGGCGCGCGTCGCGCAGGCCGGTCCGTCGCCCGGACCGCCCTGTCTCGCCCAGAATTCGAAAGGCCCAGATGTCGGATCGCCGTTCAAGCTTTGAGTATGAGGATCTGCTCGCCTGCGGGCGCGGCGAGATGTTCGGCCCGGGCAACGCCCAGCTGCCGCTGCCGCCGATGCTGATGTTCGACCGGATCACCGAGATCTCCGAGGACGGCGGCCCGAGCGGCAAGGGCCATATCCGCGCCGAGCTCGACGTGAAGCCCGACCTCTGGTTCTTCGACTGCCACTTCAAGGGCGACCCGGTGATGCCGGGCTGCCTCGGCCTCGACGCGCTCTGGCAGATGACCGGCTTCTATCTCGGCTGGCTCGGCCTGCCGGGCCGCGGCCGCGCGCTCAGCACCGGCGAGGTCAAGTTCACCGGCCAGGTGCTGCCGAGCGTCAAGAAGGTCGTCTACGGCGTCGACTTCAAACGCGTGGTGAAGGGCCGCCTCAATCTCGGCATCGCCGACGGCTGGCTCGAGGCGGATGGAGAGACCATCTACAAGGCCTCGGACCTGCGCGTCGGCCTGTTCAAGGACGCCGCCGCGGCTTAAGTCCGCGCGGAGAGGCTAAAGGCCGGACAAGAGGCGCGCGAGCGCCCGGCCGGCGTTCAAGGGAGGCGCTTTCAGTGAAGCGTGTCGTCGTCACCGGCATGGGCATCGTGTCCTCGATCGGGAACTCGACCCAGGAGGTCGTCGCCTCCCTGCGCGAGGCCAAGTCCGGCATCTCCTTCGCCGAGGAATACGCCAAGCGCGGCTTCCGCTGCCAGGTCGAGGGCGCGCCGACGCTCGACGCCAGCCAGATCGTCGACCGTCGCGCCATGCGTTTCCACGCCGGCGGCACGGCCTGGAACCACGTCGCGATGGACCAGGCGATCCGGGATTCGGGCCTTGAGGAGAGCGACGTCTCCAACGAGCGCACCGGCATCATCATGGGCTCGGGCGGCCCGTCGACCAAGACGGTCGTCGAGGCCGCCGACGTCACCCGCGAAAAGGGACCGAAGCGCGTCGGGCCGTTCGCGGTGCCGAAAGCGATGTCCTCGACGGCGTCCGCGACGCTCGCCACCTGGTTCAAGATCAAGGGCGTCAACTATTCGATCTCCTCGGCTTGCGCGACGTCGAGCCACTGCATCGGCAACGCCGCCGAGGCGATCCAACTCGGCAAGCAGGACGTGATGTTCGCGGGCGGCTGCGAGGAGCTCGACTGGACGCTGTCGGTGCTGTTCGACGCGATGGGCGCGATGTCCTCGAAGTTCAACGACACGCCGGCGATCGCGAGCCGCGCCTACGACAAGGACCGCGACGGCTTCGTCATCGCGGGCGGCGCGGGAGTGCTGGTTCTGGAGGAGCTCGAGCACGCCAAGGCGCGCGGCGCGAAGATCTACGCCGAGCTGACCGGCTATGGCGCGACCTCGGACGGCTACGACATGGTCGCGCCGTCCGGCGAGGGCGCGGCGCGCTGCATGAAGATGGCGATGGCGACGGCCAAGAACCCGATCCAGTACGTCAATCCGCACGCGACATCGACGCCGGTCGGCGACCTCAAGGAAATCGAGGCGCTGCGCGTTGTGTTCGGCGACAAGTGCCCGCCGATCTCCGCGACCAAGTCGCTGACCGGCCATTCGCTCGGCGCAGCGGGCGTGCAGGAGGCGATCTATTCGCTCCTGATGATGCAGAACGGCTTCCTGGCCGAGAGCGCCAACATCCAGGAGCTCGATCCGGCCTTCGCCGACATGCCGATCCTTCGCGAACGCAAGGACGACGTGACGCTCGACGCCGTGATGTCGAACTCCTTCGGCTTCGGCGGCACCAACGCGACGCTGGTGTTCGAGCGTTTCAACGGGTGACGGGCGGCCCGTCCTAATGAGCTTCGTCGTCCTCCGGCTTGTCCGGAGGACCCATGCCCGCCACGGGCTCGATGCCCGGGCCGGCGCGCGCTACGTCGACGATGGATCCTCCGGACAAGCCGGAGAATGACGACTGAGGGTGGGGCTGCCGTTCGCGCCGGTCCGGCCGACGGATTGGAGGACCTGATGGTCGCCGGACTTCTCTCGGGCAAACGCGCGCTCGTCATGGGCGTCGCCAACAACCACTCGATCGCCTGGGGCGTCGCGCGCGCTTTGTCGGCGGCGGGCGCGGAGATCGCCTTCACCTATCAGGGCGAGGCGCTCGGAAAGCGCGTTCGGCCGCTCGCGGAATCGATCGGCTCCGACCTCGTGCTGCCGTGCGACGTCGAGGACCTCGCCTCCGTCGATCAGGTGTTCGCGGCGCTCAAGGAGCGCTGGGGCTCGCTCGACATCCTGATCCACGCCATCGGTTTCTCGAACAAGAACGAGCTGAAGGGCCGCTACGCCGACACCAGCCGCGAGAATTTTTCGCGCACGATGGTGATCTCCGCCTTCTCCTTCACCGAGCTCGTCAAGCGCGCGGCCGAGATGATGCCGAACGGCGGCGCGGCCATTACGCTGACCTATGGCGGCTCGACCCGCGTCATGCCGAACTACAACGTCATGGGCGTCGCCAAGGCAGCGCTGGAGGCGAGCGTGCGCTACCTCGCGGTCGACTACGGCCCGCTCGGAATCCGCGTGAACGCGATCTCGGCCGGTCCGGTCCGGACGCTCGCCGGCGCCGGCATCGCGGACGCGCGGCTGATGTACGACTTCCAGCGCCGCCACGCCCCGCTGCGCAGGACCGTGACGATCGACGAGATCGGCGGCTCGGCGCTTTATCTCGCCTCCGAGCTTTCGGGCGGGGTCACCGGCGAGGTCCATTTCGTCGACAGCGGCTACAACATCATCTCGATGCCGGACCCGCGGAGCCTCCAGGTCATCGACGCGGTGGAGTCGAAGGCGGAGGAGTAGACGCTTCCGCCGCGACGGGCGGTGGATCGCCAGTCCTGCGCGCGTGACGCGGCGTGTTTCATCCGATATCGCTCGGCCCCGGAAAATTCCGGAGACCGTCATGACCGAACCCGCATCCACGCCCTCCCGCGACGCGATCGGCAGGCGCGTGGCGCGCGCGATGCTCGAGGTCGGCGCGATCCATGTGCGCCCCGAGGAGCCGTTCATCTTCACCTCGGGCTGGGCGAGCCCGGTCTACACCGACTGCCGCAAGCTGATCTCCTACCCGCGCCTGCGCCGCCAGCTGATGGACGACGCCGCCGCGACCATTCTCCGCGAGGCGGGCTATGAAAGCCTCGACGCGGTGGCGGGCGGCGAGACCGCGGGCATTCCCTTCTCGGCCTGGATCGCCGAGCGGCTCATGCTGCCGATGCTCTACGTCCGCAAGAAGCCGAAGGGCTTCGGCCGCAACGCCCGGATCGAGGGCGCGGTGACGGAAGGGCACAGGACCATCCTGGTCGAGGACCTCGCCACCGACGGCGGCTCCAAGGTCGCTTTCTGCGAAGCGCTGCGCGAGGCCGGGCAGATCGTGGAGCACGCCTTCGTCGTGTTCCACTACGGCATCTTCCCGGAGAGCCGCGCCACGATGGAGCGGATCGGCGTCAAGCTCACCGAGCTTGCGACCTTCTGGGACGTCCTCGCGGTGATGAAGGAGGACGGCAAGGTCGATCCCGGCAAGCTCGCCGACGTCGAGGCCTTCCTCAACAAGCCGGCCGAATGGTCGGCGACCCATGGCGGCAAGTCGAGCTTCGGGGCGGCCTAAACCTCTTGTTCCGGCTCAAGGCCGGGACAAGACATCATTCCGCCGCCTCGCCTCTGAACGGAAGGACTGGCCCAGGCGCCTCGGCCTCGCCGAGCTCCAGCTGCTCCAGCCGCATGCCCCGGCGCGTCACCTTCTCGGTCGAGATCGCGATCTGGTCGAGGTCGCCCGCGACCTGACCGAAATGCGCTTTAAGCTTCTCGACGCGCTCGCCGATCCGGCGCACGTCCTCCAGCAGTCGGCCGACCTCGGTCTGGATCAGGCGGCCCTGCTCGCGCATTGCGGCGTCGCGCGTCAGGCCCTGGACGATCTGGACCGCCAGCATCAGCAGCGAGGGCGAGACGATCAGCACCCGCGCACGGTGCGCGCGGGCGACGATGTCGTCGAAGCGCTCGGCGAGCTCGGCGTGGATCTGCTCGGAGGGCACGAACAGCAGCGCGACGTCCTGCGTCTCGCCGGCAAGCAGATATTTCTGCGCGACGTCGGAGACATGCCGGCCGACGTCGGCCCGCACCTTCGCCTCCGCCGCCTTGAGCGCGTCCGCGCCGTCTGCGAGCCGCAGGCGTTCGAACCCCTCGAGCGGGAACTTGGCGTCGACCGCGAGCGGGCGCGGGTCCCCAGGCAGGCGGATCAGCGCGTCGGGGCGCACCCCGGTCGACAGCTGCGCCTGGAACGTGCAGGCCGACGGCGGCAGCGCGTCCTTCAGGATCGCCTCCATCCGGCCCTGTCCGAAGGCGCCGCGCGCGGGCTTGTTGGCGAGGATCGCCTTGAGGTCCGTGACCTGTCCCGCAAGCGCGCCGATCGAGGCGCCGGCGGCGTCGATCACGGCCAGCCGCGCCTCCAGTTTCTTGAGTTGTTCCGCCGTCGCCTGACCGCCGGCCGACAGCCCGTCGCCGATGCGCGTGCCGACGGCGTCGAGCCGTTCCGACACGCCGCGCGCGAGGTCGGACTGCCGCTGGCCGAGCGCCGAGGCGAAGGCCTGCAGCCGGCCGGTCGCCTCGGCCTGCAGCCGCTCGAGGCCGGCGAGCCGCTCCTCAGCCTCTTCCGCCCGGTACGCCGCCTCGCGCGCCTCACGGCGCCGCGCGGCGTTCGAGCCGATCAGGACGAGAAGCACGAGCGTCAGCGCCGCCACGCAGGCGAAGGCCAGCGCGACCATCGCCTCTGCGGGGGTGACGGCGAGGCCGCCGATCTGGAAGAGCACGTCTTTGGCCATTGAAGGTCAGTCGTGAAGCGAACAAATTAAGAACATGTTGACGGGCGCGCCGCAAGGGCTTAACCGCGGTCGACTTCCCTGATGTTCCAGAGGCTCGATCGCCCATGGCCGGCGCGCCGCTCGTCTATCTGCCCGACCCGAAACTTCGACTGATGAGCGCCGACGTCTCGGCCTCGGACGCCGACGTGAAGGCGCTGGTCAAGACGATGTACGAGACGATGTACGACGCCTCGGGCATCGGCCTCGCCGCGATCCAGATCGGAATCCCGAAGCGCGTGGTGACGATCGACCTTGCCGGCAAGGACGATGAGCCGCAGCCGCTGACGCTGATCAACCCGCAGATCGTCTCGGCCTCCGAGGCCCTGCAGGCCTACGAGGAAGGCTGCCTGTCGATCCCGGACTACTACGAGGAGGTCGAGCGCCCGGCCGAGGTGACGGTGCGCTATCTCGACGAGACCGGCGCCGTGCGCGAACTCGCCGCCGACGGTCTGCTCGCGGTCTGCGTCCAGCATGAGATCGACCATCTGAACGGCGTGCTGTTCATCGATCACATCTCGCGGCTGAAGCGCGACCGGGTGGTGAAGAAGTTCGAGAAGGCGCGAGCCGTCGGCGAATTGCCCTCCTTCCCGCGCCGCGAGAAGCGCGAGCGCCGCGAGCCCGAGCCGGTCGAGGACTGAACAGCGCGAAGGCGTCGTCGCCGGGCGTGACCCGGCGATTCATCCTCTTGAGTGAACGGATGGATGCCCGGATCAAGTCCGGGCATGACGGTCGCGGATGAGCAGCGGTCCAAGGAGCATCAATGCGCCTCGTCTTCATGGGCACGCCGGATTTCGCCGCGCCCGTCCTTTCGGAGCTGGTCGGCCAGGGCCACGAGATCGTCGGCGTCTATACGCGCGCGCCGAAGCCTGCTGGCCGGCGCGGCTTGGAGCTGACCAGGACGCCGGTCCACCAGCTCGCCGAAGGCTTCAATCTCCCCGTCTTCACGCCGCGATCGTTCCGCGACGAGGCGACGGTCGACGCCTTTGCGGAGCTCGAGCCGGACGCCGCCATCGTCGTCGCCTACGGCTTGATCCTGCCCACGGCCGCGCTCGAGGTCCCAGCTCTCGGCTGCCTCAACCTGCACGCCTCCCTGCTGCCGCGCTGGCGCGGCGCGGCGCCGATCCAGCGCGCGGTCATGGCCGGCGACGCCGAGACCGGCGTGATGGTCATGCGCATGGAGGAAGGCCTCGACACCGGACCGGTCGCCATGGCGGAAAAGGTCACGATCGGCCCCGACGAGACGGCCGGAGAATTGCATGATCGCCTCCAGGTCATCGGCGCCGACCTGATGGGCCGCGCCGTGGCCGCCCTGTCGCGCGACGCGCTGACCTTCCGGCCCCAAAGCGAGGACGGCGCGGTCTACGCCAGCAAGATCGAGAAGGCCGAGGCGCGGATCGACTGGTCGCGCCCGGCGCGCGAGGTGCATGACCGCATCCGCGGCCTGTCGCCCTTCCCCGGCGCCTGGTTCGACTTCAACGGGGAGCGCGTGAAGGTTCTGCGCTCCGGTCTCGCGGAAGGCGCAGGCGCGCCCGGAGAGCTGCTCGACGACCGGCTCGCCGTCGCCTGCGGGGAGGGCGCGGTGCGGTTCTCGCTGGTCCAGCGCGCGGGAAAACTGCCGGTCGACGCCGGCGCCTTCCTCAACGGCGCGCGGCTGGCGCGCGGCGATCGGCTCGGCTGACATGCCGCGCTACCGGCTGCTGATCGAGTATGACGGCGCGCCTTTTGTCGGCTGGCAGCGGCAGGCGAACGGGGCGTCCGTGCAGGGCGCGTTGGAGGCCGCCATCGCCGCCTTCACGGGCGAGAGGGTCGTGGTCAAGGGCGCCGGGCGCACCGACGCCGGCGTCCACGCCTCCGGACAGGTCGCCCATGTCGATCTGGCGCGGCCTTTCCGCCCCGACGTCCTGCGCGACGCCGCCAACGCGCATCTGCGGCCGGCGCCGGTCGCGGTGCTCGACGCGGAAGAGGTCGGAGAGGATTTCGACGCGCGGCATTCGGCGATTCGCCGACACTACCGCTATCGCATCGTCGATCGGCGGCCGCCGCTCGCCCTGCTCGCGGGGCGCGCATGGCGCGTGCCGAAACGGCTCGACGTCGCGGCGATGGACGTCGCGGCGAAACGCATGCTCGGCCGCCACGATTTCACGACGTTCCGATCAGCCGCCTGCCAGGCCGCGAGCCCGGTGAAGACGCTCGACCGACTGGACGTCCGGCGCGACGGTGACGAGGTGCTGATCGAGACCGACGCCCGCTCCTTCCTGCACAATCAGGTGCGGTCGATGGCCGGATCGCTGGTCGAGGTCGGTCTGGGCAAATGGAGCGCCGACGATCTCGCCGCCGCGCTCAAGGCGGCGGACCGCAGGGCCTGCGGTCCGGTTGCCCCGCCGGAGGGGCTCACGCTGCTGCGGGTCGATTATCCGGGCTGACGCCTGTCAGCGCTTCGGCGCGGCGGCTGCGCGGCACTCGGAGTTGATCTTGTCGAGCGAGTCCGAAATGCCGGCGAGCGAATAGCTCTGGGTCGACTTGCGTCCGCGGGCCGAGGTCGCCTCGACGGTCATGGCCCGCCGGCCGCCGCGCATCGCCTCGACCAGCGCGGCCTGGTCCTCGTTGTTGTTCATGAAGGCGCCGTCGCCGCGCGTGTAGAGGCGGAACGTCGCGCCATCCACGGTCAGCTCGACCTCGCTGTTGGGCTTCAGCGCGAAGCCTGGCATGACGCTGACCTCGTTCTGGACGCCGTCATGCGGACGGTTCGAGATGAAGAAGTAGGCTCCCTCGGGCGGCGGGGTCGGCTCGGAGCGCCGGCGCCGGCGCGAGGACTGCGGCTGCTGGGGCGTCGCCAGCGCGTAGCACACCTTTCCGCCCTTCACCGGCGCCGCATAGGCCTTCCAGTCCTTGAAGGAGCCGATCTCCGTCGGCTGCACGCCGGCCGGCGCCTGCGCGACGGCTTCGCCGACCAGGCCGAATGCGGCCGCGACGGCGGCCAGGGCTAGGAGGGGCGTGACGCGATTGACCATGAAGCTCGCTCTCGTGACGGACTCGTCTGCGCTGCGGCGCATTCAAACTCTGACGCGCGCCGGAAGCCAAGCCCCGGCCGCGACCGAAGCGTTCGGAATCGTCCTCGAATCGCGGACTTTTCGAGGCTAGGCGCAAAAGTTTTAGGAAAATTTGATGCTCCTCGCGCGCGGGATTCGAGACGTCTGAGGGGGTTGAGCTGGTCGTCGGCTCGTGGAACGTTAGATTGCGCGCATCGCTTTCTCGGCGCCGCCTGGAGGAGAGCCTCTTGAGCCGACCGATCGAACAGCCGTCCGGCTCGACCGGAGCCGACATGGCCGAGCTCGTCGCACGGGTCGCAAACGATCGCGACCGCGAGGCGTTCGCCGCGCTGTTCGACCACTACGCGCCGCGGCTCGCGGCCTATCTCCAGCGTCTCGGCGCGGACGCCGCGCTCGCCGAGGAGGTCTCGCAGGACGCCATGGTCGCGCTGTGGCGCAAGGCGGACCAGTTCGATCCCGCCAAATCTTCGGTCGGCACCTGGCTCTATCGCATCGCCCGCAATCGCCGCATCGACCTTCTGCGACGCGCCCATGGCGGCGAAGCGCGGCTGGAGGACACGGCGGATCCGGTCGACGACCGGCCCCGGCCGGACGAGGCGCTGGCGGCGAGCCAGCGCGAGACGCTGGTCCGCCGCGCGATGCGCGTGCTGCCGGCCGAGCAGCTGTCGCTGGTCAGGCTCGCCTTCTATGAGGGCCGCTCGCACAGCGAGATCGCGATGGCGACCGGCCTGCCGCTCGGCACCGTAAAGTCGCGTATCCGGCTGGCCTTCGGTCGGTTAAGGCGTCGCCTCGAAGACGACGGCCTCCAGGACGCGACCTGAATTGAAAGCCATTCTCTGTGAAGAGCTCGGCCCGCCTGAGCGGCTGACGCTTGTCGAACTGCCGGATCCCGAACCCGGTCCTGGCGAGGTCGTCGTGGACGTCGCATTCGCGGCGCTCAACTTCTTCGATTCCCTCATCATCGAGGGGCGCTACCAGACCAGGCCGACTTTGCCGTTTTCGCCCGGCGGCGAGATGGCCGGCACGGTCTCGGCCGTCGGCGCGGGCGTCGAGGGCCTGGCGCCCGGCGACCGGGTGGCCGGTTATCTCGGCTATGGCTGCTGCCGGAAGAAGGTCGTCGCGCGGCCCGACCAGCTGACGCTCGTCCCGGAAGAGCTCGGCCTCGATCGCGCGGCCGGCCTGATCATCACCTACGGCACGACGCTCCACGCCCTTGCCGACCGCGGCGGCCTCAAGCGCGGCGAGACGCTTGCGGTTCTTGGAGCGAGCGGCGGCGTCGGGATCGCGGCGGTCGAGATCGGCAAGCTGCTCGGCGCCCGGGTGATCGCCTGCGCCTCCTCGCCGGCCAAACTCGATTTCGCCCGCGCGCGCGGCGCCGACGACTTCGTCGACTACAGCCGCGAGGATCTGAAGACGCGGCTCAAGGAGCTGACGGACGGGCGCGGCGTCGACGTCGTGTACGACCCGCTCGGCGGCGACTACGCCGAGGCGAGCGTCCGGGCGCTCGCCTGGCGCGGCCGGCACCTCGTCATTGGTTTCGCGGCCGGCGACATCCCGAAGCTTCCGCTCAACATCCCCATGCTGAAGGGCGCGGACGTGCGCGGCGTGTTCTGGGGCGCCCATGTCGAACGCGAGCCGGCCGCCCACCGCGCCGAACTCGCCCGCCTGTTCGACTGGGCGGCCGCTGGCGAAATCTCCGCCCATGTCGACGCGGTGCTGCCGCTGTCCGAGACCGCCGAGGCGATCGGCCGGATCAAACGTCGCGAGGCGAAAGGCAAGATCCTGGTGCGCGCCTGAGGCTGGTCACTTCCCCAGCGCCGCCTTCACCAGTTCCTTCGCCTCGTCGCTCGCCCATTCGGCGGGGCCGGGCAGATAGGCGATCTCGCAGCCCGCACGGTCGAGGATCAGCGTGGTCGGCAGCCCCGTCCCGCGCCCGACCGCCTTCAGGGACGCCAGCACCTTACTCGAAGGGTCGTGATAGAGCGCAAGCTTCTTCGCGCCGATCTCCTCCAGGAACTTCTTCGGCTTGTCCGCCGATCCGAAGTCCAGCGAGACGGGAACGACCTCGAAGCTCTCGCCGCCTTCCTCCGCCTGCAGCTTGTCGAGCGCCGGCATTTCCTTGCGGCAGGGCGCGCACCAGGTGGCCCAGAGGTTGAGCAGCACGACCTTGCCCTTGAAGCGGTCGAGCGACAGGTCGGCGCCCGAAGCGTCCTTGAAGGCGAGCGCCGGGAGCGGTCGCGGCTTGTCCGGCGTCGCGACCGCCGCCACCTCGCCGACGGCCGCCTTCTTGATCGAGGCGAGCGTCTCCTTGCTCGCGGCGCAGGACGCGGCCTTGTCGTCGCCTCCGATCCCGTATAGGGCGAGCGCGCCCGCGCCGAGCACGCCAAGGCCCGCGAGCAGCAGCGGCCGGGCGAAGGAGCGGCGCGGTCCCGTCGCCTGTTCTGTCATACGCTGAACGCCTCGAATTGTGCGGCCGAGAGCGGCCGGAAGGATGAACGATGAGCAACGCGATGTGGGGCGGCCGGTTCGCCGAGGGACCAGACGCGGTGCTGGAGGCGATCAACGCCTCGATCGATTTCGACCGCCGCTTCTACGCCCAGGACATACGCGGCTCAAAGGCCCATGTCGCGATGCTCGCCGCGGCCGGCGTCGTCTCCCAGGAGGACGCCGCCGCGATCGCCAAGGGTCTGGACGAGGTGCTGGCCGAGATCGAGGCCGGCACGTTCAAATTCTCGCGCGCTCTCGAGGACATTCACATGAACGTCGAGAGCCGGCTCGCGGAGATCGCGGGGCCGGCGGCGGGTCGCCTGCACACCGCCCGCTCGCGCAACGACCAGGTCGCGACCGACTTCAAGCTGTTCGTGCGCGACGCGCTCGACGGGCTCGACGGCCAGCTGCGCGACCTTCAGGCCGCGCTGATCGAGACGGCGGAGAAGCACGCCGCCGCAGTCATGCCGGGCTTCACCCATCTGCAGAGCGCCCAGCCGGTGACCTTCGGCCACCACCTGCTCGCCTATGTCGAGATGATCGGCCGCGATCGTGGCCGCGTCGCCGATGCGCGCCGGCGCCTCAACGAGTGCCCGCTCGGCTCGGCGGCGCTCGCCGGCACCTCCTTCCCGATCGACCGGGAGATGACGGCGAAGTCGCTCGGCTTCGACCGCCCGACCGCGAATTCGCTCGACGCCGTCTCGGACCGCGACTTCGTGCTGGAGACGCTGGCGCTCGCCTCGATCTGCGCCGGCCACCTGTCGCGCTTCGCCGAGGAGCTGGTGCTGTGGTCGACGCCGCAGTTCGGCTTCGTGAAGCTGTCGGACCGGTTCTCGACCGGCTCCTCGATCATGCCGCAGAAGCGCAACCCGGACGCGGCCGAGCTGGTGCGCGGCAAGACCGGCCGCGTCGTCGGCGCGCTGGTCGGCATGCTGACCGTCATGAAGGGCCTGCCGCTCGCCTATTCCAAGGACATGCAGGAGGACAAGGAGGGCCTGTTCGACGCGCTCGACACGCTCTCGCTGTCGATCGCAGCGACCGCCGGCATGGTCCGTGACATCGAGCCGAACCTCGCCGCCATGAAGAAGGCCGCCGGCGCCGGCTACGCCACGGCGACCGACCTCGCCGACTGGCTGGTTCGGGTCGTCGGCATGCCGTTCCGCGAGGCGCACCACGTCGTCGGCCGGATCGTCGGCAAGGCCGCGGCCGCGAACGTCGCGCTGGAGAAGCTGCCGCTCGCCGAGATGCAGGAGGTCGAGCCGCGCATCACCGAGGCGGTGTTCGAGGTGCTCGGCGTCGGCAATTCGGTGAAGAGCCGCGTCAGCTATGGCGGCACCGCCCCAAAGAACGTGCGCGCGCAGGCGGCCCGCTGGCGCAAGAGGCTGGCCAAAGAGGCCAGGGGCTGAGCCGCGATCGGAGCCGCTGAAGCGCGGAATGGCCCGGCTTGGACGGAGGACGACCACAGGGTGGTTCGGAGCCTATCGGGGAAGTCCAAAAGCCGTTAGAACCGCGCGGTCCGACCCAAAGGATCTCCCGTGCCGATGACCCGCGCCGCCGCCGTCGTCCTGCTGCTCGCGACGAGCCTCGCCATCGCAGGCTGCGGCCGCAGGGGCGATCCGGAATATCCGCAGGGCACGCCGATGGAGACGCACACGCGGCCCGACGGCACGACCAAGAAAGAGCCGAAGAAGCCGACGCGGCCCTTCGTGCTGGACCGCCTTCTGAACTGACGATGTCTTCGCGGCGGGAGCCGCTTTTCCCATGCATCACTTCGATTACGTCGACGGCGCCCTCCATGCCGAGGGCGTGCCCCTCGCGCGCATCGCCGAAGAGGTCGGAACGCCGACCTATGTCTATTCGCGCGCGACTCTGACGCGCCACGTGCGGGTCTTCGACGAGGCCTTCGCGGGCGTCGACCACCTGATCTGCTACGCCGTGAAGGCGCTGTCGAACCAGGCGGTGCTGACGACGCTCGCGAAGCTCGGCACCGGCATGGACGTGGTCTCGGGCGGCGAACTCAGGCGCGCGCTCGAGGCCGGCTGTCCGGCGGACCGCGTCACCTTCTCCGGCGTCGGCAAGACGGCCGAGGAGCTCGCTCTGGCGGTCGACGCCGGCATCCTCTGCTTCAACGTCGAGAGCGAGCCCGAGCTCCGCCTGCTGTCCGAGATCGCCGCCGCCAAGGGCGCGACGGCCCATGTCGCGCTGCGCGTCAATCCGGACGTCGACGCCAAGAGCCACGCCAAGATCTCGACCGGTTCGTCCGAGACGAAGTTCGGCGTGCCGATCGCCCGCGCCCGGGCCGTCTACGCCGAGGCCGTGCGGCTGCCGGGGCTGAAGGTGTCCGGCGTCGACATGCATATCGGCTCGCAGATCACCGAACTCGCGCCCTTCGACCAGGCGATCGGCCGGCTGGTCGAGTTCGTCGCCGAACTCCGCCAGGACGGCCACGCCATCGACCACGTCGACGTCGGCGGCGGGCTCGGCATCCCCTATCGCGATTCGAACGCCGCGCCGCCGCTCCCGGCCGACTACGCCGAGATGGTGAAGCGGCGCACCAAGGGCATCGAAGCCAGGCTCATCTTCGAGCCCGGCCGCCTCATCGTCGGCAACGCCGGCGTGCTCCTGACGCGGGTCATTTACGTGAAGGAGGTCGAAAACAAGACCTTTGTGATCGTCGACGCCGGCATGAACGACCTGATCCGACCGACGCTCTACGACGCCCATCACGAGATCTGGCCGGTGCGCCGGCTGTCGGATCATGCGGCCCGCATTCGCGCCGACGTCGTCGGCCCGGTCTGCGAGACCGGCGACTACCTCGCGCTCGACCGCGAGATGGCCGCGCTCGAGGCCGGCGACCTCGTCTGCGTCATGTCGGCGGGCGCCTACGGCGCGGCGCAGTCGTCGACCTACAATTCGCGCCCGTTGGTGGCGGAAGCGATGGTCGACGGCGACCGCATGGCGGTGATCCGGCCGCGGCCGAGCGTCGAGGAGCTGATCGCCCTCGACCGCGTCCCGGACTGGCTGGCCTGACGCGCGTATCAACACGCAGTCGGCCTGCGCTGAAAAAAAACAGCTGACCCCTTTGAACCGTCGTCGCGCTGGTCGCGACAGACGGTCATCGGGGCCGCGACGGGCGGTCCTCCAAAAAATCTCGAGGGGATGCCGTCATGACCAAGCTGATCTCGACCGCCAAGCTCTCCGCCGGCCGCAAGGCTCTCTCGGCCCTCGCAGTCGCCGCCGTCGTCGGCGTGGCGCTCGCGCCGGGCGCCGCCTCCGCCAAGGGCGGTCATCGCCACGGAGGCTACGGCGCCGCCGCGGTCGCCGGCGGCCTCATCCTCGGCGCGATCGCGGCCAACGCCGCCTACGCCGACAGCTACGACGAACCCTCCTGCTGGACCGAAAAGCGCGTGCGCTACGGCGCCTATGGCGAGCGCTACGTCACCCGGGTCCGGGTCTGCGACTGATCCTCGTCATCCCCGATCGTCGCACGATCCGACAGGGCGGAGCCTCTTGGGGGAGAGGCTCCGCCCAAATCCGTTCAGGCCCGAAGCGTCAGAAAACGTACGGGTAGATGTAGAGCGCGATCACCCGCTGGATCAGGAAGATCAGCAGGATCAGGACCAGCGGCGAGATGTCGATCCCGCCCATATACGGCAGAATGTTGCGGATCGGCCTGAGGACCGGTTCGGTGATCCGGTAGAGGAAGTCCCAGATCGTCGAGACCACGGTGTTGCGCGTGTTCACGACGTTGAAGGCGATCAGCCAGGACAGGATGGCGGAGGCGATCAGCAGCCAGACATAGAGCTGAAGCGCCAGCAGAATGACGTCGAGAAGCGCGCGCATCCGTCGGTGAAGCCCCTGTGCGGTCGTGGAATTGTCGCGGCGCGAGATGTAGAGGCCGGAAGCGTCGGCGGCAAGAACTCACGCGAGCGGCGATTTCCTGCGCCGGCCCGCCGGCTCTCCTTGACAGCCTACCGGCCCGCCACCTAAATGGCGCGCCTTCGGGGCGCGGGGCCGTAGCTCAGTTGGGAGAGCGCTGCAATCGCACTGCAGAGGTCAGGGGTTCGAATCCCCTCGGCTCCACCAGCCCCCGAGATTCCTTCGACATCGATACCGCCTTCCTGAACGACCGACTCATTCGGCCGTCCAGCCGCCGTCCATCGAGATGTTGGCGCCGGTGATGTTGGCGGCCGCGTCGGTGCACAGGAAGGAGGCCAGGGCGCCAACCTGTTCCACGGTCACGAACTGCTTGGTCGGCTGGGCGTCGAGCAGGACGTCGTTGATCACCTGCTCGCGGGAAAGGCCCCGCGCCTTCATCGTGTCGGGAATCTGCGCCTCGACGAGCGGCGTCCAGACATAGCCCGGCGAGATGCAGTTCGCGGTGATCCTGTCGGTGGCCAGCTCAAGCGCCGCCGTCTTGGTCAGGCCAGCGATGCCATGCTTGGCGGCCACATAGGCCGACTTAAACGGCGAGGCGGTCAGCGAATGGGCCGAGGCGGTCGAGATGATCCGGCCCCAGCCGGCTGCCTTCATGTGTGGGATCGCCGCCTTCATGGCGAGGAAGGCGGCGGTCAGGTTCAGGGCGATGATGAGGTCCCACTTCTCGCGCGGAAACTCCTCGATGGGCGAGACGAACTGGACGCCGGCGTTGTTCACCAGCACGTCGACCGAGCCGAAGCTGTCGACGGCGAGCTTCACCATCGCCTCGACCTCGTCGGGCTTCGTCAGGTCCGTCGGCGAGTGGACGGCCTTCACGCCGAACTCCGACTCGATCGCCGCACGCTCCTTCTCGATGTCGTCGGGCTTCCCAAAACCGTTGATGACGACGTTCGCGCCGTCCTCGGCGAGCTTTCGCGCGATCGCGAGGCCGATGCCGCTGGTCGAGCCGGTGACGACGGCCGTCTTGCCCGCGAGAAACTTGCCTGTGAGGCTCATGTCCTGGCGCTCCTTCGAAGCGTTTGCCGCGCCGGCTGTCCGCCGAGCGGGTCGTAAAACCAGACGCCGCGGCGCTGCCGGCGGTTGATCCAGCCGGGATCGGCGAGGGCGCGCCTCGCGTCGTCCAGCCCGGCGGCCCAATGGTCGAGCATGGTCGCGCGCGAGAACTCGTAGTCCTTGGAGCCGCTCTCATAGGCCTTGCGGCGATAGATCAGCTGCAGGATCGACGTCGCGCTCTCCCGCGCCCGCTCGGACAGGTATCTGACGTCCGGATCGTCGGCGAATTCCGGCGGCAGCTTGCGGGCGAGGCGGCGGAACGCGGCCTTGATCCGCTGCTGCTCGAGCTGCGCCTCGGTGTTGAGGCGGGTTCGGCTCGAATAGCGGATGTCCTTCTCGCGCTCGCCCGTCTCGGCGAGCGTCTCCGGCAGCGGTCCGCGCGCGGGAAAAAGATCGACCTGGACGATCGAGACCTCGTCGGCGCTCGCGGCGTCGAGAACGAACTGCAGCGGCGTGTTCGAGACGAGGCCGCCGTCCCAGTAGAACGCGTCGCCGACCTTCACCGGCGGAAATCCCGGCGGCAGGGCGCCGGAAGCCATGACGTGCTCCGGGCCGATCGGCCCGTCGGCGACGTTGTCGAACACCTTGAGGTTGCCGGTCGCCACGTCGACCGCGCCGACGCTGAGGCGCACGCGCTTCTCGTTGATCAGGTCGAAATCAACGAGCTCCAGCAGCGTCTCGCGCAGCGGCGCGGTGTCGTAATAGCTGATCGGCCCCGGCGCGTCGGACGGGTAGAGCGCGCGGGGCGGGATGCGCGGCGAAAAGAAGCCGGGCGCGCCGACCAGCGTTCCCCAGGCCGCGCTCCAGCTGCTGAAGGCCGCGCGCGCCTCGTCGGACGGCCACCAGGCCTGGAACGGGATGCCGGACGTCACCCGGTCCCAGAAGGCCCGCATGCGCTCGATCCGCCTCTCTGGCGGGTTGCCGGCGATCAGCGCGGCGTTGATCGCGCCGATCGAAACGCCCGCGACCCAGTCCGGCGACTGGTCGTTCTCGGCGAGCGCCTCGAGGACGCCAGCCTGATAGGAGCCGAGCGCGCCGCCGCCCTGAAGGACGAGCGCGCAGATCTCGCGGGAGGACGCTTGGTCGGACGCCATAGTGGTCTCCCAGCCTCGGAGGAAGGGCTGGCGAGACCAATCTAGTTGCAGCGCAGCATCCGGCCAGCTGCGCCGCGCATGCCGGCGTCGTCAAAACTGCAAGCGGCGGAGGGATTGGTATCGGCGCTCGACGCTTCCGATCCCCTCTCCCCTTGAGGGAGAGGGTAGGGTGAGGGGTGGCGGCGGCGCCCTCTCAGGACAAGGCGCCGCCCGCTCCCCTCATCCGACCTCGGCTACGCCGAGGCCACCTTCTCCCTCAAGGGGAGAAGGGAAGAAGCGGCGCTTCCATACGAAGCCAGCCCTCACCCCCACATCGCGCGGATGCGGGCCTGCAGGTCGATGGGCGCGACGGGCTTGCGGGCGCCGTGCGGCTCGGCCTGCGGCGGCGGCCATGACACCGCCTCGAAGCGCTCCAGCAGCGCGGTCGGGATGAGGCGGGTGCGCGCGGCGTAGACGTGCCGGTCGCCGCGCGCGGACTGGCCGGTGACGTAGAAGCGCTGCGGGACGATCAGGCTCAGCGCGTCTTTCGCCCGCGTCATCGCGACATAGAGCAGGCGCCGCTCCTCCTCGATCTCGGAGGATGTTCCGGTCCCGAGGTCGGACGGGATGCAGCCGTCGACCGTGTTCAGTACGAACACCGACTTCCACTCCTGTCCCTTGGCCGAGTGGATCGTCGAGAGGATGAGGTAGTCCTCGTCCTGCATCGGCGGGCCGGACTCGTCGCTGGTCGCGTTGGGCGGATCGAGCGTCAGCTCGGTCAGGAAGCGCTCGCGCGAGGGATAGGTCTCGGCGATGCGCTCGAGCTGCGCGAGGTCGAGCCGGCGCACCTCCGCGTCCTCGTGGATGCGTTCGAGATGCGGCTCGTACCAGGCCCGCGCCGCCGCGATGCCCGAGGGCCAGCCGGCGTCGGTCGCGATCGTCGCCGCGGTCTCCGCGAGCGCCGCCCAGTCGGCAGCGGCGCGGGGCGGCGGCGTCAGGTCGCCGAGCGCGGCGAGAGGGGAGGGCGCGGCGGCGACCGCGTCGAGCGCCTTGCCCGCAAAGGCCGGGCCGACGCCCGGCAGCAGCTGGAGCGTGCGGAAGCCTGAGACCCGGTCGCGCGGGTTCTGCGCGAAGCGCAGCAGCGCGAGCAGGTCCTTCACATGGGCGGCGTCGAGAAACTTCAGGCCGCCGAATTTCACGAAGGGGATGTTGCGGCGGGTGAGCTCCAGCTCCAGCGGCGCGCTGTGGCTCGAGGTGCGGAACAGCACCGCCTGCGCCTTCAGCGCCTCCCCGGCCTCGCGGTTCTCCAGCACGGTCTCGGCGACGAAGCGCGCCTGGTCGCTCTCGTCGCGCACGCTGACGAGCCGCGGCCGCGCCCCGTCGGCGCGGTCCGTCCAGAGGTTCTTGGTGAAGCGCTCGGGCGATAGCTCGATCACGGCGTTGGCGGCCGAGAGGATCCCTTGCGTCGAGCGGTAGTTGCGGTCGAGCGTGACGATCCGCGCCGGCGGGTCGAAGCTTTTGGGGAAATCGAGGATGTTGCGGACCGTCGCCGCGCGGAAGGAATAGATCGACTGCGCGTCGTCCCCGACGACGGTGACGCCGCGTCCGTCCGGCTTCAAAGCGACGAGGATCGAGGACTGCAGGCGGTTGGTGTCCTGATATTCGTCGACCAGCACATGGTCGAAGCGGCGGCCGAGCTCCTCGGCGATGGCGGGCTCGCCCGCCATCTGCGCCCAGTAGAGCAGCAGGTCGTCGTAATCGAGCACGCCCTGCCGCTGCTTGGCCTCGACATAGGACGAGAACAGGCTCGCGAGCTCCGTGCTCCAGCCGGCGCACCACGGGAACGCGTCGCCGAGCGCCCGGTCGAGCGGGACCTGCGCGTTCACGACGCGCGAATAGATCGCAAGGCACGTGCCCTTGGCCGGGAAGCGCTTTTCCGTCTTCGAGAAGCCGAGCTCGTGCCGGACCACGTTCATGAGGTCGGCGGAATCCTCGCGGTCGTGGATGGTGAACTGCGGGTCGAGCCCGACGACCTCCGCGAACTCCCGCAGCAGCCGCGCGCCGACGCCGTGGAACGTGCCGGACCATGGCAGCTGAACCGCCGGCGCCTTCGGCCCGAACGCCTGCATCGCGATGCGCTCGACCCGCCGGATCATCTCCTGCGCGGCGCGGCGCGAGAAGGTCAGCAGCAGGATGCGCGACGGGTCCGCGCCCCCGGCGACAAGGTGCGCGACGCGATGCGCGAGCGTGTTGGTCTTGCCGGAGCCGGCCCCCGCGATGACGAGCAGCGGCGCCGCGCCATGCTCGACGGCCGCGCGCTGCTCGGGGTTCAGCTTGTCCAGATAGGCGGCCGCAGCCAAGTCGCTCGTCCTCGAATCGGTCGGGGACCAGCAGGCCACGGATCGCGTTTTGTTCGCAATATGTCAGCGCCGGGTTCCGGTGCGCGAACGCCTCAAGGTCCCTCCCCTTGCAAAGGGGAGGGTAAGGGTGGGGATCGTTCAGGATCGAGCGCGACCGAGCGT
>CABHPB010000101.1 GCA_902168115.1 uncultured Methylopila sp. | reverse complement strand
GTGTATAAGAGACAGCCCTCAGACGTCGCCGGGATACACGCGACGCCGAACGAGGCCGACACCTGCGCGCCGTTCGGCTCGCTGAGCTGCTCGATGCCGGCGCGCAGCTTCTCCGCCTTCGCCGCCGCCATTGCCAGTCCGCATTGCGGCAGAATCACCAGCAGCTCCTCGCCGCCATAGCGGCAGGCGACGTCGCTTTCGCGAAGATTGTTGATGATGAGCGAGGCTGCGTCGCGCAGCACCGCGTCGCCCTTGGCGTGGCCATAATTGTCGTTGAGCCGCTTGAAATGGTCGAGGTCGATCATGACGAGCGAGACCTCGCTCTTCTCGCGCGCGGCGAGGCGGACGACGCGCTCCAGCGTGTCCTCCATGTAGCGGCGGTTGTAGAGCCCGGTCAGTGGGTCGCGCAGCGCCTGGCTTCGCAGCTTGTCCCTAAGGCCAAGATTGGCGAGGGCGAGCGACATGGCGTCGGACAGCGCCGAGCCGAGCTTGCGCACGCCTTCGAGCCTGGCCTCGGCGCCGGCGCCGTTCGCGTGGATCTGCATGAGGCCGAGGATCTCGCCGCGGGCGATCATCGGGATCTCGAGCGAGCAGTCAGGCCCGTGATGGTGCTCGCAGCAGAGCTTGCGGCTGTCGGCCCCGTTCATGTGCGGCTTGCCGCGCTTCAGCGCCCAGCACTGCTGCAGGCCGATGTGATCGTCGAGGCTGTCGCCGTCCATGCCCCAGAACGTCGAGAGCGACAGGCGATCGCGCGAATTGTTGAAGACATAGAGCGCCCCGCCGAAGTCGGGCAGCAGGTCGGTCGCGGTCGCGCGCAGCACCGCGTTGGCGTCGGCGTGATCGGCGGCGCTCTGCAGGATGTCCGTCATCTCGAACAGGCGCAGCGTGTGCTCGCGGGCGGCGTCGGCGGAGGCCATCGCCAGGGCGCGCGCATCGGCCTCGCGTGATCCCCGACGCGCGGCGAGCAGGAAGGCCGCGATCGAGATCAGGCCGGTCAGGAGCTGGCCGGCGAGGCAGAGCGCGATGGTGCGGTCGATCGTGCCCTGCAGGTCGCCGTACCGGAGTTCGTAGACGTCGAGCGTCGCGGCGAAGCCGGCGATCAGCGCGGCGATGTCGCGGTCGACGCGGCCGGCCTCGTAGGCCTCGCGGGCGAGATCGGGCGTGCGCGCCTCGGTCTTCCTGAAGACCTCGTCCCAGACTGATCTCAGACTGGCGAGCGTCGCGGCGCCGGATACGTCCACGCCGTCGCGCCGGACTATCGGCGGCAGATGGGACGAGCCGAAGGCGTCCAGCTTCGTCGCGCTCCGCCCGTAGG
>CABHPB010000100.1 GCA_902168115.1 uncultured Methylopila sp. | reverse complement strand
TTTTTTTTTTCAAGCAGAAGACGGCATACGAGATCATGCCTAGTCTCGTGGGCTCGGAGATGTGTATAAGAGACAGGTTCAAGCGGAGCGACGACTACTTCCAGACGAAGAGCCGGATCTTCGGCGCGCTGATCGAGGCGATCGATCTCGCGCAGCTCGCTCGCCTCGACGTCGAGAGCGCCCGCGAAGAAATCCGCGACATCGTCAACGAGATCATCGCGATCCGAAACGTCGTGATGTCGATCGCCGAGCAGGAAGAGCTGCTCGAGGACATCTGCAACGACGTGCTCGGCTACGGCCCGCTCGAGCCGCTGCTGGCGCGCGACGACATCGCCGACATCATGGTCAACGGCGCCGACCGCACCTACATCGAAGTCTCGGGCAAGGTGCAGAACACCGCGGTGCGCTTCCGCGACAACTCGCAGCTGCTCAACATCTGCCAGCGCATCGTCAGCCAGGTCGGCCGCCGCGTCGACGAAAGCTCGCCGATCTGCGACGCGCGCCTTCCCGACGGCTCGCGCGTGAACGTGATCGTCTCGCCGCTCGCGCTCGACGGCCCGACGCTCACCATTCGTAAGTTCAAGAAGGACAAGCTCACCCTCGACCAGCTGGTCCGCTTCGGCTCGATCAGCCCGGAAGGCGCCGACATCCTCAAGATCATCGGCCGCGTGCGCTGCAACGTGCTGATCTCGGGCGGCACGGGCTCGGGCAAGACGACGCTGCTGAACTGCCTGACGCGCTACATCGACGAGGACGAGCGCATCATCACCTGCGAGGACGCGGCCGAGCTGCAATTGCAGCAGCCGCATGTGGTGCGCCTCGAAACCCGCCCGCCGAACCTCGAGGGCGAGGGCATGGTCACCATGCGCGACCTCGTGAAGAACTGCCTGCGTATGCGTCCCGAGCGGATCATCGTGGGCGAGGTGCGCGGACCGGAAGCCTTCGACCTCCTCCAGGCGATGAACACTGGTCACGATGGTTCGATGGGCACCCTCCATGCCAACTCGCCGCGCGAGGCCCTGTCGCGTCTCGAATCCATGATCACCATGGGCGGCTTCTCGCTGCCCTCGCGCACCATCCGCGAGATGGTCTGCACCTCGGTCGACGTCATCATCCAGGCCTCGCGCCTGCGCGACGGCTCGCGGCGCATCACGCACGTCACCGAGGTGATGGGCATGGAAGGCGACGTGATCATCACCCAGGACATCATGCTCTACGACATCCTGGGCGAGGACCAGAACAAGCGCCTCATCGGCCGGCATCGCTCGACCGGCATCGGGCGTCCGCGCTTCTGGGAGCGCGCCCGCTACTTCGGCGAGGAAAACAGGCTCGCGGCGGCGATCGACGCCATGGACGTCGAAACCCCGTCGGCGACCCGCGTGGCTTAAGGAACGCGGCGATGGACCTCGGCAAGCTGCCCGTCATTCTCCTGGCGACCGTCGCGGCGGGCGGGGCGGCCTATGCGCTGATCTACCCCTATCTGTCCGGCGACATCCGGGCGGAGAAGCGGCAGAAGGCGATCGGCGACAGACGGCACGCCGCGACCCAGGCGGCGGCGGAAAGCCTGCGCCGCGGTCAGGTCGCCGACAGCCTCAAGGCGCTCGACGAGCGGCAAAAGCGCATCAATCGCCCATCGCTCCAGATGCGCATCGCTCAGGCCGGGCTGAACTGGAGCGTCGAGCGCTTCTATATTTTCAGCGCCGTCATTGGAGCGGGCCTCGGCATGGGCGCGTTCGTCGGCACGGGCGACATGCGCATCGCGGGCGCGGCGGCCTTCGTCGGCGGCCTCGGCCTCCCGCGCTGGCTGCTGGGCTATCTGCGCAAGCGCCGCATCGCCCGTTTCCTGCAGTTCCTGCCGGACGGCGTCGAGGTGATCCTGCGCGGCCTGAAATCGGGCCTGCCGCTCGGCGACTGCATCCGCATCGTCGCCAACGAAGCGCAGGAGCCGGTCAAGTCCGAGTTCCGCAAGATCGTCGAGGAACAGGCGATCGGCATTCCGCTGCCGGAAGCCGCCAGCAAGCTCTATGAGCGCATGCCGGTGCCCGAGGCGAACTTCTTCGGCATCGTCATCACCATCCAGGCGAAGGCCGGCGGCAGCCTGTCGGACGTTCTCGGCAACCTCGCGAAGGTTCTGCGCGATCGCAAGAAGATCAAGCAGAAGATCGCCGCGCTCTCGATGGAGGCGAAGGCCTCGGCCTCGATCATCGGCGCCCTTCCGGTCATCACCGTCGGCATCATCTCGGTGACGAGCCCGAGCTACATGGGACTGCTGTTCTCGACCGACGTCGGCCGCGTCATGCTCGTCGGCTCGGTGCTCTGGATGCTCACCGGCGTGCTGGTGATGAAGAAGATGATCAACTTCAAGTACTGACCCGGCCAAGTACCAACCCGGCAAGGCGACCCTGACCGTGCTCAACAGCATCTTCTTCGCCATCAACGACCCGAAGACGATGGCCACGCTGCTCGCGGCGATCGCCGCCGCCGCGACGGTGCTGACGCTCGCCATGCCGATGCTCGCCGGCGACCAGCTGCAGAAGCGCATGAAGTCGGTCGCGACCGAGCGGTCGCGCATCCGCGCCCGGGAGCGCGAGCGGATGGCCCGCGGCGAACGCAAGGGCCTGAAGCTCGAGCCCAAGGCCTACATGCAGAACGTGGTCAGCAAACTCAACCTGACCAAGCACCTCGGAACCGGCGACGCCAAGGAACGGCTCCAGACGGCCGGCTATCGCGGCCCTGGCGCCATGACCACCTTCCTGTTCTTCAGGCTGGTCGCGCCGATCGGCTTCCTGATCGTGTCGCTTCTGTACCTGTTCTTCGTCGACGATTTCGGCCTGGGCCCGCTGCTCTCCGTCGGCGCGGTCGTCGCCATGACCTATGTCGGTATCAAGGCGCCGGAGCTCTACCTCAAGAACCAGACCTCCAAGCGCCAGAACTCGATCACCCAGGCGTGGCCGGACGCGCTCGACCTCATGCTGATCTGCGTGGAGTCCGGCATGTCGGTCGAGGCCGCGTTCCGCAAAGTGGCGGACGAGATCGGCACGCAGTCGGTCGCCCTCGCGGAGGAGCTGACGCTGACCATGGCCGAGATGTCCTATCTGCAGGACCGCCGGCAGGCCTATGAGAACTTCGGCTTGCGCACCGGCCTCGAGGCCGTGAAGTCAGTCGGCACGGCGCTGATCCAGGCCGACAAATACGGCACGCCCGTCGCCCAGGCGCTGCGCGTCCTGAGCCAGGACAGCCGCGACACCCGCATGGCTGAAGCCGAGAAGAAGGCGGCCGCGCTGCCGCCGAAGCTGACCGTGCCGATGATCCTGTTCTTCCTGCCCGTGATCTTCATCGTGATCCTCGGGCCGGCCTACATCCAGGTCATGGCGGTCAAGTAAGCCGTCGCGGTCAAGCAGTCAGTCGCTCCGCGCCGGGAGCTCCTCGCTCGGCTCGATGTCCGGCTCGGCCGGGGCGGTCGGCTGGTGCGGGAAGCCCTCGATCGTGCCGAGCGGCTTGGCGTCGCGCTTGATCTCGATGCCGCTGGTCACCCACGCCGTCATCAGCTCCGCGAGCGACCGCAGCGCGTGCATGTGGATGCGCTCGTAGCCGTGGCTGGCGTCGACGCCGAACGTCGCGAGCGCCGTGCGCACGTCCGCGCCGGCCTCGATCGCCGAGGCGGAATCCGAGCGGTAGTAACGGAACACGTCGCGCTGGTGGCGGATGTCGTTCTCGCGCGCGAGCCGGATCAGCTCGTGGGTGAGGTGGTAGTCGAACGGGCCGGTCTGGTCGGCCATCGCTATCGTCACGCCGAACTCGTCCGACGCCTGGCCGGGCGCGGTGGTGCCGTTGTCGATCGTGACCATCGCCGCGACGTCGTGCGGCAGAACGGCGGCCGCGCCGACGCCGACCTCCTCGGCGATCGACAGCACGAACCAGGTGTCGACGGGAGGCTTCTCGCCCGACTCCACCACCGCCTTCAGCGCCGCGAGCAGGATCGCCACCCCGGCCTTGTCGTCGAGATGGCGCGAGACGATGAAGCCGTTCTCGAGGAACTCCGCCTGGGTGTCGATCGCGACGACGTCGCCGACGTGAAAGCCCAGGCGCTGCAGGTCGTGCACATCCCGCACCAGCGCGTCGACGCGCACCTCGACATGGCGCCAGCCGGTCGGCTGCGTGTCGACCTCATCGTTGAACGTGTGCCCGGACGCCTTGAGCGGCAGGATCGAGCCGCGATAGGCGCCCTGCTCGGTGAAGATCGTCACGCGGGCCCCTTCCGCGAAGCGCGCCGACCAGTTGCCGATCGGGACGATCTCGAGGCGGCCGTTGGATTTAAGCAGCTTCACCTGCGCGCCGAGCGTGTCGAGATGGGCGATCAACGCGCGGGACGGGTCCTTCACGCGGCCCTTGAGCTTGGCGCGGATCGCGCCGCGGCGCGTCACCTCAGGCTCGACGCCGAGCCGTACGAGTTCGTCCACAACGGCGTGGGTGATGGTGTCCGTGAAGCCGGTCGGGCTCGGAATTTTCAGCAGGCCGCGAAGCTGTTCGGCGAGATAGTCGATGTCGACGTCGAGACGCGGCATGAATCCTCGTGGGAGCTGGACGGACGAAACCTGGGACGCCCGCTTAGCATGGACGGGCGTGAGGTTCGACCGGCGGGAACATTGGGCTGAAAGTCCGTTCGGCAACTCCGGACCGCCGGATCAGTCCGCTCGATCCGGCGATCGCCCGCATCCGCGCCTCGAATGCGCGCCGCCAAAACAGACATGCCCCGGACGAGCCGGGGCATGTCGATAGGTCGTTCGTGAGGCGGAGCCCGCCGCGCGTTGAGGCGCGACGGGCCGGACGTCCGCGATCTCAGGCCGCGAGGTCGAAGCGGTCGAGGTTCATCACCTTGGTCCACGCCGCGACGAAGTCCTTCACGAACTTCTCCCTGGCGTCGGAGGCCGCATAGACCTCGGCGAGCGCGCGCAGGACCGAGTTCGAGCCGAAGACGAGGTCGGCGCGGGTGGCCGTCCAGGTCTTCTCGCCGGACTTCCGGTCGACGCCGTCGAACTTCCGCTTGGAGCCGTCGGTCGCCTTCCACTTGGTGTCCATCGAGAGCAGGTTGACGAACACGTCGTTGGTGAGCGCGCCCGGCGTCTTGGTGAGGACGCCTTCGGTCGAGCCGTCGATGTTGATGTTGATGGCGCGCAGGCCGCCGAGCAGCACCGTGAGTTCCGGCGCGGTCAGCGTCAGGAGCTGCGCCTTGTCGACCAGCGCCACCTCGGCGCGCTTGGTGCCGGCCGTCTCGTAGTTGCGGAAGCCGTCGAGCTCGGGCTCCAGCCACTGGAAGCTGTCGACGTCGGTCTCCTCCTGGCGGGCGTCGGCGCGTCCCGCCGAGAACGGCACGGTCACCGAGTGGCCGGCCGCCTTCGCGGCCTGCTCGACGCCGACGGAGCCCGCCAGCACGATCAGGTCGGCGATCGACACCTTCTTGCCGCCGCTCGCGCTCTTGTCGAAATCGGCCTTGATCCCCTCCAGCGCGGCCAGAACCCTGGCGAGCTGCTCGGGCTGGTTGACCTCCCAGTCCTTCTGGGGCGCGAGGCGGATGCGGGCGCCGTTGGCTCCGCCGCGCTTGTCGCCGCCGCGGAAGGTCGAGGCCGAGGCCCAAGCGGTCCCGACCAGCTCGGAGACCGAGAGGCCGGACTCGGCGATCTTGCCCTTGAGGGCCGCGACGTCCGCGTCGTCGACCAGCGGATGGTCGACGGTCGGGATCGGGTCCTGCCAGATGAGGACTTCCTTCGGGACCTCCGGGCCGAGATAGCGCGAGCGCGGGCCGAGGTCGCGATGGGTCAGCTTGAACCAGGCGCGGGCGAAGGCCTCGGCGAAGGCCTGCGGATCCTCGAGGAAGCGACGGGAGATCTTTTCGTAGATCGGGTCGAAGCGGAGCGACAGGTCGGTCGTCAGCATCGTCGGCTTGATCTTCCGCGTTGCGTCATGGGCCATCGGAATGATCTCGGGGGCGTCCTTGGCCTCCCACTGGATCGCGCCCGCCGGGCTCCTGGTCTGGACCCACTCATACTTGAACAGGTTCTCGAAGAAGAAGTTCGACCACTGCGCCGGCGTCTGGGTCCAGGTGACCTCGAGGCCCGAACCGATGGCGTCGCCGCCATGGCCCGCGCCGTAGCTCGAGGTCCAGCCGAGGCCCTGATCCTCGATGTCGGCGGCTTCCGGGTCCGGGCCCTTGTAGGACTCGGCCTCGGCGCCGTGGGTCTTGCCGAAGGTGTGGCCGCCGGCGATCAGCGCGACGGTCTCCTCGTCGTTCATCGCCATGCGCTTGAACGTCTCGCGGATGAACGTGGCGGCCGAGAGCGGGTCGCCATCGGCGTTCGGGCCTTGCGGATTGACGTAGATGAGGCCCATTTCGGTCGCGCCGAGCGTCTTGCCGAACGCGTCCTCGTCGCGATGCGTTAGCCACTCGGTGTCCGTGCCCCAGTTGACGTCGCGATCCGGCTCCCAGGTGTCGGCGCGGCCGGCGGCGAAGCCGAACGTGCGGAAGCCCATGGTCTCGAGCGCGACGTTGCCGGTGAGGATCAGCAGGTCCGCCCAGGAGATCGCCTGGCCGTACTTCTGCTTGATCGGCCACAGCAGGCGGCGCGACTTGTCGATGTTGACGTTGTCCGGCCAGGCGTTGAGCGGCGCGAAGCGCTGCTGGCCGCGGCCGCCGCCGCCGCGCCCGTCGGCGAGGCGATAGGTGCCGGCCGCATGCCACGACATGCGCACGAACTGCGGGCCGTAATGGCCGAAGTCGGCCGGCCACCACTCCTGGCTCTCGGTCATCAGCGCGCGCAGATCGCGCTTCAGGCCCTGATAATCGAGCTTCTTGAACGCCTCGCGGTAGTTGAACTCGGCGTCCAGCGGATCGGACTTGGAGGAGTGTTGGTTCAGCAGGTCTACGGGCAGCGTGTTCGGCCACCAGTCGGTGTTCTGCCTCGGGGCGTGCGCGACGGGGCACTTGCCCTGAGCGTCGTCGGTCTTCGCGTCCATGTTTTTCTCCCTGATCGGCCCAGTCGGCTGCACGGCGCGTTCCCGTCGTCGGTCGACCGGAGGCGCGTCGTCGGGACGGCCGTCACGGCCGCACAGCCCTTTCGCTGCATGCGTCTTAGCAAAGCCCTCTGATTATATTAATTCCGATTTCCTGATTGTGACGATAAGCTTGCCTTATGACGAACGTGACGCTTAAGCAGTTTCGCTATTTCGAGGCGCTCGCCCGGCTCGGACATTTCGGGCGTGCGGCCGAGGCCTGCTCGATCTCCCAACCGGCTTTGTCGATGCAGATCAAGGCGCTGGAGGAAGAGCTCGGCGCGGCGCTGTTCGAACGCGACAGGCGCCAGATCCGGCTGACGAGCTTCGGCGAGGAGATCGCGCTGAGGGCCCGCGACATCCTGCGCGCGCTCGACGATCTCGAAGGATTTGCGCGCGCCGCGCGCGGCGGGCTGGTGGGGCGCCTGCGCATGGGCGTCATCCCGACGATCGCGCCCTATCTGCTGCCCGGACTCATCGGCGAGTTGACCCGGCTGCATGACGGCCTCGACCTCCATGTGCGCGAGACCGTGACGCCGAAGCTGGTGCAGGAGCTGAACGAGGGACGGCTCGACACCGCGATCGTCGCCCTGCCGGTCTCGGAGCCGTCGCTCACCGAGGCGGCCCTGTTCACGGAGAGTTTCGTGCTCGTGCGGCCGTGCGGCGACGACGGCAAGCCCGTTCCGGATCGCGAGGCGCTGCGCGAGATGCGGCTGCTCCTGCTCGAGGAGGGGCACTGTTTCCGCGATCAGGCGCTGTTCTTCTGCAACAAGCGGGCGCACGCCGCGCCGCGCGACCTCCTCGACGCGAGCTCGCTGTCGACGCTGGTCCAGATGGTCGAGGCCGGGCTCGGGATCACGCTCATCCCGGAGATGGCGGTTCCGATCGAGACGAGGTCCGCCTCGGTGTCGATCGCGCGCTTCGCCGAACCCGAGCCGTCGCGGACCATCGGGATGGTCTGGCGCCGGACGAGCCCGCTCGCCAAGCAGCTGATGCAGATTTCGGAGCTGGTGCGCCGGTCCGCCGGCGCCGCCCGTCAGGCGGCCGCCTGACGATCCCGGGGATCAGCCGGACTTGCGCCGGCGCGATGGCGACCGCCGCGCCTTCGTCGCCGGATCGCGTGGCGCATGCGGGAACCAGAACTCCGCCGTCTGCCTGGCGGCCTCTTTCATCATCGCGTTCTGCGCGCGTCGGGTTTCGGAGGTGATCATGCCGCGCGCGGCGCCGGACCACGCGTTGACGCCGCTGAGCCACATGCTGAGCCAGGGATTGCGCATGGCCTAGCCCATCCCGACCCGCCGCACCGCGGCCGGCATGGATAGCGGGAACAGCAAGTCGATGAAGCGCTCCGCGGTCGGCTGCGGCTCGTGATTGGCGAGGCCCGGCCGCTCGTTGCATTCGATGAAGGCGTATTGCGCCTCCCGCGGCGACTTCACCATGAAGTCGATCCCGCAGACCGGGATGTCGATCGCGCGGGCGCACTTCACCGCCGCCTCGACCAGCGCGCCGTGGACCTCTCCGGTCACGTCGTGGATGGTGCCGCCCGTGTGCAGGTTCGCCGTCTTCCGGACCTGGATGATCTGGTTCTCCGGCGGAACATCGTCCATCGAGAAGCCCGCCTTCCGCACGCAGCGCTCGGTCTGGCCGTCGATCGGGATCGAGCTCTCGCCTCCGGTCGCCGCCTGACGGCGCTTCGACTGCTTCTCGATCAGTTCACGCACCGTCGACTTCCCGTCGGCGATCACCTGCGCCGGACGGCGGATCGCCGCCGCCACCAGCTTGAAGTCGATCACGATGAGGCGCAGGTCCTCGCCCTCGACCATCTCCTCGACCACCACCCGGTCGCAGAAGGCCTTCGCGTCCTCAATCGCGCTTTCGACGTCCTCGATCGCGTCGAGGCCAACGGTGATGCCCCGGCCCTGCTCGCCTCGGGCGGGCTTCACGACGACCTGGCCGTGCTTGCCCAAAAACTCCTCGAGCGCCGCCCGATCGCCCGCCTCGATCTGCTCGGGCGTGACGACGCCGGCCTTGGCGACGGCGCGGCGCGTCACCGCCTTGTCGTCGCAGATCGACATGGCGACGCCGGTGGTGAGCTCGCTCAGCGACTCCCGGCACAGGATCGATCGGCCGCCATGTGTCAGCCGGAAGAAGCCGCCCTCGGCGTCGGTGACGTCGACGCCGATGCCGCGCCGGCGCGCCTCGTCGACGATGATCTTGGCGTAGGGGTTGAGACCCTCGACGCCGGGTTCGCCGACGAACAGGCGCTCGTTGATGTAGTTGCGGCGCTTGACAGAAAAGGTGAAGCGGCGCTCGAAGCCCAGCTTCTCGTAGAGCCCGATCGCCAGATCGTTGTCGTGCATGACGCTGAGGTCCATGAACAGCGCGCCGCGTTCCTGGAACAGCTCGGCCAGCCTCCGCACCAAGGTCTCTCCGACGCCGGGATGACGCGACTGCGCGTCGACCGCGAGGCACCAGAGCGAGGAGCCCTTCTCCGGGTCGTTGAACGCCAGCACGTGGTCGACGCCCGTGACGACGCCGATGATCTCATGGGTGCGGACGTCCTCGGCGACGAGATGCACGAGCGTTTCGTCGTCGCGGTGGCGCTCGTAGAAGTCCGGCCGCGCCGAGACCATGTGGCGGGCCGAATAGATCCGGCTGATGGACTCGATGTCGTGCGCGCTCGACAGACGGCGGACATGGAAGGCGCGATGGCCGCGCTTCGACGGCTCGTAGGCGCCGAGATCGAGCCGGAACATATGGCTCGGGTCAAGGAACAGCTCGAGCGGCGCCTGCGCGATCAGCACATGCGGGTCGTTGACGTAGCAGGCGATGTCGCGCTGGTCCGGCCCTTCCTCGCGCAGCGCTTCGGCGAGCGCCTTGGGGTCGGTGAAGGTCTGCGCGAACAGCAACCGGCCCCAGCCGCAATCGACGGCGCAGTCCTGCGCCATGACGTCGCCTGTCGCCGCGGGAGCGGCGGCGGACGTTTCGGACTCACGGGTCGCGACGGCGGTCATATGCGTACTCTTCCACGTCTAGTTCGGCGATTTTGAGGGGTCAGACGCCGTGCGTCTGAAGCCACACCTCCAGCAACGCGCACTGCCAGAGCTCCGATCCCTTGAGCGGCGTGATGTGCGCCTTGGGATCGGCGAACAGCGTCTCGAGATATTCGCGCCGGAACAGGCCGCGCTCGCGCGCCGCCTGCGAGCCGAGCGCGTCGCGCACCATGTCGAGCGTCTTGCCCTCGAGATATTTGAGGCCCGGCACCGGGAAATAACCCTTCGGCCGGTCGACGATCTCTTTCGGGACGATCTGCCGGGCGAGGTCCTTCAGCACGCCCTTGCCGTTGTCGGCGAGCTTGTGCTCGCCGGGTATGCGCGCGGCGAGCTCGACCAGCTCGTGATCGAGGAACGGCACGCGCGCCTCGAGCGAATGCGCCATCGTCATGTTGTCGACCCGTTTCACCGGATCGTCGACCAGCATGACGGTCGAGTCGAGCCGCAGCGCCTTGTCGACGGCGTCGTCCGCGCCCGGCGTCGCGAAATGCTCCTCCAGGAAGGCGCGCGCGCCGTCGGGGCCGGCGTAGTCCTCGGTCACATGCGAAAGATAGGTCTTGTGGTCGCGGTCGAAGAAGGCCTGCGCGTAGGCCCCGACGGGGTCGTTCGACTCGGCGACCTTAGGATACCAGTGATAGCCGGCGAAAATCTCGTCCGCGCCCTGCCCCGACTGGACGACCGTGACGTATTTCCGGACCTCTTCGGACAGAAGGTAGAAGGCCACGCAGTCGTGGCTGACCATCGGCTCGGACATCGCCTGGATCGCGCCCGGCAGGGCGTCGAGCATCCGGCTTTCCTCGATCGAGATCTTGTGGTGCTCGGTCCCGAACTTTTTCGCGATGATGTCGGAGTACTTGAACTCATCGCCCTCCTCGCCGCCGCGGCTCTCGAAGCCGATCGAGAAGGTCTCGATGTGGTCGTGGCCGAGCTCGGCCAGCAGCGCGACGACGACGCTGGAGTCCACGCCGCCCGACAGCAGCACGCCGACCGGCACGTCCGCGATCATGCGGCGCTTCACGGCCGTGCGGAGACTGTCATGCACTTCGGAGCGCCAGTCCTCGAACGTCTTCGCGACGTCGGCGGAGGAGCGCTCGTAGGAGACGGTCCAGTAGACCTCCTCCTTGGTGCGCCCGTCCGGCTCGTAGATGCGCAGCGTCGCGGGCGGCAGCTTGCGGATGCCCGCAAGGATCGTGCGCGGCGCCGGCACCACGGAGTGGAACGACATGTAGGCGTTGAGGCCGACCGGATCGATCGAGGTGTCGACGTCGCCCGCGGCGAGCAGCGCCGGCAGCGACGAGCAGAAGCGCAGCCGTCCGCCCTTCTCGGCGACATAAAGCGGCTTGATGCCGAGACGGTCGCGGATGAGGATGACGCGGCCGGTGTCGCGCTCGTGGATGGCGATGGCGAACATGCCGAACAGCTTCTTCGGCAGCTCCGTGCCCCACTCCTTCCAGCCCTTGACGATCACCTCGGTGTCGCCGTCGGAGAAGAAGCGGTGGCCCTTGGCCTCGAGCTCGGCGCGCAGCTCCTTGTGATTGTAGATGCAGCCGTTGAAGACGATGGTCAGCCCGAGCATCGGGTCGACCATCGGCTGCTCGGCCTTCTCCGACAGATCGATGATCTTCAGGCGGCGATGGCCGAAGGCGACGCGGCCGCGCGAGACCACGCCGTCGCCGTCCGGTCCGCGCGGCGTCATGCAGCCCGACATGGCCGCCACCGCCTCTACCGAGGCCGGCCGGCCGTCAAACGTCGCTTCGCCGCAAATGCCGCACATGAGTCCCGTCGCCTGTGTTGGTTGTGCAGTGCGACATATGGCGGGTCTGGAAGAAATCGAGTCTCTGGCGCGCCAGAGGCACGCTCAAATCAGAGGCGCCGGACCGCTATACCGGCGATCAGCTCGACGATCCGTTCGGGAAGCAGGCCGAGACGCTCATCGGATTGTTCGCGAGCTGCTGGATCATCTTCGGCGCGACGGTCGCGAAGCTGTGCGTCACGGTGATCTTGGAGAAGCCCGTGGCCCCGCCGCAGGTCGCGTTGGAGTCGAGCGCGACCTCCGAGGTCGTCAGGGTGAGGCCCCATTTGGCGGCGACGCCGATGGCGTAGGTCCGCGACTTGGTGACGTCCCGGCTTCCGGACGTCGAGCATTCTGTCTGCGGCAGGCCCATGCAGCGGGCGGCCATCACCGCGACCTCCGACATCGACTGGCGCGTCCAGAGCATCCGGCCGAACTCGATGCAGCCGAACAGGGTGAGCAGCAGCGGGATCGCGATGATCGAGAACTCGACGGCGGTCGCGCCTCTCTCGGAGCGGATGAAGACGCGGCCGAGGAACGGTATGCGCTTCACTGGACCTGCACCAGCGTCTGCGAGGTCAGGGTGCCGGTCGCGGCGAAGCTGTAGGAGCCGAAGAACGAGGTATAGGCGCGCGAGGCCGTCACCAGCACGAACTTGCCGGCGTAGCCGCCGCCAGAGCAGTCGCTCGCGCAGGTCTTCGCGGTCCCCCAGGAGATCGTCGATCCGGAAAGCGTCGGGCAGTAGCAGCTGTCGGCGGCGCTGGCGGATCCCGACTGCGAGGTCGTGCTGTTGACCGTCGACGCGCTGGAGCCGGAGTTCACGGTCGCGACGCCGGTCACGGCGCTGGAGCCCTGCGCGCCCGCCACGAGCTTCGAGATCGTGCTCGACAGCGTCGCAGCGTTCGAGGAGGACACGCTCGAGGCGTTCGCCAGAGCGTAGTTCGCGCCGGCGCTAACCGCGGCGTTGAGCCCGAACTGGGCGTAGATCGAGGCGCCCATGTCGAGAGTGCCGGCGAGCAGCAGGCCGAAGATCGGCGACAGCAGCGCGAACTCGACGGCGGAGGCGCCGCGCTGGTCCTTCGACAGGCGACCGAAAATGGAGGAGCGAGCGCGCGTCATTGAACCAGGGCCACCGTTCCGCCTGAAGCCGACGCGCCGAGGCAGGCCGAGGCCGCCGTCGTGCCGCCGGATATGTCGATCTGCGATCCGATGATCTGCAGGCACTGCCCGGTTCCGTTGCCGATGCTGGCGCCGCCGCTCAGCGAGATCGGGCCCTTCGGGAAATAGAAGGCGCCGGAGAAGCTCGTCGTCGCGCCTTCGGCGAAGGCAGCCCCGGCGGTCGTCCCCGAGGTCGGGCCGACCACCGCGAGCTTGGCGGTCGTCCCGCTCGTCGGCGCGGTCAGGGAGACGGTGCCGTAGCCGGCGCCCATGCAGAACGCCTTGCCCTGGCACGTGCCGGAGCCGTAGGTGCTGCCGCCGGCCGTGACGAGCGTCACGTCGACGCCTTTGACGCCGACCGTCTGGCCGTTGCAGGTGACGTCGCCGCCGCCGCTCGCGCCGAAAGCGATGTAGCCGGTGACGGTGTAGACGCCCGCGCCGAGGATCGTGCCGCCCGCGCCGGCGAAGTAGCCCTTGATGTCGTGCTGGGTGGCCGCCGGCAGCGTCAGACAGCTGCCGCCGCCGCCGAGCACGTTGATGTTGCCCGCGGCTTGCCACTTGCCGGAACCAGAGTTCGAGTCGGCGAAGTAGGTCTTGGCGCCGCCCGCCATGGTCAGAGCGTGGCCGTTGGAGCTCGCGCCGAGGTCGTAGACGTTGGACGTGCCGGCGCCGAAGTTCATGACCGAGCCGCCGCCGACATAGACGCCCGAGCCGATCGAGAAGGTGCTCGGGCCGTCGAAGGCGAGCGAGGTGCCGGTGTTGCAGATGCTGTAGTATCCGCCGTCGCTGCAGGCGGTCGTGCTCGCGCCGAAGCTGAACGTGCCGGCCGCGAAGGTGACGGTCGTGCCGCCGCCGACGGACAGGCCCTTGGCGAAGGAGTAGGTCCCGGTCCCGAAGTCGACCGTTGAACCGGAGAGTGGCAGCACGTCGGAGAAGGTGTACCTGGTCGCGGCCGTGCTGCCGGTCATCGCGAACTTCACCGCGATGCCGCCGCCGATCGTCATCTTCTTGAAGTTGTAGTTCCCGCCCGCCGGGCAGGTCATGGTCCATGTCGGCTGGACCCACGTCGCGGTGCAGCCGATCGCCGTCGCCTGCCCGGCCGTGCCGGACTGGTTCCAGGCGAAGTCGATGTCCTTGCCGGCCGAGACCGACGGCGCCGACGGCGAACTGAGCGCCTGCGCCGTCGAAATCCGGCCTGTCGCGGCCGCGACGCCGGCCTCGGAGGCCAGCGGGTCCGTCACCGTCTTCTGCTTGGCGGACAGCGTCGCGCCGTTGGCGTCCTTCAGGCCGCTGCAGGGCGCGCTGGGCGCGGCGCTGACATAGGTCGCTTCCTTGGTCGTGATCGTCGTGCCGCAAGGGACTGCGATCGACACGTTCGACGACACGCCGCATTTCGGCGCGGAGATCGAGGTGCCGCCGGAAAGCGTCACGCCCGTCCCTGACGAGCTGAGCGCGATCACGCAGCCGGGCGTCGCAGAACCGAGCGACGCATAGGCGGTGGCCGCGACCGGCAGATTGGAGGTGAAGCCGAGGACCTTGGAGAGATAGAGCCGGTTGGAGACCGCGACGGTGACCTGCACGACCTGCGAGCCGTCGCCGCGCGGCGAGTTGACGAGCTGAGCGTTGAGCGCGGTGTTCGCAACGTTGTTCAGGCGGCCGACCATCTGCGCGGCCGCGGTCATGGCGGTCGTTGAGCTCGCGCGGTTATAGGCGGTGGCGCCGGAGAAGGCCGCCAGATCGGCGACGCGCTGCAGCCGGGCCTTGGTGAGCAGTCCCCCGCCGAACTCGACCACGAGCGCCGCCACGCCGATCATCACCGGCAGCAGCAGCGCGGCGAGGATCATGACGCCGCCGCGCTGGTCGTGGACGAAGGAAGGACGTTTTCGTTCGCTCATCTGCACCCTCGAGCGCGGATGGCGCGCGTCTCGGGAAGCATCGTAGGATCCGAACCGTAAACTTTTGGCGAATCAGTTCAAAGAAACCCTTGTATCTCAACTGTTTCTGAACTGTTTCAGGGCGTGTCCGGCGCCGGTCAGGCCGCGCCTGTGGTCAGCACGATCTTACCCATATGCGTGCTCTCCTCCATCAGCCGATGGGCCTCTCCCGCTTGGGCGAGCGGGAAGGTGGCGTGCACGATCGGCTTGGCCTTGCCGGCCTCGATCAGCGGCAGCACTTCGCGCGTAAGCGCTTCTGCGATCTTGGCTTTCGTCGACGTCGGGCGGGCGCGCAGGGTCGATCCGGTGACGGTGAGGCGCTTCAGCATGATGGGCGTCAGGTCGATCTCGACCTTCGGTCCCTTCATGAAGGCGATCTGCACGAGCGCGCCTTCGGGCGCGAGCGACTTGATGTTCTTGGCCGTATAGTCGCCGCCGACCATGTCGAGGATGACGTTCACGCCCTTGCCGGCGGTCTCCTCCTTTAGGACAGCCTGGAAGTCCTCGCTGCGGTAGTCGATGCCGCGCCTGGCGCCGAGCTTTTCGCAGAATGCGACCTTCTCCGGCCCGCCGGCGGTGGCGTAGACGGTGGCGCCGCGCGCCGTCGCGAGCTGGATCGCCGTGGTGCCGATGCCGGAGGTGCCGCCGTGGACCAGGAAGGACTGGCCCTCCTTGAGCGCGGCGCGCTCGAACACGTTGCTCCACACGGTGAAGAAGGTCTCGGGGACCGCCGCCGCCTCGACCAGCGTGAGGCCCTTCGGCACGGGCAGGCAGACCGACGCGGGCGCAACGGCGTATTCGGCGTAGCCGCCGCCGGTGAGCAGCGCGCAGACCTCGTCGCCGACCACAAGTCCCTTCACGCCCTCGCCGAGCGCGGCGATGCGGCCCGCGACCTCGAGGCCGAGGATCTCGGAGGCTCCCGGGGGCGGCGGATACATGCCCTTGCGCTGCATGACGTCCGGCCGGTTCACCCCGGCCGCCGCCACCTCGATCAGCACCTCGCCCTCGCCGGGAACGGGCAGCGGGCCCTTCGCCGCGACCAGCACCTCCGGCCCGCCGGCGCCGTCGGCGCGGATGAAGGTCATGTCGGCGGGCAGGTCGGCCATGTCGAATTCCATGCGAGGGAGAGGACAAGCGGAAACATAGGGCGCGTCGGCGGCGCCGCCTCTCCACTAGCGAGAGCGGGCGCGCCGTGCAAAGGGCGGCGCGCCCAGCCCGTCCGTCAGATCGTGTCGACGGTGCCGCCGTCCACGCGCAGCGCCGCGCCGGTGGTCGCGGAGGCCTCCTTCGAAGAGGCGTAGACGACCATGTTGGCCACCTCCTCGACGGTCGCGGCGCGCTGGATGATCGAGCTCGACCGGTGCGCCTTCACGAAGTCGGCGGCGACCTCCTCCAGCGGCTTGCCGGACTTGGCGACCTCGTCCTTCAGCATCTCGGCGACTCCCTCGGACAGCGTCGGCCCCGGCAGCACCGAATTGACGGTGACGCCTGTGCCGGCGAGCCGCTTGGCGAGGCCGCGCGCGACCGCGAGTTGCGCGGTCTTGGTCATGCCGTAGTGAACCATCTCGACCGGGATGTTGAGGCCGCTCTCGGACGAGATGAACACGATGCGGCCCCAGCCGCGCTCGGCCATGCCCTGCGCGTAGAAGCGCGACAGGCGCACGCCGGACATCACGTTCACCTCGAAGAAGCGCGACCACTCCTCGTCCGGGACCTCGAAGAAGTCCTGCGGATTGAAGATGCCGACATTGTTCACGAGGATGTCGCAGGCCGGCAGCGCCGCGGTGAAGGCCGAGACGCCCTCGGCCGTCCCGAGATCGGCCGCGAGGCCCTTGACCTCCGCGCCCGGCGCCTCCTGCTTGAGGCCGGCGACGGCGGCGTCGACCTTGTCCTGCTTGCGGCCGTTGACGACCACGGTCGCGCCGGCGCGGGCGAGCCCGAGCGCGATCGCCCGGCCGATGCCCTCGGTGGAGCCGGTGACCACCGCGGTCTTGCCGGAGAGATCGATTTTCATGGGAGAGCCCCTGTTCGTCGCTGATCAGCGCCGAAGATCGGGGCCCGGCCGGAAAATTCCAGCTCGCCGGCCTTGCGCCGGCGCATGCCGCAGATGTGCGTCAGGCCGCCTCGGAGGCCTCGAGCGCCTGCACCTCGGCGTCCGTGAAGATGCGCGAGCGGATGTGGAAGCGCACTTCCCGTCCGTTCTCGAGGCTGAACATGCCGCCGCGGCCGGGCACCACGTCGAGGGTGAGCGCGGTATGCTTCCAGTACTCGAACTGGGAAGGGCTCATGTAGAACGGCACGCCGCCGACCACGCCGAGCTTCACGTCGGCGTCGGAGACCATGTAGTCCGACCGGCCGTAGCACATCGGCGAGGAGCCGTCGCAGCAGCCGCCGGACTGGTGGAACAGGATCTCGCCGTGCTCGTCCTGCAGCGTCTTGATGAGGTCGAGCGCCTTGTCGGTGGCGACGACGCGAAGCGGTACATTGGACATGCAGATATCCTCCCGGCCTGAAGATAGGACGCCAGCGCCTGCGTGCGAAGTCCATGGCGCTTTCGGCCAATCCCGGCTTGGCCCGGCACGCCGGCTCGCATAGACTCCGCCCGTCTGAAAAGGCGGGCCGGTTTGGTTAGCCCGGCCGCTCCCGTTCGGGGAGCTCTGGCTGGCGCGATGCAGCGCTCAAGTCCCGAGGCGAGATCCCGCGCGCATTCCGCGGCGGGGCTTCGAGAGGACTTGCGAAACCCATGCAGACCCAGAGACAGCAGCAACAGATGTCCGTGGTCACGCTCGGCGTGGCCGATCTGGCGCGTTCGAAGCGCTTCTATGTCGGCGGCTTCGGCTGGCGTCCGGCGTTCGAGAACGAGGAGATCGTCTTCTACCAGATGAACGGCTTCGTGCTCGGCACGTGGCTGAAGGACCAGCTCGCCGCGGATTCCCGGCGCGAAGCCGCGCCAAGCTCCGGCTTCGCCCTCGCCCACAACGTCGCCACGGAACAGGCGGTGGACGAGACGCTCGACCGGCTCGCGGACCATGGCGGGCGCCTCATGCGCCCCGCGGACGCCCCGCCGCATGGCGGGCGTCGCGGCTACGTCGCGGACCCGGACGGCCACGCCTGGGAGATCGCCTGGAACCCGGCCTTCCCGATCAGTCCCGAAGGCTACGTGACCTTCGGGCTCTGACCGACGCCGCCTGTCAGGCGCGTCCTCGCCGCACGCCGATCAGGGCGAGCGCGGCGAGGGCGAGCGAGATCATCGCGCTGTAGCCGGCGAGCGAGATGCCGAACAGCCGCCAGGCGGCACGGTCGCAGGGGACGATGCGGGTCGTGCGCATCTGCTCGAGCAGGCCGCCGGCCGAGTTCGGCGCGGCGTTCGCCCCGGCGCAGCTCGTCGGGCCGGGCCAGAAGCTCCATTCGACGCCGGCGTGATAGGCGCCGAGCCCGACGCCGCCGAGGAACAGCAGCGCGACGAGAACGAGCAGCAGCCGCGCGGCGCCCGCGTTTCCACGCCCGGCGAGAAGCGCCGCGAGAAGCGCGAGCGGCGCGCCGATGTAGTACGGCCAGCGGCTCCACAGGCAGAGCATGCAGGGCACGTAGCCGAAGACGTGCTCGAAGATCAGCGCCCCGCCGACGGTCGCCGCCGCGACGACGGCGATCACCAGCGCAGCCGCGGAGATGCGGGGGGACTGGTTGGTTACTGCGGCGGCGGTCTGTTCCATGGATCCGATATGCCGCAACTTCGCGGCGGCGTCGCGGCCCTCGGTTCCGCTATTTCGTCGCGGCCCGGAGGATCGCTGGACGACGCCCGCCGAACCCGAGCGTGACGGCATGAGCCTCCTTCATGCCGCCGTCCCCGCGAAGAGGCTCGTCAGCCAGAAGGTCACGGCCGCGATCGCGGCTGCTGCGGGGATCGTGATCACCCAGGCGACGACGATGTCGCTGGCCACGCCCCAGCGCACCGCGGAGGCGCGCCGGGCCGCGCCGACTCCGACGATCGCGCCGGTGATGGTGTGGGTGGTGGAGACCGGAACGCCGAGCCATGTCGCGCCGAACAGGGTGAGCGCGCCTCCCGTCTCGGCGCAGAAGCCTTGCATCGGGTTGAGGCGGGTGATGCGCGAGCCCATCGTGTGCACGATCCGCCAGCCGCCCATCAGCGTGCCGAGCGCCATCGCCGCCTGGCACGACAGGACCACCCAGAGCGGCACGTGGAACTCGCCGCCATAGACGCCCTGGCTGTAGAGCAGCACGGCGATGATCCCCATGGTCTTCTGGGCGTCGTTGCCGCCGTGGCCGAGCGAGTAGAGCGAGGCCGAGACGAATTGGCCGACCCGGAAGGTTCGGTCGACGGCGAAGGGGGTGGCGCGCACGAACGCCCAGGTGACGGCGAGCACCAGGAGCAGAGCGAGAACGAAACCGGTGAACGGGGACAGCACGATCGCAGCGGTCGTCTTGAGCAGGCCCGACCAGACGATCGCGGAGAAGCCGGTCTTGGCGAGGCCGGCGCCGACGAGGCCGCCGATCAGCGCGTGGCTCGACGAGGACGGGATGCCGAGGCCCCAGGTGATCAGGTTCCAGGCGATTGCGCCGACGAGCGCGGCGAAGATCACCGTCGGCGTTACGATGTCCGCGGAAACGATGCCGCGCCCGATCGTCTCCGCGACGTGCAGCCCAAAGAACAGGAAGGCGATGAAATTGAAGAAGGCCGCCCAGAACACGGCGTAGCGGGGCTTCAGCACCCGGGTCGAGACAATCGTCGCGATCGAGTTCGCGGCGTCGTGCAGGCCGTTGAGGAAGTCGAAGGCGAGCGCGACGCCGATCAGCGCGACGAGCAGTGGGAAGGACAGCGCGGCGTCCATCAGACGGCGCCCTGCCGGCGGTTCGCCATGCTCACACGTTCTCCACGACGATGGCGCTGATGGTGTTGGCGACGTCCTCGAACTTGTCGACCACGTCCTCGAGGTCGCCATAGATCTCGCGGCCGATGATGTAGGCCATCGGGTCCGAGCGGCCGACGTCGCGGAACAGCTGCTTCACGCCCTGATCGTGAAGGTCGTCGGACCGGCCTTCGACCTTGATGATCTGCTCGGTCAGGCGGCCGAGCGCCTCGGCGTTCTTGCCGACCGCGCTCAGCAGCGGGATCGCCTGGCGGGTGAGTTCGGCGGCCTCGACCACCGTGTCGCCCATCTCGCGCATCAGCGGGTCGAAGGTCCTCAGCTCATAGAGCGTCACGGCCTTGACGGTCTGGTTCATCTGGTCGATCGCGTCGTCCATCGCCTGGATGAGGCCGGTGATGTCGCTGCGGTCGAAGGGGGTGATGAAGCTCCGGTTGACCGCCTGCAGCACCTCGCGGGCGATGTCGTCGGCGAGGTTCTCCTGCCTGATGATCTCGGCGCAGTGGTCGGGCACCGCCTCGCCGCCCTCGAGCATCGATCTCAGCGACTCGGCGCCGGCGACGAGCGTCTCGGAATGGCGGGAAAACAGCTCGAAGAAGCTGTCTTCCTTGGGCATGAGACGCCGAAAAAGTCCAAGCACCCGATAGCCTCCGTTCGCCGAGATGACAGATTTGTGTCAGTCGGCACCGGAAGCCAGCGTTTTCGGAAAAACGGCGAGAATCTCCTGCAGTTCGGGCTCCTCGACGAGCTCGGCCGCCCGCCCGTGCGGATACCATTCGCGGATCCGCTCTGCCCGTTCGGGCCAGTCGTCGACCTGCTCTGCGACCTCCATCGCGAAAAGTTCGACGCGCACGGCCTGCGCCTGCCCGGAGCGCAGCCGCTTGAGATAGCGGAACGAGCCGACGGGCGGGCCGCCCTCGCCGACGACGCCGGCCTCCTCGAAGGCCTCGCGCATGCCGGTGCCGAGCGGCCCGAGCTTCTTGATCAGCCAGCCGCGCGGCACCATCCAGCGGCGGGTCTCGCGGGTCGTGATGAGGAGGATCTCCGGCGCCCCGCCCTCCGGCAAGCGATAGGGAATGACGCCGAACTGCAGTCGCTCGCGCTTGCGGAATTTGCGTGGCATGGGCGTGAACTTGGAGGCCTGCCGGCGTCGATCAATCGGGCGCAGGCAAAATCGGGCGACGTTCGCGCGGTCGCTAGACCACGTATTTCACAAGCACGAAGCCGCCGATGACCACCACGAGCAGGATAATCGCCGAGAGCTCGAGACGGGTCTCTATGAACTCGCGCACCGGCTCGCCGTAGCGCTTCAGCAGCCAGCCGACGGCCAGGAACCTCAGCGTGCGCGACACCAGCGACAGGAAGAAGAACAGGATGACGTCGTAGCCGGCGAAACCCGACGTGATCGAGACCAGCTTGTAGGGGATCGGGGTCAGGCCCTTCAGCAGGATGATCCACAGGCCCCACTTGGCGTAGGCCTCGCGGAACATGTCCATCTTCTCGCCGTAGCCGTAGAGCTGGATGATCCAGAGCCCCAGCGTGTCGTAGAGCAGCGCGCCGATGGCGTAGCCGAGCATGCCGCCGAGCGTCGAGGCGATCCCGCACATGATTGCGAGCCGGTAGGCGCGCTCCGGCCGCGCCAGCGTCATCGGCACGAGCAGGATGTCGGGCGGCAGCGGGAAGAACGACGCTTCCGCGAAAGACACTCCGAACAGGGCGGCGTCGGCCCTCGGTCCCGCGGCGAGCGAGAGCGTCCAGTCGTACAGCCGTCTCAGCATGCGAAGTCTTTCGCGGCGGCCGTCGTCGGCCCGGGGATCGGAGACGAAGCGCCTCTTGCGCGCAAAATCAAGCCCATAACGCCTCTGGCGCCCCACGAAACTCTTGCACGGCCGCGCGCTTTGGCGTCCGTTGCCGCGAGGAAACGCCCTCGGGGTGACAATGATAAAAACACTTGTGGCGGCGATGCTTGCCGCCGGCGCGCTGGTCGGCGCGCCGTGCCTGGCGTCCGAGACCGGCGCCGCGGCGCTGCGCGAGATCGACCGGCTAGACCAGGCCGTCGCCGAGGCATGGGTCAAAGCGCCGCTGACCGAGCGCCGCGCGATCTTCGTCGAGGAGCCTGCGGAAACCTACGGCGCCTGGAAGGAACGGCCGACCAACGTCTTCAAGCCGGGCGAGAACCTGCTCACCTATGTCGAACCGGTCGGCTACGTCTGGAAGGACGCCGGCGAGGGCTGGCTGAACTTCGGCTTCGTCATGGACTTCAAGGTGAAGACGCCGGACGGCCGCATCCTCGGCGGGCAGGACGCCTACAAGCGCTTCGAGTTCAAGACAAAGTTCAAGAACCGCGAAGTCTTTATCAACCTCAAGATGACGCTGACCGGCATCCCGGACGGCGACTATGTGCTGGTCTACACGCTGCACGACCTCGGCAGCGACAAGCAGTCGAGCTTCGAGCAGCCGTTCCGGATCGCCTCCTGAGCGGCTTCGGCGCGATTGACACTGCGGCGGGCGATGGACATCGTGCCGCCGCCGTCCGGGCTTCGCCCGAACCGTCGCGGGCGTGGCGGAACTGGTAGACGCGCCGGACTCAAAATCCGGTTCTGGCGACAGAGTGTCGGTTCGATTCCGACCGCCCGCACCACCCTTCCCTCAACGGCTCATCCTCTCGCGGCAAGCCCGCCGAGCAGCGCGTCGAGCGCCTCGCGGATTGCGGCGGGATCGGCGCCGCCGTCGATCTCCGCCGCCGCGCGGTCGTACGCCGCTGACAGCAGCTGGGCGCAGGGGCCAAGCGGCAGGCGCCGAATCGCGCCCGCCTCCATCGCCGCGGCGAGGCCCTCGCGCAGCGTCCTGCCGCCATGGCGGTCGTCGATCTCGTCGAGCGCCCGTCGCCCAAGCACGGCCGGCGCCTCGATCGTGAGCAGCCGCGCACGGCCCGGCGCACGCATGGCCGAGAGAAACGCCTCCCCGCCCGCCCTTATCGCATCGAGCGGCGGCAGGCTCTCCGGCGCGGCGCGCTCGATCTCGGCGGCGACCGCGGCGGCCTCCTCCTCGACGACCGCCCGGAACAGCGCCTGCTTGTCCGGGAAGTGGTGGTAGAGCGCCCCGCGCGTCACGCGGGCCTCGGCGACGAGTTCGGGCGTCCCGGTCTCCGCATAGGAGCGCGTGACGAACAGCCGGCGCCCAGCCGCGACGAGGGCGGCGCGCGTCGCCTCCGACCTCTCCTGGTTCGACCGTCGCCCTACTTGCATACATGCAGCCTGTATGTTTATATCGAGAAACATTCAGTCTGCATGTTTTTGCCATCGGACGGAAGGAGCCGCCCCCGTGAACGTCACCAGCTTCTATCCGGTCGTCCTCACGGACGCCGTCGCCGCCACGGCCGGCTTCTATGTCGCGCATTTCGGCTTCCGGCCCGTCTTCGAGTCGGACTGGTACGTGCATCTGCGGTCGGCGCAGGACGAGGCCGTCAATCTCGCGATCCTCGACGGCGGCCATCACACGATCCCCGAGGCCGGCCGCGGACGGACGGCCGGACTGATCCTCAACTTCGAGGTGGAGGACGTCGACGCCCACTTCGAGCGGCTGTCGGAAGCCTGCCTGCCGATGCTGCTGCCGCTCCGGGACGAGGCCTTCGGGCAGCGCCATTTCATCACCGCCGATCCGAACGGCGTGCTGATCGACGTCATCACCCCGATTCCGCCTTCGGCCGAATTCGCCGCGCAATACGCCGACGGCGCCTCGCCGGCCTGACCCGCCGCTCTTGCGTGAAGCGCGGCCTGTCGCGGTCTCCATCGCTCCGCTAAAATGGTGTTTTGGAGACCGCATGCGATGCGACGCGCCGGACTGATCCTGATCGCGACGGTCGCGCTCGTCTCTCCCGCCTCCGCCGAGGTGACGGTCCGCTACGCGACGCCGCGCGAGGTCTCCGACTTCTACTTCCGCTCGGCCTCGGAGCGGGACGCGCTCTATCGCGAACTGGCCGGGACGCTGCGCAGGATGGGCGAGCAGCTGCCGCCCGGCCGCTCGCTCAAGGTCGAGCTGTCCGACGTCCGACCGGCGGGGCGCTTCAACCCGGTCTATGACAGCACGCGCCCCAGAATGCTCAACGGCGCGACGCCGCCGAGCCTGAAACTGCGCTACGCGCTGAGCGAGCGGGGCCGGACCATCGCCAGGGGCGAAGAGACGGTCACGGACCTGAACTACCTCGAAAACATCTCCGCGCGGACCTCGCTGTCGAGCTTCCCCTACGAGCGGGAGCTCATCCGCGACTGGTTCCGCGACCGCATCCTCAGAGGCCGTCCGCCGCTGCGGTGAGCGCCGCCCGCTCCATCGCCCGGCCCAGCGCCGCGAAGATCTTTTCCTCCGCCATCTGCGCGACGTTGAAGCGCATGAAGCCGCCGGCGGTCTGCGAGACGCTGAAGACGTTTCCGGGCGCAAGCACCACGTTCTCGCCCATTGCGGCCCTGGCGACCGCGGCGGAGTCCAGTCCCTGCGGGAGGCGGCTCCAGAGGTAGAAGCCGCCGCGCGGCTCCGTCCAGAGCTCGAAACCGAGCCGGTCGAGCCGTTCCCCGACCGTCCGCCGCGCCCGCGTCAGGCGGCGGCGCAGCTCCTCCATGTGCTTGCGATAGGAGCCGCCCGACAGGACGCCCGCGATCATCTCGGTCGCGACCGGGCTCGGACCGCCGAAGCTTGTCGCGACCTGCAGGTCGATGAGGCCGTCGATGACGTCCTTGCGGGCGGCGATGTGGCCGCAGCGGACCGAGGCCGAGATCGTCTTCGAGAAGCTGCCGATGCGGATGACGCGGTCAAGCCCGTCGAGCGCGGCGAGCCGAGGCGAGAGCGCGGGCTCGAAATCGGCGAAGATGTCGTCCTCGACGATCGTGAGGTCATGGGCTGCGGCGGCGCTGAGCAGGCGGTGCGCCGTCTGCGGCGAGAGCGTCGCGCCGGTCGGATTGTGGATCGCGGAATTGGTGACGTAGAGGCGCGGCTTTTCTTCGCCGAGCGCGCGCTCGAAGGCTGCGACGTCGGGGCCGGTCCGCGTGTAGGGCGCGCCGACGATGCGGACCTGATGCGCGCGCAGCAGCGCCTGGAAATTGAAGTAGCAGGGATCGTCCACCAGCACCGTGTCGCCGGGACGAAGCATCAGGCGGCAGATCAGGTCGATCGCCTGCGTTCCCGACCCGGTCAGAACGATCTGGTCGAGCGCGGCCTCGACGCCTTCCTCCGCAAGACGCGCCAGCAGATGGCGGCGCAGCGCGAGCGAGCCGCGCGTGCCGCCATAGTCGGTGAGGGAGGCGGCGTCGGCCCGCGCAAGTCCGCGAAGGCTGCGCCGCAACGCCGCCTCCGGCATCCAGTCCGCCGGCAGCCAGCCACAGCCGGGCTTCGACGCCGCGGGCTCGGCGTCGAGCGACTGCTTCGACACCCAGAACGGATCGACCGCCTGCTCGCGCGGCGCGCCAGTCTCTGCGAGCGACAGCGGCGGCGCGCTCGCGCCGGTCACGTAGAAACCGGCGCCGCGCCGGGCCCGGATCAGGCCTTCCGCAGCCAGCCGGTCATAGGCCTCGACGACCGTCGATGGCGACACGTTGGCCATCGCCGCGAAGCGACGAACCGAGGGCAGCCTGTCGCCCGGACCGAGCGCCCGCGTCGCGATGCGCGCGCGCACCTGCTCCATCAACGCTTCCGTGCGCGTCGGTTCGCTCGCCGCCATGAAACGCCTCGCTCGATCGTATGCTCAATGTCAGCAATACAGTTTATCCCGATTGTATGACTGCGTTCGTGGCTGCGCGAAAGCCGGGCCGCTATCCGGGACGCCTGGAGGACAGGCGCATGGACAGGACGACGGCGGGCTGGGGCAGCGGATTTCTCGGCATGCTCATCTTCAGCGGCTCGCTGCCGGCGACGCGCGTGGCGGTCGAGAGCCTGTCGCCGATCTTCGTCACTTCCGCCCGCGCCGCGATCGCGGCGCTGCTGGGCGGACTGCTGCTGATCGCGCTCCGGCAGAAGCGACCGGCGCGCGCGGATCTCCTCCCGCTCGGCGTCGTCGCGCTCGGCGTCGTCGTCGGCTTTCCGCTGCTGACCGCGCTCGCCCTCCAGCGCATCACCGCCGCGCACTCGGTTGTCTTCATCGGACTGTTGCCGCTCGCGACCGCGGCGTTCGCGGTGATGCGCGGCGGCGAACGGCCGAAGCCGGCCTTCTGGCTGTTCGCGGTCCTCGGCGCCTCGACCGTGGTCGGCTTCGCGCTGTCGCGGAGCGGCGGCGGATCGGCGGCCGGCGACCTGATGATGCTCGGCGCCGTGCTGCTCTGCGGGCTCGGCTATGCAGAGGGCGCGAGCCTGTCGCGCCGGCTCGGCGGCTGGCAGGTGATCTCCTGGGCGCTGCTGCTGTCGCTGCCCGTCATGGCGGCGCTCGCGATTCTTACGCTGCCGCAGAGCTGGAGCGCCGTCGGCGCGCCGGCCTGGACCGCGCTCGGCTACGTCTCGGTGTTCTCGATGCTGATCGGCTTCGTGTTCTGGTATCGCGGCCTCGCGCTCGGCGGCGTCGCCGGCGTCGGCCAGCTGCAGCTGCTGCAGCCGTTTTTCGGCCTGCTGCTCGCCGCGCTGCTGCTCCACGAACCGATCGCCTGGACGATGATCGCCTCCGCCGGCGCGGTCGTGCTGTGCGTCGCCGGCGCCCGGCGTTTCGCCTGAGGCGCCTGCGGCCATGGGAGCGGTTCGCGCTCCGGCGCTTTTCATGTATGCGGGGTGCTTCTGCTCATCGGGAACGACGGCGGCGCAATGGCTCTCGCTGAACTGACATCGACGATCGACCGCGCGACGGCGCGCCCGCTCTGGACGCGCGAGGCCGCCGAACGGCTGTACCGTCTGCCCTTCGCCGACCTGATGTTCCGGGCGCAGACCGTCCACCGCCAGAACTTCGATCCGAACCGCGTGCAGATGAGTCGGCTGCTGTCGATCAAGACCGGCGGCTGCCCGGAGGATTGCGGCTATTGCAGCCAGTCCGCCCGCATGCCCGGCGAAAAGCTCAAGGCCTCCAAGCTGATGGAGGTCGAGCGCGTGATCGAGGAGGCCCGCAAGGCCAAGGCCGGCGGCGCGACGCGCTACTGCATGGGCGCGGCCTGGCGCTCGCCGAAGGACCGCGACATGGACATGGTCGTCGCCATGGTCGAGGGCGTGAAGGGCCTCGGCATGGAGACCTGCATGACGCTCGGCATGCTGACGCCGAGCCAAGCGCTGGAGCTAAAGGACGCCGGGCTTGACTACTACAACCACAACCTCGACACCTCGGAACGCTACTACTCCGAGATCATCACCTCTCGGACCTTCGCCGACCGGCTCGAGACGCTCGACAACGTCCGCCAGGCCGGCATGAAGGTCTGCGCCGGCGGCATTCTGGGCATGGGCGAGACGGTTCAGGACCGCGTCGACATGCTGGTGACGCTCGCCAACCTCGACGAGGCGCCGGAGAGCGTGCCGATCAACATGCTGATCCCAATACCCGGCACGCAGCTCGAAAACGCCGAGCCGATCGACCCGATCGACTTCGTCCGCACCATCGCGCTCGCGCGCATCATGATGCCGGAGAGCCATGTACGGCTGTCGGCGGGGCGCACCGAGATGTCCGACGAGATGCAGGCCATGTGCTTCCTCGCCGGCGCGAACTCGATCTTCGTCGGCGAAACGCTGCTCACCGCCGACAATCCGGGCGAGGACCACGACGGCGCCCTGTTCCGCCGCCTCGGGATCGAGCCGGAAGAACTCGACGCAGAGGGATGAGCGCGCGCCTCGCCCGTTTCGCGACGGCGCTGGACGGGCTCGGGCGAAAGGGACGGCGGCGGCGGCTCGAGCCGCGCGCGGGGTTCGACTTCGCCTCCAACGACTATCTCGGCCTTTCGGAAAGCCCGCGCCTCGCCGGGGCGGCGCGCGCCGCGCTCGATCGAGGCGTCCCGGTCGGCGCGGCCGGCTCCCGGCTGCTGCGCGGCAACCATCCGGAGCACGAGGCGCTGGAGGCCGAGGCCGCGACCTTCTTCGGAGCCGAGCGCGCGCTGTTCTTCGGCGCAGGGTTCTCCGCCAATGTCGCGCTGATCCAGACGCTGCCCGAGCGCCGCGACCTGCTGGTCCATGACGAACTGATCCACGCCAGCGTCCATGACGGGCTGCGCGGCTGCCGCGCCGAGGTCGCCTCGGCTCCTCACAACGACCCGCAGGCCGTCGAGGACGCGATCCTCGCCTGGCGCGCGCGGGGCGGCTTGGGCGCGCCCTGGATCGCGGCGGAAAGCCTCTATTCGATGGACGGCGACGCAGCGCCGGTCGCCGATCTCGTCGCGATCGCCGAGCGCCACGGCGGCTTTCTGCTGCTCGACGAGGCCCACGCGACGGGCGTCTTTGGCTCTAGTGGCCGGGGCATAGGAGAGGCCTTCGAGGGGCGCGACTGCCTCGTCTCGACCCACACCTGCGGCAAGGCGCTCGGCTGCTCGGGCGCGCTGGTCACCGGGCCGGCCGAAATTATCGACTTTCTCGTCAACCGCGCGCGGCCCTTCATCTACGCGACCGCCCCCTCCCCGCTCGCCGCCGCCACTGTGCGTGAGGCGCTGAAAATCGTGGCGGAGGAGCCGGAGCGCCGCGAGCGGCTCCTGCGGCTCGTGGCGGTTGCGGAAAGAAAGCTCGCCGCGCTCGGCCTGCCCGCGAGCGGATCGCAGATTCAGCCGGTGATCCTCGGCCGCAACGAACGCGCGGTCGCCGCCGCGCGCGCGCTGCGCGCCGCGGGATTCGACTGCCGGGCGATCCGCCCGCCGACCGTGCCCGAGGGCACCGCGCGGCTGCGCGTCTCGCTGACCCTCAACGTCGCGCCTGAAACCGTCGAGGCGCTGTTCGACGCCATCGGCACGGAGCTGCGCGAGGCCGCCGCGTGAACGCGCCGCGCCTCGTGGTGACGGGCACGGACACCGGCATCGGCAAGACGGTGTTTTCGGCCGCGCTGACCTCGGCGCTCGGCGCCTCCTACTGGAAGCCGGTGCAGGCGGGGCTCGAAGAAGAGACCGACAGCAAGCTCGTCGCCCGGCTCGGCCGGGTGCCGCCGGAGCGCATCATTCCCGAGGCGTGGCGGCTGAAGACTCCAGCCTCGCCGCATCTCGCCGCCGCAATCGACGGATTGACAATCGACCCGGACGCGCTCGAACCGCCCGCGGTCGACGGCCCACTCGTCGTCGAGGGCGCCGGCGGCCTGCTGGTGCCCCTCACCCGCGATGTCCTGACAATTGACCTTTTCGCGCGCTGGGGACTGCCGGTCGTTCTGGTCGCGCGCACCGCGCTGGGCACGATCAACCACACGCTGCTGTCGCTGGAGGCGCTGAAGTCGCGGAGCATTCCGGTGCTCGGCGTCGCATTTGTCGGCGACGACAACGCCGACTCAATCCGGACCATCGCTGATTTTTCAGGCGCGAAGGTTCTGGGCCGCCTGCCCCGCATAGAGCCGCTGAACGCGGAAGAGCTTGCCTTGGCCTTCGCGGACGCCTTCAGCCTAGCGGACTTCTACACGGAATAGCGCCGGCTAACTACCCACCTTCGTCAGCTCCAGGCATGCAGCGGCGGGTTGACGCCGTTCAGCGCGTAGTTGCCGAGGATCGCGTATTTCCAGCGCACCGGATCGTGCAGCGTGTGGACGCGGGCGTTGCGCCAGTGGCGGTCTAGGTTGCTCGAGCCGAGCGTCGAGCGCGCCCCGGCGAGCTCGAACAGCTTGTTGGCGGCGGCGATCGCGATCTCGGTCGACAGCACCTTCGCCTCCGCCGTCGCGATCTGCGCGTCGGCGACCGACGTCTCGGTCGGCTTCGCGACCGCCGCGTCGATCGCGCGTCCGGCGCGGTCCTGCAGCGCCTGGGCGGCGTGCAGGCGCAGGTTGAGGTCGCCGACCGCCTGGATGACGTACGGGTCGTCCGAGGCGCGGTCGAGCCCGCTGTCGACCCACGGGCGCGACTTGGTCTTCACGAAGTCGATGGTCTCGGCGATCGCCGCGCGCGCGATCCCGGTGTCGACAGCGACCTGGATGATCTGGAACACAGCGCCGTCGGCGGTCGGCTGCTTGTAGCCCTTGTAGGCCGGCACAAGTCGAGCCTTCGGCACCTTCACGCCGTCGAGGATCACCGTCCCCGAAAGCGTCGTCTTCTGGCCGAAGGAGGACCAGTCGTCGATGACCTTGAGGCCCGGCGCGTCGCGGTCGGCGATCGCGTACCAGGCGCGGCCCTCGATATCGAGCGCCACGATCGGCACGAGATGGGCAAGGATCGCGCCGGACGAATAGTATTTGCGGCCCGTCACCACGACATGGTCTCCGGCGTCGGTGAAGCGGGTCTCGAAATCCGCCGCGCGCTTGGAGCCGAGCTCGGAGAAGGCGTTGCCGAAGCGCACGCCCTTCAGCGCGGCGTCGAACAGAAGCTTCTGCTGCGCGGGCTCCGAGACCGTGCGGATCGCCGCGACGATGCCGAGGTGGTTCTGCGCGATCTGGCCGATCGAGGGGTCGGCGGCGGAAATGATCTCCGTCACCTTGGCGAGCGTGGCGTAGGAGACCTCCGGCCCGCCAAACGCCTTCGGCACGTTGAGCGACCAGAGGCCGCTCTGCGAGTAGCGGTCGAGCTCGGCGACCGGCCAGATGCGGCGCGCGTCGCGTTCGGCGGCGCCGACGGCGAACTCCTCGGCGAGCCGTTTGGCGATTGCGATCGCCTCGGCGTCGTCGCGCACGACATAGGCCGGCTCGCTCGGACGAGGAACGCCGGCAACGCCGTCACGCGTGTCGCGCACAACGGCGAGGCGCGGGGCCTGCGATAAAGACATGAGGGCTCCTTTCCGCACGGGGCCTCGCCCGCGCGGCTGATCAGATCCGGGACTGGAGAGCGGCGTGGCGGTTCAGTAGAACTCGTCGAGCGGCGGCGAAGCCGGCTGCGGCGAACGGCGCGAGCCGCCGGACAGACGCGAGATGAACCACGCCGCGACCCTGCGCAGGTTTTCGGTCATCCCAGACCCTCCCTTGTTGAAGTCTTGTCAGGCCGCCGCCGGCACGTCGCCGCGCGCCTCGGCGCGGCGTCCGGCGCCCTTCGCCTCGAGCTCCCGGACCAGCGGAATGACCTCGCGGCCGAAGAACTCGACCTCCTCCTGGAAATGCAGGAAGCCGAGCAGCACGAGATCGACGCCCGCCGACTTGAGGTCGAGGATGCGCTCGGCGATCTGGCGAGGCGTGCCGATCAGGTTGGTCTTGAAGCCGTCATTGTACTGGACGAGGTCCTCGAAGGTGCTCTTCGCCCAGTTGCCCTCGCCCTCGGGCGAGGCGGCGCCGGCGTTCTTGACCTCGTGCCCGAAGGCGTTGACGGCCTCGGGGTTCGCCTTGGCGACGATCTCCTCGACCACCACGCGGGCCTCGGCTTCGCTGTCGCGCGCGACGGCGAAGGCGTTGATCCCGATCTTCACGCGCCGGCCATGCTCGGCGGATTTGGCCTGGATGTCGTCGATCTGTTTTCTGACGCCGTCCGGCGTGTTGCCGTTGGTGAAGTACCAGTCGGATACCCGGGCCGCCATGTCGCGCGCCGCGCGGGACGAGCCGCCCTGGAAGATCTCTGGATGTGGGTCGACGGGCTTGGGCTTCAGCGAATAATCCCGGAACCGGTAGAAGTCGCCGTTGAAGGTGAAGCTCTCTTCCGTCCAGATGCCGCGCAGAGCCCGGATGAACTCTTCCGAGCGGCGATAGCGCTCGTCATGGTCGAGCCACGGCTCGCCGATCGCCGCGAACTCGCCGCGGAACCAGCCCGACACGACGTTGACCGCGATGCGCCCATTGGTGAGGTGGTTGATCGTCGCGAGCTGTTTTGCGGCGAGCGTTGGATTCCACGGCCCCGGCAGCAGCGCCGCGATCACGGTCAGCTTCTCGGTCGCCGCTGCGAGCGCGTGGCTGAACGACACCGACTCGTGCTGGTTCTCGGCGCCGTAGCCGGCGGTGAAGCGGATCTGGCTCAGCGCGTAGTCGAAGCCGGCCTTTTCCGCGATCTGCGCAAGCTTCCGGTTGTAGTCGATGCCCCAGTGGGTGCGCTGCTCGATGTTCGAGATCACCAGTCCGCCGGAAACGTTGGGCACCCAGTAGGCGAAACGGACCGGCTCGATGTCCCGGGACGTCTGCGGTTCGGCCATGTCGGCCTCCTCTTCCTGTCTTGGGATGGATGGCTTGGATGGAGATCAGGCGACCGCGGAAACCGGCGACCGCGAGAGCGCGGCGACGGCCTCGACCGCCAGCCGGTCCAGCCTTGCCCGCACCTGCGGATCGACGACGTGTCCGCCCTGGTGCTGGCTCTCGGCGACATAGACGCCGGTCGGCAGGGTGCGGGCGTTGAAGAAGCCGAACAGCGGGCGAAGCTGGTGCTCGATGACCAGCGCATGCCGGTCGCCGCCGCCGGTGGCGATCAGGCCGACCGGGCGCCCCTCGAGCGCGCGGTGGTCGATCATGTCGATGAAGTGCTTGAAGAGCCCCGAATAGGAGCCCTTGTAGACTGGCGATGCCGCGAGAATCAGGTCCGACCGCTCGACCGCCTGCAGCAGCCGCTCGATCTCGGCCGGCGCCTCGGGGCGCAGCTTGGTCGGTCCGAGCAGGTCGGCGATCTCGCCGATGTCGATGACGTCGACCAGCGCGTCGACGCGCTCGGCCACGGCCTGCACGACGTCCTCCAGCACCACGCGGGTCCGGGACTGCGGCGACGGGCTGCCGCTGATGGCGACGATGTTGGCTTTCGGCATCGAACGACTCGGGCCACGCGCGCCGCTCGATGCGGCTCACTCAAGTCATTCTACCTTTTTTATATACTGTCAACGCCGAACTGGCGGCGGGCTCACCAGCGGTCGGTCATCACAGGCGCCGCGACGCCCTTGTCCTTGCGGCCGGCCTGCTCGTGCTCGATGCGGCGCTTGATGTAGACGCCGGGATCGTCCGGCAGCGTCTCGAGCCAGCGCTGCGAGGCCGCCATCGTCTTCAGCGACATCGGCGCGAGACGGTGCGCGAGTTGCTCCGGGGGCTTTGCCACGTTGCGATTGGCGTCGCCGGTGCGGCCCGCGCCCTCGGCCGATCCGACCGAGCCCGTCGCCTTGCCGGGCTGCGTGGACCGGCTCGAGCTTTCGGCGCGGCCGGTCCGGTCGACCTTGCTTGGGCCGGCGTTGGTCGCCTCCTTGCCCGTGTCGCGGTCGCCCGCCGCGCCCGCCCCGAGCGAATTGACGTCGTTCTCCGCGTCGGCGGAGGCCGAGTTGGAACGCTTGTTCTCGGTCGCGGCGGCGTTGGCGGCGTTCTTCGCGTCCGGCCCGTCGTCGCGGGTCCGGCGCATCAGCGATTCCACGATGGCGAGGTTGAAGCGGGCGTCCGCGTCGTTCGGGTCGAGCGCGAGCGCCGCATCGAAGGCGTCCGCGGCGTCCTTCAGCCGCCCCGCCTTCGCGAGCGCCGTGCCGACATCGTAATCCTTGCCGGAAAAATCAGGCGCGGACCTGAAGGCGTCGGCGGCCTCGGCGTGGCGTCCGCTGTCATAGAGCGCCGCGCCGCGCCAGACCGGCCCGCCGAGCACGACGGCGCCCACCGACGGCAGGCCCGCATGATAGAGCGAACGACCGACGCGATCGCGGATGTCGGTCGCCAGCAGCGCCGCAAAGATCAGAAGGCCAAGAACGACGACACGCGCCAAGCGACACGACCTCAATTCGGCGCGACGAACGCCCGCAGGGCCAGCTCTCGCCGAAGCCGGCGAAGGTTTCTTATCTTATCCGAAGTTCTCCGTCGCTTCGCCATTCGCCGACGACCCAACGTCGTTCGCGGTGGCGAAACGCGCGACGCGGCGCCATGGTGGCCGCTGCGAAATCTGGCCGGAACCCGACATTGCGTCTCGTCCGAAGCGTTCTGGGACTTCTCGCCGCCCTCGTGCTGATGGGCGCGCTCGGCACCGCCGCTTTCGTGATCGGCCGGACGAATCCCGACGTGCCGATGGGCGTGTTCTTCGGCGCGAGCGGCGTGCTCTACACGATGATCATCCTGTTCGTGCTGGCGCGCTGACGGCGTAACCGCCCGTTCACCGCGATCGGTCCCTCGGCCGCCCAAATGAACCCTGGGCTTGCGCTGCACGACATATGTGAGTAAGTGTTTACTCACACGCCCTCGCCGGAGCCAAACATGCTGCTCTCGCTTCTTCGCGCCCGCCGCTTCGCGCCGCTGTTCTGGTGCCAGCTGTTCGCGGCCTTCAACGACAATTTCGTCAAGAACGCGCTCGCGATCCTGCTGATCTTCCAGATCGGCGGAACGGCGGGGCCGAAGCTGGTCACGCTCGCGACCGCGATCTTCATCCTGCCGTTCTTCATCGTCTCCGCGCTCGGCGGACAGATCGCCGACCGCTTCGACAAGGGCGTGGTGGCGAAGCAGCTCAAGCTGCTCGAGATCGGCGTCGCGGTCATCGCCGCGGTCGGCTTCGTCACGCATTCGGTGACGCTGCTGTTCGTCGCGCTGTTCCTGACCGGCGTGCTCTCGGCCCTGTTCGGCCCGGTGAAGTACGGCATCCTGCCAGACCACCTCGCCCGCGAGGAGCTGGTCGCCGGCAACGCGCTGGTCGAGACCGCGACCTTCCTCGCGATCCTCGCCGGCACCGTGCTCGGCGGCATCATGGTCGCGGAGGCGAGCCCCTGGACGATCGCGGCCGTCGTGCTCGGCGTGTCCGTCCTGTCCTGGCTCAGCGCCACGATGATCCCGCCGACGGGCTCGCGCGCGCCGGACCTCGTCATCGACGACAACATCGCCAAGTCCACCTTCGCCCTGCTGGGCGAGCTGCGCCGAAACCCGCGGCTCTGGATCGCCTCGATCGCGATCTCCGGCTTCTGGATGGTCGGCGCGATCGTGCTGTCGCTGCTGCTGCCGCTCGCCAAGAATACGCTCGGCGGCTCGGAGAGCCTGGTCACCCTGTTCCTCGCGTTGTTCACGGTCGGCATCGCGGCGGGCTCGCTGCTGGCGGCCAAGCTCTCCCACCAGCGCATCCTGCTGGTGCTCTGCCCGATCGGCGGCGTGCTGACCGGCCTGTTCGCGCTCGACCTCGCCTTCGCGACCTACGGCGCCGTTCCGGCCTCCCCGCCCGTCGGCTGGCTCGACTACATCCGCTCGGCCTCGGACTTCCGGGTGATGATCGACCTCGCCGGCGTCGCGGCGGCGGGCGGCCTGTTCGTGGTCCCGGTCTTCGCCTTCCTGCAGGCCGAGGCCGGCGAGGACCGGCGCGCCCGCGTCGTCGCCGCCAACAACGTGCTGAACGCGGCCTTCATGGTGCTCGGCACGGTCGTCCTGATCGCGCTTCAGTCGATGCACCTTACGACCCCGGTCCTGATCGGGCTCGTCGGCGCGCTCTGCCTGGTCTCGGCGCCGGTCATCGGCTGGATCCTGCCGGGCTCGATGCTGCGCGACACCGTCCATCTCATCCTGTCGCTGGTCTACCGCGTCGAGGTGAAGGGGATGAACAACCTCATCGACGCGCCGAGGAAGGCGGTGATCGCGGTCAACCACACCAGCCTGATGGACGCCCCGCTGGTGATGTCGCTGCTCGCGGACGACCCTGTCTTCGCGATCAACACCCAGATCTCCGAGCGCTGGTGGATCAAGCCCTTCACCAAGCTCGCCCGCACCTTCCCGATGGACCCGACCAAGCCGCTCGCGACGCGCGCGCTGATCAACCTCGTCAAGGAGAACAACCGGCTCGTCATCTTCCCGGAAGGGCGGATCACGGTCACCGGCTCGCTGATGAAGGTCTATGACGGCGCCGGCCTGATCGCCGACAAATCCGACGCGGTCGTCATCCCGGTGCGGATCGAGGGCCTCGACCGCTCGCTGTTCTCGTACCTGTCGACCAAGCAGATCCGGAAGCGCATTTTCCCGCGCGTCTCCGTCACGATCCTGCCGCCGGAGAAGCTCGAGGTCGACAAGTCCCTCGTCGGCCGCAAGCGGCGCCGCGCGGCCGGCCTTGCGCTCTCCGACGTGATGCAGCGCATGATGTTCTCCACGACCCCCGTGGACCGCACCCTCCACCAGGCGGTCGTCGAGGCCGGGAGGGCGGAAGGCTTCGGCACGACGTCCGTCGAGGACGCCCTGGGGACGAGCCTCAGCTATCGCAAGCTGCTCGCCGGCGCCGCCGCGCTTGGCGGCAAGATCGACCCGATCACTGCGCGCGGCGAGAACGTCGGCCTGTTCCTGCCGAACGCGGCCGGCGTCGCGGTCGCCTTCCTCGCCCTACATCGCTCGGGCCGCGTCCCGGCGATGCTGAACTATACGGCCGGCCCCGCGAACCTCGTCTCGGCCTGCCGCTCGGCCGAGGTGAAGACGGTGCTGACCTCGCGCGCCTTCATCGAGCGCGGACGCCTGCAGAAGGAGGAAGTGGCGCTCGGCCAGGCGGTGAAGCTCATCTATCTCGAGGACGTACGTGAGGAGATCGGCCTCGGCGACCGCCTGAAGGGCCTGCTCGCCAGCAGCCGCACGGAAAAGGGCGACCCCGACGCGCCGGCGGTGGTGCTGTTCACCTCCGGATCGGAGGGCGCGCCGAAGGGCGTCGTCCTCACCCACCGGAACCTCTTGTCCAACGTCGCGCAGGTCGCCTCGGGCATCGACTTCGGACCGGCCGACAAGATCTTCAACGCCCTGCCGGTGTTCCACGCCTTCGGTCTTACGGGCGGCCTGCTGCTGCCGCTGGTCTCGGCGGTGCGCGTGTTCCTCTACCCCTCGCCCCTGCACTACCGGATCATTCCGGAGATGGTCTACGGGACCAATGCGACGGCGATGTTCGGCACGGACACCTTCCTCGCCGGCTACGCCCGCGCCGCGCATCCTTACGACTTCCGCTCGCTGCGCCTTGTCGTCGCCGGCGCGGAGCCGGTGAAGGCAGAGACCCGCAAGGTCTGGCTGGAGAAGTTCGGCCTGAGGATTCTTGAAGGCTACGGCATCACCGAGGCCGCGCCCGTCGTCGCGGTCAACACGCCGATGTTCAACCGCACCGGCTCGGTCGGCCGCCTGCTGCCGGGGGTCGAGCACAGGCTCGATCCTGTGCCCGGCATCGAGGAAGGCGGGCGCCTTTCGATCAAGGGCCCGAACATCATGGCCGGCTACCTCAAGGCTGACGCGCCCGGCGTCCTGCAGCCGCCGGCGGACGGCTGGCACGACACCGGCGACATCGTCGCGATCGACGAGGAAGGCTTCGTCTCGATCAAGGGCCGCGCCAAGCGCTTCGCCAAGATCGCCGGCGAGATGGTCTCGCTCGGCGCGGTCGAGACCGTGGTCAACCGGCGCTGGCCGGAGACGGCCCATGCCGCGACCACGGCGCCGGATCCCCGCAAGGGCGAGCGCGTGGTGCTGGTCACGACCGACAAGGCGATCGACCGAAGCCAGCTCCAGGGCGCCTTCCGCGAGGCCGGCCTGCCCGACCTCGCCGTCCCGGCGGAGATCCGCCTCGTCGACAAGATCCCGCTGCTCGGCTCCGGCAAGACCGACTACGTCGCGCTCAAGAAGCTCGCGGAGGAGCGCGCCGGCGAGAAGGAGGCGGCGGAATGAGCAGGACGGCGACGTTCCCCTCCCCCTTGCGGGGAGGGGTTAGGGGTGGGGGTGGTTCAGAAGGAACCGCAGCCGCTGAAGCCGCTCTACGTCGAACCGACGTGATTCATCCGGCGCCACCCCCACCCCTAACC
>CABHPB010000099.1 GCA_902168115.1 uncultured Methylopila sp. | reverse complement strand
ACCTTGCGCCGCCCGGCGCGCCGAAGCTCGAGGGAACGCAGCGTCAGGCCGAGTTCGCCGATCCCGGCCGTTACGTCGCCGAAGCGAACTTCAAGGCGCTCGCGGCGGAAGGGCAGGCCGAGATAAGGAAGCACGCGGCCACGCTCGACGCGGTCGAGAAGCGCTTCGGCGTGCCGCGCGAGATCGTCGTCGCGATCTGGGGGCGCGAATCGCGCTTCGGCAAGGCGAAGATCGGCAACGTCGCCGTGCGGGCGCTCGCGACGGAGGCCTTCATCGGCGCGCGCAAGGAGCGCTTCTTCACCGAGCTGATCGCGGCGCTGAAGGTGCTTCAGGGCGACCACGTCTCCTTCGCCGAGATGAAGAGCTCCTGGGCCGGCGCGATGGGCCAGCCCCAGTTCCTTCCATCGAAGTATCTCGAGAACGCCGTCGACATGGACGGCGACGGCAAGCGGGACATCTGGACGTCGGTTCCGGACGTGCTCGGCTCGATCGCCAACTATCTCAGGCGCCACGGATGGCAGCCGGGCCGTCCGTGGGGCCTGGAGATCGACCTGCCGAAGGACGCGCCCTGCACGCTGGAGGGGCCCGACCAGGCCAAGCCGGCGGCGGAGTGGCGCAAGCTGGGCGCGGTCGCCAAGGCCGGCGCGCTGCCGGGCGGTGACGTCAACCTGATGGCCCCGGCGGGGCGGACCGGCCCGACCTTTCTCGTGACGCCCAACTTCTACGCCATCAAGGAATACAACGAGTCCGACCTCTATGCTCTGTTCGTCGGGCACCTCGCCGACCGCTTCAAGGGCGCCGGGCCGATCGCGGGCGAGTGGAAAACACCGAAGGGCGTCGCGCGCTCGGAGATCGCGCTGATGCAGGAGCGGCTGGAGCGCCAGGGCCACGACGTCGGCACCGCCGACGGCCTCGTCGGTTTCCGGACGCGCGTCGCGGTCGGGCGATGGGAGACGCAGAACGGCCGCGCGCCGACATGCTTCCCGGACCCGACCGACGTTAAGTTGATCGGGCGCTAGCCCTTTCGGCGCGGAGCCGGTCCGGCGTCGCTTAAGCGACTGTCGACGCTGCGCTTCCGGCATGCCAATGTCCGTCTGGCCGGCCCCGCGCCGGACGGGAGATCGCCCGTCGAAGGGCGACCCAGACGGTGAGGATGCTCCAGATGCTCAAGAAACTCGTACGCGCCGGCTTTGCGGCGCTCGCGCTCGCGGCCTTCGCGGGCCCCGCCGCGGCCGCCTACCCCGAACGGCCTGTCACGCTGGTCGTGCCGTTCGCCCCGGGCGGTTCGACCGATCTGATCGCCCGCATCGTCGCGCAGAAGATGTCCGACATCCTTGGTCAGCAGGTGATTGTCGAGAACCGCGGCGGCGCCGGCGGAAGCCTCGGCGCCGGATCCGTCGCGAAGGCGGCGCCGGACGGCTACACCATCCTGTTCGCGACGGTCGCCACGCAGGCGCTCAACCCGGCGCTGTACAAAAAGATCTCCTACGATCCGATCAAGGACTTCACGCCGATCTCGCTGCTCGTGAACGTGCCCAACGTCCTGACGGTCAACCCGAAGTTCGAGGCCAAGTCGGTTCAGGAACTGATCGACATGGCGAAGAAGGATCCGGGCAAGTACTCCTACGCCTCGTCCGGCAACGGTTCGCCGCTGCACCTGTCCGGCGAACTGTTCAAGAAGCTCGCGGGCGTCGACCTCATCCACATTCCCTACAAGGGATCGGGTCCTGCGCTGGTCGACGTGATCGCCGGCCAGGTGCCGATCCAGTTCGACAACCTCCCGTCCTCGATCGAGCACATCAAGGCGGGCCGGCTCCGGGCCCTCGGCGTGACGACGTCGCAGCGCGTGCCGAACCTGCCGGACGTGCCGGCGATCGGCGAGACGCTCAAGGGCTACGAGACCTATTCCTGGAACGCGCTCTACGGGCCGGCCGGCACGCCCGAGGAGGTCGTGAAGAAGCTGCACGACGCGGGCGTCGAGGCGCTCAAGGACCCGACGGTGAAGCAGAAGCTGAGCGACGCGACCGCGGTCATCGTCGGCTCGACCCCTCAGGAGCTCGCCGAGTTCACCAAGAAGGAACTCGAGAAGTGGACGCCGATCGTGAAGGAGTCGGGCGCCCAGATCGACTGACGACATCTGAAGCGACATGAAAAAAGGGCGGCGCTGCGAGGCGCCGCCCTTTCTGTTTCCGAAGTCCTGCGCGTCAGAACCAGCTGCGCGGACGCTCGTACCAGCGCGTCTCCTCCTCGCGGCTCGCCGCATACACGATCGCCGCCAGAACGCCGACGCCGACGAGGACGCCCAGAGCCGATACGCCCGGATTCTGCCTCACGACGCTGCCGGCCCTGCGGCCGTAATAGAGGGCGGCGTCGCCCGCGGCCTCAAGCGCCTCGGCGCCGTCGCTGTAGAGCTGTCCGCCGCTGGATCGGACCGATTTGGCGGCGGCACGTGCCTGCCGCCGGGCGTCGCGCGTGCGCGCGGCGGTGATGTCGGCCACGCGCTCGCTGAGATCCGCGATCGTGTCCTTGAGTTCGGCCAGTTGCGCGGCCGCGTCGCCGGCGATCCCGCTCGCTTTGCTCTGCGCCATGTTGAAACCTCGCGTGATTGACTCTTGATGGGACGGAATTCCCGTCCTTCGCGGGTACAACGTGAGGACGGCGCTGCGGTTCCCCCTGAATATTGCGGCGCCGCGTCGCGCGGCTTGCGCTTTCTCCGGCAAGGCGCGAGGACAGGCGAATGGCGGATTGCCCAGGCGTTCTTCACCTCGCGCAGATGGCCGACGGCGGCCTGGCGCGGCTGCGCGTGCCCGGCGGCGCGCTGTCGGCCGGGCAGGCGAGGGCGGTCGCCGACGCCGCCGAGGCGCTGGGATCGGGCGTCGTCGACCTGACCAACCGCGCCAATCTCCAGATCCGGGGGCTTGCGGGCGACGCGGGAGCCGCCCTCGCCGCGCGGCTGGCCTTGGCCGGCTTCGTCTTCCACGGAGAGGCGGACCGGCGGCGCAACATCCTGCTCGATCCGTTTTCGGGACTGGACCCGCGGGAGAGCCGGAACCTTCGTGCGCTGGCCCGCGCGCTCGACGCGGCCTTGATCCACGCGCCGTGGATCGGGCGGCTCTCGCCGAAGTTCTCCTTCGTGCTGGACGGCGGCGGCGAAACCCAGATCGCCGGGACGCCCTCCGACGTCGTTCTGCGCGCCACGGAGCAGGGGATCGTCGTCGAGGCGTCGGGGCTGGAATCGCCGGCTCGGGTCGAGGCGCAGGCGCTCGCCGCGGCGCTCGCGATCGCCGCGGCGGCCGCGGATGGAGGCCCCGAGACGCGGGCGAGCGATGTCGCGCCGCAAACTCTGCGCGCTGCGCTCGAGCAGGGCGGTGCGGGACAGGCGACACACGCAAGCACCGGGCGAAAGGCTCCGCAGCCCCGTTTCGGCGCAGCGGCGTCGGGCGATGGAACGGTCGCCGTCGCGGTCCCGGCGCCTGTCGGCAGGCTCGACGCAGGGATGCTGCGCTTTCTGGCGGACGCTGCGGACGCCGAAGGGCGGGGCGACGTGATGCTCGCGCCATGGTCCGCCGTCGTGCTGCCGGGCGTGCGGCCTGAGCGCGCGCCCGACCTCCTCGCCGCGAGCGAGGCCGAGGGCTTCCTCCCGGTCGCCGTCGCCGGGCGGCTCACGGTGATCGCCTGCGCCGGCGCGCCCGCCTGCGAGCGGGCCCGGGAGCCGGCAAAGGCGCTGGGCGCGGCGCTGCTCGCGCTCGCTACGGCCGAACCGGACCGCCTGCCTGCCGCGCCAAAGCGCGTGCATCTGTCCGCCTGCTCGAAGGGGTGCGCCGGGTCGGCGCCGGCGGACCTGCTGCTTCTCGGCGCCTCGGACCGATCCGGCTGGACCGTCCACGCCGGGGGGTCGCCGCGACGGCCCGGGCGCGCGGTCGAGCGGCTGGAGCGGGTCGGCCCCGAGGCCGTGCTGGCGCGTCTCGCCGACTGAACCGCCGCTCCCCGAAAGAACGCCTTGCGCGCAGGCGCCGGCCCCGTCACAAGGCTGACGCGTTTCAAGGAACCCGAATGCTGATGGACTATGTGAAGGACGGCGCGGAGATCTATCGCAGATCCTTCGCGACGATCCGCGCCGAGGCGGCGCTCGACGATCTGCCGGGCGATGTCGCCCGGGTGGTCGTCAGGATGATCCACGCCTGCGGCATGACCGATCTCGCCTCCGACGTCCGGTTCTCTCCCGACGTCGTCGCGTCCGCGCACGCCGCCCTGCGGGCCGGCGCCCCGGTGCTGTGCGACGCCAAGATGGTCGCTTCGGGCGTGACCCGGCCGCGGCTGCCCGCCGGCAACGAAATCCTTTGCACGCTCGACGCGCCGGAGACCGTCGCTTTGGCCGAGCGCCTCGGCACAACGCGCTCGGCCGCCGCGGTCGAGCTTTGGCGCGACAGGCTCGAGGGCGCCGTGGTCGCGATCGGCAACGCGCCGACGACCCTGTTCCATCTGCTCGAGCGGCTCGACGCCGGCTGGCCGAAGCCCGCTGCGATCCTCGGCTTGCCCGTGGGCTTCATCGGCGCGGCCGAGTCCAAGGACGAGCTGGCGCGCGACCCGCGCGGCGTTCCCTTCCTCACACTCCTCGGTCGCCGCGGCGGCAGCGCCATGGCGGTCGCGGCGATCAACGCCGTGGCGAGCGAACGCGAATGACCGCCGGCCGCTTTTCCGGCGTCGGCGTCGGTCCGGGCGATCCCGAACTGCTGACGCTGAAGGCCGTCCGGCTGATCGGCGAGGCCGACGTGGTCGCGTACCCGGCCGCGAGGGCCGGCAACGGCGTCGCGCTCGCCGCCGCGCGCCCACACATCCGCGACGACCAGGAGCTGCTGCCGCTGGTCTATCCGGTGACCGCCAGCCCGGAGGCGGACCTGCCGAGCTACCCGCAGGTGATGCGCGACTTCTACGACCGCAGCGCCGCCGAGATCGCGGCGAAGCTCGACGCCGGTAAGAACGTCTGCGTGCTCTGCGAGGGCGACCCGTTCTTTTACGGCTCCTTCATCTACTGGCACGACCGCCTGAAGGACCGCTACAAGACGACCGTGACGCCGGGCGTCTCCTCGGTCATGGCCGGGCCGGTCGCGCTCGGGATCCCGCTGTGCCTTCGCAAGGACACGGTGACCGTGATCCCGGGAACGCTTCCGCCAGAGGATCTCGTCCGCCGCATCCGCGCCGCCGACGCGGCGGTCGTGATGAAGCTTGGACGCACCTTCGCCAAGGTGCGCGACGCGCTCGCCGAGGCGGGCGCGCTGGAGCGCGCCTTCTATGTCGAGAGGGCGAGCCAGTCCGGCCAGCGCGTGATGCGCGCCGCCGAGGTCGACGCGGCGACCGTTCCCTATTTCTCGATCATCGTCGTGCCGGGGCCCGAGCGGCCATGACGCGTCCCGCCGTGATCGCCTTCAACGCCGCCGGCGCGGAGCTCGCGGCGCGAGTCGCCCCTCTGATCGACGGAGAGACCTTTGGGCTCGAGGGCCGCGCCCCGAACCTCGACCAGACCTTCGCGGATGCGGGCGCGCAGGTCGCGGATCTGTTCCGCGCGGGGCGGCCCATCCTTGGCGTCTGCGCAGCGGGCATCCTGATCAGGTTGCTGGCGCCGCTGCTGAAGGACAAGCGGGCCGAACCTCCTGTGCTCGCTCTTTCCGACGACGGCGAGATCGTCGTTCCGCTGCTCGGCGGACTGACCGGCGGCGACGCGCTCGCCAGAGGTCTCGCCGCAGCGCTCGATGCGACGCCTGCCATCACCGGCGCCGGCGCGCGCCGGTTCGGGCTGGTGCTCGAGTCGCCGCCGCCCGGATACGCGCTCGCCAATCCCGATGCCGCCAAGGCCGTCACGTCCGACCTGCTCGCCGGCGCTTCGGCGCGGATCGAGGGCGAAGCGCCCTGGCTCGAGGCGAGCGATCTGCCGTTGGCCGACGACGGCGTGGTGGCGCTGCGCGTCTCGGAGCTGGCGGGGGAGCCGCCGGCGGGCGGCCTGCTCTATCATCCGAAGATCGTCGCCGCGGAGTTCGACCGCGCCGATCCCGACGCCGTCGAGCGGCTCGACTTCGCGCTCGCGAAGCTCGGGCTCGCGCCGCAGTCGCTGGTCTTCGCCGCCGCTCCCGACGGCGCGCCGGTAGATCATCGATTCCGGGCGCTGCTCGCCGCGCGCGGCCTGCCGTTGCGTCTGCTCGACCGGCGGATCGAGGACGGCGAGGAGATCCTCCAGGAGGCCGGCGTCAGGTTGCGCCGCTTCGCCTCGCCGGTCGCCGCCGGCGATTACGGACGTGCGCCGGGGCGGGTGACGGTGGTCGGCCTCGGGCCCGGCGCGAAAGGCTGGCTCGCGCCGGAGGCCGCCGCGGCGCTCGATCGCGCGGATGACCTCGTCGGCTACGAGGGCTATCTCGCCATGGCGCCGGAGCGGGCCGGCCAGCGCAGGCACGGCTCCGACAACCGTGTCGAGATCGAACGCGCGCGCGCGGCTCTGGCGCTCGCCGCGCAGGGCAGGGAGGTCGCGGTCGTCTCGTCCGGAGACAGCGGCGTCTTCGGCATGGCGGCAGCCGTCATGGAGGCCGCCGCCGCTGAGCCGGCGCGCTGGCCGAGCGTCGCGATCGAGGTCACGCCAGGCATCTCGGCGATGCAGGCGGCCGCCGCCCGGCTCGGCGCTCCCCTCGGACACGACTTCGCGGTCATCTCGCTGTCGGATCTGCTCAAGCCGTGGGAGACGATCGCGGCGCGGCTCGACGCCGCCGCCGCGGCCGACTTCGCCCTCGCGCTCTACAACCCCGCGTCGCTCCGCCGGCGCCAGCAACTGGTCGACGCGCTCGAGATCGTGCGGCGACGTCGCGCGCCGGGAACCCCGGTCGCGCTCGCCCGTAACGTCGGACGCGAGGGCGAAAGCGTCAGGGTGATGACGCTCGGCGAACTCGATCCGGCAGTCGTCGACATGCGCACCATGATCGTGGTCGGATCGTCCAGGACCCGCGTGTTCGCAAGGTCCGACGGAAGAGTGTGGATGTACACGCCTCGAGTCTACGAGCTCGACGGCCAGGCGCTGACCCAGGACGGCTAGTAATCCGGCGTCAGGCGGGTTCGTACTTGCCGATCTCCCACGGTTCGTCGAGCGCCGCCTCGCGCCATTCGACATAGGCCGGCGTCGAGAGGATCGTGTCGACATAGGCCTGCGAGACAGGCGCTATCTGCAGCCCGTATGTGTCGAACCGGGTCGCGACGGGCGCGAACATGGCGTCGGCGGCGCAGAAGTCGCCGCACAGGAACGGGCCTTCGGCGCCGAAACGCTCCCTCGCCTCACGCCAGATCGCCTCGACGCGCGCGACGTCGGCGCTCGCAGCCACGCTTGGCCGACGGCCCGGAACGCGCCGGCGGATGTTCATCGTGAACTCCTCGCGGAGCGCGCCGAAGCCTGCGTGCATCTCGGCCGAGATCGCGCGCGCGAAGGCGCGGGCGTCCCGGTTCCGCGGCCAGATCGGAAGCTCCGGAAAGCGCTCCGCGAGGTGCTCGACGATGGCGAGCGATTCCCAGACGACGAGATCGCCGTCGATCAGGCAGGGAACCTTGCCGGTCGGGGAATAGGCTCGCAGCGCCCCGGCGCTGTCGGGCCGAAACAGGGGGATGACGATTTCTTCGAACGGCGCGCCGAACTGGCGCATCAGCAGCCACGGCCTCAGAGACCAGGACGAGTAGCTCTTGTTGCCGATGACGAGCGTGAGGTCTGGCATGCGGTCGCTCCGCGCTGTTCGCGCCAGAGCTTCCGCGATTGGAGGCGCCGTTCAAAACGACGATCCTTGATCAGTCGCTTCACGCCTTGCGATCGACGGCCTCGACCGGACCGCCGGCGTCCTTCCAGGCCTTGAACCCGCCGGCGAGGTGCGCGACCGGCGTCAGGCCCATCGTCTGGGCCGTGTCGGCGGCGAGCGCCGACCGCCATCCGCTGGCGCAGTAGAACACGAAGCGCTTGTCAGCCGCGAAGGCCGGCTTGTGATACGGGCTCTCGGGATCGATCCAGAACTCCAGCATCCCGCGCGGACAGTGGAACGCGCCCGGAATCTTGCCATCACGCTCGAGCTCGCGCGGATCGCGGAGATCGACGAAGACCACGTCGTCCGCGTTGGTCATCGTAACCGCCTCGCTCGCGCCGACGCTCTCGACGCGTTCGTTCGCGGCGTCGAGCAGCTTGCGGTAGCCGGTGACGATCGTCTGGCTCATCGCGGCGATCAGGCGCGCTCGAGCTTGCCGCGGCTCTGCGCGCGCTCGCCGCGCCACCACGCGAGCAGACGCCGCCGGGCGAAGTGGCTCGCGATGCCGAACGAGGCCCGCAGCACGGGAAACGGGCTGTTCGGATGGCCGGAGACCCGGCCGCCCGCCGCGCGCCAGCCTCTCAGGCCTCCGCGCAGGGCGAGAGCGTTTTCGAGGCCGAGCTCCTTGGCGCGCTTGGCCGAGGCCAGCGGCGCGCAGTCCGGGCCGCCATAGAAGATGAAGGTCTTGCCCGGCTCGAACAGCCGCGCATGCAGGGCGCTCGCCGGCGAAACGATGTTAGAGAACTCGCCGGGCGGGCAATGGAACGAGCCTTCGATCCAGCCGGTGTCGTCCACGATCTCCCAGCTGCGGAGGTCGATGAACACGGCCTGCTTGGCGCGCGCGAGCTTCATCGCCTCGCGGGCGCCGATGACCATCGACTTGCGCGCCCGCGGCTTGGCCTTCGGCCGCGCCGGGGCGGACAGGGGTGAAAAACGGACGGCGGCGGTCGCCATGGCAGTTCCAGTTCCTGTTCGTGCGCCCGGCAAACGCGCCGAACTCACCAATTGTTTCATAAGTTGGCGCAGAACGCCCGAATTCACACAAGGCCCGGCGCGATCGTGACCGGAACGTTATCGATCAGCCTCACTCCGGCGATCCGCGCCGCCGCCAGCAGCCGCCCCGGCCGGCCGGAGCGTGGGTCGAACGGTTGGAGCGTCTCGGCGTCACGCAGTTCCACGTAGTCCAGCGCAAAACCCGACGCTTCGATCCGCGCGGCGGCCCGCGTCAAAGCGTCCATCGGGGCCTGCCCGGAGCCGACGGCCTCGGCGGCGTCGGCGAGGGCGGCGTGCAGGCCGGCCGCGCGCGCGCGATCCTCGGCCGAAAGATAGGCGTTGCGTGAGGACAGCGCGAGGCCGCTCGGCTCGCGGATCGTGGGCATGCCGAGGATGACGGTCGGGATGGAGAGGTCCCGCGCCAGGCGCCGCACGACGGCGAGCTGCTGAAAATCCTTCTCGCCGAAGACCGCGACGTCGGCCGCGCACTGGATGAGCAGTTTCGCGACGACGGTCGCGACGCCGGCGAAGAAGTGCGGCCGCGCGTCGCTTTCGAGACCCTCCGACGGCCCTCCGACGGTCACCGTCGTCGAGGCGCCCTCGGGATACATCTCGCCGACCTGGGGCGCGAAGACGAGATCGGCCCCCGTCGGGGCCAGGGCGGCGAGATCGCCCTCGAGGTTCCTCGGATAGGTCGCGAGATCCTCGTGCGGCGCGAACTGCGTCGGGTTCACGAAGATCGAGACGACCGTCCGGGTCGCCGCCCGCCGGGCCTCCGCGACCAGCGCGAGATGGCCGGCGTGAAGCGCGCCCATGGTCGGCACGAGCGCGACCCGTTCTCCGTCGCGTCGCCAGGCTGCGACGACGCCGCGCATGGCTTCCACGGTGGTCACGACAGCGGGAGCAGGCATGGTTCCGCGGCGCCCTTCGTCGACATTCGTTTCGCGGCAGCCGATTATCAGGCAAGCAGGCGACGCGCCACGCGACGTTCGGCATGGCGGGTCGTCACGTGGCGCGGTGCGCGCCGGGGAGAGGCATGATCTGGATCGTGTTCGGCGCGATGGCGGTCGCGACGTTTCTCGCCGTCGGGCAGATCCTCGTCGAATCGGATCCCGCCCACGCGCGCCGCCAGATCCGCCTCGCCGCGCTCGCGGTCTGGCTGTTCGGACTGGTGCTCACGCTGCTCGGCAAGCCGCTCTACGGACTGACGCTCATGGGCTTCGGCGCGCTCGGCGTGTTCGCCGCTCCGCGCCCGAAGCGCCGTTCAGCGCCGTCCGAAGCTCACCGTCGCCGCCGGCCGGCCGGTCGGCGTCCGGACTTCGAGGGTGACGCGCACGGGCGGTCCGGCGAGGTCGGGCTCGGCCCGGGCGTAATGACGGAACAGCAGGCGTATCAGATCCTTGGCGTGCAGCCGGGCGCGTCCGCGGAAGAAGTCAGCCGTGCGCATCGGTCGCTGATGAAGAAAATCCATCCCGACCAGGGGGGCTCGACGGACCTCGCGGCTCTCGCCAACGCCGCCAAGGACTTTCTCTCGAAGCGGCGCCATGGCTGAGGCCCCCTCGCGCATCAGTTCTTGATCGCGAAGCAGCTCACCGAGCTGCGCTTGAGCGCCTTGCAGGCGGCGTCGGCGGTCTGTTCGCTCAGACCTGCGAACCGCGCGCGGTAGTAGGTGGTCGCGCCCTTCGTGTAGATTTCGGTATACGGCTCGGCGGCGCCGAGGGCCCGGCCGCCCTTGGTCCGGGCGTTGGAGAGCAGCGCCTCGGCGGCGGACGCCTCGGTGGTCGCGCCGATCTGGATCATCCAGCCTTTCCGCGGGGGCGCCTGCTCGCGTTCGGCGGCCGGCTCGGCCATCGCCGTCTTGACCGGCTTCTCCGCCTGGGCCGCGACCGGCTGGGCGGCGGCGAGCGCGGCAAGCTCCGCCTGGGGTTCGGCGGCGGACACGCTGCCCGTCGTGGCCGGCGCCGTTCCGACGATCCAGCGCATCGGCTTCGGCGCGTCGGCCGGCGCGGCCTGGCGCGCGGCAGCGACAGGCGCGGCGACCTGAGCGGCCTCGACCGGCTCTTCGTCCTCGGAGATCACGCGCTGGGCGGCGCGCGGCGTCGCGCCGGAGGAGATCGGCCTCGCCGTCTCGATCTCGCGGGCCGGAGCGGCCTCGCGGCGCGGGGCGGGCAGGGGAAGCGGCACGTCGGCGTCGAGAGAGGCGAGGCGCCCCGCGTGCCGACGACGGAGCGCCTCGCCTCTCTCGACGCCGACG
>CABHPB010000098.1 GCA_902168115.1 uncultured Methylopila sp. | reverse complement strand
GGCGGCCGGTCGCCCCGTCGACGCCGCTCGGCATGTCGACGGCGAGGATCGGCGTTCCGGACCGGTTCGCGGCCTCGACGGCGGCCGCTGCGCGGCCCTCGAGCGGGCGCGACAGCCCGGCCCCAAACAGCGCGTCGATCACGAGATCGGCCTTTTCGGGACGCGCGTCGCGGACATCGACCGTCGGCCCGACCCAGCGGTCCGCCATCGCGGCGGCGTCGCTCTTCGGCGCGGCGCGGTCGCCGAGCAGCGCGACCTCGACCTCGTGTCCGGACTCCGCGAGCAGGCGCGCCGCGACGAAGCCGTCGCCGCCATTGTTTCCGGGGCCTGCGAGAACCAGCACGTGGCGCGTGTCCCGAAAGCGCCTGCCCACAACTTCGGCGACCGCCGCGCCTGCCGCCTCCATGAGCGTTTCGCCCGCAGCGCCATGCGCCGGGGCGGCGGCGTCGACCCGCGCCATTTCATTCGAGGTGAGCAGTTCGAGAGGGGGGGTTTTGGTCATGCCTCGGCCCGATTGGATCGCGCCCGGGCCGTTTGCCCAATTCGCGCGCTGATTTTGTGACCGCCGCCCGTCGCAACGGCAGGAGCCATGCTCAAATTTCGCTCATTTTGCGTTCACCTTGACCAAAGGATACGGCTTCGCCCCTCGGCGTCTCTTGACCCGGAAGCCGTTTTCCGCGAGGCCGTTGGGTGGCACGCTAGCTGCTAAGTGCGCGGCGTCCCGCCGTCGCGGCGCCCGGTTCCGGAGCGCGCGGCCGCGCGCGACGAGGAGGCCCGAAGACGTGAAGAAAATCGAAGCGATCATCAAACCGTTCAAGCTCGACGAGGTGAAGGAGGCGCTTCAGGACGTCGGGGTGCAGGGCATCACCGTGACGGAGGCCAAGGGGTTCGGACGCCAGAAGGGCCACACCGAACTCTATCGCGGCGCCGAATATGTGGTGGATTTCCTGCCCAAGGTGAAGATCGAGGTCGTGCTCGCCGACGACATGGTCGAGCGCGCCGTCGAAGCCGTCCGCAAGGCGGCCGCGACGGGTCGCATCGGCGACGGCAAGATCTTCGTCTCGCCGGTCGAGGAGGCGATCCGCATCCGCACCGGCGAGGTCGGCGCCGACGCGATCTGACGCGCTG
>CABHPB010000097.1 GCA_902168115.1 uncultured Methylopila sp. | reverse complement strand
ATCTACACTATCCTCTTCGTCGGCAGCGTCAGATGTGTATAAGAGACAGCCACCCTGCCCTCCCCTTTGCAAGGGGAGGGAAAAAGGCTCAGCGCTGGGTGCCCCAGCGCCGCACTGTCGCGGCCTCGATCGCGCGGAACACCACCGCGTCGACCAAAAGTCCGATCAGGATGACCGCCGCGAGACCTGCGAAGACCTTGTCGGTGTAGAGCTCGTTGCGGTTCTGGAAGATGAACCAGCCGAGGCCGCCCTGCCGCGCCGTGACGCCGAAGACGAGCTCGGCCGCGATCAGCGTGCGCCATGCGAAGGCCCAGCCGATCCGCAACCCCGACAGGATCGCCGGAAGCGCCGCCGGGATCAGGATCTTCGCGACATAGGCCGGGCCCTTCAGGCCGTAGTTCCGGCCGACGAGCCTCAGCGTCTCCGGCACGGTCTCGAAGCCGGACAGCGCGGCGAGCGCGAACGGCCAGACCACCGAATGCACCAGCACGAAGATCAGGCTCTTCTCGCCGAGCCCGAACCACAGCATCGCGATCGGCAGCAGGGCGATCGCCGGCAGCGGGTTGAACATCGCGGTCAGCGTCGTCAGCACGTCGCGCGCGAACGAGTTCGCCACCGCGATCGAGACCAGCACGATCGCGATCGTGATCGCGAGCACGTAGCCCTTGAGCAGCACCGAGAGCGAGGCGAGCGTCGAGCCGAGCAGATTGTCGACCGTCACGCCCTCGACGAAGGCGCGCGCCGTATCGAGGAAGCTCGGCAGCATGATCGGGTTGTTCTGGATCCGCGCGCCGATCTCCCAGGCGAGCGCGAGCAGCGCCAGCACGAACAGGCGACGCGCGAAGGGCGAGTTGGCGAGGGCCTTCAAACGCGCTCCGATCGATGCGCGACCGGCGGCGCGCGCCGCGCCCGCCCAGCTCTGGGCAAGATCAGACATGTGCGAGCTCCGCGCGCTGGTTTCCGCTGCGGCCCGGCGCCCTGCGCCGCTCGCCGCCGAACAGCAGGCGGTGGACCTCGTCACTGATCCGCTCGAACTCCGGCGAGCCCCAGGCGTCGGCGCCGAAATCGGCGACGTCGAAGGAGGCGATGGTGCGGCCGGGATGGGCGCTTAGAAGGTGAAGCTTGGTGCCGACGAGGATCGCCTCGTCGATCGAATGGGTGACGAACAGCAGCGTGAAGCCGAGGCTTTCGGCGAGCCCGACGAGCTCCCCCTGAAGGCGCTCGCGCGTCAGCGCGTCGAGCGCGGCGAAGGGCTCGTCCATGAGCAGGATCTCGGGCTCGGCGGCGAGCGCGCGGGCGATCGCGACGCGCTGCTTCATGCCGCCGGAGAGCGTGTGCGGATAGGCGTCGGCGGCGCGCGTCAGGCCGACGCGTTCGATCGCGACGACGGCCTTCTCCGCGATCTCGGCGGAGCTCAGGCCGCCCTTGCGCTTCAGGCCGAAGGCCACGTTGGCGCGCACCGTCTTCCACGGCAGCAGCTGGTCGAACTCCTGGAACACGACCAGCCGGTCGGGCCCCGGCCCGGTCACGGAGCGGCCGCGAAGGGTGAGAGCGCCGGCGCTCGGGCGAATGAAGCCCGCGACGGTCTTCAGGATTGTCGACTTACCGCATCCGGACGGGCCGAGCAGCACCAGCCGCTCGCCCTCGCAGATCGTGAAGCTGACATTGTCGACAGCCCGGAGCGTCCCGCCCTTCGCGGCGGGAAAATCGAGCGTGAGCCCGCGCGCCTCGAGGACGGCGGGACGGTCGCCGCCGGCCATGGTCAGCTGCCCTCGACGGACTGGATGTCCTCGAAGAAGTAGTCCTTCCAGCTCGCAGGCTTGTTCTTCAGCGCGCCGGTTCGGGCGAGGAAGTCGGCGTAGACGGCCGTGCGCTCGGGCGCGAGTTTGTACTGGACGTCCTTGTCGTTGAGGATCGAGATCAGCAGGTCGCGGTCGATCTTCGACTTCTCGACGCGGATATAGGCGTCGGCGGCTGCCGGCTTGTTGGCGTTGATGAAGTCGGTCGCCTCCTTCAGCGCGAGGAAGAAGGCCTTGTAGGTCTTCGGGTTCTCGGCGCGGAACTTGGACGTCGCGTAGGCGATGTTGACCGTCGCCGGGCCGCCGAGCACGTCGTAGGAGCTCAGCACCTTCCTGATCTTCGGGTTCTGCAGCTCCTGATACTGGAACGGCGGCGTCGCGAAGTGCCCGGTGACCTCGGTCGAGCCGGAGGTCAGCGCGGCGTAGGCGTCCGGGTGGGCGAGCGAGACGGTGATGTCGTCGAGCGCCTTGTGATTGCCGACGCCGAACTCCTTCTCCGCCGCGATCTGCAGCGTGCGCGACTGGATCGACACGCCGACGGACGGCACCGCGATCTTGTCGGCCTTGGTGAAGTCCTTGATGGTCTTCACGTTCGGATTGTTGGTGACGAGGAAGAAGGGCAACGAGCCGAGAGCGGCGATGCCCTTGACGTCGGCCGAGCCCTTGGTCCGGTCCCAGATCGTCAGCGTCGGGCCGACGCCCGCCGTGGCGACGTCGACCGAGCCGGACAGCAGCGCGTCGTTGACCGTCGCCCCGCCGCCGAACTTCGCCCATTCGACCTGGACGTCGAGCCCTTCCTGCTTGCCGTATTTCTCGATCAGCTTCTGGTCGCGGATCACGTGCAGCGGCAGGTAGGCGATGCCGTACTGCTCGGCGATCCGGATCACGCCTTCGGCGAGGGCCGGCGCCGGAAGGCTCGCGGCGCCCGCCGCCAGGGCCGCGACGGCGGCAAGGAAAAATCGCTTCATGTGATCCTCGGTCGGCTTCCACGCGGGGCGCCAGGCTCTGGCGCGCCAGCGGCGTCCGCCATTTGTCGAACGGGTTGACGCCAGAAGTCAACTCATCCTATCAAATTTATATACTTAATTCGCAAGGCGTGTCGGCGGATCGCCGGCGCGCCGCGGAAGCATCTGATTGGCTTGGAGAAAGGCCCGAACCATGAGCGCCGAGACGAAGCTGTTCGACATCCGCCCCGTGGCTGGCCGCATCGGCGCCGAGATCGCGGGCGTCACGCTTTCAGGCGACCTGCCGGACGCGACCGTGGCCGCGATCCGCGGCGCGATCGTCTCGCACAAGGTGGTGTTCTTCCGCGGTCAGGACGGCCTCGACGACCGCGCCCAGGAGGCGTTCGGGCGCCGGCTCGGCCAGCTGGTCCCGCATCCGACCGTGCCGTCCGCCGCCGGAACCGAGGGCGTGCTCGACATCGACGGCTCGCGCGGCGAGCGGGCGAGCTCCTGGCACACCGACATCACCTTCACGCCGGCCTATCCGGCCTTCTCGGTCCTGCGCGCCGCGGTCGCGGCGGAGAGCGGCGGCGACACTCTGTGGGCCAACACGGCGGCCGCCTACGCCGAGCTTCCCGAGCCGTTGCGGGAGCTCGCCGACCGGCTCTGGGCGGTGCACTCCAACGTCTACGATTATGTCGGCGACAAGGTGCAGACCCATCGCGCCAAGGAAGGCCTGCAGCGCTACACCGAGGTCTTCACGGCGGCCGTCTACGAGACCGAACATCCGGTCGTGCATGTGCACCCCGAGAGCGGGGAGAAGTCGCTGATCCTCGGCCACTTCGTCCAGCGCCTGATCGGCTTCGGCACCTCCGACAGCCAGCGGCTGCTCGCGATCCTGCAGGACCATGTCACGCGGCCCGAGAACACAGTGCGCTGGCGCTGGCGGACCGGCGACGTCGCGATCTGGGACAACCGCGCCACCCAGCACCGGGCGATCGACGACTATGGCGACCAGCACCGCGTCGTGCGCCGCGTGACGATCAGGGGCGTCGAGCCGGTCTCGGTCGACGGCCGCCGCAGCCGGCTGCGGTCCGGCCCAGCGCCGCTCGAGACCGCGGCCTGATCCCCGTGCTCACCCGTCGCGACGCGCTCGCGGCCCTCTCGGCCGCGGGTCTCGCGCCCCTCGCCCGCCCCGCCATCGCGCAAGGGCCGAAGACGGTGCGGATCGGCTTCCAGAAGAACGGCACCTTCCTCATCGCCAAGCTTCGCGGGGACGTGGACAGGCGCTTCGCCAGCGAGGGCGTCACGGTCGAGTGGCGCGAATTCGCCTTCGGGCCGCCGCTGGTCGAGGCGCTGAACGTCGGCGCGATCGATCTCGGCAGCGTCGGAGACACGCCGCCGATCTTCGCGCAGGCCGCGCGCTCGAAATTCGTCTACGCCGCCTCGCATGCGGCGACCGGCGCCGGGATCATCGTCCCGAAGGATTTGGGCATCCGCACGGTCGCGGACCTCAAGGGCAAGCGCGTCTCCATCCCGAAAGGCTCGAGCGCGCACAACATCACGGTGGCGGCGCTCGAGAAGGAAGGGCTGTCCTTCAGGGACATCACCCCGATCTACCTGCCGCCGGCCGACGGACAGGCGGCCTTCCGTCAGGGCGCGGTCGACGCCTGGACGATCTGGGACCCTTACTTCGCGCTCGCGGAAGAACAGCTCGGGGCCCGGCTCGTCGCGCTCGCGACCGACGTCGCGCCGCAATACTCGTTCGTGCTGGCGGGCAGCGACTTCGCGAAGTCCGCGCCTCAGACGCTCGCCACGGCGATCCACGAGATCGGCGTCTCCGGCTCCTGGGCGGACGCGCATCGCGAGGAGGCCGCCGCGCTCTACGCCGAGGCGACCGGCACGCCGCTCGCCGCGCAGAAACGCGCCGTCGCGCGCGGCAGGTACGGGGTGCGGCCGATGGACGAGGAGATCGTGGAGGCCCAGCAGAAGTCCGCCGACCGCTTCTTCGGCCTCGGGCTGATCCCGGCGCGGATCGAGGTCGCCGAGGCGGTCTGGCGCGGCTAGGTCGTGGACTCATAAGCTCTGAGCCAGAGGCGGGTTGAGGCGAGCAGAACGGTAGCTAGGAAGTTTCTTGCGAGCTTGTCGAAGCGCGTTGCGACGCGTCGGAAGTGTTTGAGCTTGCAGAA
>CABHPB010000096.1 GCA_902168115.1 uncultured Methylopila sp. | reverse complement strand
GTGGGCTCGGAGATGTGTATAAGAGACAGGAGGCGTCGTCGGCCGGCGGGGCGTCGCGATACTTCTCCGCCGCCCGCTTGGCGATACGGTCGGTGACGAGGTAGACGAGGCCGAACGCGATCACGACGAAGAATTCGAGGAAGGCCAAGGGCCAGTTCGAGTTCATGGCAGCGTCTCCGGACGTCCCGCATCTCGGCGTGATTCCAGCCAAAACCTTACGCGAGGAGCGCGCATGCGGTTTCAGGGCACGAGCGCCTATGTCGCGACCGACGACCTCAGGATCGCGGTCGACGCCGCCGTGACGCTCGAAAAGCCGCTGCTGGTGAAGGGCGAGCCCGGCACCGGCAAGACGGCGCTGGCCGCCGAGATCGCGACCTCGATGGGCGCGCCACTGCTCGAGTGGCACGTGAAGTCGACGACCAAAGCGGTCCACGGGCTTTACGAATACGACGCCGTCGCGCGCCTTCGCGACGGCCAACTGGGCGATCCGCGCGTCAACGACATCGCGAACTACATCCGCAAGGGCCCGCTCTGGACCGCCTTCGAGGCGCCGACGCGCCCGGTGCTGCTGATCGACGAGATCGACAAGGCCGACATCGAGTTTCCGAACGACCTTTTGCGCGAACTCGACCGCATGGAGTTCTCCGTCCACGAGACCGGCGAGACGATCGCGGCCACGGCCCGGCCGATCGTGATCATCACCTCGAACAACGAGAAGGAGTTGCCGGACGCCTTCCTGCGCCGCTGCTTCTTCCACTACATCCGCTTCCCCGACCCCGACACGATGGCGGCGATCGTCGAGACGCATTTTCCGGGGCTGAAGAAACGGCTGCTGAGCGAGGCGCTGCAGCTCTTCTACGAGGTGCGCGAGGTCCCGGGCGTGCGCAAGAAGCCGTCGACCAGCGAACTGCTGGACTGGCTGAAGCTGCTGCTGGTCGAGGACATCTCGCCCGAGGCGCTGCGCGAGAAGGACCCGCGCAAGGCCATCCCGCCGATGCATGGCGCCCTGCTCAAGAACGAGCAGGACGTCCAGCTGTTCGAGCGGCTGGCCTTCATGTCCCGGCGGGGCGGGCGGTAGCCCTCGCTCGAGACGCGATCGCTGGGCTCTCGCCCGGCGATCAGTGGCTCCGTTTATTGGCAGATACGCCCGGACAACGTCCGGGCGTGACCGGGGAGAACCGGGTTCAGCCCCGTTCGGCCTGACGCCGGTCGCCGCCGCCCGCGCGCGGACGGTTGCCGCCCGGCTTGCCGCGGCGGGGCTTCTGCATGAAGCCGGCGTTCTTGAGCTCGCCATTGCCCGCGCCGCGCGGCTGGTCGGCGCGGCGGCCGTCCTGGCTGCGGCGCTGGTCGCCCGAATGGGCGCGGCGCTGCTCGCCGTCCTGCCGCTGGCCGCCGCCGTGGCGTCCCTCGCCCTGCCGGCGCTCGCCGCCGCGACCGCCGCCGTGGCGGTGCTCCTGCGGGCGCTGGCCCTGACGGCCGCGATTGCCGCTCTTCTGCGACGCCGCGCCCGCGCCCTCGGGCTCGGCCTTGCCGGCGTCGGAGCGGCGGTCGGTCGCCGGGATCGACTGCTTGATGAGGCGCTCGATGTCGCGGAGGTAGGCCCGCTCGTCGTTCGCCACCAGAGACACGGCGAGGCCGGCGGCGCCGGCGCGCGCGGTGCGGCCGATCCGGTGGACGTAGGATTCCGGGACGTTCGGGATGTCGTGGTTGACGACATGCGTCACGCCGTCGACGTCGATGCCGCGCGCGGCGATGTCGGTCGCGACCAGCACCTTGATGTGGCCGGTGCGGAACGCGCCGAGCGCGCGCTCGCGCTGGGGCTGGCTCTTGTTGCCGTGGATCGCGGCCGCGATCACGCCGTCCTGCTCGAGCTGGCGCACGACCTTGTCGGCGCCGTGCTTGGTGCGGGTGAACACCAGCGCGCGGCCGAGGTCCGGGCTCTTCAGGATCTCGGTGAGCACCGTGCGCTTGCCGGACTGCTCGACGAAGATCACCGACTGCTCGACGCGGTCGGCGGTCTTGGCGACGGGCGTCACCGCGACCATCGCCGGATCGTTCAGCATGGTGTCGGCGAGATCCTTGATAGCCTTCGGCATGGTGGCCGAGAAGAACAGCGTCTGGCGACGGTGCGGCAGCATCGGCACGATGCGGCGGATGGCGTGGATGAAGCCGAGGTCGAGCATCTGGTCGGCTTCGTCGAGCACGAAATGCTCGACCTGGTCGAGACGCAGCATCTTGCCGTCGACATGGTCGAGCAGGCGGCCGGGGGTCGCGACGAGAATGTCGACGCCGTTGGCGAGCTTGCGGACCTGCGGGCCGGCGGCGACGCCGCCGAACACGATGGCGACCGACAGCTTCAGATGCGCGGAGTAGGCGCGGAAGCTCTCGGCGATCTGGGTGGCGAGCTCGCGGGTCGGCGACAGCACCAGCACGCGTGCGCCGCGGCGCACCGGCTGGCGCGGATGCTTTATCAGCTGCTCGATGATGGGCAGCGCGAAGGCGGCGGTCTTGCCGGTGCCGGTCTGGGCGATGCCCATCAGGTCACGGCCGGCGAGAACCGAGGGGATCGCCTGCGCCTGGATCGGGGTGGGAGTCTCGTAGCCGTGCTCGCCCAGCGCCTTCAGCACCGGGGCGGACAGGCCGAGATCGTTGAATTTGGTCAAGTTTTCCGTCTTTCGAATACAGCCGTGCGACCGCGCTGCGTCCATCCGGGCGCGCGGAAACGGCGGGTGCGCTTTGAGACGCGCCCCGCGTGATCTGGGCTGTCGATGATTGGTTCGTGGGCGTCCGGCAGGTCCTGAAGATCAGGCGTCACGCGGCCGAAACGCGGGTGGTCGCATTTCCTGCGATGCATGCCAGATGACCACGAACCGTGAAAAAGTCAAGCGACGGGAGTTGGTTACCGCAGGCAGCAATGCGCTGTGGACATGGCTTCCAGCGGATCTCGCGAATTTAAGGTTGATTTTACCTTTCGCTTCGGCCCGGCGGCCCGTGGCGCCAAGATCGCGCGAACTCTCCTGACAGGAGCCAAACCCGTGTCCGACCTCGAAACCGTGATGTCCCGCCTCGACGCTCAGGCCGCGCGCCTGAAGCTCCGCTCAACGGTGATGGAAGACGAGGACCGCAAGCTGATGGCGGAGAGCCTCGCGCTGATGTCCGAGGCCGTCCTCAAGGTCAGCCGCGACGTCCGCTTCATCCGTCGCCAGGTGTCCGAAGGACGGCCGTCGCTGGACTGAGCGGTCGGCGATCAGACTCCTCTCAGACGGGCGAGATGCTCGACGAGGCCCCTGGTCGAGCCGTCCAGGCCGTCGGTTCCGGCATCGCCCTTGACCACCGGGATCAGCCGGCTCGCGAGCTCCTTGCCGAGCTCGACGCCCCACTGGTCGAAGGAGTTGATCCCCCAGACCACGCCCTGGGTGAACACCTTGTGCTCGTAGAGCGCGATCAGGCGGCCGAGCGTGCGCGGGTCGAGCGTGCGATAGGCGATGGTCGCGGTCGGGCGCGAGCCCGGAAAGGTCTTGTGGGGCGCAAGCGCGGCGACCTCGGCCTCGCTCTTGCCCGCCTTGCGCAGAACCTCCGCCGCCTCCTCGGTCGTTCGCCCGCGCATAAAAGCTTCGCCCTGGGCGAGGGCGTTGGCGAGCAGCATGGCGTGCTGGTCCCCGACGGTCTCGTGCGGCACGGCCGCGACGAGCAGGTCGGCCGGTACGACGTCGGTCCCCTGATGGAGCAGTTGGTAGAAGGCGTGCTGGCCGTTGGTGCCCGGCTCGCCCCAGACGACGGGGCCGGTCCGGCCCGTGACGGGCGCGCCGTCGCGCGTCACAGACTTGCCGTTCGACTCCATATCGAGCTGCTGGAGATAGGCCGGAAAGCGCGCCAGCCGCTGGTCGTAAGGAAGGACGGCGTGGCTCGGCCAGCCGCAGACGTTGCGGTGCCAGACCCCGATCAGCCCCATCAGCGCCGGGATGTTTTGTGCGATCGGCCGCTCGCGGAAATGGCGGTCGATCTCATGGCCGCCGTCCAAAAACTTCTGGAAGTTCTCCGCGCCGATCAGGATCTCGAAGGACAGCCCGATCACCGACCAGAGCGAATAGCGGCCGCCGACCCAGTCCCAGAACTGGAACATGCGTTTCGTGTCCATGCCGAAGGCGGACACCGCCTCGGCGTTGGTCGAGATCGCTGCGAAATGCGCGGCGACGGCCTTCTCGCCCAGCGCCTCGACAAGCCAGCCGCGCGCGGCGCGGGCGTTCGCCATAGTCTCCAGCGTCGTGAAGGTCTTTGAAGCGACCAGCACCAGCGTCCGCGCCGGGTCGAGGCCCTTCAGCGTGTCGGAGATGTGGGCGCCGTCGACGTTCGAGACGAAATGGCCGGCAAGGCCCTTCTGCGCGTAAGGCGACAGCGCGATCGCGGCCATCGCCGGGCCGAGGTCGGAGCCGCCGATGCCGATGTTGACGATGTCGGTGAACGTCTTGCCGGTTGCGCCCCTGAGTTCGCCCGAGCGGACGTCCTCGGCGAAGGCGGCGGCCTTGGCCCGCTCGGCGAGCACCTCGGGCATGACGTCGACGCCGTCGACGAGGATCTTCGACCCTTTTGGCGCGCGCAGCGCCGTGTGGAGGACGGCGCGGTCCTCGGTCGTGTTGATCTTCGCGCCGGAAAACATCTCCTCCCGCCGGCTCTCCAGCCCGCAGGCGGTCGCGAGCTTGACCAGCAGGGACAGCGTCTCGGCCGTCACGTGGGTCTTGGAGAAGTCGTAAAGCAGGTCGTCTTGGCGCGCGGAGAAGGTCTCGAACCGCGCAGAATCCCTGTCGAACAGCTCGCGTAGCGTCACGCCCTCGGTCGCGCGCCGGTGCTCGGCGAGACGGTCGAAAACGGCGTCGCGGGCGGCGGTCATGGACAATCTCCGGCGGCTCTTGATCCCTCCCTCGGAGAGGGGAGGGTGGCCCGGCGAAGCCGGGTCGGGTGGGGTCGGTTCAAGATATGGCGCAGGACAGTGG
>CABHPB010000095.1 GCA_902168115.1 uncultured Methylopila sp. | reverse complement strand
CCGGGGGAGGGGCCGGCCGGGGCCTCGAGGTCCGCGTCCGCACCGCCCGCAAGCGCAGCCACGCCTCGACGCTGTGGCTGAACCGCCAGCTCAACGACCCCTACGTGCAGGCCGCCAAACGCGAGGGTTTCCGCTCGCGCGCGGCCTACAAGCTGCTCGAGATCGACGAGAAGAAGAGGCTGCTGAAGCCGAACCAGCGGATCGTCGACCTCGGCGCCGCGCCCGGCGGCTGGAGCCAGATCGCGGCCGAGCGCTGCGGCTCGACCGAGGGGCGCGGCAAGGTGGTCGCGATCGACCTGCTGGAGATCGAGCCGATCCCCGGCGTCGACTTCTTCCAGCTCGACTTCCTCGACGACAAGGCGCCGGACCTGCTCAAGGAGCGGCTCGGCGGCCCGGCCGACCTCGTGCTGTCCGACATGGCGGCGAACACGATCGGCCACCGGAAGACCGACCACCTGCGCATCGTCGCGCTGGTCGAGGCGGCGGCGCTGTTCGCCTCCGAGGTGCTCGCGCCGGGCGGGGCGTTCCTCGCCAAGGTGTTCCAGGGCGGCACCGAGGGCGACCTGCTGGCGGCGCTGAAGCGCGACTTCGCCAAGGTCGAGCATATCAAGCCGCCGGCGAGCCGCAAGGGCTCCTCCGAGCTCTACGTGCTCGCCACCGGCTTCCGGGGGCAGGGGTCGTGACCGCGGCGCGCCTCCAGTTCGACGACATGATGATCTCGCAGGAGGAGCAGTTCTCGCTCGGCGTCGAGCGCGCGACGGGCGTCCACTACATCTCCGTCTCGGTCGCCGCGCAGATGGTCGACTACGAGGAGTATTTCGAGCTGACGGAGGAGGAGTTTTTCCTTCTGCTCGACGACCCCGACGCGGGCCAGGCGCTCGCCCGCCGCTGCCGCGAGGGGCTGGAGGACGCGCGGCTGTTCCGCAGGCCCGGCGGGCCGGGTGGCCCGACCGCCTGATCCAGGCGACCTGGCCGCGAGCGGCACGCGGATTTTGCGCGCCCGCGTTGAATTCGGGTGTATGCTCAAGTCCCGTTGTCGGCGGCCGGGGGGCGTCGGGGATGATCGGGCAAGAGCTGCTGCGGTTCCTGTTGGGGATCGTCGAGCGTTCGTCTCGGCTGGCGGGTCTCGCCAGCGATTTCGCGATCAGCCGCACGATGCGCTCGACGCGGAACCGGCCGCATCCGTGGAGCACGGTCCACGATTACATTTCCTGGCAGGGTCTGACCGACCGGCGATATCTCGCGCGGCATCTGCCGCCGCTGCCGGTGGCGATCAGCGACCCGAGCGCGGACCGCATCCGGGAGCTGTTCCGCCGGCCGGCTGGCGGCCAGCAGATCTCCGACAAGTCGACTTGCCTGTTCCCGGCCTTCGCGCAGTATCTGACGGACGGGTTCATCCGCACCGACACGAGCCATGACGCCGATCCGCTCAAGCGGCGGCTGACGACGTCGAACCACGAGATCGACCTCTGCCCGCTCTATGGCCGCACGCTGGCGCAGACCGACTGCCTGCGCCTGAAGAGCGAGGCGCGCGGTAAGCGAGGCCGGCTGAAGTCGGAGACGGGCCGCAACGGCGAGTTCGCGCCGTTCCTGTTCGGCCCGGACGGCGCCGCAAAGCCCGAATTCGCCGCGCTCGACAAGCCGCTCGGCCTGCCCGACACGGATCCCGATCGTCTCGCCGCGGTGTTCGCCTTCGGCGGCGACCGCGCCAACGCGACGCCCTTCGTCGCCATGATGAACACGCTGCTCCTGCGCGAGCACAACCGGCTCGCCGGCGAGCTCGAGAAACAGAACAGCGGCTGGGACGACGAGCGCGTGTTCCAGACCGCGCGCAACATCCTGATCCCGATGTTCATCAAGATCGTGGTCGAGGACTACATCAACCACATCGCGCCGCTTCCCATCCGGCTGATGGCGCGCGCCTCGGTCGCCTGGCGCGCGGCGTGGAACCGCACGAACTGGATCACCGTCGAGTTCAGCCTGCTCTACCGCTGGCATTCGCTGATGCCCGACGCGATCGACTGGCCGGACGGCGCGCCCATCCCGATCGGCCGCTTCCCGATGGACAACCGGCCGCTGCTCGCCGCCGGACTGTCGAAGGCCTTCGCCGCCGCCTCCGGCCAGAAGGCCGGCGAGGTCGGCGCGCGCAACACCGCCGACGCGCTGCTGATGCTCGAGGACCTTGCGGTCGATCAGGCGCGCACGCTCCGCCTGCCGCGCTACAACGACTACCGCGAACAGTTCGGCATGGCGCGGGCGAAGCATTTCTCCGACATCTCGTCCGACGCGAAGATCCAGGCGCTGCTGGCCGATCTCTATCGCGAGCCCGACGACGTCGAGTTCTATCCCGGCCTGTTCGCCGAGGACCGGGTGAAGAACTCGCCGCTGCCCGGCCTGCTGACGCGAATGGTGGCGGTCGACGCGTTCTCGCAGGCGCTCACCAATCCGCTGCTGTCCCAGCACATCCCGCCCGAGGAGGCCTTCACCCGCTGGGGCGTCGGCGAACTGGAGAAAACCCAACGGCTGGACGACGTCCTCCGCCGCAACTGCCCGAGCGAGCAGCCGCCAAAGGAACCGATCACGATGACCCAGTCGGACTGGCGCTACACGTGGTGACTATTTGATCGCCGCGCAGGCGACGCGGTCGCCGGCCTTGCCGATCGGCTGGGAGACGTGGTCGTCCTTGTCGGCGTGGATGATCAGCGCGCTGCCGTTCTGGTCCTTGAGCTCTTCGAGCTTGATGAGATTGGTGAACAGCCCGGCCTGCGCCGAGCCGTCCGTCAGCGCGATCAGGTTCGGCAGGTCGCCCGGCTCCGGGCCGTTCGGGTTCATGAGGCCGTGCTTGCCCTCGGCGTGGCCGGCATGGGCGCCGGACTTCTTGTACTGGCCGGCGTCCGAGCAGTCGGCGGTCTCGTGGAAATGCAGGCCGTGCTTGCCGGCGGTGAGGCCGCCGGGCTGCACCTCGATGTCGATCAGCACGCCCGTCGGGGCGCCCGTCAGCGTCACGTCGCCGATCTTCTTGCCGTCCTTCCCCAGTATCTCGTACGTGTCGGCTGCGAGCGCGGCGGCCGGCGACAGCACGGCGGCGCAGAGCGCGGCGGCGAAGATGCGGTTCATGAGACGACTCCGGTTCATGTGTATGCCCTTGGCGCTCTGGCGTGCGGGCGCGCGCGTCCGGGTGGGGAATGCCCCGGGCGCGGCGAGAGTTCCCGGTCATGCCTCCGATCTCCGACCCGGGACGCGATCGTGACCGAGGAAACCCGCAGCGGCCCGCCCGGCCCGCTCAGGGAGGCGACGCTCGCCGCCGCCTTCCAGGCGTCGGGGCACGGGCTGCACACGGCCAAGCCCGTCACCGTGCGCGTCTCTCCGGCGCCGGCCGGCCATGGCGTGGTCTTCCGGCGGCGGATCAAGGGCGTGCCGCACGACGTCCCGGCGCTCTGGCCTAACCGTCGCTCGCGACCGCTCTGCACGGCGCTGCAGGTCGGCGACGGCGTGCTGGTGCGCACAGTGGAGCATCTGCTCGCGGCGCTCTCGGCGGCGGCGATCGACAACGCGCTGGTCGAGCTCGACGCGGAGGAGCTTCCGATCCTCGACGGCAGCGCCGAGCCGTGGTGCGCCCTGATCGAGTCCGCCGGCCGCGTCGAACAGAACAGCCGGCGGCGCTACATCCGCATCCGCAAGCGGGTGCATTACCGGCTCGGCGACCACAAGCAGACCGCCGAGCCCGCGCCGGAGTTCCGGATCTACTCCGCGGTGACGCTGTCCCATTTCGGCCAGCTGCGCTGGGAGGGCCGGGTCGACGCGGCGAGCTTCCGGCGCGAGCTCGCCGCCTCGCGCAGCTTCGGCCGCGTGAAATGGGCGCTGCCGGGCAAGATCCTCGGCTTCTTCCAGCGCGAGCCGGTGCTGCGCGGCGCGCATTCCGGCAACACCGCGGCGCTCTGGGGTAAGGACGCGATCGGCGGGCTGCGGTTCCCGGACGAGCCGGTCCGCCACCGCGCGCTCGACCTCGTCGGAGACCTAGCGCTGGCCGGAAGGCCGATCGTCGGCAAGATGATCGCGATCCGCCCCGGCCACGAGCACAATTACGGCCTGCTCGAAGCTCTCATGAAGACGCCCGACGCCTGGGACGTCGTCACCTATGACGAGACCGGCAAGCCGACGCGCCGGCCGACATAGAGGCGCTGGATCGGGACGAGACGCTTCCGCCTCCCTCTCCCCTCGCGGGAGAGGGTCGGGGTGAGGGGGCGGTTCAGAGTTACGCTCCATCGTCCCGCTAGCGGAAACACCCCCTCATCCGACCTCCGCTTCGCTCCGGCCACCTTCTCCCGCGAGGGGAGAAGGTGAAGAAAGAGCCTCACCCCCGCTCGCGTGCGGCGGTCACCGGGTCGGGGCGCGGCGCGACGTGGCCGGAGACCTGCTCGCCGGCGTCCGGTGCGAGCCGCAGGAAGACCAGCACGGACGAGGCCGAGATCAGCCCGATCGCGAGGAAGGCGACGGGGAAGTCGGCGGCCTGGAGGGTCGTGCCGCCGCGCGCCGCGAGGATCGATTCAAGCCCGAGCGCGGCGATGCTCACGCCGACCGACAGCGACAGCTGCTGCGCCACGCTTGCGAGGCTCGTCGCCGCGCTCATGCGGGCGGAGTCGATGTCGGCGTAGGCGAGGGCGTTCACCGAGGTGAATTGCAGAGAGCGGAAGAAGCCGCCGACGAGCAGGGCGCCGAGCATCACCAGCGAGGGCGTCGCGGGGCTGAACAGCGCCGGCGCGGTCATCAGCGCGGCGGCGATCAGCGCGTTGACGATCATCGTGGTGCGGAAGCCGAAGCGCTGCAGGATGGGCTTGGCCGTGAACTTCATGACCAGCGCGCCGAGCGCGGAGGCGAAGGTCAGCATGCCTGACTGGAACGCGGTCAGACCGAAGCCGATCTGCAGCATCAGCGGCAGCAGGAAAGGCGCCGCGCCGATGCCGACGCGGAACAGCGAGCCGCCGACGATCGCCGCGCGGAATGTCGCGATGCCGAACAGTCTCAGGTCGAGGATCGGGTGCTCCGTGCGCGCCGCGTGCCGGGCGTAGGCCCAGAGCGAGACCGCGCCGACAGCCAGGATCACGCCGGCGATCCAGTGGGGCAGGGCGTCGAGGCCGAGCGCCGTCGAGCCCGACACGACCGCCGCGAGGCCGAGGCCCGACAGCAGGAAGCCGGACGTGTCGAACGGCGTGCGCTCCTCCTCCTTCAGGTCCGGGATGTAGAGCGTGGCGAGGACGAGCCCGAGCGCGGCGATCGGCAGGTTGATCCAGAAGATCCAGCGCCAGGAGAAATAGGTGGTGATGAAGCCGCCGACCGGCGGCCCGAGCACCGGGCCGATCAGCGCCGGGATGGTCAGCCAGGCGAGCGAGCCAACGAGCTCGGACTTCGGCACGGTTCTCAGGATCACAAGCCGCCCGACCGGCACCATCATCGCGCCGCCGAGGCCCTGCACCACGCGCGAGCCCACGATCTCCGGCATGGACTGCGAGAAGCCCGCGAGCGCGGAGCCCAGCGCGAAGGTCGCGATCGCCGCCCGGAAGACCAGCCGCGCGCCCAGCCGGTCCGCGAGCCAGCCCGACACCGGAATGAAGATGGCGAGGCTGAGCAGGTAGGAGGTCAGCGCGAGCTTGAGGTCGATCGGGTCCTCGTTCAGTTCGCGCGCGATCGCGGGCAGCGCCGTCGAGAGAACCGTCGAATCGAGGTTCTCCATGAACAGGGCGCAGGCGACGATCAGCGGGACGAGGATTCGCGCGGGGATGCGCGTGTTCGGAAAGGTCGGCATGGGGATGAGGGGGATATAGGAGCTCGAGCGCCGGAACGCGAGCGGGTCAGGCGTCGTCCCGGCCCGGCGAAGCGAGAGCCGGGAGCGTCTTCAGGATCGAGCGCGAGCGATCCCGTTGATGCGCGGCCGACGTCGCTCCGGCGGGGATGACGCTGGATCAGGGCGGCTTTGCGCCGATCGCTGATTTGCGCGCGTCCGGGCCCGTGCTAAAGGTCCGCGCCAACTTCCCCCATGGGCGCGGCCGCCGCGCGGCAGGGGCCGGACGCCGACGGGCGGCGCCGGGCGCATTTCGCGCACCCGAACGAGGAGGTCGGCATGGCCGGGATCGAGAACTACGGTCTGGTGACGGAAGCGCTCACCTTCGACGACGTGCTGTTGCGTCCGGGCCTGTCGGAAGTGATGCCCGGCGAGGCGGACCTTCGCTCCCGCGTCACCCGCACGATCTCGCTCAACATCCCGATCATCTCCTCGGCGATGGACACGGTCACCGAGGCCCGCCTCGCCATCGCCATGGCGCAGGCCGGCGGGATCGGCGTCGTGCATCGCAACCTCGAGCCCGACCAGCAGGCCGCGCAGGTCCGCCAGGTCAAGAAGTTCGAGAGCGGCATGGTGGTGAACCCGGTCACGATCGCCCCGACGGCGACGCTGGCCGAGGCCTTCCACCTGATGCGCGTCAACAACATCTCCGGCATCCCCGTCGTCGAGGACGGCGCGAACGGCCGCGCGGGTCGCCTCGTCGGCATCCTCACCAACCGCGACGTTCGCTTCGCGACCAATCCGGGCCAGCCGGTGTCCGAGCTCATGACCCACGAAAACCTCGTGACGGTGCATGAGGGCGTCAGCCAGGACGAGGCCAAGCGCCTGCTCCACGCCCACCGGATCGAGAAGTTGCTGGTCGTCGACGACGACTATCGCTGCGTCGGCCTCATCACGGTGAAGGACATCGAGAAGGCGGTCGCCAACCCCAACGCCAACAAGGACGCGCAGGGCCGTCTTCGCGTCGCCGCCGCGACCACCGTCGGGGACAAGGGTTTTGGGCGCGCCGAGGCGCTGATCGACGCCGGTTGTGACCTTGTCGTGGTCGACACCGCCCACGGCCACTCCCAGCACGTGCTCGATGTCGTCAGCCGCATCAAGCGCATCTCGAACGAGGTGCAGATCGTCGCCGGCAACGTCGCGACCGGCGACGCCACCCGCGCGCTGATCGACGCCGGCGCGGACGCCATCAAGGTCGGCATCGGGCCGGGCTCGATCTGCACCACCCGCATCGTCGCGGGCGTCGGCGTGCCGCAGCTCACCGCCATCATGGAGGCCGTCGAGGTCGCGCGGCGCGAGGACGTGCCGGTGATCGCCGACGGCGGCATCAAGTTCTCGGGCGACCTCGCCAAGGCGATCGCGGCCGGCGCGGACGCCGCCATGATCGGCTCGCTGCTCGCGGGCACCGACGAGAGCCCCGGCGAGGTCTACCTCTACCAGGGCCGCTCCTATAAGTCGTATCGCGGCATGGGCTCGGTCGGCGCGATGGCGCAGGGCTCGGCCGACCGCTACTTCCAGGCCGAGGTCAACGACAGCCTGAAGCTCGTGCCGGAGGGCATCGAGGGTCAGGTGCCTTACAAGGGCCCGGTCGGCGGCGTGCTCCACCAGCTCGCGGGCGGCTTGCGCGCCGCGATGGGCTATGTCGGCGCCGCGACCATCGAGGAGCTGCACAAGAAGGCGAGCTTCGTGCGCATCTCCGGCGCCTCGCTGCGCGAGAGCCACGTCCACGACGTGACCATCACCCGCGAGAGCCCGAACTATCCGAGCGTGGCGTAAGGCCAGGGCGGCGCGGTGTCCGTCCAGATGATCCTCGCGCCGGTCTTCGCGCTCGTGCTGCTCGCCGTCGCGCTCGCGGTCTGGATGGGCCGCGCGCGGTTCGCGGCGATGAAGGGCGGCGGGACGCGGGTCGGCCCGGGCGCGCCGCGCAACGCGGACTGGCCGGAGCCGGCGCGCAAGGTCTCCGACAGCTTTCACAACCAGCTTGAGCTGCCGCTTTACTTCTACGTCGTCGTCATCCTGGCGCTCGTCACCCGGCAGGCCGACCTCGCCTTCGTCGTGCTCAGCTGGCTGTTCGTCGCGCTGAGGTACCTGCACGCCTTCGAGCACACTGGCCGCAACAAGCTCAGGGCGCGATTCGGACTGTTCGCGGCCGGCGCGATCGTGCTGCTGGCGCTGTGGCTGTATTTGGCGCTGAAGATTTACACGGCGGTGTGATTGCACGCGGGTTCGCGGCGGTCTTCGCGTAAGTGGTATTACTTATATCACTCGAAACTTAACCGTCTCGCGTTGCTTCGAGAGGCGCTCTTCATCAATGTCCCGCGCCGATTACCTCGGGGGGACATGGCATGGCGTTGAAATCGATTCGCGCGGGCGCGCTCCTGTGCTCCGCGGCCTTCGCATTGAGCTCCGTCGCGGCGATCGCCGACGAGCAGTCCCCGGCCGCTGCGGCCGCCTCCACCTCTCCCCGCCAGCTGACCAAGCCGAAGTCCGGGACCGGCGACAGCTCCGGCGAGCAGTTCTTCTCCGCCATCGGCACGAAGAAGGGCGCGCTGCTCGGCTGGACGAACCTTCAGAGCTCGCCCTTCGTCATCACCGCCAACGTCCAGCGTGTCGGGGCCGACGGCAAGCTCGACGGCAAGTCGGCGAAGCTCGAGGCCGGCGTCATCGAGGGCGGCCCGCGGTTCGTCAGTCTCGGCGGCGACAAGATCGGCGTGCTCTGGAAGTCCGGGGGCGCCTCGCTCAAGGCGTCGATCTTCGACGCGGCGAAGGGCAAGGCGGGCAAACCCGTCACCGTGCTGGGCTCGCAGAACGCCAGCTTCGTCCACGACATGGCGCTCCTCGGTAAGGACAAGGTGGCGGCCGTGACGCGCCGCACGCCGGGCTTCAACGACGAGGATACGATCCTTATCGTCATGAACGCCAAGAGCCTGAAGCCGATCGGCTCGCCCAAGATCATCGAGGACGACATCCCGGCGCCGTTCGGCGCCGCGACCTACGAGCAGGCGATCACCTCCTATGACGGCGGCGCCGTCGCCCTGTTCCGCAACAAGGACGCGCAGATCACCGGCGTTCCGGTGAACTCCAAGGGCAAGTCGGGCAAGCCGTTCCAGATCAACTCGACGACCCTGCAGCCGTTTCCGTCGGCCTTCAGCTACGCCGGCTTCCGCATCAGGGGGCAGGCGCTCGACGACGGCGGCTATGTCGCCGCCTGGACGATGCACGATCCCGGCAACGGGTTGAACTTCGACGTCCGCGCTCGGGTGTTCGACAAGAAGGGCAAGCCCGTCGGTCCCGACTTCATCGTCAACCAGGACCTGGTCGGCAGCCAGGTCGGTCCCGCCGTCCTGCCGCTGAAGAAGGGCTTCGCCCTCGCCTGGAACGACAAGGCGACGCTCGGCTTCGTCACGCAGGTCGTGCGCTACTTCGACGCCAAGGGCAAGGCGATCTCCGACGAGATCGTGACGCAGTATTTCGACGCCGGGATCCCGTTCCCGTCCTCGGACGACACCGCCTATGCGCGGCTGTCGAACGACGCCTACCTCAAGGTCTACGGCTCGAACGGGTTCGAGGGCGTCGCGGCGCTCTACGCCGACGGCCTGCCCGCGCCGAAGATCGGCTCCGACGACGGCGAGACGATGGACGGCGGCTCGGCCGCGGACGTCATCATAGCGGCCGGCGGCGACGACACGGTCGACGCCGGGCCGGGCGACGACACCGTCGACGGGGGCGACGGCGACGACGTGATCTCCGGCGGCTCGGGCAAGAACCTGATCATCGGCGGACTCGGCGACGACGAGATCACGGCCGGTCCGGACGCGGAGGTCTTCGTGTTCAGCCCCGGGCAGGGGACCGACGTCATCACCGGCTTCGGCGCCGACGACCGGATCGACGTCTCGGCCTTCCAGTACAACCAGAAGAGCAATGTCCGGCTCGACGCCAAGCAGGACGGCGCCGACGTGCTGATCACGCTCGACGGCGTCTCCAATCCGGCGAAGCCGGTCACCGTCGTGCGCCTGAAAAACAAGACGCTCGCCGAGTTCACGGACGACAACATCATCCTGTGACGCCGGGCGCCGGCGCGGCGGGGGCTTGCATCGCCCGCCGCGCTGGCGTTTCTGCCGGGCGTCCTCCGGAGCCCGACCCCGCCTCATGACCCCCGCCGCCCACGCGCTCGCCGCGATCGAGGTTCTCTCCACGATCGACGAGCGCCGCTCGCCCGCCGCCCAGTCGCTGAAGGACTGGGGCGCGAGCCATCGCTTCGCCGGCTCCGGCGACCGCGCGCGGATCGCGAGCCTCGTCTACGACGCGCTGCGCTCGCGCTCCTCCATCGCCTGGCGCATGGGCGCCGAAACGCCGCGCGAGTTGGTTCTCGGCGCGCTCGCTTTCGTGCGCGGGCAGTCCGGGGACGACATGGCCGCCGCCTTCGCCGGGGCGGCGCACGCGCCCGAGCCGCCGGCCGAGGCCGAGCGCGCCGCGATGGCGTCCGGGTCGCTCGACGACGCGCCCGCGCACGTACGCGGCGACTATCCGGACTGGCTCGACGAGCGCCTCGCCGCCGTGTTCGGCGAGGAACGTGCGGAGGAGGGCGCGGCGCTCGCCCAGCGCGCCCCGCTCGACCTGCGCGCCAACGTGCTGAAAGGCGATCGCGACAAGGCGTTGCAGGCGCTGTCTCACCTGAAGGCTGAGGCGACGCCGCTGTCGCCGCTCGGCCTGCGCGTTCCGCTGACCTCCGACGGGCGTGGGCCGCCGGTGCAGGCCGAGCCGGCGCATCTTAAGGGCCTCGTCGAGGTGCAGGACGAGGGCTCGCAGCTCGCCGCCCTGATCGCGGCCGCCGGGCCGGGCGAGCAGGTCGTCGATCTCTGCGCGGGGGCGGGCGGCAAGACGCTGGCGCTCGCGGCCCAGATGGCGGGCCGCGGCCAGATCTACGCGCACGACAGCGATATCCGACGTCTGGCGCCCCTGCACGAGCGGGCGACGCGCGCCGGCGTCCACAACATCCAGATCCGTTCGCCGCGCCGGGGCGAGGACGTGCTGGCCGATCTTCAGGGCCGCGCCAACCTCGTCCTCGTCGACGCGCCCTGCACCGGAACCGGCACCTGGCGGCGCAACCCCGACGCCAAGTGGCGGATGCGACCCGGCGCACTCGAGATCCGCATGAACGAACAGGACCAGGCGCTCGACGCGGCGGCGCCGCTGGTCAAGGCGGGCGGGCGGCTGGTCTACGTCACCTGCTCGCTGCTGGCGGACGAGAACGGCGATCGGATCGCCGCATTCGTCGCGCGTCACCCGGATTTTTCGATGGTCCCGGCGCCCGAGGCGGCGATCTCCGCGGGGCTGCCGGCGCTGGCGCGTTTCGCCGAGCCGTCGGGCGGTCTGCTGCTCAGTCCGCGCCGCTCCGGCACCGACGGCTTCTTCGTCGCCGTCCTGCGCCGGACTTGATTACACCCCGCTGAACGACATGTTGCCTTGGGGAGCGAGCGTCACCGCGGCGGACAGTCATGCGCACCATCAGCGTTTTTCTTCAGCTCATCGGGCTCTTAGTCCTTGCGACGCTCGGCTATTGGGTCTGGTTCGTGAACTGGGGCCCGAACCCGAACGACCGCGTCGGGGTGACCGCCGCGACACTGGTGCCGATGTCGGTGAAGGACTGGGGCTGCGGCCGGCTGTCGGCGCGTTTCGCCGCCGAAACGCCGGCGATCTGCAGTGTCGCCTCCACGCCCGCCCCGTCGCCCGCGCAGCCGAACTCGGCGCCCGCGCCCTCCGACGGCTCGACGCCGGGCGGCGGGCGGCTGTGACCGGCTGACGCAAAGGGCCGTTCTTCACGGCTGACATGCGCCGCCGCCGTTGCGGCGCCGGGCACGTTCGGAGTACGGAACCGGCCATGACGCCCGATCCGATGTTGCCCGATCCCAGCCACGACCGCATCCTGATCATCGACTTCGGGTCGCAGGTCACGCAGCTGATCGCCCGGCGCATCCGCGAGAGCGGCGTCTATTGCGAGATTACGCCGTTCAACCTCGCCGAAGAGGTCTTCAAGAACTTCGACGCCAAGGGCGTGATCCTCTCGGGCGGCCCGGCCTCGGTCGCCGAGATGGACACGCCGCGCGCCCCGCAGGCGGTGTTCGACTCAGGAGTGCCGGTGCTCGGCATCTGCTACGGCCAGATGACCCTCGCCGAGCAGCTCGGCGGTTCGGTGGAAAGCGGGCATCATCGCGAATTCGGGCGCGCCGACCTCAAGGTGGTCGCGCCGTCGCGCCTTTTCACCGGCGTCTGGGAAGACAAGAGCACCAACGTGGTGTGGATGAGCCACGGCGACCGCATCACGCGGATGCCGCAGGGCTTCCGCATCATCGGCGTCTCCGAGAACGCGCCCTTCGCGGCGATCGCGGACGAGAGCCGCAACTATTACGGCCTGATGTTCCATCCCGAGGTGGTCCATACCCCCGAGGGCGGCAAGCTGCTGCGCAACTTCGTGCGCGACATCTGCGGCTGCTCGGGCGACTGGTCGATGGCGGCCTATCGCGAGGAGGCGGTGGCCAAGATCCGCGAGCAGGTCGGCGACGGCCGCGTGATCTGCGGCCTGTCGGGCGGCGTCGACTCGTCGGTCGCGGCCGTGCTGCTGCACGAGGCGATCGGCGACCAGCTGACCTGCGTGTTCGTCGACCACGGCCTGATGCGCAAGGACGAGGCGACCGAGGTCGTCTCGCTGTTCCGCGGCCACTACAACATCCCGCTTGTCCATGTGGACGCTGGCGACATGTTCCTCGGCCAGCTCGCGGGCGTCGAGGACCCGGAGGTCAAGCGCAAGACGATCGGGCGGCTGTTCATCGACGTGTTCGAGGACGAAGCCCGCAAGATCGGCGGCGCCGACTTCCTCGCGCAGGGCACGCTTTACCCAGACGTCATCGAGAGCGTCTCGTTCTCCGGTGGGCCCTCGGTGACGATCAAGTCGCACCACAATGTCGGCGGTCTGCCCGAGCGGATGAACATGAAGCTCGTCGAGCCGCTGCGCGAGCTGTTCAAGGACGAGGTGAGGGCGCTCGGCCGCGAGCTCGGCCTGCCCGAGGCCTTCGTCGGCCGCCACCCGTTCCCCGGCCCGGGCCTCGCCATCCGCTGCCCCGGTGAGGTCACGCGCGAAAAGCTCGAGACGCTGCGCCAGGCCGACGCGATCTATCTCGACGAGATCCGCAAGGCCGGCCTCTACGACGAGATCTGGCAGGCCTTCGCCGTGCTGACGGACGTGCGCACAGTCGGCGTGATGGGCGACGGCCGCACCTACGACCGCGTTCTTGCCCTGCGAGCGGTCACCTCGGTCGACGGCATGACGGCGGACTTCTTCCCCTACGACATGACTTTCCTCGGCCGCACGGCGACGCGCATCATCAACGAGGTGAGGGGTGTGAACCGCGTCGTCTACGACGTGACGTCCAAGCCGCCCGGCACGATCGAGTGGGAGTAGCGGACGCTTGCCACCCGCAGATTTATAGGAGAATAAACCCTGTTCTCATGCGGCGCATGAGCTAGGCTTATATCCCCAACTATACGATATTATTTCAGAGGTCGCGAGTAGGGGGCTGCTGTGGCCTTCGATGTTCCCGATGACGCGCCCGTCGAGCTATTCTTCAGATTATGCAAGCGGGTCGTCGCCTGCGTGGGGCGTCACGAGAAGAAGAGAGGCGGGAGAAGCTACGAGGACTGCTACGTCCGTGAGGACTGTCTCGGGCCCCCGCAGATCGAATTTTACGTCATAACGTTGGACGTTCTCACGCCAGCGCTGGTCTCCGATCTGCAGAAGACCTTGGCCGGCTATCCGCGCTGGGAGATCATTGCGATCATCTGTCCGCCCGACAACTCCGGCTGGCCTGAAATGGGCCTGCGCATCCGCGAGCGTGAAGTCATCGACGCCCTCCAGCGACAGTTCTTTCCGCCGGAATTCCAGAACCTTCGTTTCGAGAGCGCGAGGCTCCCGACCGCCTTTGATTGACCGATCGCGGCGGTCGTCGGGAAAAACAGAAATCGCTTCCATGTCCCAGCGTCGTTTGGGCGGACGCAATCTGCGTCGTGCACACAGCGAGCACGCTTGGGCGCGCGGAATGACTATCTGGGTGGCCAGTCCTGAACTCATTGAGGCCCCGGTCGCATGTCCACACCGCTCTACGACCTGACCATCCCCGTCTTCCTGCGCGGGCTCCGCAACCTCGAGGCGGTCCTCGTGAAGGGCGAGGACTTCGCCGCGAAGGGCGGCCTCGATCCGCAGACGCTCTTCGACGCGCGGCTTGCGGCCGACATGTATCCGCTGCCCGGCCAGATTCAGCGCGCGAGCGACACTGCGAAGTTCGCGGCGGTGCGGCTCGGCGGCGTCGACAACGTGTCGTTCCCGGACGACGAGACGAGCTTCGCCGACCTGCACGCCCGGATCGCCAAGACCGTCGACTTCCTGAAGGCGGTCCCGCGCGAGGCGGTCGACGGCAAGGAAGGCGCCGAGGTGATCCTGAAGACCGGCGGCGGCGAGCGGCGCTTCACCGGGATCGACTACGCGCTGGGCTTTGCGCTGCCGAACTTCTTCTTCCACGTCACGACCGCCTACGCGATCTTGCGCCACAAGGGCGTCCCGATCGGAAAGCTCGACTATCTCGGCAGGGAGTGAGGCGCGCGATGGCCGTCACGATCTACGGCATCAAGAACTGCGACACGATGAAGAAGGCGAGGAGCTGGCTCGACGGGCGCGGCGTCGCCTACGCCTTCCACGACTACAAGGCCGCGGGGATCGACGCCGCGACGCTGAGCGGGTGGGCGAAAAAGGTCGGCTGGGAGACGCTGCTCAACCGCGCCGGCACGACCTTCAGGAAACTGCCGGACGCCGAGAAGGACGGCGTCGACGAGGGCCGCGCGCTGGCGCTCATGCAGGCGCAGCCCTCGATGATCAAGCGCCCGGTCCTCGACGTCGACGGCAAGCTGCTGGTCGGCTTCAAGCCCGAGGCCTATGCGGCCGAATTCGGCTGACGCCGGTCACGGCGCGATCTCCGCGAGCGCCATCCTGAGATAGGTCTCGACGAGCGCGTCGCCCTCGGCGCGCTCGACCGAGACAGCGATGCGCATCGTCGCCTCGCCGAGCTGCATCGCCAAAAACGCCGATGTCTCCAGCGCCGCGCGGTCGGCGTCCGGACGCACCCGCGCCATCGCCTCCGCGAGCAGCGCGCCGTTGACCCGGCTGCTTTCGAGCTCGAAGGCGCGCAGCGACTTGTCGGCCTGGGTCGCGAACCAGACGTCGCGGATCACCGGCTCGGCGAGGAACAGGCCGTAATAGGTCCCGACGAGGCGGCGGAAGGCGGCCCGCAGCGACCTTGCGTCCGTGACGTCCGCGAGCTCGCCGGCGATGCAGTCCCGTCCTTCGGCGTTGAAGCGGTCCGCCAGCACGCGCACCAGCGCCGCCTTGTCCGGAAAGTACTGGTAGAGCGAGCCGATCGAGACGCCCGCGCGCTCGGCGACCTCCGCCATGC
>CABHPB010000094.1 GCA_902168115.1 uncultured Methylopila sp. | reverse complement strand
CTTCTGCAAGCTCAAACACTTCCGACGCGTCGCAACGCGCTTCGACAAGCTCGCAAGAAACTTCCTAGCTACCGTTCTGCTCGCCTCAACCCGCCTCTGGCTCAGAGCTTATGAGTCCACGACCTAGGGCTGCAGGCTCCACCGCACCACGACGCGGGTGCGGAGCTCCTGCTCGCCCCGGGCGATCGGCGTCGCGGGCGCGGCATCCATCATCTTGGCGCGTGCGGCGAAGGGACGGACGGGACCCTCATAGCCGTCCGACTGCTCCTCCAGGCTGAGCACCGCACCAAGCCTTGTCCCGGATGCGGCGGCGTAGAGCTCCGCCTTGCGGCGCGCGTCGGCCACGGCGCGCTTGCGCGCCTCGTCGAGCTTGGCGTCGCGGTCGGAGACGTCGAACGACAGGCTCTCGATCTGGTTCGAGCCGGCCTGCACCATCGCGTCGACGAGGTCGCCGAACCTGTCGACCGCGCGCGAGCGGATCGAGACGAGATTTCGCACCTCATATCCCGTGAGCTTCGGCGCGCGGTCGGACGAGTCCGGCTGGTCATAGACGGGCTGCACGCTCAGCCCCGACGTGCCGACGTCGCGATCCTCGATGCCGGCTTGGCGGATCGCCGCGAGCACCTTCGTCATGGCCCCGGCGTTCGCCTTCAGCGCCGCGCCGGCCGTCTGCGCCCGGGTGACGACGCCGCTCGTGACGAGGGCGAGGTCCGGCGCCGCCGAGACCATCCCCTCGCCGGACACGGAGATCGACGGCGGGGAGGGCGGTTCTGCCGAGGCCGGCGCCGCCCACAGGGCGGCTGCTGCGGCCAGACAGGCGACGGATTTCAGCGACATGCGGAGGGCTCCCTCGATGACGCCGCGACCGGCGTATTCCGCCGTGTTTCCACGGCGATTGGGTCAAGGATGCGGCGGGCGATTTCACATCGCAAAGACGGTGGAACGATACCCTGGAAGTCTTGTTGTCATCGCAAGGGCCGCGTCGGCAGACGCCGGCGGACGGCCTTCCCAGGACATTTTGAAGGAATCAGCCCGATGGGACTTTTCACTAAAGACATCAAGACGTTCGACGATCTTTTCGTGCATCAGCTGCAGGACGTCTACTACGCTGAGCAGCAGATCCTCTCGGCGCTGCCGAAGATGATCGACAAGGCGACCGCGCCTGAGCTGAAGCAGGCCTTCCAGCATCATCTGAAGGAGACCGAAGAGCACGTGAAGCGCGTCGAGCAGGTGTTCGAGATGCACGGGGCCGACAAGAAGGCCGCCAAGTGCCCGGCGATCAACGGCATCATCCAGGAGGCCAACGAGGTCGCGGGAGACATCGAGGACAAGCAGGTGCTGGACGCGGCCCTGATCGCCTCGGCGCAGGCCGTCGAGCACTACGAGATCACGCGCTACGGCACGCTGATCGCCTGGGCGCGCCAGCTCGGTCGCGCGGACTGCGCCTCGGTGCTGGAGCAGAACCTGAAGGACGAGAAGGCGGCCGACGCCAAGCTCAACGGCCTCGCCGAAGGCGGCGTGAACCGCAAGGCGGCCTGATCCGGCCCGTCGCGTCGCGCTTTACAGGCGGCGCGTCAGGACAAAACAAAGAGCCCGCCGGGAGCGATCCCGGCGGGCTCTTTCAGATCAGCGTGGCGCCAGGCGCGAGAGCTCAGGCGCTCTTGCGGCTCTGCTGCTGGCCGTCGCCGCCGCGCGGCGCGTTCATCGCGGAGATGGCGCGGGCCGCGAGGGCGTACTTGGAAGCGGTGATGATCTTCGGGCGGGCGGCGAGGCGCTCGGCTTCGAGGCGGGCCTCCTCGGCGGCCTTCTCCTCGGCGATGCGCTTCTCTTCAGCGGCCTTCTCGGCGGCGAGACGAGCCTCTTCGGCCGCGCGCTCCTCGGCTATGCGGCGCTGCTCGGCGACCTTGATCGCGAGACGCTCCTCGCGGGCCTTGGCGACCGCCGCGTTCTCGGCCTTGCGCTGCTCGACAGCAGGATCGCTGGAAATCTTGCGGAAGCGCTCGAGAAGCTTCTGCTTGGCCTCGCGGGCGTGGTCCTGACGCGACTTGAAGGTGTCTTCCTTCATCATATGATGAATTTCGGCCTCGATTGTTTCGGATCGCCGCCAGATAGGGTGTTTCGCCTGAAAAAGCAACGCCCGAGCAGCAGAACGACGGCGAATGCATGCCAGATGTGACGGAGACGCCGCAGCTCGCGAGCCGTTCAATCTGACTGGACGCGGCCCCGCAGGCTCTTGGTCGCGCCGCGGCGCGTCTTGGCGTCCGTCCGGCGCGCCTTGGCGCCCTTGGAAACCCGCGTCGCGATGCGCGGTTTCGGCCGCTCGGCCGCCTCCGCGACCATCGCGACGAGCCGTTCGATCGCCTCCTCGCGGTTGTCGCCCTGCGTGCGCCGGGACTGGGCCGTGAGGACGATGACGCCGTCCTTGGTAAGCCGCGCGCCTGCGAGCCGCATCAGCCGGATCGCGACGTCGTTCGGCAGCGAAGGCGAGCGCCGCGCGTCGAAGCGCAGCTGCGCCGCCGTCGATACCTTGTTGACGTTCTGCCCGCCCGGGCCGGAGGACCGCACGAAGCTGATCTCGATCTCGTCCTCGTCGATGGACAGCGTGTCGGTGACGCGGATCATCTGCGCAAGTCTCGCTGTCCTTCTGCGCCCTCGACGACGAGCCGGAACGTTTTCGGGCGTCTCGCTGTTCGCATAAGCAAGGGCGACGGGAGACGTCGAGATGAAATTTCGTAGTTTTTGCGTGGGCTTTGCGATCGGCGCCGCCGTCATCGCGGCGATCGATCCCTTTCCGGTCGCCGCTCAGAGCGGGACGCCGGGCGCGAACCCGCCCCCCGCCTCGGCCCCCGGCCACGGTCCCGGGGTGTCCGGAAAGGGCGACGGCAGCGGAATGGGACAGGATACGTCCGAAGCCGGCACGCCGAAGGGAGCGGGGGACAAAGGCGGTCCGCCAGCCGACGAGACCGTCGCGCCGAAGATGTGCGACGACGGCCGCCAGCCTGTCGGCGGCGCCTGCCCGAACTGATATGTCGTCGATTTTTCGGGCCTTCGACCGGCGTTACGCGACCCGGCGCGCCGCGTAGCGGCCGTCGGGCAGCGCGCTCACCCGGCCGTAGCGGGCGAGCGTTCCCAGCGCTTGCAGCACACGCGCATGGCGCGTGCGCGACCCGCCACGGAACACGCCGGCGATCTCGGCGATCGAGAGCGGCCGGCCGGCCGTTGCGAGCGCTGCCTCGATCGCGAGCGGCTGCTCGTAGAGGTCGGAGGGAAACGCGACGCGCTCCGGAGCCTCGACGACTGGCGCGCTGTGGGCCGGCTCCCGGCCACGCTGCGGGCGGCCCTCGCCGAAGCGCGGCGCCTGATAATCAGGGCGCAGCCAGCGGACATGGCCGGCGACTTCCTCCCGCGCCCGCTCCGCGTTGAGCGCGACGAGGCGGGCGAGCAGTCGTTCGTGGTGGGCGTCGCGCCAGCCATAGGCGTCCAGCGTCAGCCGATCGATGGCCTCGTGCAGCTCCCGGAGGATCAGGGCGAGGCCGCGGCGCTTGACGTCCTCCTCCTTCGCTGAGAGACGCGTCCCGGCGGCGACCTTCTCGACGACGTTGTAGAGCCCGGTCAGCGTGAGGTCGGGATTTTCGGACAACGCGCGCTTGCGGAGCCCGTCGAGCTCCTCGCCGGCCGAACGCAACGCGCGGCGCGACTGCGGGGACAGCTCGGGAAACGGGAAGGGATCGAAGCAGCGCGACTTCGAGTAGCGTGGATCGTTGCCGACCCCGAGCCAGCCGCCGGCGGCCAGGGCCCATGCGGTGTGGAGCCGGCTGGACAGGATCGCGAGCGTGGCCGCGTCGTCGTCGGCGACGACGACCAGCATGTTGTCCGGAAGGATCGAGGCGTCGAGGAACTGGAAGACGCGATGCTTGGCGGTCTCGACGGTGGCGATGTAGCGACCGAGGCCGTCGAGCGCGGGGCGAAGTTCCTTCCGCGGCTCGCCGAAGATCCACCAGTTGTCGCGGTAGCTCGGACGGTTGTTCGTTTCGCGCTCGGGCCGGACCGTTTCGAGCAGATGCTGATAGACCTCCGGAAAGCGCCGGCGGACCTCCGCCTCTTCGAGCCCGTAGAGGTCGATCGCCATGACGCCGCGCGCCCGTGAGGTCAGGTCGCGACCGTTTCTATAGGGCCGGATATGCGCGTCGAGGCCGGCCACGCGGCTGGAGCCAAGACGCTTGGCCTCTACTGGATGGATGATAAATCCCGACCCGTGCAGTTTCACGCCAGGACAGCACAAGCCGTCATTGCCCAAGAGCCGGACCGTCGTGGTCGCGTCCGCTCCCAGGCTGAGATCTGCATTGATCCGTCCGAGGCGTCTGGCGAACTCCAGTCGCGGCTCGTCCGTGTCCAGAGCCGCTTCGCGCACGACCTCCTCGAGCTCCCCGTCCATGCGCCCCTTCGCGGCCACGGTCATGGCGATGCGCACAGCCGCTGCGTCGCGCGAGGCCTTGGTCCAGGGATGGTCCGGCGCGGCGTAGACCAGCGAGATCGGCGAAGCGCCCGAAAGATGGCGCTCGACGATCCGCCGCTGGAACACCTGGCTGATCGAGTTCGTCGTCACGAGCCCGAAGCGGCGCAGGGGCGACCCGTCGCGCGTCAGCAGCTCGGCGGCGCGGTCCCACCAATACATCACGAAGTCCGCGCTTTCGTTCATGTGCGGATGCGCGCGCCATAGCGCCTGCGCATAGGTCGCGCCGAGCCGGGACCTGACGTCCTTGCCGCCGATGAAGGGCGGATTGCCGACGATGAACTCCGCGTCGGGCCAGACCGGCCGGCGCGCGTTCGGCAAGGCCTCGACGCGCTTGCCGCCTTCCGTCGCCACGCAGGGCGTCGGAGCGCCGTCCCACGTCAGGACGGCGTCGTATCCTTCGGGGCGCCCGAAGTTGATGTTGCGGAAGGCCCGCAGGATCGGTTCGCCGGGATGGCCGGTCCGCGTGCGATAATGCTGCTGGAGATAGCCGATCCAGACGACGAGCTCCGCGATCGCGGCCGCGCGCGGATTGATCTCCAGTCCGAGAAACTGGTGCGGGTCCACCGTCTCGCGATCGAACTCCATGCTTTCCGGTTCGCCGAGCCGGGCCAGCGTCTCCAGCACCTCGCCTTCGAGCGCCTTCATCAACTCAAGCGCCACATAGAGGAAGTTGCCGGTGCCGCAGGCCGGATCGAGCACCCGCGTGGCGCACAGCTTTCTGAGGAAACCGCGCACCGTCGCCACGGCCTTCCGGTCGTCGCCTGCCTCCTTCTGCGCCTCGGCCCGCGTCAGCGCCGCGCGCCAGTCCGCGCGCAGCGGCTCCATCACGGCGACGTCGACGAGGCGCTGCACATAGGCCCGCGGCGTGTAGTGGGCACCGAGCCGCCTGCGTTCGACCGGGTCGAGAGCCTGCTCGAGAAGGGCGCCGAAGATCGCCGGATCGACCTCGCGCCAGTCCATTCTGGAGGCCGCGATCAGCTCGCCGATGTCTTCCGCCTCGAGCGGATAGGCCTTCGCGCGGTGGAACAGGTTCCCGTTGAAGTGCCGGACGTGGGTGCGGAACGCTGAGAAGAACCGTTTGTCATGGTCCTTCTCGTCCATCTTCGCCCAGAGCTCGCGCACCATCGGCGCGAAACTCTTCGGCGAGGCGGCGCAATCCTCCAGCAGCTTGCGGAACTCGCCCTTGGGCAGAAGTCCGACGCCGTCCGCGAACATCGTGAAGATGCAGCGCATCAGGAAATGGGCGATCGCCTCGGCCTCGTCCGGATGCGCGGCCTCCAGCGTTCGCGAGACCGCCGCGAGGCGTCGGGCGATCTCGCGCGTGACCCTCGCCGCCTTGCGCGCGGGGTCGAGCGACAGCGGGTCTTCCCAGACGGCCCTGAGCCGGTCGCGGGTCGGCCCGTCCGCCAGCTGGCTGAGATAGACGCGGAAGGACTTCCTGTCCGGAAAGGGCCCATAGGCGCGTCCCGATCCTGAAAAATCGGCGTAGAGCTCCAGAAAATGCCCGACGTCGCACAGGATCAGGAACGGCGGCGCCCTGTGGTCGGGATCGAGCAGGGAGACGTAGTGCTGGGCCTGCGAGAGCGCGTTCGCCATCATGACGTCCCAGCCGCGCGCGGCCGAGGGCCGGCCAAGCGCGGCCGGTTCGTCGACGAAGAGGCGCGGCTGGCCGCCGGTCGGGTCCGGCAGCGCGTTCTTCCGGCCAGGCAGGCGGGACTGCTTGGCTTCCAGGATGAAGCAGTCCCGCTTGTAGAGATCGATGCGCCTGGGCGCATGGCCGCCGTCCGCCTCCCACGGCCGCACGGCGCGCTCGAACGCGTAATTGTTGCGGCGGGCGTCCGATCCCGAAACATCGGGCCGCGCGACCCCCAGCAGGTCGCAGAGCTCGTACAGGAACCCCTGATAGTTCGCGCGTTCTGCGCCGCCCTCGCGCGAGGTCCAGCGCGCCAGAAAGGCGTCCGAACCGTCGGTCGGCGGGGAGGGCGCCGGGGCGCTCCAGCCCTCCATCGATCAGGCGGCGCCGCCGCGCGTACGGGTCGGGCCGCGTCGCGTCATGACCCGGGGCAGGCCTTCTCGGCCGCGGCGCGCTTGATTGCGAGCAGGTTCGGCTGAGCGCCGAGCTCCTGTTCGTAAGCTGCGGCGTTCTGCGCCTTCCTGCCGTCGAGATACTCGAAGGTGCCGGCGACGACCTCGCAGTTCGCGCCGTTCAGACGCTGGTCCATAAGGAGCGCGTCCTGCCAGAGCGCGCGGTCGAGCTGGCCGAGCCCGACGGCGAGCGACCTGAGTTTCACAGAGTCGCCGCCTTCGAAGCTCTGCTCGAGCCGTTCCTTCAGCCCGAGAGGGGGCCTCAGCCACGCGGATTTCGAGGCCTTCATGATCTCGACCAGGGCGTCGACCGCGGTGTTCAGCGTCCTGCGCGCCTCGGCGGACTTGCCCTGGCCCAGCCTCCTGAAGTGATCCTGCTGCTGCAGGGAGGCGAGCGCCTTGGTCCAGAGGGCGCCGATGGAGAGGCTTTCGAGGTCGTCCCTGTTCCTGAGCCCGATGCCCGCCATGGGCCTCGCGCGGATGTAGTAGGCTTCGGCGGCCCGCCATTTCCGCAGCACGATCGGCAATTCGACGGTGAACGGCGCGACCGAGTTCGCCGGCTCGTTCGCCAGCTTCGGCGTCCACGTGATGACGATGATGCGCTCGGCATAGGCGGACGCGGCGAACACGTCCGTCCCGAAGGTGAACGCGGCGATCCCGTCAGGTCCCGGCTTTATCTCCTCGGGCGCGGCTCCCGGATCGAGCTTCACCTCGATCTTTTCCTGGAAATGGTCGCCGCGGGCGTCGATGCGGACCTCGCCTGCGACCGTCGGGCTCGCGGCGAAGGCTGCGGCCGCCGTCAGGATCAGGGCCGCCGCCGCCTTGGCCGCGCCAGTAAGACCAGCCTGCGTTTGCGGACCCTCGGGAGCAGGAGCAGGAGCAGGAGCCGGAGCCGGGGGAGGCGCGCCCGGGCGCAGCCTGGCCCCTATCAGCGCCGCGCCCAATGCCAGAAACAGGGCGCGCATCGTCGACGCAAACGCCTGGACGATCACAAGTTTCGCCCGCGACTCCGCAGCCGGATTCTGCTGGTCCAGGTAGATCAGGACGCCGTCGCGGAAGCCCTGATCGACCAGCGACGTCGACAGCCAGAGATAGACGCCCCAACCCGCCGCCGCCGCGACGACCGCAAGGGCGAAGGCGAAACGCTGCGTCGGCGCCGGCGCCAGAAAGGCGAGCGCCCCGGCCGCGGCGAGCGGCGTCGCGAAGCCGGCGACGTTCGCGTCTGCGGCGACGGCCGGCGTCAGCTGGGCGACCAGCGTGAGGGCGCTTTTTCCAAGTTCGGACGCCGCGACGTCGCCGGCGTCCGGAAAGGCGAAAAGGATCAGGAGTCCCGGGACCAGCGCAGCGCCGATCAGGAGAAAGAACACCACCGCTCTCAGGTTCATGCCACGCCCCCGACGCTCGCATCGGCGGACGATAGAGTGAGAACGCTTCTGCAATCAATAGTTGTTTAGCTTTGCGATATAAACCTTAAGGAGAGGTGCCTGGGCCGGCGAGAGGGTGCTGGCGCCCGGAGTCGGACCGTAAGGACGTCAGCGCGCGCGGCGCGGTCCCGACCGCCTCCCGCCCGGCCGAAAATTCTTCGTCATCATGTCGGGCCGCTCGCGGCGGGCTCCCGCGCCCTCCTGGAGCGGGGTGACGCGGTCCGTGCCCGGACCCATGTCGTCGAGATTCGGCGCCGCGAGCCGCGAGTTCTTCGGAGGCGTGTTGGCGGAGCGGCCGTACTTACGCTCGCCGCCATACGACCCCGCCCGGTCCTCCACCGCCGCCTGCCGCGCGAGCGGGTCGTCGGACAGCGCGAGCTCGGTCTCCTGCAGGCGCTTGACCTCGTCGCGCAGCCGCGCGGCGGTCTCGAACTCCAGGTCGGCGGCGGCCTTGCGCATCTTCTGCTCGAGATCCGCGATCGTCGCCTTGAGGTTGTGGCCGATCTTGGGGGCGTCCTCGGCAAAACCCTTGTCGACGGTGACGCGGTCGCGCTCGTAGACCGAGTTCATGATGTCGCCGATCTCGCGACGCACGCTTTCCGGCGTGATGCCGTGCTCGGCGTTGTAGGCGAGCTGCTTCTCGCGCCGTCGCTCGGTCTCGGCCATGGCGCGCTTCATCGAGCCGGTTTCCTGGTCGGCGTAGAGGATCACCTTGCCGTCGACGTTTCGGGCCGCGCGGCCGATGGTCTGCACCAGCGACGTTTCGGAGCGGAGAAAACCCTCCTTGTCGGCGTCGAGGATGGCGACCAGCGCGCATTCCGGGATGTCGAGACCCTCGCGCAGCAGGTTGATGCCAACCAGCACGTCGTAGGCGCCGAGCCTGAGGTCCCGGATGATCTCGATGCGCTCCAGCGTGTCGATGTCGGAGTGCATGTAGCGCACCCGGATTCCCTGCTCGTGCAGGTACTCGGTCAGGTCCTCGGCCATGCGCTTGGTCAGGACGGTGACGAGCGAGCGATAGCCCTTGGCCGCGACCTCGCGCACCTCGCCCAGGAGGTCGTCGACCTGGCTGCGGGCGGGGCGGATGTCGACCGGCGGGTCGATCAGCCCGGTCGGGCGGATCACCTGCTCGGTGAAGACGCCGCCGGTCTGCTCCATTTCCCAGCCGCCGGGGGTGGCCGAGACATGCACGGTCTGCGGCCGCATCGCGTCCCATTCCTCGAACCGCATCGGCCGGTTGTCCATGCAGCTCGGCAGCCGGAAGCCGTATTCGGCGAGCGTGGCCTTGCGCCGGAAGTCGCCGCGATACATCGCACCGATCTGCGGGATGGTGACATGGCTCTCGTCGGTGAACACCAGCGCGTTGTCGGGCAGGTATTCGAACAAGGTCGGCGGCGGCTCGCCCGGCTTGCGGCCGCTCAGCCAGCGCGAATAGTTCTCGATGCCGGCGCAGCTGCCGGTCGCCTCCATCATCTCGAGGTCGAAGGCGGTGCGCTGCTCCAGCCGCTGGGCTTCCAGCAGCCGGCCCATCTTCATCAGCTCGGCGAGGCGGGCCTTCAGCTCTTCCTTGATGCCCTTGATGGCCTGGTTGAGCGTCGGGCGCGGCGTGACGTGATGCGAATTGGCGTAGATGCGGACCTGGGAAAGATCCTGCATCTTGGCGCCGGTCAGCGGGTCGAACTCCTGGATCGACTCGATCTCGTCGCCGAACAGGCCGATGCGCCAGGCGCGGTCCTCGTAATGGGCCGGGAACACCTCGATCGTGTCGCCCCGCACCCGGAAGGTGCCGCGTACGAAGTTGACGTCGGCGCGCTTGTACTGCAGCGCCACGAGGTCGGCCATGAACTGCCGCTGCGGGATGGTCTCGCCGACCTTCAATGTGAAGGTCATGGAGGTGTAGGTCTCGACCGAGCCGATGCCGTAGATGCAGCTCACCGAAGCGACGATGATGACGTCGTCGCGCTCCAGCAGCGAACGCGTCGCCGAATGGCGCATGCGGTCGATCTGCTCGTTGATCGACGATTCCTTCTCGATATAGGTGTCGGAGCGCGCGACGTAGGCCTCGGGCTGGTAGTAGTCGTAATAGGAGACGAAGTACTCCACCGCGTTGTCCGGGAAGAACGACTTGAACTCACCGTAGAGCTGCGCCGCCAGCGTCTTGTTCGGCGCCAGGATCAGCGCCGGGCGCTGGGTCTCCTGGATGATCTTCGCCATCGTATAGGTCTTGCCCGAGCCGGTGACGCCGAGCAGCACCTGGTCGCGCTCGGCGCGGCGGACGCCGTCGACGAGTTCTGCGATCGCGTTCGGCTGGTCCCCCTTCGGCTCGAACGGGCTCGCGAGCGCGAAGGTCTGCCCGCTCTCCAGCTTGTCGGGCCGGGCGGGGCGATGGGGAACCCAAGGCTTGCCCTGCAGTTCGGGCCGCCCGTGCTGGATCAGGTTTTCAAGCGCGGCGACGGTCGCCGAGACGCCGGCCGAGGGATCGAAGTCGGCGGGCAGGGCCGCGAGGTCGGTCTCCGGAACCGCACCGAAGCCGCGCGGCGCCTTCTGCGGATCGGGCGCGGGCTCATGATCCTGCAGCGACCGCCGCTTGCCGGGCTTCCGCTTCGACTGCGGCTTCTCGCTCGAACGAGGCGGAGCCGGCTCCGAGGCCGCGTCCTGCGTCGCGCGGTCGGCAATCTGCTTTCGGGCCTCTTCGCCCGCGACGCCGCCGCGCCCGAGCGCCTTGAGCAGCGCCGGATCGGCGTCGATGGACATGTCTGCGTCGAACGCGGCCTGAGGCGCTTCCTCGAAGCCGCCGCGGCGGGATGGCTTTGGCATGGGGGGAATATGGGGGATTGCAGGGGTAAAAGGGAGAGCGCCTACGAGATCAATTGGGTAGCGGCACGCCACAGGTAGATTGCAACGAATGCAGTCCCATGACCTTGCGCCGTTCGATCGAAGGTGCTGAGCCGATAATGCGATTTATAGAAGCTTCGTACCCATCGAGTATCTCGGAAATCCTCATATCAAGCGTCTTTAGCGAGTTTATGTCGTTTGCATGCTTGAATGCCTGAGACCATCCCCAGCAAATTCTGCTTATCTTAGCCATGGTTTGGTAGTAAAGTGCGCCATAATCTGCCTTCTTCCCAGATCTTGCCTTTTTAATTTCTTGCGTGGACGCATCTGATGCGTCCCGTATTTTCTGCAGAAGTGCCTTCTGTGCCTTCTCGGATGGCGTCAATTTGCGCCCTCGCACGTGGTATCCGAGGACGTCCGTTCCATCCCAAATGCTGCCAGAATGCGCCTTTCCAGACTTCCCGTAGTGCTCACCCTCAAGTGTATAGGCGCTCATGCCTAGCTGTCGCAAAAAATCTTGGGCGACTTCGAAAGCTTTCAACACGTGTCTTTGATTTGGACCAAGTATGATAAAGTCATCGATATATCGGACGCAGCGCATGTTTCGTTGATTAAACCTGATATCGAACTCTCGAAGGATGATATTGCCTGCCAGAGCCGAAAGGGCTGAGCCCTGTGCCATTCCGATCTCAGGGTCCGGAAACAGCTTATACAAATTTCGTTCTTCGAGTTCGTCTTGATTGCATAAATTGGTTTGAAGCGCTGATTCAAAAAGCTTCATGAATGCATCGTTATCTACAGCTCGACCGACAAACTCTACGACTTGCGCTGTTGGTATTCGAGTAAAGAAATTTGATATGTCCGAGCGGGCAAAATAATGACTCTTAGAGTCTACTGCTGCGGAAATAAGACTTATTCCGTTCGGGACGCCTCTCTTAGGATTCCCGCCAATACTTGTTGGCGTGCTTATAATTTTTTCGATTTCCGGAATTCCATGAAGCTTGCCCGAACGATCTTCAAATCCTTGGAGAACATCAAGGATCGAGCGACGAACAACTCTATTGGCTATTGGCGCGATCACCATTGGGCGCCGACCAGATTTTCCATGTCCCTTAAGCGGAGCTATCCCGCGTTCATTTTCGAACTGAAAATGACCTCGACGCAGTTCGGCGGCAATTCGTTCGAGATTGCGAACCGACTGCTCTTCAAACTCTCTGATCTCCTTTTGCGTTTGATCGCTAGCCGAACTTGTTCCGCTAGCGCGGACTTTGCTCCAAGCGTGATGCAAGACCCGGCGCGAACGCACCAGTTTGTCAGTCTGCGGCACCATCTTTCCGGTTTTGGGACCCATCGACGAACTCGTCCCGGCAGAAGCGCTACGTTTGATCGGCAGGGCTCCGATGGCGCTTGCAGCAACCTTCGGTTTGTTCCTGCGCCGCGACAGCATCGCCGCCGCGACCCCCGTTCCTAGGTGAGCCGGCGCTACAATAAAGCCCAGCCGCTAGAACCTGTCTCTTATACACATCTGACGCTGCCGACGATCTACTCTGTGTAGATCTCGGTGGTCGCC
>CABHPB010000093.1 GCA_902168115.1 uncultured Methylopila sp. | reverse complement strand
TTTTTTTTTTTCAAGCAGAAGACGGCATACGAGATTCGCCTTAGTCTCGTGGGCTCGGAGATGTGTATAAGAGACAGGTGCGGACTGGAGCGCCGCCAGTGTGGACGCTTCGGTCTTGGCCGCTGCCTTGGTGGCGGCGTGCGGCGCGACGAGCGCGGGCTCGGAAGGTTCGGCGGATTTGCCGCTCTCGGCAACCACGCGGAAACGGTTGGCTTGCGGTACGGCGACCGGCGCGGGCTGAACCACGATCGGCGCGGCCTGGACCGCGACCGGCGGCTCGCCCTCGGCCACCGCGACGGACAGCACCGGCAGCGGGGCCGGAGCGGCCGTGTCGGTGTCAGCAGCGGCGGCGCGTGTCGGCACGGCGGCGGCGGGCGCCGAGGTGGGCGCCTGGCGGATCGCGGGCTGGGCCACGGCGAGCGCGACCAGGCTGGTGGCGACCGGCTGGGCTTGCGCCGGTAGGGCAGCGGCCCGTGCGGACGACGGTGCGGGGCTTGCCGGCTCGGCGGGCGATGCCGCCGGAGCGGGCATGGCGAGCTGCGGCACAAATGCCAGCGTCGGCGCGACGAGGGCGGCTGCCAGGGGCCCTGAGGTGGCCGGTGCGGTGGCAATGGTCGCGGTGTCGTCCTGCGGAGCTTCGGCGGTCTCGGGTGCCGCGTCGGACGCCGTATCGGTCGCCGGGGCCTTGGTATCGGTGGCGCGCTTGCCGACGGTGACGGCCACGCGGGCTGCCGCTTGCGCCGGAAGCGGCGCCGCGGGCTGGGCGGACGGGCTGGGGGGCGCTTGCGCCTCGGCGCGGTCGGTCAGGATCTCGGTGAGCGGCTTGCCGGTCGATGCGGCCTTCGCCGGCGGCACGATGACGGCGGGCAGGACGGGGATCTTCGGCAGTTCGGCGTCACTGGTAAGGGCCGGGTTCGCAAGCGGCGGTGCGGCCGCGTCCGGGCTTGCGGCAGTGGCAGCCGTCGTGGCGCCCGGCAGCGCGGCGGGCAGCGCACCCGGCAGGACCGGCAAGCCATCCGGCAAGATGTTGCCGCCGGGTTGCCGGTTGCCGGCAAGCGGCAAGGCGATGCCGGGGACGGGAGACGGGAAGGGGACCGGCGTGGCGGCCGTTGCCTGTTCGCCGACCTGGCCGGCCAGGATTGCGCCGAAAGCTTGAAAGTCCGCGGTTTCCGCGCCCTGGGCCGAGACCGGATCGAGTCGGGGCGTGGCGGGTTTCAGAGACAGGAAGGCGGAAATATCGAACATGAAGCAGACCCCATCGCGAACGCGTACGGAGTCCTAATCAAGCTTCGTGCCAATTCCCTTGCGGCCGCCCAGAACCGGGACTTGCGCCTGCGTGGAAAGCCCCAGCGCCTCGCGCGCGGCGCGTTCTTCCACCGCGGCGCGGCGGCGTTCGGCCTTGGCCAGTTCGATCTGGCGCGCATCGGCGATCGTCCGCGCGCGCTCGGCGTCGGCGAGGGTCGATGTGCTGATGCCGCGCAGCCCGTCGGCGAAACGGCCGATCTCGCGCAGCGCCAGGCCGTCGCGCGCGTCGAGGCGGCCCGCATAGCCTTCGGCCATGCTGCCGGTCCGCGCCGCGAGCGCCTCGAGCTGGGCGAGGGTGCCTTCGGCTTCGGCGGCCGCGCTCGCCGCCGCCTGCTTGGCGATGGCGCGCACTTTCTCCAGGCGCTGCAAGCGCACGAGCCGCTTGGGATCAGCCTTCACGGGTCAGCAGCGCGATCAGCGCCATCACGCTGTCGTCCAGCGATATCACCGAGCCGGCGGTCTGGCACAGGAAGCCGGTCAGGGCTTCGTGCATCATGATCGCGCGGTCGAGCTGCGGGTCGGCGCCGGCGCGGTAGGCACCCATCAGAACGAGGTCGCGGTTCGCCTCGTAACTGGCGACCAATGCTCGGAAAGTTCGCGCGAGCTGCTGGTGCTCAGGCAGGGTGATGTCGTTCATCACGCGGCTCAGCGAGGCGGCGATGTCGATCGCAGGATATTGCCCGCGCTGGGCGAGATCGCGCGACAGCACGATATGGCCGTCGAGGATCGAGCGGGCAGTATCGACCACCGGATCGTCCTGGTTGTCGCCGTCGGCCAGCACCGTGTAAATCCCGGTGATCGAACCGCCGGTCGAGGCGGCGTTGCCCGCGCGCTCGACCAGCTTGGTGATCGTCGCGAGCGCCGAAGGCGGATAGCCGCGCGCTGCGCCCGGCTCGCCGAGCAGCAGGCCGATCTCGCGCGCGGCGTGGGCGACGCGGGTCAGGCTGTCCATGATGAGCAGCACGCGCTTGCCTTGCGCGCGGAAGTATTCGGCCAGGCTGGTCGCCATCATCGCGCCGCGCAGGCGCAAGTTGGGGGCATGGTCCGCCGGCACCGCGACGACGCAGGTGCGGGCGCGCTTGTGCCCGGCCATGTGGCGCTCGACGAAGTCCGAGACTTCGCGCGCGCGCTCGCCAATCAGGCCGACGACGACGACTTCGGCCTCGGCGCCGTGGGCAATCATGTCGATCAGCACCGATTTGCCGACGCCCGAGCCGGCCATCACGCCGATGCGCTGACCGATGCCGAAGGTGGTGAGCGCGTTCAGCGCGCGCACGCCGGTGTCGAAAGTCTCGCGCACCGGGCTGCGTTCGAGCGCGCCGGCGCGGACGCCGCCCGCCGGCCATTCGGCGCGGTGGTGCAGCGGGCCCAGGCCGTCGATCGGCTTGCCTTCGCCATCGACCGCGCGGCCGAGGAAGGCTTCGCCCACCGGCAGCAGGCCAGGGCGCCCTTCCGGACGCACGCGGGCGCCGGGGCGCAGCATGACGGTGTCGCCGAGCAGCATCATCAGTGTCCGGCCATTGCGGAAGCCGATGACTTCTGCGGAAAGCTCGCCGTGGCCGTGCGCGACGCGGCACAGCCCGCCGACCGGCATCGGCAGCCCGGTGACTTCGAGCAGCCCGCCGTCGCAAGCGGCGACGAGGCCGAAACGGCGCGGGGCGAGGTCGATCTGCCCGCCGCCCATGCAATCGAGCAGCGGCTCGAACATCTTCAGCACAGCCGCAGCGCCTCGGTGATGGCGATGCGCCATTGGGCCGGGCCGTCCTCGATGCCGCCGGTGGCGGTCTCGACGCGCAGCGCGCCGCGATCGAGCGCGGGATCGGCGAGGAACTGCCAGTCGGGCGGAAGCTGATCGGCGACCAGGGCGATGTCCTGGGGATGGAGGCGGATGACGCGCTCGTCGTCGGCGCGGACGAACATCGACACAGCGGTCTGGACGCGGCGCGCCAGCGCCTCGGCGTCGAGCGCCAGCGGCTGCAGCGTCGCCTCGCAGAGCGCGGTTACGGTTTCGTGCAGCTTGTGGCGGAGTTCCTCGGCGAGCTCGGTGTCGAGCCGCGCGAAGGAGAAGCCCAGGCGCGTGCGCGCTTCGGCGGCGGCGTGCTCGTCGGCCTCCGCCTGCGCGCGCGCTTCGGCATAGCCGGCGGCGTGGCCGTCGGCGAAGGCGAGCGCCACCGGATCGGCCGGCGCTTCGCCCAGCGGAGCCGCCGCCGCGCCCGAGGCGAAGCGCAGGTCGCGGGAAAACCCGCCGCCCTGGCCCATGCCGCTGAGCGCGTGCAGGCTAGACATAGTCGTCGTCGCTCTGGCCGAACGAGATCGCCCCGTCGGCGGCCAGGCGGCGGGCGACCGCGACGATCTGCTTCTGGGCTTCGATCACGTCGGCCATCTTGACCCGGCCGCGCGCGGCGATCTCGTCCTTGACGCCATCGGCGGCGCGGCTCGACATCGCGCGGAAGAACACGTCGCGCTCCTCCTCGACCACGCCCTTCAGCGCATCGATCAGCGTCTCGCTCTCGACGTCGCGCAGCAGTGTGCCCATCGCCTGCGGATCGAGCGCGAAGAGGTGCTCGAACTTGAACATCTCGGCTTCGATCAGCTTTGCCAGCGCCTTGTCGGCGCGGGTGATCTCCGGCATCACGCGGCGTTCGACCGCCTTGCCCGAATTGTTGATGAGGTCGGCCGCCTCGCGCGGGCCGCCCATCGAGAGTGCGGCCTGGCCGTGCGTTTCGGAGATCCGGCGGGCCAGCATCTCTTCGAGCATGACGAGCGCGTCGGGCGCAATCGGGCCCAGCGTGGCGATGCGGTGGACGACTTCGGGCTGCACCTTCCAGGGCAGGCCGTGCAGCACTTCGGCGGCGATCTCGGGATCGAGCTGCATCAGCAGCACGGCGATCGCCTGCGGGTGCTCGTCGCGGATCAGCGGGGTGAGCTTCTGCGGCGTCAGCCAGCGCACCAGCTCCAGCGGCGAGGCCACGGGCGCGTCGGGCGCGATGCGCTGCATCAGGCTGTCGGCCTTCACTTCGCCCACCGCCCGGGTCATCAGCGAGCGCACCTGGCCGACGCGGTTGTGCGCCGGGATGCCGATCTGGTCGTTAGCGTTGACGAAGCCGGTGATGGCATGGGTGATGTACTCCGGGCGGATCTCGCCGAGCGCGCACATCTTCTCGCCGAGCACGCGCAGTTCCTCGGGCTCGAGTTCGGCCAGGATCTTCGAGGCCTGCTCTTCTTCGAGCAGCATGACCATGACGGCGGCGCGATCGCCTTCGTCGAGTTCGAACGCTAGGTTCACTGGGCCTTCTCCGCTTGAGTCTTGAGCATCTGTCGCAGCGCCACCACGGCGCTATCGGGGCGTTCCTCGATCATCCGCTGGGCGAGGCTGATCTGCTGGCCGAGCAGCGCGTTGTCGACCGCGCCGGACAGCGGCGTCGGCGGCATGGCGGCCGCGGCGCCGGGCATCGACGGCAGCGCCAGGCCGGCCGGCGTCGCGTCGGCCTCGTCGCTGCCCTCGGCGGGTTGGCGGCGCACCGCCTTGATCAACGGGCGCACGCCGAGCAGCAGCACCAGCAGCAGCGCGATCAGCGCGACGCCGTTGCGCAGCACGGTGGCGAACCACGGGGCTTCGTAGAACGGCAGTGCCTCGACCTCGGTGGCGTCGAACTTGCGAACCATGACCGCGACCTGATCGCCGCGCGCGGCATCGGCGCCGACGGCGGCGCTGACGAGCTGCTTGATCTGGTCGGTGTCGGTGGCCTTGCCGCCCTTCATCGCCGCGGCGCTGAGCGCCACCGCGACCGAGACGCGCTTGATCT
>CABHPB010000092.1 GCA_902168115.1 uncultured Methylopila sp. | reverse complement strand
TTCCATCAGCGAGGCGGTCGCCGGCCAGTTGCGGATCTGCTTGTCGGTCAGCGTGACCAGGCCCGCGACCTCGTGCGGGGTGAGCGTGATCTGCTTCAGCTTGGCGTCGGTCTCGGGCTTCTCCTCGCCCTCCTCAAGCCAGCGGACCTCGACCCCGCCGAACATGTTGGCGGGGTTCGCGCCGTCCTGGTTGAGCGCCGGAAGCGTGTAGGACGCGTCCGGCGGCGAGCCGGCCGGGATGACGTTGGCGCGCGGCCGGATGAGAGCCGCCTGCGGGTCGACGCGCATGATGGTCGTCGAGAACTGCTGCGGGATCATGAACCCGCCCGACGGACCGTCGTCCATGCGCATCTCGGCGACACGGTCGCCGTTTTCCGCGTTGGCGCCGGCGTTCTCGACGAAGTTCAGGCGCTGGTCATCCGGGTTGAAGATGACGGCGCGCATGAAGTCGCCGAAGGTCTCGAACTCGCGGGCGGCATGCGGTCCGGGCGGCGTGATGACGCCCTGCCGGCGGGCGACGCCAGGCTCGACCACTTCAAGTCCAGCGACGGCCGCCGCTTGGTCCTGCAGCCGTCCGATGCGAGCGTCGAGCGCGGACTTGGCCGCCTTCTTCTCGTCGTAGGAGGCCTGTTCTTCGGCGGTCAGGTCGCGATCTTCCGCCTCCGCCGTGTCGAGGATCGCGGTCATCTCCGCGACGAGATCCGCGCGACGCTGCTGCAGGCCGGCGAGACCGACGACGTCGGCCATGACGGAGTGATGATGCGGGTCGAAGACCGTGAGGGCCGCCTGCTTGCCCGCGATCGCGAGATCCGGGAAGGCGAAGGCGGCCGCGCAGGCGACGGCGAGCGCCACGCAAACCAGCGCGGCGAGACGATTGGTCTGCATGGTGCAGCTCCTTTGAGACAGCCGGCGTGACGTGTCCCGCGCGCGCCGGCGAGCGCCCGGGTCGAACCGTTCGGGGACGGAACGGTGCGTTCAGTTGGCGAGCGCGCGGCGCTCGCGAGCGAAGGGGAAAGC
>CABHPB010000091.1 GCA_902168115.1 uncultured Methylopila sp. | reverse complement strand
ATCCTGACCCATCCCCACCCTTACCCTCCCCTTGGCAAGGGGAGGGAGGCGGCGGACCTCGGCGCCAGATCCTCGGCTAGGCCGCCGCGGCCGGCTTTTCCCCGGCGAAGCGTCCGTAGAAGGTTTCGCCCTTCTCGGCGAGGTCGAGCAGCAGCCTGTTCGGGCGAAAGCGCGGGCCGTGGGCCTCGGCCAGCGCGTAGGCGAGCTGGACGAAGCGGCGCGGGCCCATGCCGTCGATGTAGGACAGCGGGCCGCCGGTGTAGGGCGCGAAGCCGAAGCCGAGGATCGCACCGACGTCGGCCTCGCGCATGTCGGTCACGACGCCCTCCTCGACGGTGCGTGCGGCCTCCAGCGCCTGCGTGACCAGCAGCCGGTGGCGGAGCTCGAAGATCCCGATCGTCTCGGGATCGAGGCGCTTGTCCTGCAGGTCTTTTAGGCCCGGCCAGAGCCGCTTTTTGCCGTGCTCGGGATAGTCATAAAATCCCTTGCCGTTCTTGCGCCCGAGGCGGCCGTGGGTCTCGACCATGGCGCGCAGCAGCTTTTCCTGCGCCGGGTTCACCGACTGATCCCCGAGCTGCGCCCGCGTCGCGTCGATGATCTTCAGGCCGAGGTCGAGCGCGACCTCGTCGTTGAGCGACAGCGGCCCGACCGGCATGCCGGCCTGTTTCGCCGCGTTCTCGACCATCGCCGCCGGCACGCCCTCGGCCAACATCAGGTGGCCTTCGAGCAGATAGGCGATGACGCAGCGGTTGGCGTAGAAGCCGCGCGAGTCCTGCACGAGGATCGGCGTCTTCCTGATGAGCCGCACGAAGTCGAGCGCGGCCGCGATCGCCTTCTCGCCGGTCTGCTCGCCCTGGATCACCTCGACCAGCAGCATCTTCTCGACCGGCGAGAAGAAATGGATGCCGACGAAGTTTTCCGGCCGCTTCGACGCCTTAGCAAGACCCGAGATCGGCAGCGTCGAGGTGTTGGAGGCGAAGATCGCGTCGTCGCGCAGAACTGCCTCGACCTTGCCGATCACCTCGGCCTTGACCTTCGGATCCTCGAACACCGCCTCGATCACGAGGTCGCAGTCCTTGAGCGCGCCGTAGTCGGCGGTCGGCCTGATATGGGAGAGCAGCGCGTCGCGCTCGGCGCCCGTGGCTCTGCCCTTCATCACCTGCCCGGAGATCAGCTTTTCCGCGAAGGCGCGGCCCTTGGCGGCGGCCTCCTCGTCGCGGTCGACCAGCACGACGTCGAGCCCGGCCTGCGCCGAGACATAAGCCACGCCCGCGCCCATGAAGCCCGCCCCGACGACGCCGAGCGTCTTCAGCTCCGACTTCGGCACGCCCGCCGGGCGCCTCGCCCCCTTGTTCAGCTCCTGCATGGAGACGAACAGCGTGCGGATCATCGCCGCCGCTTCCTTGGAACGCAGCACCTTGGTGAACAGCCGGCTCTCTACGGTGAGGGCCAAGTCCATCGGCAGTTGCAGCCCGTCGAACACCGCCTGCAGCATGGCGCCGATCGCCGGGTAGTTGTCCTGCGTCTCGCGCCGGTAGATCGCGTTGGCGGCGGGGAAGGTCATGAAGCCAGCCTTGGACCAGACCGGTCCGCCGGGCGCCTTGAAGCCCTTTTCGTCCCAGGGCTTCACCGCCTTGCCGCCGGCGAGGATCCAGGCCCGCGCCTTCTCGACGATCTCGCCCTTTGGCGCGACCTCGTCGACGAGGCCCATGCCGCGCGCCTTGTCGGGGCGGATCTGCTCGCCCTTCATCAGCATCTGCAGCGCGTCCGACGGCGGGAGCATGCGCGCCACGCGCTGGGTGCCGCCGGCGCCGGGGAACAGCCCGACCTTCACCTCCGGCAGGCCGACGCGGGTCGCCGGGTCGTTCGAGACGATGCGCCGGTGGCAGCTAAGCGCCAGCTCGAAGGCGCCTCCGAGGCAGACGCCGTTGATGGCCGCGACCCAAGGTTTTCCCGACGTCTCGATGCGGCGGTAGAGCTGGGAGAGCCGCCGGCTGCCCTCGAACAGCGCCTTGGCCGCCGCGGCCTCGCCCGACTTCGCCATCTCGGTCGCATAGAGCCGCGACAGTCCCTCCAGCATGGTGAGGTCCGCGCCGCCGGAGAACGAGCTCTCCTTCCCGGACGAGATCACCGCGCCCTTGATCCCGGCCTCGGAGGCTACGCGCTCGACGATGTCGGCGAGCTCCCGGATCGCTGCCTCGGTCAGCACGTTCATGGAGCGTCCGGGCATGTCCCAGACGATCGAGAGCACGCCGTCGGCGTCGAGTTCGGTGCGGAAGGCCTGATCGGTCATCGCGTCTCTCCCGCGAACAAGAATGGCGTCAACCGAGTGCGTGCTTCGAGACGCCTGCCTGCGGCAGGCTCCTCAGCATGAGGCGTGTTGGTGGACGGCATCCGCGACCTCCTCATGCTGAGGAGCCCGCGAGACGCGGGCCTCTCGAAGCACCCACTCGGTTTCCCCAAGGCTCACAACCTTTCCACGATCGTCGCCGTCCCCATCCCGGCGCCGATGCAGAGCGTGACCAGCGCTGTCTCCTTGCCGCTCCGCTCCAGCTCGTCGATGGCCGTGCCAAGAATCATCGCCCCCGTCGCGCCGAGCGGGTGGCCCATGGCGATCGCGCCGCCATTGACGTTGACGTTGGAGATGTCGAGACCGAAGGCCTGCAGGTAGCGCAGCACCACCGCCGCGAAGGCCTCGTTCACCTCGAACAGGTCGATGTCCGAAATCTCCATCCCGGCGCGCTTCAACACCTTCTTCGTGACGTCGACCGGCCCCGTCAGCATCAGCGCGGGCTCCGACCCGATATTGGCGAAGGCCTTGATCCGCGCCCGCGGCTTCAATCCCGCCGCCTCGCCTGCCTCCTTGGAGCCGATCAGCACGGCGGCGGCGCCGTCGACGATGCCGGAGGAGTTGCCGGCGTGGTGGACGTGGTTGACCTGCTCCACCTCCGGATGGGCGTAAGTCGCGACGGCGTCGAAGCCGCCCATCTCGCCCATCTCGACGAAGGAGGCCTTGAGGCTCCCGAGCGACTGCATCGTGGTGTCGGGGCGCATGTGCTCGTCGCGGTCGAGCAGGATGATGTCGTTGACGTCCTTCACCGGCACGACGGAATTGGCGAATCGTCCCTCGGCCCAGGCGGCGCCGGCGCGCTTCTGGCTCTCGACCGCGTAAGCGTCGCAGTCGTCGCGCGAAAAACCGTACTTGGTGGCGATGAGATCGGCCGAGACGCCCTGCGGCATAAAGTAGGACTTCACCGCGATCTGCGGGTCCATCGGCCAGGCGCCGCCCGAGGCGCCGAGGCCGACGCGGCTCATGCTCTCGACGCCCCCGCCGACGACGAGGTCGTGCTGGCCAGCCATCACCTGCGCGGCGGCGAAATTCACCGCGTCGAGGCCCGAGGCGCAGAATCTGTTGATCTGCACGCCGGGCACTTGGATGCCGTAGTCCGCGGTCAGCGCGGCGGCGCGCGCGATGTCGCCGCCCGCCTCTCCGACCGGGTCGACGCAGCCGAGCACCACGTCGTCGACGCGGCCCGTGTCGAGCCGGTTGCGCTCGGCCAGCGCCCGGAGCGCGGTGACGGCCAGAGACAGGCTGGAGACCTCGTGCAGCGACCCGTCCGGCTTGCCGCGGCCGCGCGGGGTGCGGACGGCGTCGAAGATGTAGGCGTCGGCCATGGAGCTTCCTTCCGTCGGGCGCGCTGGCGCACCCCTTACATAGTGCAGCCTCGGCGCAGGCTCGCGGCCTTTTTATCGGCGCGAGGTTCGTGGTAACTACGCGCCGTATCCAGGCGGCGAAATGACGATGTGTCGGGAGCGGATTCGATGACGCCAGCGCAGATGCTCAAGGACCAGGGCTTCTATCCGCTGCCCGGCGCCTTCGCGTCGGTCGCCGAGGCCGTGGCCGCGGACATCAAGGACGAGCTGAAGAAGCCGGAATTCGCGAGCAACGAGGTCGGCGTCGGCGACGCCTTCAACAAGCTCCGCTCGGTCCAGGACTTCATCTACCACGAGAGCGTCAGGGCGGCCTACGGCCGGGTGTTCTCCGACCAGCCGACCTTCCTGCAGGCCTGCGACATCCACAACGGCTTCGTGCAGGGCAACTGGCACAAGGACTGCGCCAACAAGCATCCGCAGCAGGGGCTGGACTGGCAGGAGCGCGACCATCCCTACCGCAACTACAAGCTGATGATCTATCTGGAGTGCGACGACTACTCCTTCTGCGTGAAGCCGCGCTCCAACCGGAAGAAGAAGTTCTTCGACAAGGCCGTCTCGGACGACTATTTCGCCGTCTCGGTCGAGGACGCCGCGAAGACCGACTTCTCCAAGGTCGGCAAGTCCGTGCAGTTCTTGCCTCAGCCGGGCGACGCCGTGATGTTCGACCTGCGCACGACCCATCGCGGGCAGGGCCTCAATTCCGAACAGTTCTCCAAGCGCGCGAAGAACAAGCTGACGCTGTCCTACGTCTTCGCCGACCGGAACCCCCACGCCCACCGGTTTCACAGCTTCCGCACCATGCTGAAGCAGGGCTACCGGCCGCTGGAGGACGCCGTGCAGCGGCGCCTCGTCGATGCGGGCCTGTGGTGGGACACGCTGCGGACCAACTACTTCGACACCCACAAGGACGAACTGGCCGACGTCGTCGTCAAGTGACGCGGGAGCCTCTAAACGAGATCGGGAAGGCAGGACGACAATGACACCCGCAGAGATGCTCAAGAAGCAGGGCTTCTTCCCGCTGCCGGGCGCGTTCGCGCCGGTCGTCTCCGAGGTCGCCCGGGCGGTGAAAAAAGAGATCGGCGACACCCAGCCGACCGACAGCCACGGCATCGGCGACGCCTTCAACGCCTTCGGCTCGGTGCGCGACTTCTTCTACGACGACGCGGTCAAGGCCGCGTACCAGAAGGTGTTCGCCAACACCCCGACCTTCCTGCAGGCCTGCGACATCCATAACGGCTTCGTGCAGGGCAACTGGCACCGCGACTGCGCCAACAAGAACCTGAAGAAGGGCCCGGACTGGGACGAGTCCGCGGACGCCTACACGAACTACAAGCTGATGATCTACCTGGAGTGCGACGACTACTCTTTCTGCGTGAAGCCGCGCACCAACCGCAAGAAGCTCGGCGACGGCGAGGACGAGACCTACTTCACGGTCTCGGTCGAGAACGCGGCCAAGACCGACTTCGACAAGGTCGAGCAGCCGGTTCAGTTCGTTCCGAAGCCGGGCGATGCGGTGATGTTCGACCTGCGCACCGTCCATCGCGGGCAGGGGCTGAACTCCGAGCAGTTCTCCAAGCGCGCCTCGAACAAGCTCACCCTGTCCTACGTGTTCGCGGACCGGAACCCGCATGCCCACCGGTTCCACAGCTTCCGCACCATGCTGAAGCGCGGCTACAGGCCGTTCGACGCCGCCGTCACGCGCAGGCTCGAGGACGCGGGCCTCTGGTGGGACAAGCTCGCCACCAACTACTTCGACACCCACAAGGACGAGCTGGACTTCGTAGTTCTGAAGTGAGCTGACGCGCGACCTCTCCGGATCCCTCCCCTTACAAAGGGGAGGGTAGGGTGGGGATCGTTCAGGACGTGTCGCCAGCGTCAGGCGTGGAGCCTTCATCCGGAAGCCGACCCCACCCTTACCCTCCCCTCGGGAGAGGGGAGGGATCCGGAGACCGCCTCGCTCCGCTTGCCGACCGACGCTTAGGCGTCCGGATGGCCCCGCTGCATCAGCTCGTAAGGGTGCTTCCAGCCCGGAAGCGCCCTTATTTTTTCGACCCAGGCCGTGATCGCCGGGTAGGGCTCGAACGACCAGGCGAGCTCGTCGCCGTAGTGCAGGTACGAGGACAGCGAGAAATCCGCGATCGTCGGGCGGTCGCCGACCACGAAGTCGCGGTCCTTCAGATGCGCCTCGAGCACGGCGAAGGCCGCCTTCATGCGGCTCCTGAGAAACTCGGTCACCGGCGTCTCGCCCGTCTTCATGAAGGCGAGGAAGAACCGGCGCGTCGCCATGTAGCTCGTGAACTTGTGGTTGTCGAAGAGGATCCAGCGCCAGATCTCGCGCCGCTCCTCCGGCGTCTCGCCGCCGTAGCGGCCGAGCGTGCCGGTGAGATAGTCGAGGATCACGCCGGACTGGGTGAGCCTGAGCCCGCGATGCTCGAGCACCGGCGCCTCCGACATGTCGTTCAGCTCGCGGAACGCCTCGGCCCGGTGCGCGCCGTTGAAGAAGTCGACGAACACCGGCTCCCAGTCCGCGCCCGCCAGCTGCAGCGGCAGCGCGACCTTGTAGGAGTTGCCGGACTCGCCGAAGCAGTGAAGGCGGTATTCGGACAAGTTTGCTTCTCCTGGAGCTTGATGGGGCCGGAAGGGGGCGTCCTTCTAGGCGGGACGCATCTTATCCCTCCCCTTGCAAAGGGGAGGGCAGGGTGGAGATCGTTCAGAACTGAGCGCAGTCCTTCAGGCATAGAGCTCGACGCCCAGCGCTCCCCACCCTACCCTCCCCTCAGCGAGGGGAAGGATTCGGAGAGGTCGCGATAACTGGACCAGCGCGCCTCAGAACGCTTCCGCCGGCAGCGCCATCACGGCGTCGGCGCCGGCCTTGATGGCGGACAGGCGCGCCGCGGTCTCGGGCAGCATGCGCTCGACGAAGAAACGGCCGGTGACGAGCTTGGCCTCCATCGCTTCGACGTCCTCGCCGGCGGCCTTCTTCGCGAGCGCGGCCTTGGCGATCATCGCCCACATCAGGCCGAGCGCGACGAGGCCGAACAGGCGCATGTAGTCCGAGGCGCCGGCGCCGGCGTTGTCGGGACGGCCCATCGCGTTCGCCATGAACCACATGGTGGCGGCCTGCAGGTCCTCGCGGGCCTTCTTCAGAGGCTCGAGATAGAGGCCGAGGCCCTCGACCGCGGCGTTCTCCTTCGCGAAGCCGTCGACCTCCCTGAAGAACGCCATGATGGCGCGGCCGCCGTTCTTCGGCAGCTTTCTGCCGATCAGGTCCATCGCCTGAACGCCGTTCGCGCCCTCGTAGATCATGGCGATGCGGGCGTCGCGGACGAACTGCTCCATGCCCCATTCGGCGATGTAGCCGTGCCCGCCGAACATCTGCTGGGCTTTCACCGCATTGTCGAAGCCGAGATCGGTCAGCACGCCTTTGATCACGGGCGTCAGCAGGCCCATGTGGTCGTCGGCGGCCTCGCGCTCCCTGGCGTCCTCCGAGACGTGGCCGACGTCGCCGCGCATCGCGGTCCAGAGCACCAGCGCGCGGGCGGCTTCGTTGAAGGCCTTGATCGACAGCAGCGTGCGCCGCACGTCCGGGTGGACGATGATCGGGTCGGCCGGCTTGTCGGGCTCGGCGGGTCCCTTGAGCGCGCGGCCCTGAAGGCGGTCGCGGGCGTAGGCGGCGGCGTTCTGGTAGGCGACCTCGGACTGCGACAGCCCCTGGATGCCGACGCCGAGCCGCGCCTCGTTCATCATCGTGAACATGGCGGGAAGGCCGCGGTTTTCCTCGCCGACGAGCCAGGCGGTCGCGCCGTCGTAGTTCATCACGCAGGTCGCGTTGCCGTGGATGCCCATCTTGTGCTCGATCGCCCCGCAGGAGAGCGCGTTGCGGGCGCCGAGGGAGCCGTCCTCGTTGACCATCGACCTCGGCGCGACGAACAGCGAGATGCCCTTGATCCCCTCCGGCGCGCCCTCGATGCGGGCGAGGACGAGATGGACGATGTTGTCCGTCATGTCGTGCTCGCCGGCCGAGATGAAGATCTTCTGACCTGTGATGGCAAAGGAGCCGTCGCCGTTTGGGACGGCCTTCGTCTTGATGAGGCCGAGGTCCGTGCCGCAATGCGGCTCGGTCAGGTTCATCGTCCCGGTCCAGCGGCCGGAGATCAGGTTGGGCAGGTATGTCTTCTTCTGACCATCGGATCCGTGGAGCGTCAGCGCCGCGATCGCGCCCTGCGTCAGGCCGGCGTACATGGCGAGCGCCATGTTGGCGGAGGAGGCGTATTCGTTGATCGCCGCCTCGATCGTGTGCGGCAGTCCCTGCCCGCCATGGTCTGGGTCGGCCGCGAGCCCGACCCAGCCGCCGTCGGCGAAGGCCTTGTAGGCTTCCTTGAACCCGTTCGGCGTCACCACGACGCCGTCGGCGAGCCGCTGGCAGCCCTGCAGATCTCCCGTCCGGTTGAGTGGCTGGAAGCTCTTCTCGGCGACCTTGGCGCCTTCCACGAGCACGGCCTCGACGACGTCCCGCGTCGCATCGGAGAAGCCGGGCAGGTTCGAGCGCCGGTCGAAGCCCAGCACGTCGTAGAGGAGAAAAAGGGTGTTCTCGACAGGCGCCTTGTAGCTCGGCATGGACGCTCCCGGATCAGGCGGCGGCCGGCATCATAGATCAGTCCGGCCGCCCTTTTTGCGTCAGGCGGCGAAGATCTGCGCGTCGTCCGAAAAGCCCTTGAACTCCAGCGCGTTGCCGGAAGGGTCCATGACGAACATGGTCGCCTGCTCGCCGGGCTGGCCCTCGAAGCGGATCTTCGGCCTCAGCCGCCAGACGATGCTGGGCTCGGCCTCTAGCCGCGCCGCCAGCGCCTTCCAGTCGTCCATCTTCAGCACGACGCCGAAATGCGGGATCGGCACCGCGTCGCCGTCGACGCCGCCGCAGGCCTCGGGCTCGGCCGAGGCGGGCCGAAGATGCGCGGACATCTGGTGGCCGAACAGGTCGAAGTCGATCCAGCGGCCGGGATCCTCGCGGCCGATGCCGCAGCCCATGACCTCGCCGTAGAACCGGCGGGTGGCCTCGAGATCGGTGACGGGAAAGGCGAGGTGGAACGGGCGCATGTCGGTATCCGCGAAACTCTGAAAGCCTATCGGTCGCGCGCGGCCCCGGCGAGGCCGCTGAGCGCCCGTTCAAGATCGCTCGTCACGAACGGTTTTTGAAGGGTCGGCGCGTCCGGATAGCGCTCGCGCACGCCCGCGCCGCCATAGCCGGTGACGAAGACGAAGGGGATGTTGCGGCTCGCCAGCGCGTCGGCGACTTCGAAGCTCTGCTCGCCGCCGAGATTGACGTCGAGCAGCGCGCCGTCGATCTCCTCGGTCGAGATGGCGTCGAGCGCGGCCTTCACGCCGCCGGCCGGGCCGACGACCGTCGCGCCGCTGTCCATCAGCATGTCCTCGACCAGCATGGCGATCATGGCCTCGTCCTCGACGAGCAGGATCTTCAGTCCCGTGAGGCTCTCGGGCGTGGTCTGGTCCTCGGTCATGGCGCCGTGATCTTCTGGGAGAGGGGGAGGCGGAAGGCGCAGGCGACGCCGTCCGGTTCGAAGTCCAGGCGGACGTCGCCGCCGAGTTCGCGCGGGGCGCCGCGCTCGATCAGCCGCGATCCGAAGCCGCGGCGAGAAGGGGGCGGCACGTTCGGCCCGCCGGCCTCGCGCCAGCTGAGCTCGACGACGCCGCCGTTCCGGCTCGTGTCGATCGACCATTCGACCGTCACGCGGCCGCCCGGGTTCGACAGCGCGCCGAATTTCGCCGCGTTGGTCGCGAGCTCGTGGAAGGCCAGCGTCATGGTCACCGCGGCGGTAGGAGAGAACCGCACCTCGGGACCGCGTATCACGATGCGCGCGTCGTCGTCGAGCTTGAACGGGGCGAGCGTCGCGGCCGCCAGTTCGCCGAGCCCGGCCGAGGTCCAGGTCTCGCGCATCAGCAGGTCGTGGGCGCGCGACAGCGCCATCAGCCGGGCGTTGAACGCGGCCTCGAACTCGTCGAGCGATTCGACGGACTGGCGCGTCTGGCTGGCGAGAGCCTGGACCGTGGAGAGGTTGTTCTTGACGCGGTGGTTGAGCTCGGCGAGCAGCCAGGCGCGGATGCGCTCTTCTTCCTTTCGCTCCGTGATGTCGGTCGTGACGGAGAAGAAGCCGCTCGGCCTGTCATGCTCGTCGATCAGCTGGGTGACCTGCGTGACCGCCCAGACCACCGACTTGTCGGGCCTGACGTAGCGCTTCTCGAGCTGGAACGGCTGGCGGGACCGCACGGGATCGAGGATGTGGGCGCGCGATTCCGCGATGTCCTCGGGGTGGGTGACGTCGGCGATCGTGAGCGTTCTGGCGTCAGCCGGCGAGCGGCCGATGATCCGCCCCATGCTGTCGTTGAAGCGGATGAAGCGGCCGTCCTGGTCGACCTCCGACAGCCCGACCGCCGCCTGGTCGTAGATCGCCGCGAAGCGGCTTTCGCTCACCCTCAGCCGCGCAAGCGAATCCGCGCGCTCCAGCGCGCCCCAGATGCGATCCGCCGCCTCGCGGGCGAGATCGACCTGCCGCCTGGTCCAGCGCCTCGGCTCGTGGTCGTTCAGGAACACGATGGCCGAGGCCCTGCCGCCGCGCATCACGGGAGCGACGAGGTTCGCTCTGACGCCGATCGCGAGGAACGCGTCCGTCACCTGCGCCGAATGAGCCGGGTCGAACGCGACGTCGTCGGACGCCACGGGCCGTCCTTCCCTGACGCCGCTGACGATTGCTTCGCCGAAGTCTGCGAGCTGGAAGGTCCCCTCGGAAATGTCGCCGATCTGGTCCTCGCGCCAGTTCGCCACGACGGTGCACTGTTCCCCGGCCTCGTCGACCGTCGCATAGCCGACGCGGGCGAGGCCGAGATGGCGGCCCAGCGCCCCGAGAACGATCGAGAGCACGGCGGGCGAGTCGAACTCGCCGTCGCTGAGCGCTCGCAAACGGTCGCCGAGGTCGAGCAGGAAGGCCTGATCGCGCGAGGCGAGGACCGTGTCGGTCGTCTCGTGGCCCTGGTTCAGGACGCCCAGCACATTGCCGGCGGGGTCGGCGATCGGCGTGAAGCTATAGGTCCAGTAGGTCTCCTCGGCCTTGCCGGACCGAACCATCATCAGCTTCTGGTCGAAGGTCGAGAAGCCGCGCCGCGAGGCGAGCACCGACTGGAACTGCGGTCCGACGACGTCCCAGATGTCGGCCCAGACCTCGCGCGCGGGCGCCCCGATCGCGCCGGGGTGCCGCTCGGCGGGGATCGGGGCCCAGGCGTCGTTGTAGATCAGACGGAGCTCCGGGCCCCAGTAGATCGCGGTCGGCACGCTGGATTGAAGGCAGAGCACGAGCACGGTCTTGAGCTCGTCGGGCCAGCCGGCAGGCTCGCCCAACGGGTGCGCGCTCCAGTCGAACGCCCGAAGGCGTCCCGCCATCTCTCCGTCGCCGCTTAACAGCGCCAAACCCTCGAACACGTCCGGACCACGCGACGGCCGCGCCCCGGCATCTGCCGCCAGCGGCGCCGTGATTCGTGTGCGGCGGCCGAAGGCGATGCGGCAGTTATGGCGAGGCCGGGTCGTTTCGACAGAGGCGCAGCCGCGATTTGATGGAGATTCTGGCCGCCGTCCCGCCTCTCGCGGGAAATAGCGCCGCAAGGCCTGCACTTGGGTACCGCATCGATGCGGCGGCGCCTGTCCTTGGCCGCATTCATCGTTATGACAGGCGCCGACGTCGCCCGATCCGACCTCCCTTCCTGGACCCGTCGATGCGAAGCCTTTCCGTTCTTCTGCGCGCGCTGCTCGCAGCGATCCTCCTCTCTGTCTCCGCCGGCCTGGGCGCGGTCGCGCAGGAGGACCCGACGGCCACGATCGAGAAGGCGCGGGTCGAGCTGGACCGGATCGAAACGCGGCTGCAGGACGCCAATCTCGGCGACGCCGAGCTCGAGCAACTTCGCACGCGGCTCGATCCGATGACGATCGACCTGGAGGCCGCCGTGGCGGCCCTGCAGCCGCAGCTTGCCGCCGCCGACGCTCGGGTCGCCCAGATCGGCCCGAAGCCGAAGGAGGGCGAACCGGCCGAGAGCGCCGAGACGACCAAGGAGCGCGAGACGCAGGCCGCGGCCCGCCAGAAGGTCGACGAGACGATCAAGCGCGGCGGGCTGCTCAAGGTCGAGGCCGCGCAGGTCGCCGACCAGATCACGCAGCGCCGGCGGACCCTGCTCGCCGACCGGCTGTTCGTGCCGGCGCGCTCGGTGGTCGATCCCACGCTCTGGATCGACGTGCTCGAGGAGACGTCCCGCGACCTCTCCAGCGTCCGCTCGCTGTGGGCCGACGTGCAGGCCCGCGTCTCGTCCAATCTCGCGCCCCAGCGCGTAGCTGCCGTGGTCGCCGCGTTGATCGCCGCCTTCATGCTGATGTTCCCGATCCGGCGATGGACGGCCGACGTCGGCGAGCGGCTGGTCGCCCGGCAGTCGCCCAAGTCGCGGTTGCGGCGCTCGGCGACCGCGCTGTTCCGGCTGGTCGCGACCACGCTCGCCCCGCTGCTGGCGGCGCTCGTCGTCTATCTCGCGCTGAAGGGCGTCGGCTGGCTGCCAGACCGCGCGCAGCCGCTCGCGCTGACCATGGTCCGCGCCGCCGGTTTCCTCGGCTTCGCCCACGGCATGATGAAGGCGCTGCTCGCGCCCGGCCGGCCGAGCTGGCGCCTCGTCGAACTCTCCGACCGGGCGGTCGAGGAGATCCAGAACCAGCCGCTGATCATCGCCTCCGTGTTCGTGGCCGGACGCATCGTCGATCAGTTCAACCAGGCCATCGTCGCGAGCCTTTCGGCGTCGATCGCGGCCTCCGGCCTGTTCGCGCTGCTGAACGCCGCGACCTTCGCGCTCGCGATCCGGCGCCTGCGCGAGGCGCAGCGCCTCGAGCGGCAGGAGGGCGGCGCGGCCGCGAACGAGGGCGAGGGCGGGTTCAGCCTGCTGCTGTTCGCCTACCGGCTCGCGATCCTCGCCGCCATCGCGGTGGTGCTGGTCGCGGTCATCGTCGGCTATGTGCCGCTCGCGCAGTTCCTCGCCAACCAGGTGATCTGGGTCACCGCGGTGCTGTGGCTCGCCTATCTGCTGGTGCGGGTGGTCGACGACTTCTGCACCACCGCGCTTTCATCGGAATCCCGCTTCGGACGGTCGCTGAGCGACGGGGTGGGCGTGCGGACCGACACGCTCGAGCAGATCGGCGTGGTCTTCTCCGGGCTTCTCAGGCTGGTCGTCCTTGCGATCGCCGCGCTGATGATCGCGGCGCCTTGGGGGCTCGGCTCGAACGACCTGTTCGGCTGGCTGCGGATGCCGGCGAGCGGCATCAGCCTCGGCGGCATCTCGATCTCGCTCACCGGCGTGCTCGCCGCGATCGCGCTCGTCCTGACGGGCTTCGCGCTGACGCGCGGCGCCCAGCGCTGGCTCGACAGGGACCTCCTGCCGAAGACGCGCATGGACGAGGGGCTCAAGACCTCGGTCAGCACCGGCGTTGGCTATATCGGCACCATCGCCGTCGTGATGCTGGCGCTGGCCTATCTCGGCTTCAGCCTCGACAGGCTCGCCATCGTCGCCGGCGCGCTGTCGGTCGGCATCGGCTTCGGCTTGCAGGCGGTGATCTCGAACTTCGTCTGCGGCATCATCCTGCTCGCCGAGCGGCCCATCAAATCCGGCGACTGGGTGGTGATCGGGACGGACCAGGGCAACGTGCGCCGCATCTCGGTGCGCTCCACCGAGATCGAACTGTTCGACCGCTCGACGCTGATCGTCCCGAACTCGGACTTCATCACCAAGTCGGTCAAAAACGTCACCCACGGTGCGCCGAACGGGCGCGTGCAGATCGACCTGTCGGTCTCCTCGGCCATCGACCCTTCCGAGGTCAAGCGCATCGCGATCGAGACGGCGAAGGGGCATTCGACGGTGCTCGCCTTCCCCGAACCGCAGCTGTTCTTCACCGCGCTCGGCAAGGCGGACAACACCTTCTCGCTCTATTGCAACGTCCCGAGCCCGCGGCAGGCGGCGAGCGTGAAGAGCGACCTGAACTTCGCCCTGACCAAGGCCTTCGCCGACGCCGGCGTCGCGATCGCCGGCCCCGCCGCGCCCGACATGGTGCAGGCGGTCGAGCGCGTCGCCGAGGCGTTGACCGGCGGCGATCGTGGCCGCCAGCCCGCAGCCCCCGCCCACGCCCACGACGCGTCCGACGCGCCGCCGGAGGCCGCGCTCGAACCGAAGCCGGCGCGTTAAGCGGCCTTTAAGTCGAATGCCGCCTTCCATGACCTGTCGACCAAGCAGCGGAGCCGCCGAGATGATCGCCAAAATCGTTCGCGCGAGCGCCGTCCTGTGCCTCTTCGCGATCGCGGGCTGCTCGACGGCCCCGACCGCGCCCGCGCCCTCGTCGGGGACAAGCCTTTATCAAAGCCAGAGCGCGCCCGGCGCGACGCTCGACCGGCAGGCAGCCGCCGACATGGTGAGCGAGCTTCGTCGCGGACGGGGGCTCGCCCCGGTCGCGCTCGACCCGGCGCTGAACCGCATGGCGGAGGAGCAGGCGCAGGCCATGGCCCGCTCCGACAAGCTCAGCCACGCGACCTCGGCCGGCGGGCCACTCAAACAGCGGATCGCGCGCTCGGGCTACCGCAACGGCGGCATGTGGGAGAACATCGGCGCGGGCCACGACACGCTGGCGGACGCCTTCACAGGCTGGCGCTCATCGCCCCCGCACCTGAAGAACATGCTGCAGCCGAACGCCGAGCGCATGGGCATCGCCGTGGCGCGGGCGCCTGGGTCGCGCTTCGAGGTGTTCTGGGCGCTCGTCCTCGCCGACCCGAACGACCCGCGTCCGCGCGAGGTCGCGCAGGCGCCGCAGCCGCCCGCCGGCCAGCCGGCCCCGGCCGCTCCCCTGCCGGGCGGCCTGATGGCGGGGAACGGCGAGCCGCGCTGAGGCGCGCTTCGTCGGTCACACTTTCGCGAGCCAAGCGTGAGGCCTCCCGGGAGCCGCGGGAGCGCCGACGTATTGCTTTGCTCTCAAATGGCTGGCCGCGCCCCGGCGCGGGCGAGGATCGGCGTCCGGGCCGAGACGACATAAGTATAACTACGTAGGTCGAAACGGCGCGGGCAGGGCCGATCGGCCACGGATGCTTCCCTCATCTGCGTTGATTGAACTCGAAGAACTTTTGTTTCCCGCCAAGCGTGTGGGTGGGTGCTGTCGGCGGCGGGCTCCGCCAAGTATCCGTGATGAAAAGATGAGCTAATGGCAGCCATATCCAAGTAGCGGCTCCGTCGCTTGCTGCCGAAAAATTGTGCTGCTAGCCTTTGTGTCGAAACGGCGACGGCACGCGACCTCGTCCGCAAGCAAATGCGGGCGCGCGACGTCCACGACTTCTGTGGCGTATCGAGCATCTTCGACAATCTGAGCTTCGCGATAGACGAAGTTCCGGATGTGCGCCCGCATGTCCGAAGAAGAACAGCCAGGGCGGCCCCGCCGCTCCAATGGCGACCTGCGCCGGGAGACATCGATGAGCACGCCTTTCAGCCGCATCCTGAGCGCCGGAGCGCTTGCGACCGCCCTGTCCGCCGGCATCGCCGTCGCGGACGACAAGCAGGTGATCTCGAGCCCTGACGCGCCTGCCGCCATCGGTCCCTACAGCCAGGCGATCGCCAAGGGCGGCGTGGTCTATCTCGCGGGCCAGATCCCGATCGATCCGAAGACCAAGGAATTGAAGCTCGGCACGATCGAGGAGCAGACCAAACTGGTGCTCGAGAACCTCAAGGCGGTGCTCGCCGCCGCGGGGCTCACCATGGACGACGTGGTCTCGACCTCCGTCTTCATGAAGGACCTCAACGAGTTCAAGCAGATGAACGAGGTCTACGCGCAGTACTTCAAGGACAAGCCGCCCGCCCGGGCGACGGTTCAGGTCGCGCGCCTGCCGCGCGACGTCTCGATCGAGATCTCGGCCATCGCCGCCAAGTAGCGGGTCGTCCGGGCGCCGGCGGTTCCCGGCGCGAGCCTCGTGTCGTCGCCTGACGCGGCTTCAGCCGCCACGGGCGCGCACGCCCCGAGGAGTGACTGGCATGTCGGAACAGACTGCATCGACGGGCGAAAACACGCTCGGCGCCTCGAACCGGCGCGACTTCTTCAAGCTGGTCGGCGCAGGCGCCGGCGCAGCCGCCGCCGCGACCGTCGCGACGCCGCTGCTGCCGGCGAGCGCCTTCGCCGCGGACGGCCCGAAGTTCAAGCTGGGCGAGCCGAGGCCGGCCTTCACCCTCGATCCCGACGTGCTCTACATGAACATCGGCACGACGGGCTCGACGCCCAAGCACATCCTGAAATCCTTCGACGACGACAACCGCGAGGTCGCGCGCAATCCGCTCGAGACCTTCGGCGGCGTGACGCCGATGCGACAGGCGATCGCGCCGGGCTTCGGCGCGCAGCTCGAAGAGTTCGTGATCTCGTACAACACGACCGACGGCATGAACAAAATCCTCGCCGGCGTGGAGCTCAACGCGGGCGACGAGATCATCACGACGAACCACGAGCATCCCGGCGGCAACGGACCGATGAACCTGCTGCTGCGCCGGCGCGGCGTGAAGCTCGTCGTGCTGCCGATGCCGGTCGGCAACGAGCAGCGCGCGACCGACTACGTCGACCTGTTCCGCGCCGCGATCACCAACAAGACAAAGGCCTTCGTGTTCTCGGCGCCGACCTTCCTGACCGGCACGATGCTGCCCTACAAGCGGCTCGCGAAGCTGGCGCAGTCGAAGGGCATCATGACGATCGTCGACGGCGCGCACGCGACCGGCATGTTCGCGCTCGACTTCAACGCGACCGGCGTCGATTTCTGGGGCTGCTCCGGCCACAAATGGCAGTGCGGCCCCGGCGGCACCGGCGTGCTCTACATCCGCAACCGGGTCGACCGGAACAACCCGCTGCCGCTGTTCAACTTCTGGCCGACCAACACCAACAACACGCTGCTGACTGGTCCGCGCACCAACGCCAACGCCGCGACCTACGGCATCGGCACGGCGGTGCAGAGCATCGGCAATCCGAACTATCCGATGCTGAAGGCCTTCGCCGAGACCTGCCAGTTCTGGGATCAGATCGGCCGTCGCACCATCGAGAAGCACGATCTTACGCTGTCGCTCTATCTCAAGGGCAAGATCGCCGACGTCTGGGGCGTCGAGCACCTCTATTCGCCCAAGGACGATCCCGAACTCGTCTCGGCGCTGACCTCCTTCTCGCCGTTCCACAAGAACAGTCTGGTGCTGCAGCTCGGCGATGCGGCGACCGCGGAGACCAACCAGTCGACCGAATTCGTGACGCGGATGCGCGAGGAATACGGGATCGTCATCCGGAACACGGCGGTGCCGGTGATCGGATCGCCCGCGCCGCATCATCCGATGCGCATCTCGACCCACCTGTTCCATTCGGCGCGCGACGTCGACCGGTTGGTGCGGTCGATGAAGGACCTTGCGCTGAAGATGGGCGCGGACGCCTGAACCAGGCGTCGAGCCGAAACGAAAAGGCCCCGGTCAAAGACCGGGGCCTTCAGTCTTGTTGGCGGAAAGCCCGAATGTCCGCGCTCAGTCCTGGAACATGGCGCGATACTTCGCCTGCTGCTCGTTCGGGAGCTGGGCGATCGCGACCCGCGCGGTGTAGCCGCCATAGATCTTGGAGCCGTCGGTGATCATCCAGTCCTCGACCTCGGAGGCCGGAACCGTCATGGACTGACCCTTGCGGTACTTGGTGCCGTTGACCGGATCGTTGGCGAGCCGCCCCGCGAACTCGGTTCCCCGATCGTCCCCGACCTGGAGCCAGATGTGCTCCGTCGCGCCGTTCTGCGTCAGCGGGAACTTGACGGTGTACGTTCCCGGAGTGCGCTTGGCCGCCAATTCGCGGAAGCGCGAAAGGGTCGACTTCGCCTTCTGCTTCGCCGCGTTCATCGCGGCGTCGCCGGTCGTGAAGGCGACGACGTTCTCCTTGATCGGTCGCGGCGCGTCGGCCGCCTTACCGGCGGCGGCCGGCGGAATCTTGACCGGCTTGTCGACCAGACGATCGCGCGCGTAATTGGCGACGAACACGCCGGCCACGAGGATGCAAAGCAACGTTCCGTATCGCATCGCCACTTCCCCTGCGAAGACTGCAGCAATGTAGCGCAATCATCTTGAGGCGTACTTAAGGGACGTGGTTTAGCGGGCGCTCAGGCGATCACTACAATTCGATCGATCTGCGCCGGTCGACGATGCCAGGAACGGCCGCGTCTCACGCGACCGGCCGGACCTCTTCCACCTCCGGCACGAAGTGGCGCAGCAGGTTCTCGATGCCCTGCTTCAGCGTCGCGGTCGACGAGGGGCAGCCCGAGCAGGCGCCCTTCATGTTGAGATAGACGACGCCTTCGCGAAAGCCGCGGAAGGTGATGTCGCCGCCGTCCTGCGCGACGGCCGGGCGCACGCGCGTCTCGATCAGTTCCTTGATGGTGTCGACGGTTTCGGCGTCGGCCTCCTCGAAGAACTCCTCGCCGTCCGAGCCGGCGTCTGAAGCGCCCTCGGCGAACAGCGGCTGGCCGGAGAGGTAATGCTCCATGATCGCGCCGAGGATGGCGGGCTTGAGGTGCTGCCACTCGCCGCCGGCCTTCGTCACGGTGATGAAGTCCGAGCCGTAGAAGACGCCGCTCACGCCGTCGACCGCGAACAGCTTTTCGGCGAGCGGGGAACCCGCCGCCTCGGCGCGCGACTTGAACTCGCGCGCGCCGCCCGGGAGCACGTCGCGGCCGGGCAGGAACTTGAGCGTCGCGGGGTTCGGGGTGACTTCGGTCTGGATGAACATCGGAACCTCTTGGCGTTCCCCGACAGATGGGGGTTTTCCCGCCGAGGGTCAATCACGCCAGCCGGTCGATCTCTTCGTCGGTCAGCGCGCCCGGCACGACCACGATCGGCACCGGGAACGCGCCGGCGCTTTCCTGCGCAAGCGTCGCGACCAGCGGGCCGGGTCCCTTGCCGCCGGCGCTCGCCGCGAGCACCAGCAGCGCGACGTCCTCGTCCTCGTCGATCAGCCGGCGGAGCTCTTCCGAGCGCTCGCCCTTGCGGACCACCGCCTCGGCTTCGACGCCGGCCATGTCGCGGGCGCGCGCGGCGAAGCGGGCGAGCCGCGCGGAGGACTCCGCCTCGGCCTCCTCACGCGCCACCTCGCCGACGCCGAACCAGTGCTGGAACTCGCCGGGCGAGAAGGTCGCGAGCAGGGTGACCGTCGCGCCCACCCGCGCCGCGCGGCGCGCGGCGAAGTAGAGCGCGCGGTCGGTCTCGTCGGACTCGTCGACCACGACGAGGAACTTCGGCCGATGTCCGGGCTCGTAGCAGCGGCGGGGGCGGGGGGCGCTCATGGGACATGACCATGCCGCCGCCGCCGCCGCGCGGCAATCGGCTTCGCCTCAGCCCTGGCCGGGCTTCGCGCTGTCGCCCTGCGCGGTCGCCTTGGCGGGAACGACGCGCCAGACCTTGTTCCCGACGTCGTCGGCGACCAGCAGCGCCCCGTCCTTCGCGATCGCGACGCCGACCGGTCGGCCCTGCGCCTCGCCGTCCTTGTTGAGGAACCCGGTGAGCACGTCCTCGGGCGGGCCCGCCGGCTTGCCCTCCTTGAACGGCACGAAGATCACCTTGTAGCCGCTGACCGGCTTGCGATTCCACGAGCCGTGCTGGCCGACGAAGACCCCGTTCTTGTATTTCTCGCCGAACAGGTCGCCCTCGTTGAAGATCATTCCGAGCGAAGCGGTGTGCGGCCCGAGCGCGTAATCGGGGACGATGGCCTTCGCCACCAGCTCCGGCGCCTGCGGCTTCACCCGCTCGTCGACGTGCTGGCCGTAATAGCTGTAGGGCCAGCCGTAGAAGCCGCCGTCCTTCACCGAGGTCATGTAGTCCGGCACGAGATCCGGCCCGATCTCGTCGCGCTCGTTGACGGCGACCCAGAGCTCCCCGGTGACCGGGTTCCACGACGGGCCGTTCGGGTTGCGAAGGCCGGTCGCGAAGTCGCGGACCTGCTTCGAGGCGACATCGACCTCGAGCACGGCGGCGCGATGCTTCTCCGCCTCGATGCCGTTCTCGGCGACGTTCGAGTTGGAGCCGGACGTCGCGTAGAGCTTCGTGCCGTCCTTGCTGGCGGTCAGGTCCTTCGTCCAGTGATGATTGAAGGGCTTTTCAGGCAGGTCGACGAGCTTTTCGGGCTTCGCCGAGATCTCGGTGTCGCCGTCCTTGTAGGGGACGCTGACGATCGAGTCGGTGTTGGCGATCCAGAGCCGTCCGTTCGAAAGCACGACGCCGAACGGCGACTTCAGGTCCTTCAGCAGCGTCGAGCGGACCTCGGCCTTGCCGTCGCCGTCGGCGTCGCGCAGCAGGGTGATGCGGTTCGCGCTTTCGACCTTCGCGCCTGCGCGCGTCATGAAGAATCCCTGGAACCACTTCTTGATCCCGCCGGGCTCGTCGGGCTTCGGCGGCTCGGCGGTCTCGACGGCGAGCACGTCGCCGTTCGGCAGCGTGTAGACGCGGCGGGGATGGTCGAGGCCGCCGGCGAACTCGACCACCTGCATGCCGTTCCCGGCCGTCGGCCTGGCGTCGCCGCTCCAGCCCACCGCCTTGCCGACCAGCACCTGCGGAAAGAGGCTCTGCTGCGGTTCCGGGAGCGTCGGTTTCGGGCCGTAGCCTTCGGCGATCGGCACCTTGGCGTCCTCGCCGCATCCTGAAAGCGTGAGCACGGCCGCTCCGGCGAGCAGCAGCTTCGAAACCGTCGATGTCATCTCAAAATCCGTATGGACGCGCCGGCGCGTCGTAAAGCGACGCGCTCTCGAACTCGAAACTCCCCGCCCTAGGGACCGTTCCGCGCGAAGGCTCGCGCAGGATGACGGTTGCGCGAGCGCAACGCCCTGCCGCCCTCGGAACGGATTTGGCCTCGAACTGTTTTGATTCCAATCTCGGGGCCGTCCGCCGTCACGCGGAGACGCGCCCCTGCAATCCGCCAAAGGAGATGTCCATGGCGCAGGCGCAAGCGGCGGCGACGTCCGTCACGCTCACGGTGAACGGCGAGTCCAAGACCCTCGACGTCGCGCCTTGGGAGACGCTGCTCGACGTGCTTCGCGAGCGGCTCCATCTCACCGGCGCCAAGAAGGGCTGCGACCAGGGCCAGTGCGGCGCCTGCACGGTGCTCGTCGACGGCCGTCGCGTGAATTCCTGCCTGCAGCTCGCCGTGATGCGCGACGGCTGCGAGATCACGACGATCGAAGGCCTCGGCGAGCCCGCGAGCCTTCACGCCATGCAGGCGGCGTTCGTGAAGCACGACGCCTTCCAGTGCGGCTACTGCACGCCGGGCCAGATCTGCTCGGCCGTCGGGATGATCCGCGAAGGCCACGCCGAGACTGCCGAAGAGATCCGCGAGCTGATGAGCGGCAACCTCTGTCGCTGCGGCGCCTACACCAACATCGTCGAGGCGATCGAGGAGGTGCTGGCCGAACGCAACGCGCCGAAGCTGGAGGCCGCGGAATGAACCGCTTTTCTTATCTGCGCGCGTCGAGCGTCTCCGAGGCCGTCGCGGCCGTCGCCGGCGACCCTGCCGCCCGCTTCATCGCCGGCGGCACCAACCTCGTCGACCTGATGAAATACGACGTCGAGAAGCCGGGCCGGCTGGTCGACATCACGCGGCTTCCCCTCAACGCGATCGAGGAGACGGCCGATGGCGGACTCAAGATCGGGGCGCTCGTCCCGAACTCCGACCTCGCATATGACCAGCGCGTGCGGCGCGACTATCCGCTGCTGTCGAGCGCGATCCTCGCCGGCGCATCGGCGCAGCTGAGAAACGCAGCCACCACCGGCGGCAACCTGCTCCAGCGCACCCGCTGCTACTACTTCTATGACGTCGCGACCCCCTGCAACAAACGTGAGCCGGGCTCCGGCTGCTCGGCGATCGGCGGCGCGACGCGCATCCACGCGATCCTCGGCGCGAGCGACAGCTGCATCGCCACCCACCCCTCCGACATGTGCGTCGCGCTCGCCGCGCTGGAGGCGGTCGTCCATGTGCAGGGGCCGAAGGGTGACCGCACCATCCCGATCGCGGACTTCCACCGACTTCCCGGCGATACGCCCGAGACGGACAACACGCTTGAGCACGGCGAGATGGTGACGGCGGTCGAACTGCCGGCGCCGCGCTTCGGCGCGCATCACACCTATCTGAAGCTGCGCGACCGGCTGTCCTACGCCTTCGCGCTGGTCTCGATCGCCGCCGCCGTCGAGCTCGACGGCGATGTGATCGGCGAGGTGCGCGTCGCGCTCGGCGGCGTCGCGCACAAGCCGTGGCGCGACGCCGACGCGGAAGGCGCGCTTAAAGGCGCGCTGCCCTCGTCCAGCGCGTTCGCGGATTTCGCCGACAGGCTGCTCTCGGGCGCCAAGGGCCAGGGCGAGAACGACTTCAAGGTCGAGCTCGCAAAGCGCGCGATCGTGCGCGCGCTCGGCCAGGCGGCCGCCGGCACGCCGCAGGTCCAGTCGGTCAAGCAGGTCAACTGAGGAGGCGCCCGATGTCGAACGTTCACCCCTATGTCGGCCGCGCCCAGCCGCGGGTCGACGGCCCGCTGAAGGTCTCCGGACTTGCGCGCTACTCGGCCGAGTTCGCGGCCGAGGACATGGTCTACGCCGCCGCGGTTCCGGCGACGATCGCCAAGGGCCGCATCGTGCGGATCGACGCCTCCGCCGCCGAGGCCGCGCCCGGCGTGATCGAGATCCTGACGCATCAGAACCGGCCAGACATGCCGGAAGAGGACAAGCCCTACAAGGCGGACATGGTCGCGGTCCCGGGCGGCCCGTTCCGCCCGCTGCGCGACGAGCGCGTGGTCTTCAGCGGCCAGCCCGTCGCCCTGGTGATCGCGGACACGCACGAGAACGCGCGTGACGCCGCGACGCTGGTCAAGGTCGAGTACGAGTCCGAGACGCCGACGGTGGACGTCGGGGACGCGCGCGACGGGGCCTACGAGCCGCCGGAGAAGCGCAACGGCATCCCCCCGCCGCCGCCCCCGCGCGGCGACGCCGCCGCGACGTTCAAGGGCTCTTCGATCCGGCTCGAGGAGGAGTATCGGGTCGCCGCCGAGCATCACAATCCGATGGAGCTTCAGGCGACGACCGTCGAATGGGACGACGGCCGGCTCGTGGTCCACAACAAGACGCAAGGGGTGAACAACCCGAAGAACTACCTGTGCTCGGTTTTCGGGCTCGATCCGGCTTCGGTCGAGGTGGTCTCGCCCTTCGTCGGCGGCGCCTTCGGCATGTCGCTCCGCCCGCTCTACGACCTGACGCTCGCGGTGATGGCGAGCCTGAAGCTGGAGCGCTCCGTGCGGCTCGTGCTGACGCGCGCGCAGATGTACACGATGGGCTGGCGGCCCGACACGTTGCAGACGGTGGCGCTGTCGGCCGGCGAGGACGGCCGGCTGACCTCGATCCGCCACGAGGTGGTGCAGGCGACCTCGCAGTACGAGGACTATCAGGAGCCGACCGTGAACTGGTCGGGCCTCGTCTATGACTGCCCCAACGTCACGCTCGGCCACAAGCTCGCCAAGCTCGATACGCCGACCCCCTCCGACATGCGCGCGCCCGGCGCGACGCTCGGCCTGTTCGCGCTTGAGACGGCGATGGACGAGCTGGCCTCGAAGCTGAAGCTCGACCCGCTGGAGCTTCGCCTCAGGAACTACGCCGAAAACGACCAGAACGACGGCAAGCCGTTCTCCTCCAAGGAGCTCAAGGCGGCCTACGAGCAGGGCGCGGAGCGTTTCGGCTGGTCGAAGCGCAGCGCCGAGCCGCGCTCGATGAAGGACGGGCGCGAGCTGGTCGGCTACGGCATGGCGACCGGCTGCTGGGAGGCGATGATGCAGCCGCACGGCGCAAGCGCCGCGCTGACCGCCGACGGTAGGCTCGAGGTCGCCTGCGGCACCGCCGACATCGGCACCGGGACCTATACGATCCTGTCGCAGATCGCCGCCGACGCCTTCTCGATGCCGATCGAGGAAGTGACGGCGCTGGTCGGCGACACGCGGCTGCCGATGGCGCCCGTGGAGGGCGGCTCCTGGGCCGCCGCCTCGGCCGGCAACGCGGTCCGGCTCGCCTGCGCCGCGCTGAAGGAGGAGCTGGTGAAGCGCGCGCGGGGCCTCGACGACTCCCCGCTCGCCAACGCCAGCGCCGACCATGTCGTCTTCCGGAACGGCCGCATCACGCTCGTGTCCGACGAGGACGTCTCAGTCTCCTACGCCGATCTTCTCGGCGCGGCCGAGGGCGGGCGCATCGAGGCCATGGCCAAGTTCGCGCCGGACAAGGACTTCAAGGAGAAGTTCTCGTCCTTCGTGCACTCGGCGGTCTTCGCGGAGGTGCGGGTCGACGAGGAGCTCGGCGTCGTATGGGTGGAGCGCATCGTGAGCGCGGTCGCCGCCGGAAACATCCTGAACCGAGCCACCGCGCGCAGCCAGATTCTCGGCGGCGTGGTGATGGGCATCGGCATGGCGCTGCACGAGGAGACGGTGTGGGACAGGCGGCTCGGCCGCATCGTCAACGCCAATCTCGGCGAGTACCACGTGCCGGCCCATGCCGACGTGAAAAACATCGACGTCATCTTCGTCGAGGAGAAGGACGAGGCGAATCCGCTCGGCGTGAAGGGTCTTGGCGAGATCGGGATCGTCGGCGCGGCGGCCGCGATCGGCAACGCCGTGTTCCACGCGACCGGCAGGCGGATCCGCCATCTGCCGATCACGATCGACAAGCTGCTCTGATGAGGACCTTCCGCGTCAGTGGAAGTCGCGGGACCTCGGCAGGACGCGGACGTTGCGCGGGTGCCCTGACGGGCCGCGCGGGTGCTGCGGGTGAAGGAACTCGTCCGCGCGGCTGAGCTCGATCGTGGCGTCGTGGTCCTCCGACAGGCGCTTCAGCTCCGAGGTCCGGTCGAAGGCGCGCTCGGCCATCAGGTGGATGACGCCCTCCGGGCTTTTCTGGACCCGGCCCTCGATCAGGAGAAGCCGCGCCGCCATCACTTCGCGGCGGAAGCGCTCGAAGGTGCGCGCCCAGAGCACGACGTTGGTGATCCCGGTTTCGTCCTCGAGCGTGATGAAGATCGCCTTGCCGTTGCCCGGCCGCTGCCGCACCAGCACCACGCCGGCGGTTCGGCAGAAGGCGCCGTCGCGCCGCGCCGACGTCTCCGCGCAGCTCGCGATCCGCTCGGCGGAGAAGACCGGCCGCAGGATCTGCATGGGGTGGGCTTTCAGCGACAGCCGCGTCGACTGGTAGTCGGCCGCGACATGCGCGCGAAGGGGCATTTCGGGCAGGCGCACGTCGGGCTCGTCCCCGAGTTCGCGGGCGTCGGCCGCCGCGAACAGCGGCAGCGGGTCGTCGTCCGGCAGGCGCCGCACCGCCCAGAGCGCCGCGCGCCGGTCGAGGCCGATCGAGCGAAAGGCGTCGGCCTCGGCGAGCAGGCGCAGCGCCCGGCCGGGCAGCCGCGCGCGCCGTTTCAGCGTCTCGACGTCGAAGAAGCCGGTCTCCCGCGCCGCCGCCAGCCGGACGGCCTCGGCTTCGACGAAGCCGCTGATCTGGCGGAAGCCGAGCCTGAGAGCGAGCGCGCCCTCCGTGGTACGCTCCAGCGTGTTGTCGAAAGAACCGTGGTTGACGTCGATCGGCAGGATCCCGACGCCGTGCTCGGCCGCGTCCCGCACGATCTGGGCCGGGGCGTAAAAGCCCATCGGCTGGGAGTTCAGCAGCGCGCAGGCGAACACCGCCGGGTGATGCCGTTTGATCCAGGACGAGACATAAACGAGCTTGGCGAAGGAGGCGGCATGGCTCTCCGGAAAACCGTATGAGCCGAACCCCTTGATCTGCTCGAAACAGCGTTGGGCGAAGGCGCGGTCGTAGCCGCGGTTCACCATCCGCTCGACCATCAGCGCCTCGAAGGTCCCGATGGTGCCGACATGGCGAAAGGTCGCCATGGCGCGGCGCAACTGGTTGGCCTCGACGTCCGAAAACTTCGCGGCGACCATGGCGAGCCGCATCGCCTGTTCTTGGAACAGCGGCACGCCCATGGTCTTGGCGAGCACCTGGTGGAGTTCGTCCGGCGGGCCATGCTCGGGCGAAGGCGAGGGGAACTCGATCGGGTCGAGCCCCGCCCGGCGGCGAAGATAAGGATGCACCATGTCGCCCTGGATCGGGCCGGGACGCACAATCGCAACCTCGATGACGAGATCGTAGAACTTTTCGGGCTTCAGCCGCGGCAACATGTTCATCTGCGCGCGGCTCTCGACCTGGAATACGCCGAGCGAGTCCGCCCGCTGCAGCATCTCGTAGGTCGCCTTGTCCTCTTTCGGCACGCTGGCGAGGTCGTAATCCGGGCCGCCGGTTTCGCGCATCAGGTCGAAGGCCTTGCGGATGCAGGTCAGCATGCCGAGCGCGAGCACATCGACCTTCATCAGGCCGAGTTCGTCGATGTCGTCCTTGTCCCACTCGATGAAGGTGCGGTCCGCCATGGCGGCGTTGCCGATCGGGACCGTCTCGTCGAGCCGGCCGCGGGTCAGCACGAAGCCGCCGACATGCTGGGAGAGGTGGCGCGGGAAACCGAGAAGGCGCCGCGCGAGCCCGATCGCACGCAGGATGGACGGGTTGGTCGGATCGAGGCCGGTCTGGCGGATGTGCTCGTCGCGGATGTCGGTCCCGAAACTGCCCCATTGCGTCGAGGCGAGGCGGGCGGTGACGTCCTCGGTCAGCCCCAGCGCCTTGCCGACCTGGCGCATCGCGCTGCGCGGCCGGTAGCTGATCACGGTCGCGGCGATGCCGGCGCGCTCGCGGCCGTAGCGCTCATAAATGTGCTGGATGATCTCCTCGCGCCGCTCGTGCTCGAAATCGACGTCGATGTCGGGCGGCTCGCGCCGCTCTTCCGAGATGAAGCGGGCGAACAGCAGGTCATGCTCGGCCGGGTCGACCGCGGTGATCCCGAGCGCGTAGCAGACAGCCGAGTTCGCCGCCGAGCCGCGACCCTGGCATAAAATCCCCTTGTCCTCGGCGACGCGGACGATGTCGTGGATGGTGAGGAAGTAGCGGGCGTAGTCGAGCTTCTCGATCAGCGCGAGCTCGTCGCGCAGCAGCTTTTCGACCTTCTCGGGAACCCCGTCCGGATAGCGAACGGTGGCGCGGCGGAAGGTCAGCTCCTCCAGCCACGCTTGCGCGGTCCAGCCCGGCGGCACGGGCTCGTCCGGATAGTCGTATCTCAGCTGGTCCAGCGTGAAGTCGATGCGGGCGAGAAGATCCTGCGTCTCGGCGAGCGCCTCCGGCGCGTCGCGGAACAGCCGGGCCATCTCGGCGGGCGACTTGAGGTGTCGCTCGGCGTTCGCCTCCAGCAGGCGGCCGGCGGTCTCGATGGTCGCGCCCTCCCGGATGCAGGTGACGACGTCCTGCAGGTCGCGCGCTCCCGGCTCGTCGTAGAGCGCGTCGTTTGTCGCGATCAGCGGGACGCGGGCCTCGCCGACGATCGCCTTGAGGCGCGCCAGCCGGCGCGCGTCGTCGCCGCGCCGGTGCATGGCGGCGCCGAGCCAGGCCGAACCGGGCGCCGCCTCAGCGATCCGCGACAGCGCCGCCGGCAGTCCGTCCAGCCGGCGCGGCGGCATGACGATGAGGAGCAGGCCGGTCGCGTCGGCGAGGAGGTCGTCCAGCGCGAGCAGGCATTCGCCCTTCTTCGCCCTGCGGTTCCCGAGGGTGAGCAGGCGGCAGAGCCGCCCCCAGGCGGCGCGGTCGACCGGATAGGCGACGACCTCGGGCGCGCCGTCCGAGAAGACGAGCCGGGCGCCGACGACGAGCCTGAAGGCTTCCGCGCGCCGCCGCAGCTCGTCGCGGGAAAACAGGTCTTCGCCGGACCATGGGCGGTCGATGAAGGCGATCTCGCCGGGGGAGTCGCCCTGGCGCACCTTTTCGGGCGGCGGCGCGCCTTCCGCCCGAAGCTCGCGCAGCGCGCTGTGGGCGCGCACCACGCCCGAGACCGTGTTGCGGTCCGCGATCCCGATCCCGGTCTGGCCGAGGAGAAGAGACGTCAGCACCATGTGCTGCGGATGCGCCGCTCCGCGCAGGAACGAGAAGTTCGTCGCCGCGACGAGCTCGGCGTAGGGCGGGACATGTCCATCCCCCTCCCCCTTGCGGGGAGGGGTTAGGGGCTGTC
>CABHPB010000090.1 GCA_902168115.1 uncultured Methylopila sp. | reverse complement strand
TGGGAAGCAGCGACTCGATCAGCCGCCACTCCGCTTCGCTCAGATCGTAGCGCGCCATCTAAGATCCTCCCTGGACCTTGAATCAGCGCTGCATGCCACCCGCAACCTTTATGAGTTCAGATCCTAGGCGCAGCGCCGTGTGCTGAGGGTCGGCGTCCGAGACGCCAGATGGTCCTTCAGGCGATCGAGGCGCGGGCGACCGGCGCCGGCGTCCACGTGGCCGGGGCGGCGATGAACGCGCGCGCATCCGCAGCCGTGAGCGGCCTGCTCAGGAAGTACCCCTGGACCTCCGTGCAGCCCTCCTGGCGAACGCGGTCGAGCTGACGTTCGGTCTCGACGCCTTCCGCCGTGATCGAGGCGCCGCTGCGCTCGCCGAGGCCGACGATCGCCCGGACGATCGCGGCGACCTCGGGATCCTCGATCTCGACGATGAAGGAACGGTCGATCTTGATCTTGTTGAATGGAAACCGGCGCAGATAGCTGAGCGAGGAATAGCCGGTGCCGAAATCGTCGAGCGCGATGCGCACGCCGGTCGCTCGCAGGCGCATCAGCGAGGAGACCACCGCCACTGCGTTCTGCATCAGCACGCTTTCGGTGATCTCGAGCTCGAGCCGGTTCGCCGGCAGGCCAGACGCGCGAAGCGCCTCGGCGACGCTGCTCTCCAGGCTGGAGCGCTGGAACTGGACGGCGGACACGTTGACGGCGATGCGCATGTCGTTCGGCCAGGCCGCGGCCTCGATGCAGGCCTGCCGGAGCGCCCAGTCGCCGAGCGGCACGATCAGGCCGGTCTCCTCGGCGAGCGGGATGAATTCGCTCGGCGCGATCGGCCCGCGCGTCTGGTGTTCCCAGCGCAGCAGCGCCTCGAACCCGCAGATCGCGCCGGACGCGAGCGTCATGATCGGCTGGTAGCGCAGCGAGAACGCCTCCTGCCGGAGCGCCTCCTGCAGGTCGGTCTCGAGCTGGTTGCGCGCGATGAACGCGGCGGCCATGGCCGGCTCGAAGAAGCGGTATGTGTTGCGCCCTTCCGCCTTCGCCTCGTAGAGCGCGACGTCGGCGTTCTTGAAGACCTGCTCGGCGGGCTCGCCCTCGCTGAGGGCGACGCCGATGCTGACGCCGACGGCCGCGAGCTGGCCGTCGACCTCGATCGGGCAGCCGACGAGATCGATCACCTGCTCGGCGATGTGGGCCGCCTCGTCGCGATGGCCGACATGCTGGAGCACGATGGCGAACTCGTCGCCGCCGAGCCGCGCGACGCAGTCGCCCGGCCGCGCGACGGATTTCAGGCGGTCGGCGACCGCGACGAGCACCGCATCGCCCGCGGCGTGGCCGCGGGTGTCGTTCACCGCCTTGAAGCGATCGAGGTCGCAGGCGAGGATCGCGAACCGGCGGCCGGCGCGGTCCGCGCGCAGCGCGAACTGGTTCAGCTTCTCATGGAACAGCGCCCGGTTCGGCAGCCCGGTCAGCGCGTCGTGCAGCGCCATGTGCTGGATCTGGCGCTCGACCTGCTTGCGCCGCGTGATGTCGATATGCGTGCCGACCATGCGGAGCGCGCGGCCGTCCTTGGCGCGCGCCACGACCTTGCCGCGGGCGAGCGACCAGCCGAAGGCGCCGGTCTTGGTCTTGAGACGGTATTCGCATTCGAAGGTCGGCGAGACGCCTTTGAGATGTTCGATCAGGTGACGCCGCGACCGGTCGACGTCGTCGGGATGGATCAGCGCCTCCAGCTGCCGGATGTCGGGCTTCATGTCCCTGGGATCGTAGCCGAGCGTTGAGAACCAGTGGTCGGAGACCTGGACCTTGCCGGTGTCGATGTCCCAGTCCCAGAAGCCGTCGCTGCCGCTGTCCAGCGCGAGCGACAGACGCTCCTCGCTGAGCCGCAACGCGTCCTCCGCCTCGCGGCGCATGGTGACGTCGCGCAGCGAGGCGACGTAGCCGGTCGCAGCTCCGGTCCCCTCGTCGCGCGTCAGGCTGAACGACACCTCGAGCCAGACCCAGGAGCCGTCCTTGCGGCGATAGCGCTGCCGGGTCGTCGCCTGGTCCACCTCGCCCGCGCCGAGCGAGCGCAGCAGTTCGCCATAGGAGGCGCGGTCGTCGGGATGGACGAAGTCGAGCGGCTTTGTCCCGACGAGCTCCTCCGGCCGATAGCCGAGCACCTTGTCGGCGGCCGGCGAGACGTAACGGCGCGTCGTGTCGAGATCCGACAGCACGATGAGGTCGGTGGTGTTCTCCGCGAGCAGCCGGTAGCGCGCCTCGCTGTCGTGGAGCGCGGAGAACAGGCGCTTGCGATGCTGCAGCTCGGCGGCGGCGGGCAGCACCGTCAAGAAGACGACCGTGACGTAGAACTGGAAGAACTGCGCACGAAAGCCCACGGCCTGATCGATCAGGCTGAGCGGGCCGAGGCCGAGCATGGTGAGCGGCGCGCCGATGACGATCAACGCCGTCATGCTGGCCGCCGCTCCGAGCCGGCCGAACCGGAAGGTCGCGAACAGCGCCGGCAGCAGCGGCACGAACAGCAGCGGCAGCCTGGTCTGCGCGAAGACGAGGACCGAGACGACCACCAGCGCAGCGCAGAGGAACGCGCCTTCCATGACCTGGCCGCGGTCGGCGGAGCGCCGCCATTCCTGGATCTCGCCGCGGCCGACCAGCAGCGCGAGCGGCCCGACCGAGAGCGCGCCGAGGGCGTGACCGGCGGACCAGTTGAGGACATTGGTCCAGAACGACGTTCCCGAGATCATCATGGCGACGCTCGCGCCTGCGGGCGCCATCGCCGCCGGCGCGACGAGGCCGACTATCAGGGAGAAACGCAGAACCTCGCCGATCGACGCGAAGTCGCCGGGCCGCGCCACGAAGCGCTGCAGCACAGTCGCGGCGATCACCGCCTCGAGGAGGTTGATGACGGCGAGCGGACCGGCCGCCAGCGGCCCGAGTCCCAAAAACGCGGTGGCGGTGAAGCTCGCGACGCCGCAGCCGACGAGCGCCGGGCCCCAGTCCTTGCGCGGCGTGAGGACGAGGTAGCTGGTCAGGATCGCGGTCGCGACCCAAACGAAGGCGACGCCGCCGTTGAACCTTGTCAGCCAAACGGTCGAGCCGGCGGCCAGCAAATAGCCGCACGCCAGCCAGATCGGCCGTTTGTCCTTCAACATGGCGCCCTGTTACCGCTTGTCGTTTGATATAATTTACACGTGCGCGGTTAACGGGTCCTGCAACCAAGCCTCATTTCGGCCGAGACCCAACCGGTTGGCGGCTTTCGCGGACGATCGGCGCCCGCGGCTGCAACTCCAGCCGGGTCTCGACCGTTTGACATGGAACGCAGCGGAGGAGCGCCATGTCCAAGCACACCTACAAGGTGATCGAGATCGTCGGATCCTCGCCGTCCTCGATCGACGACGCCATCCAGAGCGCGGTCGCGGAAGCCGCGAAGACCGTGCGCAACATCAAGTGGTTCGAGGTCGTGGAGACGCGCGGCCACGTCGAGAACGGCAAGGTCGCGCACTTCCAGGTCGCGCTGAAGATCGGCTTCACGCTGGACGGCTCGGACTGAGCGCCGGGCCGCGGCTCAGGCCGGGCGCGGCCAGGGCGTCTCCGGAACAGGTGTAACCGGCCCGCGGCCGTCGAACCAGGACACCAGGTTCTCGACGCCGAGCGCGGCCATGCGGCCGCGGGTGTGGACCGTGCCCGACCCGACATGCGGGCAGAGCACGACATTGTCGAGCTCGAGCAGCTTCGGCGAGGGGTGCGGCTCGCGCTCGAACACGTCGAGGCCCGCCGCGGCGATCGCCCCGCTCGCGAGCGCCTCGACGAGCGCGGCCTCGTCCACGACCGTCCCGCGCGCGACGTTGATCAGCACGCCGTTCGGCCCGAGCGCGGTCAGCGTCTGCGCGTCGATCAACTTTTCGGTGGCCGGACCGCCGGGCAGGATCAGGATCAGCGTGTCCACCGCCGCCGCGAGCGCGCGCGCGCTCGGATAGTAGGCGTAGTCCAGCCCCTCGATCTGTCGCCGGGTGTGATAGGCGATCGGACGACCGAAGGGCTCGAGCCGCCGCGCGATCGCGAGACCGATCTGCCCCATGCCGACGATCCCGATCGTGCGGTCGCGCAGCGAGGCGCTGAGGCGGAACGGCTTTTCCGACCACTCCCCGGACCGGACGTAGCGGTCGGACTGCGGGATCTGGCGGATCGTCGCGAGCAGCAGGCCGATCGTGAAGTCGGCCACCTCGTCGGTGAGGACGCCCGGCGTGTTGGTGACGATCACCCCTCGCCGCTCGGCGGCCGCGCAGTCGACCTTGTCGTAGCCGACGCCGAGATTGGCGATGATCTCGAGGTTGGGAAGCCGGTCGATCAGGTCGGCGGGCACCTTTTCGCCGCCGCGCGTCATCACGGCGCGGATGTCGGCGCCGCGTCTCGCCAGCACGTCGGCGAGCGGTGCCGCCCGTCCGTCGACCACCTCGAACCGCCCGGCCAGCAGCGCGTCGGCCTCGAGCATGGTGCGGCCGATGGAGAGCACGGCGGGCGCGGCGGCTGCGTCTGACGTCACGCGACTTCTCTCCGTGGATGCACGACGGCTGGGCCGGCGTCGGGCGCGTCAGCCCCTGTGGCGCGCGGTTTTCGGTTCGGGCGAGCCCTTCGGGTCGTAGCCGACGAGGATGCGCCATCCGCGGAAGCGGTTGGCCGGAATCGGCACGACGATGTCTTCCTGCACGCGCGTGAAGTTCGCGATGGACTGGCCGGGCGGCACCGGGACGTCGATCTGCTGGACCTGCGAGTAGAGCGGCTTGTTCGCGTCGTCGACCACAGCGATCCTGAGCGGCACGCGGACGGTGCCGGGCGCGCCCTTGGGCCCGATGATGACGCGGCCGACCACGCCCACCTTGATGGCCGCCTCGACGCCGAGGCCTGAGCACTCGCGCGCCGTCTCGGCGATCGCGGCCTGCCAGCGCAGCGAGAACGGGTCGTTCTCCTGGCCGTCATAGACGCGGTACGACGCGGTGCCGTCCAGAACCTCGATCGGCGGGCAGTCGTTCTTGATCGCGTTGTCGACCGGCGGCGTCAGCGGCCCGGGATTGGCGTTGCCGAGCAGCAGCTTGGTGCCGACGCCGGGATTGGCGGTCGCCCGGTTCGGGTCGTTCGGATCGACGGTCCCGCAGGCCGAAAGGCCGAGGCAGATCGCAACGACAGCGGCGCTCCGCGCCCGGAAGGCTGCGTCGGAGCGGCGGAAGACAGAAACGCAACGCATGTCACCACCTCGCCTTTTCGCCGCGCCCGCCGTGCGGCGGCGGGGTTTATAGCAAGCGGCCGCGCGGCTTGAAAAGCCGCGGCGCGATGCGCCGACGATCCCTTGACACTGCAGGCCGGCACGCCCCATCACGACCCGGACCATGCCACCGCGAACGCTTGCGCCTATGGCGAAACCGCCGCTCACGATCCTGCTCTGCTCCCCGCGCGGCTTCTGCGCCGGGGTGGTGCGGGCGATCGACGTCGTGGAGGCGGCGCTCAAGCGCTTCGGCGCGCCCGTTTATGTCCGGCACGAGATCGTCCACAACCGCTATGTGGTCGAGGGGCTGAAGGCGAAGGGCGCGGTGTTCATCGAGGAGCTCGAGGAGGCGCCGGACGGCGACGCGCCCGTGGTGTTCTCCGCCCACGGGGTGCCGAGGTCGGTGCCGGAGGTCGCGCGCGCCAGGAACCTGATCGCGATCGACGCCACCTGCCCGCTGGTCACCAAGGTCCATCGCGAGGCGGAAATCCACCACAAGCGCGGCCGCCTCGTCCTGCTGATCGGGCACGCCGGCCATCCCGAGGTCGTCGGCACCATGGGGCAGCTGCCGGCCGGAGCGATCATCCTGGTGGAGACGGAAGACGACGTCGCCCGCCTCGACGTCCCCGAGGACGTCGACCTCGCCTATGCGACGCAGACAACGCTTTCGGTCGACGACACCGCAAGCGTCGTTGCGGCCCTCAAGTCCCGCTTCCCGGCGATCCACGGGCCGCACAAGGAAGACATCTGCTACGCGACCACCAACCGGCAGGAGGCGGTCAAGCGCGTCGCGCCGGAGTGCGACGCGCTGATCGTGGTGGGGGCGGAGAATTCCTCGAACTCGCAGCGCCTGCGCGAGGTCGCCGAGCGCGCCGGCTGCGCGAAGTCGCGGCTCGTGGCGCGCGCGGCCGACATCGACTGGACTGTGTTCGGCGACATCCGCACGCTCGGCGTCACCGCCGGCGCCTCGGCGCCCGAAGTCCTCGTCGAAGAGGTCATCGGCGCCTTCGCCGAACGCTACGAGATCTCCATCGAGACGATCTCGACGGCGGACGAGAACGTGTTCTTCCCGCTGCCGAGGGAACTGAGGGCGCCCGCGGCCTGAGACGGCCGCCGGACGCGCCTTACTCAGGCGCGCCCACGCCCTCGGCGCTGTCGTCCACCACCTCTTCCGAGCTCTCGTAGCCCGACGCCATCGGCGCGGGGCGCGGGCTGGCGTAGACGTCCGTCCGCCCTGAACCCGCGCTGCGGCCAAGGCCGCCGTCATAGCTCGCGACCTGGTTCTGGGACTCGCAGATCTCCTCGTCGCTCGCGCGCATCGCCTTCGGGCCGAGGGCGTAGCGGTAGCGGCCGGGGCAGGCGGCGACGCGCAGCGGGCTCGCGCTCTTCTGGAGCGCGTCGTAGCCGGGCTTCAGCGTCTCCCAGAACGGCATGTTCGGATCGTCCGCGTGCCGGGCCATGTTGGCCTCCGTCATGCGGAACGGGAACGCCTGGAACGGCACGGAGTCCTGGCCCGACTGCAGCGCCTCGCGCACCAGCGCGTAGATCTCGTTCACCTTGCTGTGGGTCATGGCGTAGCAGCCGACCGACTTGCAGCCGCCATGCACCATGATGCTGTCGCCGGTGCGGCCGAGCGAGCGGTCATAGGCGTTCGGGAAGCCGATGTTGAAGGCGAGATGGTTGCGCGACCACGGGTTCAGGCTGCTGCGGCCGATGGCGTAGAAGCCTTCGGGCGCCTGCCTGTCGCCGCGCCGCAGCTTCGGCCCGAGCTTGCCGGAGAACTTGCAGATCTCGTAGGTGCGCAGGAGGCCGTAGCGGCCGTTCTCCTCCTGCTTCCAGACCTCCAGCACCGCCTCTTCCTTGAAGACGCGGATGAGGATCGGCGCCGATCGCGGCATGTCGAGCCGCTTCATCAGGCTGACCGTCTGGACGGTGACCGCGCCTGTCTTGACCTTGGCCTGCCGGCCCGACGAACAGGCGGCGAGCGCAAGCGAAAGCGCGAGAACGATCGCGACGCCGATCGGCCTCGCGGGCGACGACGACGGACTCATATCGCCGGCTACTCCACATGACGCGGCCGAAATACTGGCTCGACCCGCCCCTACGATCGGCCCCGCTTTCCTAACGGGACGTGAACGGGCCGCCGCGGAAACGGCTGCGCTTGTTCCCCTCCCCCCTTGCGGGGAGGGGCTAGGGGTGGGGGTGGTTCAGAACGTAGCGCCGACAGCGACGCCGCTTGACGGCAGGCGACGCCGCTCTGTCCGGCGCCACCCCCACCCTTCCCCTCGCCGCAAGGGGGAGGGGAAGGGTGGGGGTGGCGCTTCGCCGCGCGTCGCATTGCGGCCGGGCGCGGGAGCCCTTAGGAGGAGCGCGCCCTCACCTCTCGCCGAGCTTCCCCTTCGCATGGCCGTCTACACCGAAGTCACCGACGACGATCTCGCCGCCTTCATGGCGGCCTACGACATCGGCGACGTCGTCTCCTTCAAGGGCATCGCCGAGGGCGTCGAGAACTCCAACTACCTGCTCGCCACCACCAAGGCGCGCTTCATCCTCACGCTGTACGAAAAGCGGGTGGAGCGGAGCGACCTGCCGTTCTTCCTCGGGCTGATGGAGCATCTGGCCGAGCGCGGCATCGAATGCCCGCTCCCCGTTCGCGGCCGCGACGGTGAGGCGCTGCGGGTCCTGTGCGGGCGACCGGCCGCGCTGGTCACCTTTCTCGACGGCGTCTCGGTGCGACGGCCGACGGCCAGGCACTGCGCCTCGCTCGGCCGCGCGCTCGCCGAGCTTCACGCGGCGGCCGAGGGCTTTTCCATCCGCCGCCCCAACGCGCTTTCGGTCGCCGGCTGGCGGCCGCTCGCCGAGGCGGCGCGGGGGCGAAGCGACGTGGTGCTCGACGGCCTCGACGCCGAGATCGCGGCCGAGCTCGACCATCTGGAGGCCGCCTTCGCGAGGCTCGACCTGCCGCGCGGCGTCATCCATGCGGACCTGTTTCCGAACAACGTGCTGTTCCTCGGCGAGCGGCTGTCGGGGCTGATCGACTTCTACTTCGCCTGCGACGACGCCTTCGCCTATGACGTCGCGATCTGCCTCAACGCCTGGTGCTTCGAGCCTGACGCCTCCTTCAACGTCACCAAGGGGCGGGCGCTGCTCGCCGCCTACCACGCCGCGCGGCCGCTGTCCGGCGCCGAGGTCGACGCGCTGCCGACGCTCGCCCGCGGCGCGGCGATCCGCTTCCTGCTGACGCGGCTCGTCGACTGGCTCGACACGCCGCCGGGCGCGCTGGTGAAGAAGCTCGATCCGCTCGAGTACCTCAAGAAGCTGCGCTTCCATCAGCAGGCCGAAAGCGCCGAAGCCTTCGGGTGGCGGCCGTGACGGCGCGCGAGGCGCCGGAAGGCGCGCCGACGCAGCCCGGCGCGGTCGAGATCTTCACCGACGGCGCCTGCTCGGGAAATCCCGGCCCCGGCGGCTGGGGGGCGATCCTGCGCTTCGGCGGGACCGAAAAGGAACTCTCCGGCGGAGAGGCGCTGACGACCAACAACCGCATGGAGCTGCTGGCCGCCATCTCGGGCCTCGAGGCGCTCAAGCGCCGCTGCGCCGTGGTCGTTCACACCGACAGCCAGTACCTGCGCGACGGCGTCACCAAATGGATCCACGGCTGGAAGCGAAACGGCTGGAAGACCGCCGACAAGAAGCAGGTCAAGAACCAGGACCTGTGGATGCGGCTCGACGACCTGCTGAAGACGCAGGACATCGAGTGGCGCTGGGTGAAGGGCCACGCCGGCCATCCGGAGAACGAGCGGGCGGACGAGCTCGCGCGCGCCGGCATGGCGCCGTTCAAGGCCTCAAAGAACGGCGCCGGCTGACGCGCATCAAACCATTGCGCGCGGGCCCTGTCCCCGCCGGCCCCGCCGCCATATGATGCGCGTCGGCATGGTTCGGGGTGATCGATGAGCGACGCATCGTTCTTCAGCGACCTTCTCACCTCCATCGCGGAGCGCGGGCGACGCCTGCTCGGCCCTGCGCAGAAGGCGACGCCGACGCGCGGCGGCATGAAGGCCGCCTGCGACGCTCTGCTGGAGGGCCGCGGCGAAGCTTCGCGCGTCGCCCTCGCGAGCCAGATCGTCCAGACCTGGCTGGTCAGCGAGGAGGCCAGCCGGGCCGCCTTCTTCGACATGATGCTCAAGGATTTCGGGCCCGACGAGACCCGGCTCGAGGACGCCATCGCCGCGTGGCGGGCGGAGCCGACCCAGGAGGCGGCGCAGGCCGTCAACGCGGCGTCGGAGCCGCGGCGGCAGGAGCTGATCCGGCGCCTCGCGCTCGCCCCGGAGGGCGTTGCGGCGCTGGTCAAGATGCGCGAGGCGCTGCTCGGCCTGCTGGCGGACGACAAGTCGCTCAAGGTGGTCGACGACGACTTCTCCCACCTCTTCAGCTCGTGGTTCAACCGCGGCTTCCTGGTGCTGCGCCCGATCGACTGGGGCGCGCCGGCCAACGTGCTCGAGAAGATCATCCGCTACGAGGCGGTGCATGAGATCCACGACTGGGACGAGCTACGCCGCCGCGTCGAGCCCGACGACCGGCGCTGCTTCGCCTTCTTCCATCCGCGGCTGGTCGACGACCCGCTGATCTTCGTCGAGGTCGCGCTGACGACGTCGATGCCGGCGACCGTCGCAGAGGTGCTCGATCCCGGCCGCGCGCCGATCGCCGCGAAGGACGCGGGCGCGGCGGTGTTCTATTCGATCTCGAACTGCCAGGACGGGCTGAGAGGCGTCTCCTTCGGCAACTTCCTGATCAAGCAGGTGGTCGAAGACCTGCGCCACGAGCTGCCGGAGATCGCGACCTTCGTGACGCTCTCGCCGGTGCCGGGCTTCGCCGCATGGCTCGCGCGCGAGCTCGAAAAGGAGGACACGGACGCGCTGTCGCCGGAGGACCGGGTCGCGCTGGTCGATCTCGAGGACCGCGCCTGGATGGACGATCCCGACAAGGTCGAGCGGCTGCGCCCGATCCTGACCCGCGCCTGCGCCTGGTATCTCGTCCACGCCCGCAACAGCCGCGACGCGCCGGTCGATCCGGTCGCGCGCTTCCATCTCGGCAACGGCGCCCGGCTCGACCGGGTGAACTACCTCGCCGACCGGTCGCCGCGCGCGGTCAGGCAGGCGCACGGGATGATGGTGAACTACCTCTACGATCTCGGAGAGATCGAGGCGAACCACGAGGCCTTCTTCGCGCGCGGCCAGGTCGCCGCCTCGCCGTCCGTCAAGCGCCTCGCCCGCCGCCAGAAGCCGGCGAGCGACGTCAAGGCCGGCGAGACCGAGCTCGCGAAATAGGCTGGGCCGGCTTCAGCCGGAGAAGACGAGCCGCGGATGCTCCTGCAGCTCGCGCGCCCTGATCTCCATGTCGCTGGCGAAGCGGCCGAGCAGCTGGTTGAAGATCGGCGCCGCCTTCAGGAAGGGCGCGTGTCCGCCGCCGGGGATGCGGTGGCAGGTTCCGCTCCACAGGTCCGCATAGCGCGGGCGATCGAAGGCGCCGGCGCGCACGAGCGGGTCGTTGTCGCCGTTGACGACCGCGATCGCCGCCTCGGTGGTCTCGACCGTGCGGCGCTGGTCCGCATGGTCGCCGCGGAACAGGCTGCGGAACAGCAGCTCGCGCGCGCGGCCGTCTGCGCGCAGGATGGAGTCGGCGGCGGCCTCGGCGTTCTCGGCGCCGACGATGGTCTCGGCGAGTTCGAGCGCCTGCGCGCGGCTGAGGTCGCGCGTGCCGAGCAGCGGCGTCGAGGCGGACAGGCGGAAGCCGGCGAGGACGCCGCGCAGCCCCGAACGGACCGGCGGCGCGCCGATGATCATGGCGCCGACGACGCCGGGGAAGCTCGCCGCGATCTCGAGCGCGACATGGCCGCCGACGGACCAGCCGATCAGCGCCGCCTGGTCGATGTCGAGCGTCTCCATCACCTCGACGACGGCGTCCGCATAGCCGGAGATCGAGTAGGTCGCGCTCGGATCGAAGGCGTCGCTCGAGGCGCCGTGGCCCGGGAGGTCGATCGCGATGCAACGCCGGCTCTGTCCGAAGGGCGAGCGGATCTGCCGGTCGAACACGTCCTTCGAGCTCGAATTGCCGTGCAGGAAGATGAACGGAAGTCCCGCGCCCGCCGTTTCGCGGATCGCGATCCGCGCATGGGTCAGCTCGAGCACGCGGTCGGTGACCTCGGCGCCGCCTTCGGCGAGCCCGAGCGCCGGTCCGCGGGGACGCACAGGCAGCTGGATCGGCTCCGCTGCGAACTGCTCCACTCGTTTGACTTCGGCCATGGTTGTCTCTTTCCTCGCAGGAGGCGGCGCGGCCGATCGAACGGATTTGCGTCGATCGACTATCCTATATTGTCACGGACCTGTTTATGATCCCTGAATCGACGAACATCCGCATGTTCGCCATCAGTTAACTATCTTCTTAAACCCAAGAAAAACCGTGAACGTTATGAGCGAAAACATGGAAAACGCTTCAAATTCTAATCAATATATCTTGGGTCACGCGGGAGATGAACTGGAACGCCTGGAAAAACAGGCGGAGTTATTCGCCGAAGGCACTGAAGCCATTTTGACCGCGGCCGGAATTTCGAGCGGCATGCGGGTCCTGGACGTCGGCTGCGGCGCCGGCGACGTCGCGATGCTGGCGGGCCGCCTCGTCGGCCCGACGGGATCGGTGCTCGCGATCGACCGCTCGGACGACGCGCTCGCCGTCGCCGCGCGGCGCGCGGCAGCAAAGGGCCTGTCCCAGGTCGAGTTCGCCAAGCGCGACATCGCCGATCTCGTCGGCGGCGAGAAATTCGACGCGGTGACAGGCCGCTTCCTGCTGCTGCACTTCAAGGATCCGACGCCGATCCTCCGCGGCGTCTCCGCGCTCGTGAAGCCGGGCGGGAAGATCGTATTCGCCGAGATGGACATCGGCTCGACCTCCGCGACGCCGCCCTTCCCGCTGCTCGAGAAATGCGTCGGCTGGATCGTCTCGCTCTACGCGCGGTCCGGGCTGGAGCCGGACATGGGCTCGAAGCTCTACGGCGCCTTCCGCGCCGCCGGGCTGGCGGCCTCGCTGAAGGCCACCTGCCGGATCGAGACCGGCCTCGACGGCGGCGGCCTCGCCTATCTGGTCGGGACGCTGCAGACCATGAAGCCGGCGCTGATCGCGCTCGGCGTCGCCACGCCCGAGGAGCTCGACATCCCCGCGCTCACGCAGCGCCTCGCCGCCGACATGACGTCGGGCGGCCACTGCGTCATCTATCCGAGGCTCATCGGCGCGTGGGCGAATAGATGACCCATCATCGGCGCTGACGGCGCGAGGACCGGCGCGGCCGGGCCGAACGGGCCCGGCCAGAGCGACAGGAACTCCTCGCGCGTCGAGTCGAGGAACGGATAGCGCGTCAGTCCACGCGTGCGCGACTGGCGGCACGGCAGCAGCATCAGGCTGAGCGGCTTGATCAGCGAGGCGTAGGGGCGCGCGTCGCACAGCAGCGTGTGGCCGTAGAAGCGCCGGTAGAACGCCTGATGCTCGGTGCGCACCGAAGCAAGCGTGTAGTCGACGCCCAGATGGTCGGAGACCAGCCACGCGATCCGGAGCGTCACATAGGCGAGCTTGGGGTAAAGCCGGGCGTGCGTCTCGTCGAGGACGAAGCGGGTCGGGTCGATCAGCGCACGGCCGGCGATCGCCATGATCGGGCCCAGCACGTCCGGGAACGTCGCCATCGCCGGAACATCGCAGGACTCCGACGTTCCGTAGCCGAGGCGGACGCTGCTCGCCAGAACGCCGTCGATGTAGAAGCCGAAGGTGTGGTTGTTGGGCGTCCGGTCGAACCGGTCGACGATCATCCCGTCGTCGTTCGGAAGGATCGCGCCCTCGCGCAGATATGCGTCGTAGCGCAGACGGTAGGCCGACTCCTTCTCGGCTTCCGTAACCAACCGCCGGCATTCCACCCGCTCAACGAGGCGCGCCACGCCATCATTGAAGGTCCCTGCTTCGGGCGTACTCAAACGACTGCTCCTGCCACGCTTTCGCCACGGTAGCATCTTTCGGCGCAAGCGCCAGAGCTAGGGAGGTGAAAGGATGACTTGGAATAGCTAAGCATTCATGGAGAATTATGAATTGATCGCGATGGCCGCGGGGCGGATGACGGTCTCCCGGCGCTCCTCGCGCAGGAGCTTGCGGACGTCCTCGCCCGGCAGCGGCCGGCTGAACAGATAGCCCTGGACCATCTGGACCTGGGTGGCCGCGGTGATCAGCTCCAGCTGGCTTTCGGTCTCGACGCCCTCGATGACGACGGACAGTCCGAGCTCCGCGCTGAGACGCGTCAGGCCGCGCAGCATCAGCATCGCCTTGTTGGCCTTCTCGATGCCGGCGAGGAACGAGCGGTCGATCTTCACTTTGCTCAGCGGCAGCTCGTTCATGTAACTGAGGCTGGAATATCCCGTTCCAAAGTCGTCGAGCGAGATCGCTACCTGCCGCATGTGCAGCAGCTTCATGGTGAGGCTCGTGAAGGCGACGTCCTGGAGCAGGACGGACTCGGTGAGTTCGAGTTCGAGCCGCGACGGGCGAAGGTCCGCCGCTTCGAGCGCCTCGGCCACCGAGGTCACGATGTCGCCCCGCCGGAACTGGAGCGGGGAGATGTTGACGGCGACGCTAACGTCCTCGGGCCACTGGGCGCATTCGAGGCAGGCCCGCCGCAGCACCAGCTTCCCGATGTCGACGATCAGGCCCATCTCTTCGGCGACGGAGATGAACTCGCCCGGCGCGAGCATGCCGCGGCGCGGATGGCGCCAGCGCACCAGCGCCTCGCAGACGGTGAAGCGCTGTTCGGCGAGATTGTAGATCGGCTGGTAGTGCAGCTCGAACTCGTCGTTGACGATCGCCTGCCTCAGGTCGAATTCGAGCTCCCGACGCTCCAGCGCCTGCACGCCCATCGCCGGTTCGAACACCCGGCACGAGCCGCGCCCGTCGGCCTTGGCGCGATAGAGCGCGAGGTCCGCCTTCTTGAGCAGCTGCTCCGCCGCCTTGTCGTGCGTCGGGAAGATCGAGATGCCGACGCTGGCGCCGACCAGCACGTTGTGCCGGTCGATGCTGTAGGGCGCGGAAATCTGCTGGATCAGCGTGCGGGCCGCGCGTTCGACATGTTCGACGCTGCCGGCGAACTCGTGCAGCACCACGAACTCGTCGCCGCCGAGGCGCGCCACGACGCTCTCGCCGCAGACGTCCTGGAGCCTCGCCGCGACCTGCCGGATCAGAGCGTCGCCGGCGGAATGTCCGAGCGTGTCGTTGACCTGCTTGAACTCGTCGAGGTCGATGAACATCAGCGCGAGCTTGGTCGCGCCGGAGGTCGTCGTGAGCTTGTCGGACAACAGGTCCCGGAAATGCGCGCGGTTGGCGAGCCCGGTCAGCTCGTCATAGAGCGCGAGCTGCTTGATGCGCGCGGCGTCGCGCTTCTTCTCGGTCACGTCCTGGACGAGAGCGACCGCGCCGCCGCCCTGCATGGGCTGGAAGGTGAATTCGAGCACCGCCTCGTCGCGCATCGCGATCTCGACCACGCCTTCGGCCTGGTTCTCGACGCACGCCTTGAGCGCCGCGTCGCCCTTGCGCTGCGACTCGGCTGCGTTCGCCAGCAGCGCGCTGACCGGCTTGCCGTAGAGGTCGGCCTGGGCGCCCATGCCGAGCAGCGCGAGCAGCTTGTCGTTGTAGACGATCATCTCGCCGGCGCGGCCGAACATCGCGAGGCCGTGCGACATGTTGCTGAGCGCCGTATCGAACCGCTCCGCCATGGCGCTCAGGTCCTGGGCGCGCTCGGTCGCCTGCAGGAACAGGCCGCGCAGCCGGGTCGCGAGCAGCCGCAGGCCGAAGAAGTACGGGATGAACAGCAGGCAGACGAGGATGGCGTATTCCTCGCCGGCGATCGCCATGGCCGACAGCAGCGGCAGCGCCGCGAAGATGATCTGCAGGTCGACGCCGAGCGGATTGGCGAAGTTGCGGCCCGGAATGCCCGCCATGTAGGTCAGGATGGTCGCCAGCGCGAGCATCCGGTCGAGCGGGTTCTCAGTCGCCATGAACACGAGCAGGCAGAACGAGCTGATGGCCGTGATGTGGATCGTGGCCATCAGGTTGTAGAGACGCTCCCACCTCTTCGGGTTGGAGGTGGTCTCGCCCGCGGCCCAGGCGCGGTTGTAGGCGGCCATCGCCATCAGGCGCACGACGAGGATCGTGACCAGCACGCCGGCGAGCACGTATACGGAGACAGCGCCCGTGCGCCAGCCGACCACGACGGCGGCCAAGCAGACGGCGATCGCGCCGATCACAAAGGATCTGACGTCGCTGAAAAGCGCCTCGACCTGAGACTCCGACAGCTTCTCGGCGGCGAGGCCGGAGCCGTTCGAATACAATGCGTCCTGACTGGCGGCCATGTCCACGCGTCGAAGGTTGACGCGCTAACATCGCTGAAATTCGTGAATTTTCTTGCTTATGACGAGGCGAACTTTCGCACCATCTGGGCGCTGGATCCGCCGCGACGGTCCGCAGCGCCTGCGACACGCGCGCGCGCCGCCCCAGGCCGGCGACGATTCAGTTGAGCTCGTCGGGGAACGTCGGCAGCGCCTGGACGGCGACGCCCTCCTCGAGCAGCGCCTTCGCCTCCTCGGCAGAGGCGCGGCCATGGACCGTCTTCTGCTCGATCTCGCGGGCGTGCATCCGCCGCGCGACCTCGGGGAAGCGCTCGCCGACGTCTTCGGAATTCTTCGTCAGCTCCGTGCGGAACTCGCGCAGCATGTCGCGGATTCTGGACGCGCCGTCATCGACGAGCGCGACGTTCGCCGGCGCATCGGGCCGAGGCGCGGGCTCGGGAGCCGGCGCGCGCTCGGGCGCAGGCTCCCGCCTGCCCTGCGAGAGCGCCGGCGCCATCAAGGCTTTCGCGACCTTCGGCGAGCCGCAGACTGGGCAGGTCACCATCAGGCGCGTCGCCTGCTCGTCGAAATCGGCCGAGGAGCGGAACCAGCCGTCGAAGGCATGCCCCGCCTCGCATGCGAGGCCGTAGCGGATCATGACGCGGCTTCGTGCAGCGTCGCGGGCTCGACCGGCAGCGGCGTGACGGCGAAGCGCCGTCCGTTCTCTAGCGAGGGGATGCGCCGGCGGATGTCGACGACCTTGCCGAGGTCGACCTCGGCGATGATGAAACCGGGCTCTTCGCCGGCCTCGGCGAGGACGCGGCCCCAGGGATCGATGATGAGCGAATGCCCGAAGGTCTCGCGCCCGTCCTCGTGCTTGCCGCCCTGCGCCGCCGCGATCACGAAGGCGCCGGTCTCGACCGCGCGCGCCCTCAGCAGCACGTGCCAGTGGGCCTCGCCGGTCTTCTTGGTGAAGGCGGCGGGAGAGGCGATCACGTCGGCGCCATGTTCGGCGAGCGCGCGGTGAAGCGTCGGGAAGCGGACGTCGTAGCAGATCGTCAGCCCGAGGCCGCCCCAGGGCATCTGGACGACGACGGCCTGCTCGCCGGGCCGATAGGTCGCGGATTCGCGCCAGCTCTCGCCGTCCGGCAGGTCGACGTCGAACATGTGGATCTTGTCGTAGCGCGCGACGATGTCGCCGTCCGGATCGATCACGAAGGCGCGGTTCGCGGCGCGCTCGCCCTCGAGGCGGATCGCGAGCGAGCCCAGATGCAGCGTGACCTTCAGCGCGCGGGCGAGCTCCTGGAAGGCGGCGAGCGACGGGTCTGCCTCCTCCGGCAGGATCGCGGCGAACAGGTCGTCGCGCGAGCGCACCAGCAGGTTCGTCATCTCCGGCGTCTGGATATAGGTGGCGCCGGCCTCGGCGGCCTGCTTGGCGAGCCGCGCCACGTGGTCGACGTTGCGGGTCGCGACCATGCCGGCGCGCATCTGCACGCAGGCCGCGACAAAGGAGCGGCCTGCGCCGTCCGGGCTCATCGGGCCGCTCACGCCGCGAGCAGCGGGTCGAGCCCGCCCGCCCTGTCGAGCGCGTGAAGGTCGTCGCAGCCGCCGACGTGACGGCCGTCGATGAAGATCTGCGGCACGGTCATCCGCCCGCCGGAGCGCTCAATCATCTCGGCGCGCCGGTCCGGCTCGCGGCCGACGTCGATCTCGTCGAAAGCGACGTCCTTCCGGCGAAGCAGGTCCTTCGCCATGTGGCAGTAGGGGCAGTCGGAACGCGTGTAGATCGTGATGGACGGCATCGAGCTCTTCGGTCCGGTGTCGCGCGGAGGTTTGAGGATATAGACCCTCACCCGTCATTCACAACCATGGCGAAGACGAGCGCGTCGACCGAACGCGCCCCTGCCCGTCTCAGCAGCCGCGTCAGGCGGTCGATCGTCGATCCGGTGGTGACGACGTCGTCGACCAGCACGATGCGGACGCCCTTGAGCGCGACCCCGTCGGCGACGCGGAACGCGCCGGCGAGGTTTTCCGCGCGCTGCGCCGCGGTCAGGCCGACCTGCGGACGGGTCGGCTTCACGCGCACGACCGCCTCCGGCACGAGACGCGCGCCGGACAGCCGCGCGATCTCGCGGGCGAGCAGCGCCGACTGGTTGAAGCGGCGACGCCAGAGCCGGCGCCAGTGCAGCGGAACCGGGACGAGCGTGACGTCGGGCCCGAGAAGCTCGTGGCCGGCCCGCGCCATCATCCGCCCGAGCGGCCGCGCGAGGTGGGCGCCGTCGGCGTATTTCAGGCGATGGACGAGTTCCCGCGCCGTCCCGTCGAAACGCGCGACCGCGCGCATCCGGTCGAAGGCCGGCGGCCTGGCGATCGCCGCCGGCGAGAGCAGCCCGGGTCCGAAATCCGCCGCGAACGGCGTGCCGAGCCGCTCGCAGAAGGGCCGGTCGATGGGTTTGAGGCCGCCCCAGCAGGCGACGCAGAGCGCGCCGTCCTCCGTCACGGGTTTCGCGCAGGCGAGGCATTGCGGCGGCAGGACGAGATCGAGCGCCCCGCGCCCGAAACATCGCAACGCCGCGGCCGCCAGGGCGCCCCGCGACGTTTGCGGCTCGTCGATTGCGCCGAGGGGCATCGAAACGCCGCTCCGGATGGGTTAGGTCAACGCGACACACAATTGCGTCACGCCGGGCGGGCGACGTCAACGCCGCGGCGCGTAACGGTCGGAGTGCTCCCATGGAGATCGTCAACGCCCTGATGGGCCGCTTCGTGAAGGTCGGCTCCCTCACGATCATCGACGCGTCCGGCCGCACCCACGAACTGCGGGGCGACACGCCCGGTCCGGACGTCGTGGTCAAGCTCCACGACAAGAAGCTGCACCACCAGCTCCTGCTCAACCCCGAGCTCAAGACCGGCGAAGCCTACATGGACGGCACGCTCACGCTCGAGAAGGGCACGCTGCGCGACCTCCTCACGCTCTATGCGCTGAACCGCACGAACCTGCGCGCCGGACCGATCCAGAAGCGCACCCGCGCCTGGATGAAGCGCATGCGCGGCATGCTGCCGAAGAACGACGCGACGCGCTCGAAGAAGAACGTCGAGGCGCATTACGACCTGTCGAACGACATGTACCGCCTGTTTCTCGACGACGGCCTCAACTATTCCTGCGGCTACTTCCGCACGCCCTCCGACACGCTGGAGCAGGCGCAGGTGGCCAAGCTCCGCCACATCGCCTCGAAGCTCGACGTGAAGCCGGGCATGCGCGTGCTCGACATCGGCTCGGGCTGGGGCTCGATGGCGATCTACCTCGCCGAGAACTGCGGGGCGGAGGTGCTGGGCGTCACGCTGTCGACCGAGCAGCACGCGCTCGCCACCCGGCGCGCCGCCGAGCGCGGCCTGTCCGACCGGGTGAAGTTCGAGCTGATGGACTATCGCAATGTGACGGGGCCGTTCGACCGGATCGTTTCGGTCGGCATGTTCGAGCATGTCGGGCTGAAGAACATCCCGGAGTTCTTCAGCAAGGTCCGCTCGCTGCTGAAGGAGGACGGCGTCGCCCTGCTGCACTCGATCGGCCGCAAGGGCGGGCCGGGCTCCACCGGCGCCTGGATCCGCAAATACATCTTCCCCGGCGGCTATGCCCCGGCGCTGTCGGAGACGATGCCGGCGATCGAGGCCGCCAAGCTCTGGGTGACCGACGTCGAGATCTGGCGGATGCACTACGCCGAGACGTGCCTGGCCTGGGGCGGCCGCTTCGCCGCCAACCGGGACAAGGCGGCGGCGATGCTGGGCGAGCGGTTCTGCCGGATGTGGGAGTTCTACCTGCTCGTCTCGGAGTTCTCCTTCCGCTATGGCAAGCACATGGTCTTCCAGATCCAGATGACACGCGACGTCAACGCGCTGCCGGTCACGCGCGACTACATGACGGCGGCAGAGGCGAAGCTCGAAAACGATAAAAACTCATAATCACTATTCATTCAGGAACAAAAAAGGCTATACTTCAATTTAATATCCAGGAAATTCGAATACAGTTTTGAATTTCCTATCCAATCCTATTTGGCCAACCTCCCATTTCGAAAAATTCTGTCTCTGATAATAGTCACCGCCCAAATATGATCCGTCGTTTATGCTGTAAAAATTAATGTCATTGAAGTGGTCTTGAACCGCAACAGAGAGGGCCAGTTGTCCGTCAACGAGATATAAATGTCCAGGCGGAGGATCGCCTCGATTGCCTCCAAGAACCAATGCAGATGGTAACACACTAACTATCGGATCCTCGACTTTCATGACTGTTTCGCCAGCAAATGCATAAGGCCGCCTCGCACAGCGCAAATTTTCGCTTTGTGCGCCTACTAATACCGCAAGCATGTTAGGCCCGCCCTCATGCTCATTCTGGACGGCCAGAGCAAAGGCTAAATGACCGCGGTGCTCGAAAAAGCAGAAATCTCCTGCAGCCAATTCTTGGGCTCTGACAGGCACAAAACCGGCCGCTACCTGCATTTTCGCAACCCCTGATTGCTTTATCTGAACATATATCGAACATCTGCCTCATGCAAGCGTGTCAATCAAGGTAACTATCGTAATGCCGGGGCGCCTTTTTGATCGGAATGCAATGCGCTATGCGCGCCGGCGGGCGCAGGCGACGGGAGGCGGCCCGGACTTCCTCGCCGCGCGGATCGCCGAAGATCTCGAGCTGCGCCTCGCCGCGACGCTGCGGCCCTTTCCGAGTGCGCTTGACCTCGCCTCACCCGGACGGCGCGCGCTGGTGGTCCTGAAGGAGCGTCCGACCGCGAAGCTCGTCCTGCGCGCCACGTGGGACGGGCTGGACGGCGACGTCGTCTGCGATCCGGAAGCGCCCTGCTTTGCGGACGCGAGCTTCGACCTCGTCGTCTCTTGCCTCGCCCTGCAGCATGTCGACGACCTGCCCGGCGCCTTCGTGCAGGCGCGGCGGCTGCTCGCGCCCGACGGGCTGTTCCTCGCCGCCTTCCTTGGCGGAGAGACGCTGACGGAACTTCGACAGTCGTTCGCAGCGGCCGAGGCGGCGACGACGGGCGGGGCCAGCCCTCGCGTGCTGCCGTTCGCGGACGTCCGCGCCGTCGGCGGCCTGCTGCAGCGCGCCGGCTTCGCCCTGCCGGTGATCGACCTCGACCGGGTGACCGTGCGCTATGCGAACGCGCTCGAACTGATGCGGGACCTCCGGGCCTTGGGCGCGACCAACGTGCTCGCCGAGCGCAGCCGCAGGCCGCTCCGGCGCGACACGCTGGGCGAGGCGATCGAAATCTATCAAGAGCGGTTCTCGGACCCCGACGGACGGGTCAGGGCGACGTTCGAGATCGTCTGGGCGTCAGGCTGGGCGGCGCACGCCAGCCAGCAGAAGCCGCTGAAGCCCGGCAGCGCGCAGGCCCGCCTCGCCGACGCGCTCGGGGTGAAGGAAGGCGATCCGTCCGGAAGGGCCGACGGCTAGCCTGGCCTCAGTTCGCCACCGCGGCGTTCATCTTGTCGTAGAAGTTGACCTTGAGGCTCGCGCCGACGCCGAACACCGTCGCGCAGACCGCAATCGCGATGCCGACCGCGATCATGGCGTATTCGATCGACGTCGCGCCGCGCTCGTCCGCCCCGAAGCGAAGCAGCGTCCGGCCAACCCGCATCATCGCTCTCATCGCCACGCCCTCCTGGCGCGATCGCGAGTTCAAAGGCGTCAGAGCAGGTCGACGAGGTGCGCGATAAGCGGCTCGTCGGCGGGCGGCATCGGAAAGTCGCGAAGCCGGTCGGGTCGGACCCACCTGGTCGCCTGCCCCTCGCGCCCTGTCACGACCCCTGTCCAACGCCGGCACACGTAGAGCGGCATCAGGAGATGGAAGTCGTCATAGGCGTGGCTCGCGAAGGTCAGCGGCGCAAGACACGGCTCCTCGACCGTGACGCCGAGCTCTTCGGCCAGTTCCCGGATCAAGGTCTCTTCGGGTCGCTCCCCCGCCTCGACCTTGCCGCCTGGAAACTCCCAGAGCCCTGCGAGCGTCTTTCCCTCCGGCCGCTGCGCGATGAGCACGCGGTTGTCCGGATCTATGAGCGCGCAGGCCACGACAAGGACAAGTCTCAAGTGATCGTCCCTGTCGCCATCATTTCGCACAAGACCTTAAGAGCGTGTTGAGATCGATCGATAATTCAGGATCGGTAGTCCGCATTGATCGCGATGTAGCCTTCGGTGAGATCGCACGTCCAAACCCGCGCGAAACCGTCGCCGAGGCCGATGTCGGCCGCGATCAGGATTTCTTGGTTCTTCATGTAGGCCGAGGTCACGGCCTCGTCGTAGTCCGGGTCGCGCTGGCCGTCGACGGCGACGCGGACGTCGCCGAACCGGATCGCCAGCCGGTCGCGATCGGCCGGCTCGCCGGCCTTGCCGACCGCCATGACGACGCGTCCCCAGTTGGCGTCCTCCCCGGCGATCGCCGTCTTCACCAGCGGCGAATTGGCGATCGACAGCGCGATCTTGCGCGCCGACGCCTCGCTCTCGGCGCCGGACACCTCGACGGTCACGAACTTCCTCGCCCCCTCCCCGTCGCGCGCCACAAGCTGCGCGAGCTCGACGAGCAGGCTCTCGAACGCCGCCGAGAAGGCCGCGAGCGCCGGGTCGCCAGCCTTGGTGATCCTGTCGTTGCCGGCCGCGCCTGTGGCGAAGGCCATCAGCGTGTCGGAGGTCGAGGTGTCGCCGTCGACGGTCACGCAGTTGAACGATCTGTCGGCCGCGCGTGCGAGCAGGGCCTGCAGCGCAGCAGGCGCGATGGCGGCGTCGGTCGCGACATAGGCGAGCATCGTCGCCATGTCCGGCGCGATCATGCCGGCGCCCTTGGCGATGCCGTTGATCGTGATCGTCTTGCCCGAGATTTCGACCGAGCGGGTCGCGAGCTTGGGGAAGGTGTCGGTCGTCATGATGGCGCGGGCGGCGGCCTCCCAGCCGTCCTCGACGCCGTTCGCCGCAAGGCCGGACATGACGCCCTCGAACTTGCGGGCGTCGAGCGGTTCGCCGATCACGCCGGTCGAGGCCAAAAACACCTCGCTCTCGGAGCAGCCGACGGCGGCGGCGGCGAGCTCGGCGGTCAGCGCCGTCGCGGCGCGCCCGTTCTTGCCGGTGAAAGCGTTGGCGTTGCCGGAATTGACGACGAGCGCGCCGATCGAGCCGCCCGCCAGCCGGTCCCGGCACCATTCCACCGGCGCCGAGGGGCAGCGCGAGCGGGTGAAGACGCCGGCGACCGAGGTCCCGGGCGCGAAGGTCGCGAGCAGCACGTCGGTGCGGCCCTTGTAGCGGATCCCGGCCTCGGCGGTCGCGAGCCTGACGCCGGCGATCGGCGGCAGCGTGGGCAGAGATTTCGGCGCGAGCGGCGAGACGGCGGTGGACATAGGCTGGACGTCTCCAGACGGTGCGCCGGAGACTTGAGGTCAGTCCCGGCCGAAGCGGCGGGAGCCATATCCGCTTCGCGTGACGATTGGAATGCGCGCCGTTCGCAGGGGCCTGCTTACTGCGGGGCGTTCTGCTGCTGCGAGGGCGTCGGCGCTCCGACGGGGGCCTCGCCGCCGGTCGGCTCCGGCGGCGTCTGCGGCTTGCCGGCCTCGGTGCGCTCGACCTTGGCCTCGTTGCGCAGCTTGAGGACGAGGTCCTGCTGCGAGGTGCGGACCACGTAGTTCTCGATCTGCGGGCGGACCTGCTCGAACGGCGGCACCGGACGGGTGCGCTTCTCCTCGAGCTTGATGACGTGCCAGCCGAACTGGCTCTTCACCGGCGGGGAGACCTTGCCCGGCTCGAGCTTGAAAGCGGTCTCCTCGAACACCGGCACCATCTGGCCGCGGCCGAAGAAGCCGAGGTCGCCGCCCTGCTTGCCCGAGCCCGGATCGGTCGAGACCTCATTCGCGACCTTGGCGAAGTCCTCGCCCTTGGCCAGACGCTCCTCGACCTTCTTGGCCTCGTCTTCGGTCTTCACCAGGATGTGGCGGGCGCGGACCTCTTCCTCGGGCTTCAGGTTCTTGGCGGTGTCGTCATAGAGCTTGCGAAGGCGCTCCTCGGTGACGGCGGCCTTGGCCTCGCGCTGGAGCAGTTCCTCCATGAGCGCGCGGTCCTTGAGATATTCGAGCCTCTTCTTGAACTGCTCGCTCTCGCCGAGCTTGTCTTTCTCGGCGGCCTTGGCCGCGAGCTTGAGGTCGATCAGGTAGTTCAGCGCGTAGTCGCGGCGCTGCGGCTCGGTCATCGAGGCCATCGACTGCTCGAGGTCCTCGCTCGCGACCTCGACGTCGCCCGCGGTGATCTCGTCGGCGTCGATCTTGGCGAGCACGGTCTTCGGGTCGAGCTTCGCGGCCGGCTTCTCGGCCTTGGCGGCGTCGCCCTGCGCGTCCGGCGCCGGCGGCGGGGTCTGCGCGAGAACGGTCCCGCCGAGGCCGACCGCGGCGACGAAAGCCGCGCCGAGCGTGAGCGCCCGCCGGCTCTTCAGGTCGAGAATGCCCATGAGATCCATCCGTTTCGCGCGTGTTGCGCCCCGAGAGCGCGGGAACATGTCGGAAGGTCTTCGGATTGACAACCCTTGGGCGCTTTCTTATCTCGGTCGCTGGCTTGCGCGGCGCGTAGAAGCGCCTCAAAAACGAGCGGATTTTGGGGCTCCTGCGCGCCGACGGCGCTCCGGCCGGACGGTCCGGCGCATTTCGGACGCAAGACCCATCGAGAAAGGCTCTCTCATGTTCGGCGGTCTCGCCCGACGTCTGTTCGGCTCCTCCAACGAGCGCCTGGTGAAGGCGATGCGGCCGCGGGTCGCCGCGATCCAGGCCCTCGAGCCCGAGATCCAGAAGCTCACAGACGAACAGCTGAGGGCCAAGACCTCCGAGTTCCGCGAGCAGCTCGCGAGCGGCAAGTCGCTCGACGACCTGCTGGTGCCGGCCTTCGCGACGGTGCGCGAGGCCGCCCGCCGCGTGCTCGGCCAGCGCCACTTCGACGTCCAGATGATGGGCGGCATCACGCTGCACGAGGGCCGTATCGCCGAGATGAAGACCGGCGAGGGCAAGACGCTGGTCTCCACGCTCGCCGCCTACCTCAACGCGCTGTCGGGCAAGGGCGTCCACGTCGTCACCGTCAACGACTACCTCGCCCAGCGCGACTCGGGCTGGATGGGCCGCGTCCACGGCTTCCTCGGCCTGTCGGTCGGCGTCATCGTCCACGGGCTCGACGACGACGAGCGTCGCGACGCCTACGCCTGCGACATCACCTATGCGACCAACAACGAGCTCGGCTTCGACTATCTGCGCGACAACATGAAGTATGACGTGCGCGCGATGGTCCAGCGCGGCCACGCCTACGCGATCATCGACGAGGTCGACTCGATCCTGGTCGACGAGGCGCGCACGCCGCTCATCATCTCCGGCCCGGTCGAGGACCGCTCCGAGCTTTACCTCCAGGTCGACGACTTCATTCCGCTGCTCGTGCCGGAAGACTACGAGGTCGACGAGAAGCAGCGCACCACGACGTTGACGGAAGCCGGCAACGAGCACATCGAGCGCATGCTCGAGGAGGCCGGCCTGCTGAAGGGCGACAACCTCTACGACGTCGAGAACGTCACGGTCGTCCACCACGTCACGCAGGCGCTGCGCGCCCACAAGCTGTTCCAGCTCGACAAGGACTACATCGTCAAGGGCGACGAGGTCGTCATCATCGACGAGTTCACCGGCCGCATGATGCCGGGCCGCCGCTACTCGGAAGGCCTGCACCAGGCGCTCGAGGCCAAGGAGCGGGTCAAGATCCAGCCCGAGAACCAGACGCTGGCCTCGATCACCTTCCAGAACTACTTCCGCATGTACGAGAAGCTCTCCGGCATGACCGGCACGGCGATGACCGAGGCCGACGAGCTGCTGGACATCTACGGCCTCGAGGTCGTCGAGATGCCGACCAACCTGCCGATCGCGCGCAAGGACGACGACGACGAGGTCTATCGCACGGCCGGCGAGAAGGAGAAGGCGATCATCGAGCTGATCCGCGACTGCAAGCAGCGCGGCCAGCCGATCCTCGTCGGCACCACTTCGATCGAGAAGTCCGAGCAGCTCTCCGAGGCGCTCAAGAGGGCGGGGATCGAGCATCAGGTGCTCAACGCGCGCTACCACGAGCAGGAGGCGCACATCGTCGCCGACGCCGGCATCCCGAGCGCCGTGACGATCGCGACCAACATGGCCGGCCGAGGCACCGACATCCAGCTGGGCGGCAATCTCGAGATGCGGCTCGAGCGCGAGCTCGGCGACATGGAGCCGGGCGCCGAGCGCGACGCGCGCGAGGCCGAGATCAAGGCCGACATCGCCGCCAAGAAGAAGATCGCGCTCGACGCCGGCGGCCTGTTCGTCGTCGGCACCGAACGCCACGAGAGCCGCCGCATCGACAACCAGCTGCGCGGCCGCTCCGGCCGTCAGGGCGACCCCGGCCGCTCCCACTTCTTCCTGTCGCTGCAGGACGACCTGATGCGCATCTTCGGCTCCGAGCGCATCGACGGCATGCTGCAGCGGCTCGGCATCCAGGAGGGCGAGGCTATCGTCCACCCCTGGGTGAACAAGGCGCTCGAGAAGGCGCAGAAGAAGGTCGAGGCGCGCAACTTCGACATCCGCAAGAACCTTCTCAAGTACGACAACGTCATGAACGACCAGCGCAAGGCCGTGTTCGAGCAGCGCCTGGAGTTCCTGCAGACGGAGTCCATCGCCTCGGCGATCGCGGAGATGCGTCACGACACGGTCGAGGACATCGTCGCCCGCAGCATCCCGGAAAACGCCTATCCCGAGCAGTGGCGGTCGCAGGAGCTCGAGGACGAGGTGAAGGACTTGCTCAATCTCGACCTGCCGGTCGTCGAATGGGCGAAGGAAGAGGGCATCGCCGACGAGGAGATCCGCGAGCGCCTGACCAAGGCCGCGGACGCCGCCGCCGCCGAGCGGGCCGAGCGGTTCGGGCCGGACATCACCGCGCAGATCGAGAAGGCGGTGCTGCTGCAGACGCTCGACCATCTGTGGCGCGAGCATCTGGCCACGCTCGACCATCTGCGCCAGGTCGTCGGCCTGCGCGGCTACGCCCAGCGCGATCCGCTGAACGAGTACAAGTCGGAAGCCTTCGAGCTGTTCCAGACCATGCTCACCCGTCTGCGCGAGACGGTTACGGCCCAGCTGATGCGCGTCGAGCTTGTGCAGTCGCCGCCCCCGCTCGCCGACGAGGACCTGCCGGAGATGCACGCCGTGCATCAGGACCCGCAGACCGGCGAGAACGAGCTGGCCCTCGCGGAGGCCGTCGCCGCCTTCGAGTCCGGCGCCTTCGGGTCCGCCGTGGCCGCCGGCGTCGATCCGAACGATCCGGACACTTGGACGCGCACGCCGCGCAACGCCGACTGCCCCTGCGGATCGGGCAAGAAGTACAAGCATTGCCACGGCCGGCTGGCCTGACGGGGACGCGGCGGCACCTCCCCGCCGCGCGCAAAACTCCAAAAAATTCGATTCAGAAGCGGCCGATCGCCTAGAGCCTATCGTCACGCCTGACCTGCACCCTTCTCCCGGCGTCCCTCCATCAGACGCCAAAGGAGAAGCACATGGCGATCGCCGCACTCGATCCTTATGGCGCGGCCCCGGGCCTTGCGCCGCTCGACCGCATCCGTCCGAACGACCCTCCGCCCGCTCCAGCGACTGTTGAAGAGACGGCGCCGAACGAGCGCGCCGCCGTCGTCCAGACGGCCCCGCCCCCTGCCGCCGAAATCCCGCGATCCGAGAGCCTCGCCGCTTCGGCGCGGGCCGCGTCCGTCGCGCTCGACGCCGCCACCCGCGCGACCGACGAGACCGATCGAGCCGACGAGACGGCGGCCGCCGTCGCGCGGGACGCTGCGGAGCTCGAGGCGGCCGAGGCGGAAGACGAGGCGGCGCTCGCACCCATCGACGCGTCCGCGCCCTCAGCCGTGGACGTGGCGCAGTCCTTCGAGGCGGTGGCCGCTCTCGTTCCGACCGAGCAGACGCTCGCCCCGCCCGTTTATGACGACGAGGACGGCCTGTCCGCCGTCGGCGCCGTCGATCGGGACGAACGGACGCGGGCGGCGCCCGGCGAGCTGCTGTCGCGCTTCGCCTGACCGCCCGGACCCGCGAACGAAAAAGCCCCGGGCCGACGCCCGGGGCTTTTTCTTTTCAGAGCGGTCGCCGCGATCAGTCGACCGGGGCGTAGGAGGAAGTCACCGCCGGATCGGTCGCGGTGCGGGCCTTCGGCGCGAGCTGCGGCGGCAGGTTGGCGGAGCGGTTCCGCTTCTGCGCTTCCGGCGCGGCCGGCGTCGGGGCCGGCTCGTTGACCGGGATTGCGGCCGGAGCCGGCTCCTCGGCCTTGTTTCCGCCGAGCAGGCCGCCCATCCAGCCCTTGAGCTTCGACATGGCGCCCGGCTGCTCGGCCGGCGCGGAGCTCGCCATCACGGGCTCCTGCGGCGTCACCTCGCGCAGGCCGCCGGCAGGCTTGGCGCCGGACGCGACCGGCTTCGCGGACGCGACATGCGTGGCGGGGGCCGCGGCGGGCCTGGCTGCGGCGACCTGGGTCGCAGGCGCGGCGGGGGACGGGACCGGAGTCGCAGCCGGCGTTTCCTCGCCGCGGAACATGTTGGCGAAGAAGCCGCCCTCGCTCTTCGCGGGCTCGGACTTGGCGGTCTCGGCCGCGACAGGCGCGCCGGCCGTCGCGGTCGTCTCGACAGAGGACCTCGTCGCGGACACGGCCGGGGCCGTCCTAAGCGGCGCGCCGGTGCGGGCGGCCGTCGCGACCTGCGCGGGCGTCGCCGAGGCGAGCTGCATGCCGCCGTTCGCGCCCTGCGTCGCTGCGACCGGAGCGCCGGCGGCCTCCGGCGCGACGGCCGCGACCATCACGATCGGCTGGTCGAGCGTGCGGCGCATGCGGCCGTTCTGGGCGATGTAGTCGGGCGCCAGAGGCTCGGTCTTGGAGAGCGCGGCGATGACGATGTTGTCGGCCTTCTCCTTCGCGGCGACAGCCTTCGCGATCGTCGGCTCGACCTGGTAGCCCGGGCAGCCGGCGTTCGGGTTGAAGCCGGAGAAGCCGGTGGCCTTGGCGTTGAAGACATACTTCTTGCCGCAGGCGTCGACCCTCGGCTCGAGCTTCGTCACCTCGAAGGCGTCCGAGCCCTGCTTCAGATTCTTCCAGAACGGCATGTTCTTGTCGTTGCGGCGACGCGCGATGTTCTGCGCCGTCATGCGGAACGGCAGCGCCTGGACCTGGAACGAGGGCTGGCCGCCGCGGAAGCTCTCGCGGGCCATGGCGTAGATCTCGCCCATCTGCGTGTCGGTCATGGCGTAGCAGCCCGCCGACAGGCAGTCGCCGTGCATCATGACGTGCAGGCCGGTGCGGCCGAGCGCCTTGTCGTAGGCGTTCGGGTAGCCGAGGTTGAACGACAAGTAATAGGACGACTTCGGATTCATCTGGGCCGGGCTGACCTGATAGAACCCTTCGGGCGCCTGTTTGTCGCCTTCCTTGATCTTCGGGCCGAGCTTCCCGGAGAAGCGGCAGATGTCGTAGGTCTTGAGCAGCGCGTACTTGCCGTCAGCGCGGCGCTTCTTCCAGACCTCGGCCTTGGCCTCTTCCTTGTAGATGCGCAGCAGCATGGGATCCTGCGGCGTCATCTGCTTCTCGGTCATGAGCGACACGAGCTGCGGCGGCAACGGCTGGGACGCCTTGGCCGTCGAGGCCATCTGGCTTTCCCTGTTGCAGCCCGAGAGCGCGACGGCGGCCGCTATCGTGACCGCGACGAGCGCGGGACGTGCGACGGACATGGCGAGTTTCCCCCGACAAGCGAGAACGCGGACGTTCCAGTCAGCTAAGAGGGATACCCTTACCCGAAGGTTACCGCAAGGCGATGACGCGGCGGAAAGGTCACAGATCCCTGCCGATCCTGAGGAATTTGCGCCGTCTGTCGTCGCGGATTTCGCTCGCGGACATCGCCGCGAAGCGCGCGAGCGCCTTCTCAATGGCGTCGCCGGTGGCGGCGATGGCGGCATCCGCGGCGCGATGGGCGCCCCCGAGGGGCTCCGGCACGACCCCGTCGATCACGCCGAGCCGCATCAGGTCGGCGGAAGTGATCTTCATGTTTGTGGCGGCGTCCTGCGCCTTGGCGGCGTCGCGCCACAGGATCGAGGCGGCGCCTTCCGGGGAGATCACGCTGTAGATCGCGTGCTCCAGCATCAGGACGGTGTTGGCGGTCGCGATCGCGATGGCGCCGCCCGAGCCGCCCTCGCCGATGACGACGGCGACGTTCGGCGTCGTCAGGTTGAGGCAGGCCTCGGTCGAGCGCGCGATCGCCTCGGCCTGGCCGCGCTCCTCGGCCTCGACGCCCGGAAAGGCGCCCGCCGTGTCGACCAGCGCGATCACCGGCAGGGCGAAGCGGTCGGCCATCTCCATCAGGCGGATCGCCTTGCGGTAGCCTTCGGGACGCGCCATGCCGAAATTGTGCCTGAGGCGGCTGTCGGTGTCCGCGCCCTTCTCGTGGCCGACGACCATCACCGGCTCGCCGCGGAAGCGGCCTAGGCCGCCGACGATCGCCTGGTCCTCGGCGAAGGCGCGGTCGCCGGCGAGCGGCGTGAAGTCCTCGATCAGCGCGCCGACGTAATCGACGAAGTGCGGCCGGTTCGGATGGCGCGCCACAAGCGTCTTCTGCCAGGGCGTCAGCGTGGCGTAGAGCTCCTTGAGCGCCGCGTCCGACTTCGCCTCGAGCCGCTGGACTTCCTCCTCGATGCCGACGGCCTCGCCGGCGTCGCCGAGGGCGCGCAGTTCGGCGATCTTGGCCTGAAGCTCGGCCACGGGCTTTTCGAAGTCGAGATAGCTTTTCATGAGATCCGCTCCGCGCCGCGGGCGCCCGGGAGGAAGGGGGCGTGGTCCTGCGGAGCGCGGGGACAGTTGGGCGGGGGAGCCTCGGAAGTCAAGCCGCGCCGGGGACGCAACAGCGCGACCCCGGTGCGTTTCGGCGCGTTCAGGCCCAGGGGCGCTCGGCCGCGATCTTGCTCTCGAAGCTCGCGATGCTGGCGTCCTTCTGCATGGTGAGGCCGATGTCGTCGAGGCCCTCCAGCAGGCAGCGCTTGCGGAACGGATCGATGTCGAACTTGACCGTCCCGCCGTCCGGGCCGCGGATTTCCTGCGCCGCGAGGTCGATCGTCAGGCGCGCATTGGCGCCGCGCTCGGCGTCGTCCAGCAGCTTGGCGTGGTTCTCGGGCGAGACCACGATCGGCAGGATGCCGTTCTTGAAGCAGTTGTTGTAGAAAATGTCGGCGAAGGACGTGGAGATCACGCAGCGGATGCCCTTGTCGAGCAGCGCCCAGGGCGCATGCTCGCGCGAGGAGCCGCAGCCGAAATTGTCGCCCGCGACGAGAATCTCGGCGTCCTTGTAGGCCGGCTTGTTCAGGACGAAGTCCGGGTTCTCCGTGCCGTCCGCGTTGTAGCGGAGCTCCGAGAAGAGACCCTTGCCGAGACCGGTGCGCTTGATCGTCTTCAGATACTGCTTGGGGATGATCATGTCGGTGTCGATATTGATCATCGGCAGCGGCGCGGCTACGCCGGTCAGCGTGGTGAAGCTCTGCATCGTTCGCGTCTCCTGAAGCCGCGTGTCATGCGCCGCCCGGATCGCGCGGTCAACATGCCGCGAGCGCCGGGCGGACCTGAAAGGCCGTGCGCCCTGATATGATCTTCTCGGTCCACATTCCCAAGACCGCCGGCACGAGCTTCGCGCGAGCGCTGGAAGCGCGCTTCGGCAGGAAGCTCGCGCTCTATTACGGCGTCCACGACCCGAAGACGACGGAAGGCCTGCGCGTGCCGCGCGAGGAACTCGCGGGCCCGGCGGCCGAGCTCGAGGCGCGCGGCTTCGAATGCCTGCACGGCCACTATCATGTCCGCAACGTGAAGCCGCTGATCTCCGACCCGGCCGACGTCTGGACCTGGCTGCGCGATCCGATCGACCGCACGCTCTCGCAGTTCGACTTCTACAAGGAGCGTCCACTGGAGCTGAAGCAGCTCGCGGAACGGGTGAAGGCCGGCGAGGTGAACATCCGCGAGTTCGCCCAGATCAAGAGCGTGCGCGACCTTCAGGCCCGCTACCTGAAGGGTTTCGACCTCGCCGACTACGGCTTCGTCGGCATCACCGAGCATTTCGAGCTCGGGCTGTCGCTGCTGTTCGGCGGCGAGGCCCCGACGCTGAAGCGCCGCTACAACGCGACCGAGGCCCGAAGCGCGGTCACCGCGGAGGACAGGCTGCGCATCGCCAGGGCCAATATCCGCGACCTGCAGCTCTATGCCGGCGGCCTGCGGCTGTTCGTCGACCGCCTCGCGGCGGCCGGCGCGGTCTCCGCCCCGGAACGGCCGACGGTCGCCGGCGGCGGCCTGCTGAAGCGGCTCAAGAGCAAGGTGGCGTGAGCGACCGGCAGCCGTCACGCCCGGGCTCGACCCGGGCATCCATCTGACGGGCGAGTCCGCGCCCGATGGATCCTCGGGTCGAGCCCGAGGATGACGTACGGCGTCCGCCCGTCACCTCAGCGGATAGGCCGCCTCCTCGACATATGGTCCGCCGCCGACCGAGTCGCGCGAGGAGAACAGCACGAAGCGATCCGCCCGGAAGGACAGGCGCGCAGGTCCCCCGCGCAGCCCCAGATAATCCGCCACGGCGCGCGGCGAGGCGTCGCGCAGCCGCGCGAGCGTCACATGCGGCGCGAACTTGCGCTTTTCCGACGGCATCCCGACGCGGCGCATCAACCGTTCGATCTCCGCCTGCAGCTCGACGATGTCCCGCGAGGGCGTGATGCGGGCGATGATCGCGCGCGGCCGGTCGCCGCCGAAGGCGTCGAGCCCCTCGATCGTCACGTCGAACGGCGGGCGCTTCACGCGGCCGAGCTCGAACGCCGCCTCGCGCGCGACGTCCTCGTCGACGTCGCCGATGAAGCGCAGCGTGACGTGGTAGTTCTCGACGTCGATCCAGCGCGCGCCCGACAGCCCGCCGCGATAGGTCGCGAGGGCGTCGCCGACGTCTTCGGGGATTTCGATGGCGGTGAACAGGCGCGGCACGTCGATCGGCTTCCAGTTCTCTCAGGGACAGGGATTGGAGCGGACGAGGTGGATGGCGTCGACCTTGCCCTCGATCTCCTCGCTCCACGGCCGCTCGAAGGCGGCGAGGTCCTGTTCGAGCTGCCCGAGGCTGGTCGCGCCGATGATCACGGAGGTCACGAAAGGACGCGTGGCGACGAATTTCAAGGCGAGTTGAGCAGGAGACCATCCGATCTCCCCAGCAAGATCGACATAGGCGTCGATCGCGGCGGTCGCGCCCGGCGTCTCGTAGCGCTGCAGCCGGTCGAACAGCTTTTTGCGCGAGCCCTCGGGAAGCGCTCCGTCGCGGTACTTGCCCGTCAGATACCCCTGCGCGAGCGGCGAATAGGCCAGCAGCCCAACGTCTTCGCGCATGGCGACCTCGGCGAGGTTCACCTCGAAGGTCCGGTTCACCAGGCTGTAGGCGTTCTGGATCGAGGCGACGCGCGGTCCGCCAGACCGCTCCGCCGCGCCGAGGAAGCGCATCACGCCCCACGAGCTCTCGTTGGACAGGCCGACGTGCCGGACCTTGCCCTCGCGGACGAAGTCGCCGAGCGCGTCGAGCGTCTCCTCGATCGCGATCTCCTCGGCCGGTTCGGGCGCCTTGTAGATCACCGGGTTCGAGCCGAACTGCGTGACGCCGCGATCCGGCCAGTGCAGCTGGTAGAGGTCGATATAGTCGGTCTGGAGCCGCCTGAGGCTCCCCTCCAGCGCCTCGCGGAGCTGGCCGCGGGAGAGATCGCCGGTCCCGCCGTCCTTGCGGAACCAGTCCATCACCGTACGGCCGACCGCCTTGGTCGCGACGATCGTCTCCGTCCGGTTCCCGCGCGCCTTCAGCCAGGTCCCGACGATCTCCTCGGTGCGCCCCTGCGTCTCGGGCTTCGGCGGGATCGGATAGAGCTCGGCGGCGTCGAGGAAGTTGACGCCGGCGTCGCGCGCGCGGTCCATCTGGGCGTGGCCTTCTGCCTCCGTGTTCTGCTCGCCGAAGGTCATCGTGCCGAGGCAGACGAGGCTGACGTCGAGCCCGGTGCGCCCGAGCTTGCGGGTTTCCATGGATTTTTCCCGTTCTGGATTTGATTGATCGGCCGACTGCGTGCTCCGAGACGCCCGCTGGGCGGGCTCCTCAGCATGAGGGGCGCAGCGCGCGCCACCGGTCCTCATGCTGAGGAGCGGCCCGCGAGGGCCGTGTCTCGAAGCACGCAGTCCGGCGGTGAAAGTCCCTACCCCCGCCCGGCCTCGACCTTGTCGAGGAAGCGCTCGACCGTCGGCAGGATCTTGCCGACGATGACGTCGACGCCCTTGGGGTTCGGATGGATGCCGTCCTGCTGGTTAAGCGCGCGGTCGCCCGCCACGCCGTCGAGGAAGAACGGATAGAAGTCGAGGCCGCGATCCCTCGCGAAGTCGGTGAACACCGCCTCGTAGCGCTTGCCGAAATCCGGCCCGAGATTGGGCGCGGCGCGCATGCCGGTCAGCAGGACCGGGATGTTGCGCGCCTTCAGCCCGTCGAGGATGCGGCCGATCGCCTTGCGCGTGACCTCCGGGTCGAGCCCGCGCAGCATGTCGTTCGCGCCGAGCTCGACGATCACGCCGTCGGTCCCGTCCGGCACCGACCAGTCGAGCCGGTCGGCCCCGCCGGTTGAGGTGTCGCCGGAAACGCCCGCGTTCGAGATCGCGACGTTGCGCCCCTTGGCCTTCAGCGCGGCTTCCAGCTTGACCGGAAAAGCGTCCTTCGGCCCGACGCCGAAGCCGGCGGTGAGGCTGTCGCCGAGCGCGACGAGGCGCACCGGATCGGCGGCGCGGGCGGGCCGGGCGCCCATCACGCCTGCGAGAGCGGCAAGCATCAGCGCAAGAACCGAGCGGCGCGACGGTTGGCGCGCCATGTTCCAGTCCATATCTGCCGGGATGCTGCGTCGCAGCGGCGACCCTCCCGTCGCATCCGCAATCGAGACCGATGACTTCATGACGGCGATCGAACTCCGTGGCGTCAATCTGGCGCTGGGCTCAGGCGCGGCGCGGGTGCACATCCTCAAGGACGTCGACCTCGACATAGGGCGGGGAGAGGCGGTCGGCCTCATCGGCCCGTCGGGATCAGGCAAGTCCACGCTGCTCATGGTGCTGGCGGGGCTCGAAAAGCCCGACCGGGGAACGGTGAAGGCGCTGGGCGAGGAGCTGACGGGGCTGGACGAGGACCAGCTCGCGCGCTTTCGCGGCCGGAACATAGGCGTCGTGTTCCAGTCCTTCCACCTGATCCCGACCATGACGGCGCTCGAAAACGTCGCGACCCCGCTCGAGCTCGCCGGCGCCCCGGACGCCTTCGAGCGGGCGCGGGCCGAGCTCGCCTCCGTCGGCCTCTCGGACCGCGAGAACCATCACCCCGCGCAGCTGTCGGGCGGCGAGCAGCAGCGCGTCGCGCTCGCCCGCGCGCTCGCGCCGCGCCCCGAAATCCTCGTCGCCGACGAGCCGACCGGCAATCTCGACGAGACGACCGGAAAACAGATCGCCGACCTGCTCTTCGCCAAGAGCGCCGAGCGCGGCGCGACGCTCGTGCTGGTGACGCACGACCCCGCGCTCGCCGCCCGATGCGGCCGCGTTGTGCGCCTGCGCTCCGGCCGCATCGAAGCCGAGGCGGAAGCCGCGTGAGCGAGATGCTGCATCACCCGAATGCGTGCTTCGAGACGCCCGCTTCCAGCGGGCTCCTCAGCATGAGGAAGATCTGAAATTGGCCTCCTCCGACATTCCTCATGCTGAGGAGGCCCGCAGGGCCGTCTCGAAGCACGCAGGCCGGTTCGCCAAACTCCCCATCGCGCTGCGCCTCGCGGGCCGCGAGCTGCGCGGCGGCGTGCAGGGGTTCGTGGTGTTCCTGCTGTGCCTCGCGCTCGGCGTCGCGGCGATCGCCGGCGTCGGCTCGCTGGCGCGCGGGCTGACCGAGGGGCTGGCGCGCGAGGGCCGCTCCATCCTCGACGGCGACGCCTCCTTCTCCGTCCATCATCAGGAGATCACGGCCGAGCAGCGCGCCATGCTCGAACGCAAGGGCCGCGTCTCCGAAGTCGCGACGCTGCGCGCCATGGCCCGCGTCGCCTCGGGCGACGCCACCCTCGTCGAGCTCAAGGCGGTCGACGGCGCTTGGCCGATGGTCGGCAAGGCCGATCTGGAGCCCGCCCTCGCCATCCCGGACATCCTCGCGCAGAAGGACGGCCGCTTCGGCGCGGCGGTCGATCCGGCGGTGCTGGCGCGCTTCGGCCTCAAGGTCGGCGACCGGCTGACCGTCGGCAATCTCGAGCTCGACGTCCGCGCAGCGCTGACGCGGGAGCCGGACCGGCTCTCCGAGGGCGTCGGCTTCGGCCCGCGCATGCTGGTCTCGCTCGACGCGCTGAAGGCCTCCGGACTGCTGCAGCCCGGCAGCCTCGTGCGCTACTCCTACCGCCTCGCCCTGCCCGACGGCGCGCGTGACGACGAGGCGGTGAAGCGCCTGCTGGTCGACGTCGAGAAACAGGCGCCGGAGGCCGGCTTCAACGCCCGCTCGCGCTTCAACGCCGCCCCGCAGCTCGAACGCAATGTCGGCCGCTTCACCCAGTTCCTGACGATCGTCGGCCTCGCCGCGCTGATCGTCGGCGGCGTCGGCGTCGCGAACGCGGTCGCCGCCTTCGTCGAGCGCAAGCGCGAGACCATCGCGACCCTGAAGGGCATCGGCGCCTCCGGGCGCACCGTCTTCCTGATCCACCTCACGGAGGTCGCGGCGCTCGGCGCGCTCGGCGTCGGGCTCGGCCTCATCGTCGGCGCGGTGCTTCCCTTCGCGGCGGTCGCGGCGCTGAAGAACGTGCTGCCGATCCCGATCGAGCCCTCCATCTATCCGCGCGAGCTGATGCTGGCGCTGGCCTATGGCGGGCTGACGACGCTCGCCTTCGCGGTCTGGCCGCTCGGCCGGGCGCATGACGTGCCGGTCGCGGCGCTGTTTCGCGAGCAGGTCGCGCCCGAGGCGCGCCGGCCGCGCCTCGTCTACGTGGCGGCGACCTTCGCGCTCGCCGCGGCGCTCTGCGGGCTCGCGGTCTACGCCGCCTACGACACGCGGATCGCGGGCATCTTCGTGGTCGCGACAGTGGCGACCTTCCTCGCGCTGCGGCTGGTCGCGTCCGCCATCATGTGGCTCGCGGCGCGCGCGCCGCGCCCCAGGTCGGTCGAGCTCAAGCTCGCCCTCGCCAACATGCACCGGCCGGGCGCGCTCACCCCCTCGGTCGTGCTGTCGCTCGGACTCGGGCTCGCGCTGCTGGTGACGCTCACCCTGATCGACGCCTCGATCCGCAAGCAGCTTTCCAACGAGCTGCCGGCCAAGGCGCCGTCCTTCTTCTTCCTCGACCTTACCGCCGCCGACAGCGACGCCTTCACGAGCCTCATCAAGGACAAGGCGCCTGACGCGACGCTCGAGAGCGTTCCGATGCTGCGCGGCTCCTTCGCGACGCTGAAGGGCAAACCGCTCGACGAGAACTCGGTCGACCCGGAATATCGCGGCCTGCTGAAGGGCGACCGCGGCGTCACCTTCGCTGCCGAGCCTCCGAAGGGCTCGACCGTCGTCGAGGGCGAGTGGTGGGCGCCGGACTATTCCGGGCCGCCGCTGATCTCCTTCGACCAGCGGCTCGCCAAGGCGCTGGGCCTGTCCGTCGGCGACGAGGTCGGCATCAACGTGCTCGGCCGGATCATCACGGCGAAGGTCGCGAACCTGCGCGAGATCCACTGGGAGACGCTCGGCATCAACTTCTTCATGGTGTTCTCGCCCAACGCCTTCAAAGGCGCGCCCTACATGAACCTCGCGACCGTGACCTTCCCGAACGGAGGCTCGGACGCGCAGGAGTTCGCGCTGATGCGCGACGTCACCCGCGCCTTCCCGGCGGTGACCGCGATCCGCGTGAAGGACGCGCTGACCTCGGTCTCGAAGGTCGTCGAGAACCTCGCCGTCGCGATCCGCGTCGCGAGCGGCGTGACGCTGGTCTCCAGCATGCTGGTGCTCGCGGGCGCGCTCGCGGCCGGCCATCGCCGGCGGGTCTACGAGGCGGTGGTGCTGAAGACGCTCGGCGCGACGCGCGGGCGCCTGATCGCCGCCTTCGCGGCGGAATACGCCCTGCTCGGCCTGGTCACGGCGGTCTTCGGCCTGATCGTCGGCTCTCTCGGGGCCTGGGGCGTGACGACCGACATCATGAAGATCGACTTCGCCTTCGACTGGCCGGGCGCGGGCCTCGCCGCGCTCGGGGCGCTCGCCGTCACCATCCTGCTCGGTCTCGCCGGCAGCTGGCGCGCGCTCGGCGAGAAGCCGGCCCGGCATCTGAGAAGCCTTTAGGCGGGGGCCAAACCCTGCGTCGCAGCGCGCGTTGCGGCCCGACCCGATCGGATGTTTGCTCCGGCCCGTGCTATGCCGCATCGGCGACGCCGTCTTGTCGCCGCGATTGTGAGGCGCCTGTCCGGCGCTCTCTAGCAATGGGGTTCGCATGAACCTGGCCGGATCCGCCGCGCTGCAGGCGCGCTCGATCTACGCGTTGATCCTGCGGCGCATCCGCACGCAGTACGCCGGATCGCGCGCGGGCTACGCCTGGGCGATCATCGAGCCGGTCGTATGGGTGTTCGTGCTCAAGATGGCGATCAGGGGCGGCGGCGCTGGCGTGCCGCCGGTCGGGACGAGCTACGAGGTCTTCTTCGCGACCGGCATCGTCATCGCGCGCACCTGGCGGACCGCGGCGGGCCAGATGTCCGCGGTGATGACGCGCAACAAGCGGGAGCGCCTGCCGACGCTCTACCGCATGGACACGATGTACTCGATCTGGATCCTCGAGATGCTCACCGGCGGCATCGCGCTCGCCTGCGTGCTGGGTCTCCTCGCCGCCTTCGGCTACGACGCGATGCCCTACGACATCATGCTGTGCATCGCGGCGTTCTTCGTCTGCGCGATCTACACGCTGGCCTTCGCGCTGGTGTTCGCGCTGCTCCTCGTGATCGCGCCGGGCATGAGCCACTTCAAGGGCATCATCCTGCTCATCGGCTTCATGACCTCGGGATTCTCGTTCGTCGTCGACCGCATGCCGCCGAACATCCGTTCCGTGGTCACGTGGAACCCGCTGCTTCACGTCATCGAGCTGTTCCGCGAAGGGTTTTATCGCGGATACGAGTGCCGGTCGCTCGCTTTGGTCTACCTGTTCGTGGCGATCGTCATGTCGCTGATCATCGGCCTCGCCGGCGAGCGCGCGCTGAGGCGCCACAACACCAAGGAGACGGTGGTCGGCGGCGAGGACGAGACCTCCTACATCTGAAGCGCCGGGATCAGCCGGCCCTTGCGTCGGCGAGCCAGCCGAGCCCGTCCTCGGTCCGGCCGCGCGGCAGGTACTCCGCCCCGATCCAGCCCGCATAGCCGATGGCGTCGAGATGGGCGAACAGGAACGGGTAGTTGATCTCGCCCGTCCCCGGCTCGCCGCGCCCGGGATTGTCCGCGACCTGGATGTGGCCGATGCGATCGAGCTTCGCCGCGATCGTGCGCGCGAGATCGCCCTCCATCACCTGCATGTGGAACACGTCGTACTGCAGGAAGAGGTTGTCCGCGCCGACCTCGGCGATGAGCTCAAGCGCCTGCGCTGACCGGTTCAAATAGAACCCCGGCGCGTCGCGGGTGTTGAGCGGCTCGATCAGCAGCCGCATGTCCGCCCGTCCTGCCTCGGCGGCGGCATAGGTCAGGTTCTCGACGACGAGCGCGCGCAGCCGCGCCGCGTCGACGCCCTCCGGCGCGATCCCGGTCAGGCAGTTCAGCTGCCGGCAACCAAGCACGCCCGCATAGTCGATCGCGCGCCTCACCCCGTCCTGGAACTCGCCCTCCCTGTCGGCCAGCACGGCGAGCCCTCGCTCGCCCGCCCGCCAGTCGCCGGCCGGAAGGTTGTGCAGCACGAGCTCGAGGCCCTCGTCGGCGAGCCGCGACGCGATCTCCGACGGCTCGAAGGCGTAGGGGAACTGGAGCTCGACGGCGTCGAAGCCCGCTCGTCGCGCCGCCGCGAAGCGGTCGAGGAACGGCAGCTCCGCGAAGAGCATCGTGACGTTGGCGGCGAATTTCGGCATCGGCTCCAGGATCGGCTGGCGACGGATTTCGAACCCGGCGGCGGGCGGCGTCGTTGTAACCGCGGCGGGGGCCGACCAAAAGGCCGCCGGCGCGCTACAACGACAAGGCCGAGCCCTCCGACGTGATGACCGCATGACCTTTCCGGCCCTCACCGCCTTTTACGGCGCGCTGCTCGCGCTGCTCTACGTCGCTCTGTCCGCCTGGGTCGTGGCGGGACGGCTCACGACCGACGTCCTGCACGGCGACGGCGGCGACCGTCGGCTGCTCAAGCGGATCCGGATCCACGGGAACTTCGCCGAATATGTGCCCTTCGCCCTGCTGCTGGTCGGCCTCTACGAGGCGGGCGGCGGCGGCCCGGCCGTCGTCCGCTCGCTGCTGATCGTCCTGCTCGTCGCTCGGCTCCTGCATCCGGTCGGCATGCTCGCGCCCAAGGATTCCCCGCAGCAGTTCGCCTGCCGCGGCGGCGGGGTGATCGCCACCTTCCTGGTTCTCGGCCTCGCCGCGATCCTGCTGCTCCTGCGCTGAAGGACGCACGTCCTTGGCCCGCAGCGCCCTGCTGATCGTCAACGCCAACAGCCGCAGCGGCGCCGACGCGGCCGAGCGGATCGAGCAGAGCCTCAGAGACCATGGCGTCGCGCCGGAGCGGGCGTCGAGCGACAGCCGCGAGGGCGTCGCCGAGGCGATCGTGCGGCGGGCGGGGGCGCATGACGTGGTCGTCGTCGCGGGCGGCGACGGCACGCTCAACGCCGCGGCGCCCGGCATGCTTCAGGTCCGCAAGCCGCTCGGCGTGATCCCGGTCGGGACCGCCAACGACCTCGCCCGCACGCTCGGCGTCCCGGCCGACGTGGAACAGGCGGCGCGCATCGTGGCGGAGGGCCGGCCGCACGCGATCGACCTCGGTCTCGTCAACGACGTGCCGTTCTTCAACGTCGCGAGCCTCGGCCTGAGCGTGGAGCTGGCGCACGAGCTGACCAGCGAGTTGAAGAGCCGCTTCGGCCGGCTCGGCTACGCGGTCGCCGCCATGCGAGCCCTGTCCCGGATGAAACCCTTTCGCGCCCACATCCGCACGGAGGGACGCACGGTGCGGCTGCTCACGCTTCAGGTCGCGGTCGGTAACGGCGTGTTCTACGGCGGCGGCAACATGATCGAGGAGAACGCCGCGATCGACGACGGCCGGCTCGACCTCTACAGCCTCGAATTCGTACGCGCCTGGCGGCTGGCGCTGATGCTGAAGGCGCTGCGATTCGGCCAGCACGGCTCGTGGAAAGAGATCCTGTCAATGCGCGGAGACGCCTTCGAAGTCCGCACCCGCCGGCCGCGACGCATCAACGCGGACGGCGAAATCCTGACCCAGACCCCTGCGACCTTCAAAATCCTGCCGAAGGCGCTGGAAGTGATCGTTCCGAAACCGGATCACTAGACCTCAGTCCAACGCCCTTCGGCTCACGCCGCCGTGACAGCCGCTCGTCCTCGCCGGAAGACGTTCCGGCGGCTCGATGCGTATTAAACGCTCGCCAATCGCCGGATCACGTTCTGGCGATCCGATCTCATGCTTATCCCGTCCATCGGCGCCGCATGTTTTTCTCGCCTTATCAGTCAATCTTCATTCGAACGAGCCGCGGAGACATCTGTGTCGTAAAAGCATCATCCGTGACTCTCCATGTGTTTTGCGCCGAGCAGTAAGTTTTCATGCCGTTCCCGTGTGTCATTCTTGGGTTCTGCCATCGGGGTTGATTGGGCAGCAGGGGACGAAGACATGAACAGGTGCGCAATTGCGGCGGTCGCGCTGGCCGCAGGGTTGGGATGCGTGGCCACCGGCGCCGCGCAGGCGGCCGATCTGGCCGAGCCGGCGCCTGTCGTCGAGGCCGCCGTCCCGTCGCTGTTCGACGTCGCCTTCGGCGTCGCCGGAGTGACCGACTATCGCTTCCGCGGCGTCACGAATTCGAAGAAGGATCCGGCGATCCAGGGCTATGTCGAGCTGCAGGCGCTCGACTGGTTCTACGTGGGCGTCTGGTCGTCCAGCGTCAGCTTCCCGGCCCGCTACGGCCTGACCGATCCGTCGGCCGAGATCGACCTCTACGCCGGCATCCGGCACACCTGGGGCTCGTTCACCCTCGACGCCGGCTACCTGTATTACTGGTACCCGGGCGAGACCAAGACCTTCCCGGGCCAGAAGCAGACCGACTACTGGGAAGTGAAGGCGCTGCCGAGCATCGCCTTCGGCGACTTCGGCTCGCTGACCGCGAACATCTGGGCGAGCACCGACTACGCCAACACCGGCGCCAAGGAGCTCTACCTTTCGCTCGTTCCGAAGGTGAACATCCCGGTCGCGGCTTTCCCGAACCTCGGCTTCTACATCTCGGGCGAGTTCGGCAAGCAGTGGATCAAGAAGGCCAATAACGGCTTCAACGCCAAGGACTTCACGACCTGGAACATCGGCGGCGGCGCGACCTACAAGGCCATGACGCTCGACGTTCGCTACACCGACACCAACCTCGGCAAGGGCGAGTGCCTGTTCAACACCGGCAACCGCACCTGGTGCGGCTCGACGGTGGTCGGCAAGATCGCCTTCGACACCTCGCTGAGCAAGCTGAAGTAAGCGCGGCGGACCTGACCCTAGATTGAACTCCGGGCGGGTCGCCAAACCCGCCCGGAGTTTTTTATGCCCATCGGATCGGCCTATCTCCTGCTCGCCCTCGCGATCGTCGCGGAAGTCATCGCGACCTCCGCGCTCAAGGCGTCCGAGGGTTTTTCGAGGCTCGGCCCGAGTCTCGTCACCGCGGCCGGCTACGGCGTCGCCTTCTACCTGCTCTCCCATGTGCTGAAGACGATCCCCACCGGCGTCGCCTATGCGATCTGGTCCGGCGGCGGGATCGTCCTGATCTCCGCGGTCGGCTGGCTCTGGTTCCGGCAGTCTCTGGACCTCGCGGCGATCCTCGGCATCGCGTTGATCGTCGCCGGCGTGGTCGTCGTCTCGCTGCTGTCGAAGTCCGTCGCGCACTGACGCCGGCGCTCAGGCCTCCGACACGACCGCGCGCCGGACCGTCTCGAAGCCGTCCGGCTCCGGCGCCGCCCAGTCCGGATGGCTTGAGGCGCCGTTGATCCAGCTGACCGACGCGCCGGCCTCCGCCACGAAGCGGAGCGCCCGGTCAGGGTCGGCGGCGAACACGCCGAGCCTCAGATCCCGGCCGAAAGCGCGCAGACGCGCTGCCGCTTCGGTCTCGTCGGCCGCCTCGCAGACGCTCACGATCGGCGCGAACAGCGGCGTCCTGACGACGGCCATGGTCTCGTCGACGCCATCGAGCAACGTCGGCCTCAGATGGCAGGCCCGGCCGCGGCCGCTCTCATGCGCGCGGCCGCCCGCCCTGAGACTGGCCCCGGCCGCTCCGGCTTCCGCGATCGCCGACAGAGCCTGCTCGAGCGCATCCCGGTCGGGAAGAGGGCCGACGTCGCAGGCCGGATCGGTCGGGTCGCCGGGCTCGAGCGAGCGAAGCCCGGCCTTGAGCCGCTCGACCAGCGGGCGGCGCACGGCGGCCGCAGCGAAGACGACGGTCTCGCTCAGCGCGCGCCCGCGCGCCCAGGGCCGCCGCCCGGTCAGAAGCGCCGCCGCGGCGGCGGGCACGTCCGCGTCCTCGCCGACGAAGACGGCCGATTTCGCAGGCGCCCGGTCCCACGCGACCAGCGCAGGCGCGTTCACGCGCATCGCCCTCTCGGCGTCCTCGCCGGCCGCCATGGCGAAAGCGTCGGAGGGAACGCCGGCTTCGAAGAGGATCTCGCCGAGTCGATCGATCGCGCGGGCCTTGCGGGCCGCCGAGCAGATCAGCACCGAGCTTCCGGCGGCCAGCGCCGGCGCCGCGATCCGGCCCGCCGACAGCAGCGCCGCGCTCCAGTGAACGCCGGCGGCGACGCCCCCGGCGGTCTCGCGCAGTTCGACGCCGTAGCAGGCCGAGCCGAGCCGGACGCGCTCGGGCCTCGGGTCGGCGGCGCGTTCCGCGGCCCGCTCGAAGGCCCGGATGATCAATGGCAGATCGTGGGCTTCGACGTCGGAAACCGGGCGCAGCGTGTCGCGGGCCTCGAGCCTTGCGAGCGAGCGACGCTCGCGCCGCAGGAGTTCGGCGACGCGGCGCAGCGCCTCCGCCCGGTCGAGCCGATCGACCGCGCGCCAGGCCGGCGAGCCCGCGCCCTCGACCGGCGCCCAGGCCTGCGGCGACGCCGGCGCCGACGGCGACTGCCCGGCGACGCGCCCGCCGGCGCCGATCAGCCACATCACGAGCTCGCGGACCGCCGCGCGCGCCTCCGCGCCGTCGCCGCGCGCCTCGATGTTCGCGTGCGACTGCAGCCAGAGGCCGTCGATGGTGGCGGCGATGGTGGAGACCGTCAGTTCGAGCCGCTCCGGCGGCACCAGTTCGCGCAGCGCATGACGAAGGTTGGAGCGCATGCGACGCAGGTAGATCGCCTGCACGCGCCTGTAGGGCTCGGAATGCATGATCTGGCCCCAAAAGGCGAGCCAGACGGCGCTCGTGCGGCGATCGAACTCCTCCGGGGCGAGCGTCGACTCCGGGACCGCGAGCACCCGCTCGATCGGCGACCGCGCAGCCCGCATTCTGAGCGCGGTGGCGCGGGCGAGACGGGTCGCCATGAAGCGCAGCGTCGCCTCCAGCAACCCGTCCTTGTCTCCGAAGTAATGCGCGAACAGTCCGGGCGACACGCCGGCGCGGCGCGCGATCTCGCCGAGCGAGGCGGCCTTGAAGCCGACGTCCCCGACCGTCTCGATCGTCGCCTCGATCAGATGCCGCCGGCGCTCCGCCTCGAAGCTACGCATCGGATCGGCATCTGGGAACGCAGGGTCGCTCGCGGCCATGTCCGAGGATAGGCATGGATTGAACAACCATTCAATCCATATCACCGACGCCATGCCCGCCCGCACTGGAAAACTCGCCCGTCCAGCGCACCTGCACAAAAAATCAGCCGGATGACGCAAATGAAATCAACAAGATGACAGTTTTTGCGCTGCGGCATCGAAAATTTGCTGTTGAACGATCATTCAATGCGTTCTACGACTCGTGAAGCGCCAGTTGAGGCCCCGGCTTTTGGAGGTTTCCCCGTGAAGCGTCGTACTCTCGGAATTTCGGTTCTGTTCGCCGCGCTTCTCGGCGCCGGCGCCGCCCAGGCGGCGGACCCCGCCTCCTGCAAGGCCGTGCGGTTCGCCGACGTCGGCTGGACCGACATCACCTCGACCACCGCGATCGCCTCCCGCCTGCTGAAGCCGCTCGGCTACGAGCCGAAGACCCAAGTGCTCTCGGTCCCGGTCACCTACGCCTCGCTGAAGTCGAAGGACATCGACGTCTTCCTAGGCAACTGGATGCCGACCATGGAGGCGGACCGGAAGCCCTATGTCGACGCCGGCCAGATCGAGGTGATCGGCCCCAACCTCAAGGGCGCCAAGTACACCCTGGCGGTGCCGGCCTATCTCTACGACGCCGGCCTCAAGAGCTTCGCGGACATCGCCAAGTTCAAGGACAAGCTCAAGGACAAGATCTACGGCATCGAGCCGGGCAATGACGGCAACCGCCTGATCCTCGGCATGATCAAGGACGGCAAGTTCGGCCTCAACGGCTTCGATCTCGTGGAATCCAGCGAGCAGGGCATGCTCGCCCAGGTCGACCGCGCCCAGCGCCGCAAGGAGCCGATCGTGTTCCTCGGCTGGGAGCCGCATCCGATGAACACCAAGTTCCCGCTGAAGTATCTCGAGGGCGGCGACGAGGTGTTCGGCCCGAACTACGGCGGCGCGGAGATCTTCACCAACCTGCGCGCCGGCTACGCCAAGGAGTGCCCGAACCTTGGGACCTTCTTCAACAAGCTGAATTTCACGCTCGACACCGAGAACAAGGTGATGGGCTCCATCCTCGACGACGGGATGGAGGGCGAGAAGGCCGCCGAGAAGTGGCTGAAGTCCGAGCCCGAGGCGTGGAAGGCATGGCTTGACGGCGTCACCACGCTGGACGGCCAGCCGGCCCTGCCGGTCGTGCAGAAGAGCCTCGGCCTGAACTGAGCCTCCAGGCCTCGCCCGGGCCGGATCACGGGCGCCAGGATCGCGACGGACGGCGGACAGACCGCCCGTCGCGACCGTATTCGGATCGACCTGCCGGCTTACAGGCCGCCGGATCCTCCGCCGCCCGTTTGCGACCATCCGCCAGACCCCGGGGCCCGCGCGCATGTATGAGTGGTTGACGTCCCACAAGATCCCGGTCGGCTCGGTGCTGACCACGGCGATCAACTTCCTGACCGATCACGGCCAGGCCTTCTTCGACTTCGTCTCGATCGCGCTGTCCTCGATGGTCGACGGCCTCACCGCGGTGCTGCTCGCGGCGCCCGCGCTGCTGCTGATCGGGATGTTCGCGGCCGGCGCCTGGTTCCTGCACCGCTCGTTCGGGCTCGTCGCCTTCATCGTCCTGTCGCTGCTGCTGGTGATCAACCTCGGCTACTGGGAGGCGACGATGCAGACGCTGTCGCTGGTCATCTGGTCGACGCTGACCTGCATCGTGATCGGCGTGCCGGTCGGCATCATGGCGGCGCACCGGCCCTGGCTCTACGCCGCGATCCGGCCGGTGCTCGACCTGATGCAGACGATCCCGACCTTCGTGTACCTGATCCCGACGCTGGTGCTGTTCGGCCTCGGCACGGTGCCTGGCGTGATCTCGACCGTGATCTTCGCCCTGCCGGCGCCGATCCGGCTCACCCAGCTCGGCATCTCCTCGGTGCCGGAGTCGCTCAGGGAAGCCGCCCTCGCCTATGGCGCGACCAAGCGGCAGCTGCTGTTCAAGGTCGAGCTTCCGGCCGCCATGCCGACCATCCTCGCCGGCGTCACCCAGTGCATCATGCTGAGCCTCTCCATGGTCGTCATCGCCGCGCTCGTCGGCGCCGACGGCCTCGGCAAGCCGGTCGTGCGGGCGCTGAACTCGGTCAACATCTCCATGGGCTTTGAGGCCGGCATCGCGATCGTTGTGCTCGCCATCATCCTCGACCGCGTCTGCAAGCGTCCCGAGCGCCAGTCCCGCAGGAGGCCGGCATGAGCGCCGGCGCGAACGGGGAGGCGACCGTGGACGCCCAGACAAACGCCCAGACCAACGCGGTCGAGCTCGAAGACCTCGCCATCATCTTCGGCAACGCCAAGCGCGCGCTGGCGCTCGCCGACGCCGGCGCCGACCGCGACAAGATCCGCGACGACAGCGGCGCGACGCTCGGCGCCTACAAGGTCAACCTCGACATCCGCGAGGGCGAGATCTGCGTGCTGATGGGCCTGTCCGGCTCGGGCAAGTCGACCGTGCTGCGCGCCATCAACGGCCTCAACAAGACGGCGCGCGGCAAGGTGCTCGTCCGCCATGAGGGCAGGCAGGTGGACGTCGCGACCTGCAACGCCGCGACGCTCCGGGAGATCCGGCTCAAGACCGTCTCGATGGTGTTCCAGCAATTCGGCCTGCTGCCGTGGCGCTCGGTGCGCGACAATGTCGGCTTCGGCCTCGAGATCCGCGGCATGCCGGCCGCCGAGCGCAAGGCGATCGTCGACGAGAAGCTCGAGATGGTCGGCCTCGGGCGCTGGGCGGAGAAGATGGTGCAGGAACTGTCGGGCGGCATGCAGCAGCGCGTCGGCCTCGCCCGCGCCTTCGCGACCGACGCCGACATCCTCTTGATGGACGAGCCGTTCTCGGCGCTCGACCCGCTGATCCGCGACAAGCTGCAGGACGACCTGCTCAGCCTGCAGGAGCGGCTGAAGAAGACCATCGTCTTCGTCAGCCACGACCTCTCCGAGGCGCTCAAGATCGGCAACCGCATCGCCATCATGGAAGGCGGGCGCGTCGTCCAGTTCGGCGCCGCCGCCGACATCATGCTGCGCCCGGCCGACGACTACGTCGCCGAATTCGTCAAGCGCATGAACCCGCTCGAGGTTCTGTGCGCCGACGCGGTGATGACGCCGGCGGACAAGCTGAAGCGCGAGGACAGCGGCTGCGTGCTGCTAAACGGCGACGGCTCGGCGAAACTCACACTCGACGACGCCGGCAAACCGGTCGCGCTCAGCGTCGACGGCAAGCCCTGCAGGATCGGCGAGATCGGCATCGACGGCGAGCGGAAGTCGGACGGCGAGATCCTCGTCGCGCCGGCGGAGTTGCCGCTCAAGACCGCGATCGAGATCCGCCGCAAGACCGACTACCCGATCGCGCTGGTCGACCAGCTCGGCCGGCTCGCCGGGCTTTGCGACCATCAGGAAATCTACAAGGGGCTGTTGCAGAAGCCATGAGCGCCGCCGCATCCGCCATGCCGCTCCAGGCCGCGTCGCAGCCGGAGTTCGGACTCCTCAAGCTCCACATCGGCGGCGCCTATGTCGACGCGGCAGGTTCGGAGACCTTCGAGACCGTCAATCCCGCGACCGGCGAGGTTCTTGCGGTCGTGCAGCAGGCGAGCGCGGCGGACGTCGACCGCGCGGTCGCTGCGGCGGAGGCCGGCCAGAAGGTCTGGGGCGCGATGAGCGCGATGGAGCGGTCCCGCATCCTGCGCCGCGCGGTCGAGATCCTGCGCGAGCGGAACGACGAACTGGCTCGGATCGAGACGCTCGACACCGGCAAGCCGTACTCCGAGACGAGGGCCGTCGACGTCGTCACCGGCGCCGACGTGCTCGAATACTACGCCGGCCTCGCCCCCTCGCTCGAAGGCCGCCAGATCCCGCTGCGGGAGACGTCGTTCATTTACACGCGGCGCGAGCCGCTCGGCGTCGTCGCCGGCATCGGCGCCTGGAACTACCCTACCCAGATCGCGCTCTGGAAGTCGGCGCCGGCGCTAGCAGCCGGCAACGCCATGATCTTCAAGCCGAGCGAGGTGACGCCCATCACCACGCTCAAGCTCGCCGAGATCTACGCCGAGGCGGGGCTGCCGGCGGGCGTCTTCAACGTGCTGAACGGCGTCGGCGCCGCGGTCGGCGCGGCGATCACGGAGCATCCGGGGATCGCCAAGGTGTCGTTCACCGGCGGCACGGTGACGGGCAAGAAGGTGATGGCGAGCGCCTCCGCCTCGACGCTCAAGGACGTGACGATGGAGCTCGGCGGAAAGTCGCCGCTCATCGTTTTCGAGGACGCCGACCTCGACCGCGCCGCCGACATCGCGGTGATGGCGAACTTCTTCTCCTGCGGCCAGGTCTGCACCAACGGAACGCGCGTCTTCGTGCCGGCGTCGCTGAAGGGCGCCTTCGAGGATAAGGTGCTGGCGCGTGTGCGCCGCATCCGCGCTGGCGACCCGCTCGACGAGAGCGTCAATTTCGGCCCGCTCTCCAGCCTCGCGCACATGGAGAAGGTGCTCTCCTACATCGAGCGCGGAAAGGCGGCGGGCGCCAGGCTGCTGACCGGGGGGACGCGCCTCACCGACGGCGCGTTCGGCGCCGGCGCCTTCGTCGCGCCGACGGTCTTCACCGACTGCACGGACGAGATGGACATCGTCCGCGACGAGATCTTCGGCCCCGTCATGAGCATCCTCGCCTATGAGAGCGAGGACGAGGCCGTGACCCGCGCCAACGCGACGGCTTACGGCCTCGCGGCGGGCCTCGTCACCAGCGACATCGCCCGCGCGCATCGCGTGATCCACCGGCTCCAGGCCGGCATCTGCTGGATCAACACCTGGGGCGAGTCCCCGGCCGAGATGCCGGTCGGCGGCTACAAGCAGTCGGGCGTCGGGCGCGAGAACGGCGTCGAGACGCTGGAGCGCTACACGCAGACCAAGTCGATCCAGGTCGAGCTCGGCGCCTTCGCCTCGGTGTTCTGAGCGCCACTTTGCATACGGGACCGACGCCCATGGCCCTGAAGGAATACGACTATATCGTCATCGGCGCCGGCTCGGCCGGCAACGTGCTCGCCGCACGGCTGACCGAGGACGCGGACGTGACCGTCCTGCTGCTGGAGGCGGGCGGGCCGGACTACAGGTTCGACTTCCGCACCCAGATGCCGGCGGCGCTGGCCTTCCCGCTGCAGGGACGGCGCTACAACTGGGCCTATCTCACCGATCCCGAGCCGCACATGGACGGCCGCCGCATGGAGTGCGGCCGCGGCAAGGGGCTCGGCGGCTCCTCGCTGATCAACGGCATGTGCTACATCCGCGGGAACGCGATGGACTTCGACGGCTGGGCGCAGGCGCCGGGGCTCGGCGACTGGACCTACGCCGACTGCCTCCCCTACTTCCGCAAGTCCGAGACCCGCGACGTCGGCCCGAACGACTATCACGGCGGCGACGGCCCGGTCAGCGTCACGACCTCCAAGCCCGGCGTCAACGAGCTGTTCCAGGCGATGATCGAAGCCGGGGTCCAGGCCGGCTATCCGCGCACCGAGGACCTCAACGGCTACCAGCAGGAAGGCTTCGGTCCGATGGACCGGACGGTGACGCGCAAGGGCCGGCGGTCGAGCACCGCGCGCGGCTATCTCGACCTCGCCAGGGAGCGGGCGAACCTCACCATCGCGACCCACGCCACGACCGACCGCATCATCTTCTCCGGCAAGCGCGCCATCGGCGTGTCCTATCTCTTGGGGTCGAGCGACGAGCCGGTGATCGCGCATGCGCGGCGCGAGGTGCTGCTGTCGGCCGGCGCGATCGCCTCTCCGCAGATCCTGCAGCGCTCCGGCGTCGGGCCGGGCGCCCTGCTGCGCGAGGTCGGCGCGCCGATCACGCTCGACCTGCCGGGCGTCGGGCAGAACCTGCAGGACCATCTCGAGATGTACCTGCAGTACGAGTGCCGCAAGCCGGTGTCGCTCGCGCCGGCGCTGAAGTGGTGGAACCAGCCGAAGATCGGCGCGGAATGGCTGTTCCTTGGCACGGGCGTCGGCGCCAGCAACCAGTTCGAGGCCGGCGGCTTCATCCGGTCGAGCTCGGAGTTCGCCTGGCCGAACCTGCAGTACCATTTCCTGCCGGTGGCGATCAGCTACAACGGCGCCAACGCCTTCGAGGGGCACGGCTTTCAGGCCCATGTCGGATCGATGCGCTCGCCGAGCCGCGGCCGGATCGCGCTCAAGTCGATGGACCCGCGCGAGCACCCGAGCATCCTGTTCAACTACATGAGCCATGAGCAGGACTGGCGCGAGTTCCGCGACGGCATCCGCCTCACCCGCGAGATCATGAGCCAGCCGGCGCTCGACCCCTATCGCGGCAGGGAGATCAGCCCGGGCGATCAGCGCCAGTCCGACGCCGAACTCGACGCCTTCGTGCGCGAGCACGCCGAGACCGCCTATCACCCGTCCTGCTCGTGCAAGATGGGCGAGGACGACATGGCGGTGGTCGACGGCCAGGGCCGCGTCCACGGGATCGAGGGGCTCAGGGTCGTCGACGCCTCGATCATGCCGCTGATCATCACCGGCAACCTCAACGCGACGACGATCATGATGGCCGAGAAGATCGCCGACCGGATCCGCGATCGCGCGCCGCTGCCGCGCAGCGACGCGGCCTATTTCGTGGCCGGCGACCGCCCCGTGAAGCAGGCCTCGCTGCGGGCGGCGTGAAGCGGGCGAGCGGCGGTCACGCCGTCAGCCGTCCGAATTTCTGCACGAGCGCGCGTTCCGAGCTGACGTCCGCCTTGCGATAGATCCGCAGGCGCAGGTTCTTGACGGCGCCCTTGCTGATCTGGAGGGACTGGGCGATCGCGCCTGTGGTCCGCCCCGCCATGACGAGGTCGAACACGTCCCGCTCGCGGGCGGTGAGGCCGATCTCGACCGGAGACGCAGGCCGCTCCACGGCCGCCTCGCCGCCCGTCTCCGGCTTCGGCGCGAGCACGAACATCGTTCCCGACGGCGCGAGCGGGAAGTAGCGGTCGAAACGCTCGATCTTCAGCAAAAACTCCGGCAGAGCGACCTGCCGCTCGTCCCCGGCCGAGGCGACGGCGTCCATGATGGACGGATCGCCAGCCGCGGCGTCGCGCCAGCCGGCATTGGCGAAAATCTCGAGGCCGTGCCGGTCGAGCACCAGCGTCGGCCGCCCCGCGAGCTGGGTCTCGTTGGCCTCGCCGGCGAAGCGCAGCCGGTCGAAGATGCGGCCGATATGGGTCTTGTGAAACCCGTCCAGAACCGGGAACACGCGCTTCGTCCGCTCGATCTCGGCCGCGGTGAAGCGGCCCTTCTCCCGCTCGAGGAACAGCCCGAGCGAGGAGTTGCCGACGGTCGAGAAGAACACGCCGAGTTCGTCCGTGATCTTCGCCGCGGACTTGAACAGCCTGTTGTACGGCGTCGGGTCCACCGCCGCGCCGTCCTCGCGGTCGAAGCCCGCAAGCGTGCGCACGCCCGGCTCCTCGAACCGCTTCCAGTGCGCCGAGAACGGATCGAGCGGCGCGCAACGGGCCGAGTAGAACTCGACGACGTCCTGCGGGACATTCCACGTGTAGATCACGTCCGGCGGCGCGACGCGCGAGTAGCGGATGATCCAGCTCGCGCTGTGCGGGATGGTCGATCCGAACAGTTCGACCAGCTGCTGGTGGAACCCGTCCGTCCCGACCGACGAGGCGACCTCGCCGACGCGGCGGAACCAGTCGTCCCGTCCAAGCCTGATCGGGCCGGCGCAGGGGCTCATCTGCCGACTGATTCCACAGCCGCGTGCGGGAGCGAGGCGCGCGCGCCCGCCGAATTTTTAGCCATGCCCCGTCCGCCGCCAGCGCCGCCGGGCTCGTAGAGCGGCATGAACTTGGCGACGAGGGCGCGCTCGGTCTCGACCTCGGCCTTGCGGTAGATTCTTATCTTGCAGTTCTTGACGCTGCCGACGCCGATCCCGAGGCGCTCGGAGATCTCCGCCGAGTTCCGGCCCTGCATTACGAGATCGAGGATGTCGCGTTCGCGCGGGGTGAAGATCCGGAAGACGTTGGACAGGCTGTCGAAACGCTCCGCGCCGTAGGCCGAGGCGTGGCGCTCGATGACGTACATCCGCCCGCAAGGCGCGAGCGGGAAGTCCGCGCCGAGCAGTTCGACCTTCAGCGCGAAGTCGTCGAAATCGGCCTGCCCCGCCGCGCCGGACGACAGCGCCTCGACCTCGTCCGCGATCTCCGGGTGGCGCGCGATCGTCTCGTTCCAGCCGTCGTTGGCGTAGACCTGCTGGCGCGTGCGGTCGCGAATCAGGGTCGGGCGGTTGATGAGGCCGGTCACCTCGGGCGTGTTGGTGTGGCGCAACTCGTTGAAAAGCCAGCCGAGATGCGCCCGGTGAAAGCTTTCCAGCGCCGGGAACATCAGCCGCGCGCGCTCGACCTCGGCCCTGGTGAAGTGGCCCTTCTCGCGCTCAAGGAAGAAGGCGAAGCAGTTGTGCGCGGTGACCGGGAAGAAGACCCCGAGTTCGTCCTCCATGCCGGCGGCCTGAAGGAATATCTTCTTGTAGACGAGGTATTCGACGCTGTCGTCGGGCAGGGTCTGCAGCGTGAAGACTCCGGAGTCCCGCGTCCGCCGCCAACGCATCGAGAACGGATCGACGCCGGAGCACTGCTCGACATAGACCTTCTCGGCCTCGGGCGGGACATTGTAGGTGTAGACGACGTCGGGCAGCGCCTCTCCGGAATAGCGGATGATCCAGACCGCGTCGCTGCGGATGCTCGCCTCGAGCAGCTTGATGAGTTCGCGGTGAAAGAACTGCGTGCCGATCGACTGGATGACCTCGCCGGCGCGCTCGAACCAGTCGGGCGCGTCGATGCGGGGCAGAGCTGGACGCATGCTCTTCGGACTCATGGCCAGATCGTAGGGATATTCCAGGCCGGACAAAAGCGCGGACGCCGCTAGACCGCGCGATTGCACGCCCTCCAATGGTGCCACTCGTCACCATTGCGCGCGCCCCGCGGCGCGCGGATGATACCCTCAAAAGAATAAGACTGAGGAAACGCGCAGACTTGCGCAGGAAGCTTTCGATCCGGGCGAGACTGCGCGGAATTCGGGGCTATTGCGCCCAAGTCGAACGCATCGCGCTACCACTTGAACTGCACGTCACGCGGGTTCTTCTCCGCGCGATTACCTGTGCTCGTTCGCTGCTCGCGAAATCGTTGCTTCTGCCGCAAACGTCGGCGCTGCCGCCTACTTTTTACTCAGAAGAAAAAATTTTGACATATACGATCTTTGCTGCATCATTCGGATCAAGGTCGCTAACCGAGAGATAATCCGAGAGGGCGAGTGAGCGTTTATTCGATATCCGAGAAATCGAAAGTCGGGACAACGCCTTCAACCTTCGGGCCGACCTGCTTCGGCGTCGGCTGGACCATTGCGGATACTCCGCGGCTTAACGCGAATGCCGGAACGGCATGGTCGTCGACCGGCGTTTCGCCTGCGGAGCAGGCGTCAGGGCGCCAAGCGCTCGAATACTTTAGCGGGGATCGGTAATGACTATGGCAGCCACGGACGTCAGCGCGGCGGGAGTAGAATCCCGCACGCTCCAGAGAAACATCTCCTGGACGGGCGCCTTCTGGGTGGCGAGCGGCGTGCCGCCGCTCGTGCTGTTCTCGATCGGCGGCATCGCCTACTACACCGGCACGGTGTCGTTCGGCATCTGGGCCGCCTCGATGATGATGGGCTTCCTGCAGTCCTTCGTCTATGCGGAGATCGCCGGCCTGTTCCCGAACAAGTCGGGCGGCGCGTCGATCTACGGCGCGGCCGCCTGGGTGCGCTACGCCAAGCCGGTGGCCCCGCTCTCGGTGTGGTGCAACTGGTTCGCCTGGTCGCCGGTGCTCTCGCTCGGCACCTCGATCGCGGCCGGCTACATCCTGACCGCGCTCGCGCCCGACACCACCTCGACGGTCCGTACCTGGACGCTGCTCTCCGGAACCCTCGGGCCGGTGTCGTTCACCTTCAACGCCAACTTCTTCATCGGCGCGGCGCTGATGCTCGGCACCTTCTGGGTCCAGCATCGCGGCATTCTCGACACCGCCAACACCCAGAAGATCATCGGCCTTCTGGTCATCATCCCGCTCGCCATCGTCGGCGTCGCGCCGCTGCTGCAGCACGGCGTGAACTGGGGCAACTTCACGCCCTTCGTGCCGCTGGCCGCGGCCGGCGCTCCTGAGCCGGGCTCCTGGAACATCGCCGGCTGGACGCTGGTGCTCGGCGGCATGTTCATCGCCGCCTGGTCGACCTACGGCTTCGAGACCGCGGTCTGCTACACGAGCGAGTTCAAGGACCCGAAGACCGACACCTTCAAGGCGATCTTCTTCTCGGGCCTGCTCTGCATCTTCTTCTTCACCATCGTGCCCTTCACGTTCCAGTCCGAGCTCGGCCTGACGGGCATGCTGGCCGCGCCGATCGCCGACGGCTCGGGCGTCGCGGCCGCGCTCGCCCACATGGTCGGCGGCGGTCCGATCATCGAGAACGCGCTGGTCATGCTCATGATCCTCGCGCTGATCCTCTGCCTCATGACCGCGATGGCCGGCTCCTCGCGCACCCTCTACCAGGGATCGGTCGACGGCTGGCTGCCGAAGTACCTCTCCTTCGTGAACCACCATGGCGCGCCCACCAACGCCATGTGGACCGACCTCGTGGTCAACCTCGTGCTGCTCGCGATCGCCTGCGCCGACGCCACCTCGTTCTTCTTCATCCTGGCGGTGTCGAACTGCGGCTACATCATCTTCAACTTCCTGAACCTGAACTCGGGCTGGATCCACCGGATCGACAACGGCCACATCGCGCGGCCCTACCGCGCTCCGACCGTGATCATCGCGCTCGGCGCCATCTTCGCCTTCGTCAACGCCATCTTCATGGGCGCCGGCGCGAAGGTCTGGAACCCGATGGCCCTGTGGGCGGGCCTGTTCACCGCGGCGCTCATCGTCCCGGTGTTCCTGTTCCGGCACTACGTGCAGGACAAGGGCAAGTTCCCGGCCAAGATGCTCGAGGATCTCGGCGTCGGGGACCAGAACGCGATCTCCGAGCGCAAGGCCGGCATGCTGCCGTACCTCACGCTGGTCGCCGGCGTCGTCACCGTGCTCGCCGCCAACTGGATCTTCACGCTCTGAAGACCTGACGAACAGACCCGGCGCGGATCGCCGCGCCGGGTCTTTTCATGCTCCCCTGTCCTGTCGAACTGAGCAGAGAAACCTCGTGTCCGCCATCAAAAGCCGACCGATCTATCCCGGACTGAAGGTCGACGAGCGCGCGAAACGCCACCTCGTCGCCGCCGAAGGCGAAGGCGCCCTCGCCGTGCTCGAGGCCTTCGCCGACGCGCCCGACGCCTGGTCGCGCATGACGCTGCTCTACACGCCCGGCGGCTCCGCCCCGGCGAACCATTCCGAGACGCTGCAGGGCCGCGCGCCGGACGCCTTTCATCTCCACCCGACCCGCCAGACGCTGATGACCCGCCTCAACGCCCTGCTCGACACGGCCACGATGGGAACCCGCCTCTACGCCGCCGGCGTCGAGGGCCACATCGGCGAGGTCGTCGCGGCGGGCCTCGCACACGGCGTCGACCATCTCTCCATCCGCACCGAGCACCGCGGCTCGCTCGCGCGCCGCGTCCAGTGCGTCCACTGCAAGGGCTTCATTGACGACGTGACCATCTCACCCGTTCCCTGCGCGCATTGCGGCGTGCCGCTGTTCGTGCGCGACCACTACTCCCGCCGGCTCGCCGCCTTCCAGGGCGTCTCCATCAACGCCGAGACCCCCGACGAGGTCCCGGCCTCCGAGGAGCTGTACAAATGAGCGGCGGCGTCGAGATCCCGGTTCGCGTGGTGGACGTCGAGCAGGCGACCCAGACGGTGAAGCGCTTCCGGCTGGCGGCGCTGTCGGGCGAGCCGCTGCCGTCGTTCTCGGCCGGCGCCCATGTCGTCGTCACCATGGACGACAACGGCCGCCGCATGCGCAATCCCTATTCGCTGATCGACCGGGCGGACGACGGCTCGACCTACCGGATCGGCGTCCTCCGCACCCCGAACTCGCGCGGCGGCTCGAAGTTCATGCACGAGCGGGTCAACGCCGGCGACCAGCTCGTAGTCACCATGCCGGTGAACCTGTTCCCGATCGTCCGCACCGGCCGCAAGCACCTGCTGGTCGCCGGCGGCATCGGGATCACGCCGATCTACGCCATGGCGAACGAGCTGAGACGCCGAAGCGCCTCCTACGAGATCCACTACGCCATGCGGAACGAGGCGAGCGGCGCCTTCATCGACGAGCTCCGCGCCGCCCATGGCGACAGGCTGAAGCTCTATCGCGACGACATGCAGGAGTTCGTCTCGGTTTCGCAGATCCTGCCCAACCAGCCGCTTGGCACGCATCTCTACGTCTGCGGGCCGGAGGGCATGATCGACGCGATCCTGAAGGGCGGCCGCGACGCCGGCTGGGCCGACGAGAACCTGCATTCCGAGCGCTTCCTCGCGCCGGCAGGCGGCGAGCCCTTCTCCGTCGTGCTGCAGCGCGCCGGCATCACGGCCGAGGTGCGCAGCGACCAGAGCCTGCTGGAGGCGATCGAGGAGGCGGGCGTCGACGCGCCGTTCCTGTGCCGCGGCGGCGCCTGCGGTCAGTGCGAGACGGCGGTCGTCTCCTGCGACGGCAAGCTCGTCCACAACGACCATTTCCTGACCGAGGAGGAACACGCCTCGGGCAAGAAGATCATGACCTGCGTCTCGCGGCTGAAGGGCCGCGAACTCGTGCTCGATCTCTGAGGGAGCCCTCGACCGTGACCATACAGTTCAAGACCGAGACGTTCCGCGACGACTTCACCTTCTCGAACTCGCCGGAGGCGATCCATCGCTTCCCGTTCCCGTTCGACAAGGACGAGTACATGTATGCGGTCAACATCGAGCAGCACATGCCGGGGCCGGTCAAATCGGCCTTCGAGTTCCCGATCGACATCGACGAGCACTACGTCTCGGAGATGAAGGATCGGGCGCTCGTCCTGAAGCAGGACCCGCTGCGCTGCCAGTCGCTGCCGCACATGATCACGGCGGAGTGGGACCTGCTCGAGCTCCTGATGGAGTCGATGGCCAAGAACTATCCTGAGCACTTCACGCTGACCCGCGACGGCGACAGCTGGCATTGGGTCAATGGGCCGCTCGGCATCGACCAGAAGTTCACCTTCGGGGATACGTCGACCCTGCCCTATCCGCCGATGGAGTACATCACCCGGCAGTGCCAGGGCGACTTCAACCTGATCGACCAGAGGAACGACAATCTCTGGATGGACGCCGGCATCGTCACCACACAGGCCGACTGGTCGCTCGACTTCGACATCGGCATGAACTTCATGGAATGGCACGCGCCGGTGCCGCTCGCCCATGACATCGGGGTGTTCGACCGCGCGCTGAAGTTCCTGCTGAACCTGCAGCAGGGCCGCCCGGTCCGCCGTCTCAACTGGACGATGACCATCAATCCCCGGCTCGACACCTCGCCGGAGAACTACCACAAGTGGGGCGTGGACCGGACGACGGTCACGCCCGAGAACGTCGGGAACAAGGTGCATCTGCGCGTCGAGCTGCAGGCGCTGTGGCGGCTGCCGCGCTCCAACGCAATCGTGTTCTCGATCCGCGCCTATCTCATCAAGATGGAAGAGCTGGTGACGATCCCCAAGTGGGGCCGCCGCTTCCATCGCGTGCTGCGCGACCTGAAGCCCGAGCTCGCCGACTACAAGGGCCTGACGCGCTACCGCCAGATGACGGTCGACTACCTCTCGAAGTTCGATGACGGCGCGCCGACCTCGCCGGGCTTCTTCCCGGACTGAAGACGCCTGCACGCAGGAACTGCGTGCTTCGAGACGCGGTCCGTTGGACCGCTCCTCAGCATGAGGGAGGTCTGTCCTTGGCGTCCTCCATATCCCTCATCCTGGGGAGCCCACGAAAGCGGGCGTCTCGAAGGACGCACGACAGAGATCCCAACCGCCCGAAGTGGCAGAATGCATAAGGGGAAGAGCTCCAATGGGTCCCGAAGATTTTCCGCGCAAGAACGCGCTGCAGTCCATCCACCAGGCGCTCGGCTCGAAGCTCGACAGCGACTGGAACGGCATGCCGATCCCGCAGCACTATTCGACGGACCCCTATGAGG
>CABHPB010000089.1 GCA_902168115.1 uncultured Methylopila sp. | reverse complement strand
GGGACTGGGCGGGCTTGGACTGGGCCGGACCGGCCTCTTCAGTCGGGCCTGCCGCGGGACGGGGAGCATTCTGCACGGGGCCGGAGTTCGCAGCCGCGGCGGGACGCGGAGCGGCCGCGGCCGGCGCGGCCGGTCTGGGCGCTTCCGCTGCGGGTTTCGGAGCGGGCGCTTCGGCGGATCCGGGCGCCTCGGCCTCGACGCGGCGGATCGCCTCCTCGAGCTGCATGCGCTCGCGGGCGATGTCATCCTCCGAGACCGGCGGCTCGATGGCGCGCAGCTGCCGCACGATCGCCGAGCGTGCGCGCTCGTACACCTTCCGGCGCGCTTCGCCCGTGTTCGGATCGAGTCCCGCGACCGCGCGCGAGATGACTGGGTAATAGTCCGCCATGGGTTCCGACATAAGCCAGCGCCCTCGGGCAGTCGAGGGCGCGGAAGACACGGTCAGCCGGGCGTTTAACTCATTTCCGCTTCAGCGGCTCGGGTCTTGGAGCAGAATAGCCTACCCCTCGAAAGGGTCCGATACGAGAATGGTGTCCGCACGTTCCGGCGAGGTCGAGACGAGAGTGATCGGGCACTCGATCAGCTCCTCGACGCGGCGGACGTATTTCACAGCCTGCGCCGGCAGGTCGGCCCAGGAGCGGGCGCCGGCGGTGGTGTCGCCTTTCCAGCCCTTCACGGTCTCGTAGATCGGCTTGACGCGCGACTGCGCGCCCTGGCTCGCCGGGAGACGGTTGATCCTCTGGCCGTCGAGTTCGTAGGCGACGCAGATCTTGATCTCGTCGAAGCCGTCGAGAACGTCGAGCTTGGTGAGCGCGATGCCGTCGATGCCCGAGGTCGAGGCGGTCTGGCGCAGCGCCACCGCGTCGAACCAGCCGCAGCGGCGCGGGCGGCCGGTCACGGTCCCGAACTCACGCCCGCGCTCGCCGATGGTGCGGCCGGTCTCGTCGGTCAGCTCGGTCGGGAACGGCCCCTCGCCGACGCGCGTTGCGTAGGCCTTGGCGATGCCGAGCACATAACCGACGGCGCTCGGGCCGAGTCCGGAGCCGGTCGCGGCCTGGCCGGCTGTCGTGTTCGAGGACGTCACGAACGGATAGGTGCCGTGGTCGACGTCGAGCAGCGCGCCTTGCGCGCCCTCGAACAGGATGCGGTGGCCGGCGCGGCGGCGCGCCTCCAGCACCTCCCAGGTCGCGTCGATGTAGGGGAGCACTTTCGGCGCGGCGGAGGCGAGTTCGTCATAGATCGCCTCGCTCGTCAGCTCCGGCAGGCCGAAGCCACGGCGCAGCGCGTTGTGGTGGCTGAGCAGGCGGTCGATCTTCGGCCCGAGCGTCGAGAGATTCGCGAGATCGCGCAGGCGGATCGCGCGGCGACCGACCTTGTCCTCGTAGGCCGGACCGATGCCGCGCTTGGTGGTGCCGATCTTGGCGCCTTCCGGAGAGCCCTCCTCGCGCAGCGCATCGAGCTCGCGGTGGACCGACAGGATCAGGGTGGCGTTGTCGGCGACCTTCAGCGTCTCCGGCGTGATCTGGACGCCCTGGCCGCGCAGCCGCTCGATCTCATCGGCGAGCGCATGCGGGTCGACGACAACGCCGTTGCCGATGACGGAAAGCTTGCCGGGCCGCACGACGCCGGAGGGCAGCAGGCTCAGCTTGTAGACGACCCCGTCGATCACCAGCGTGTGACCGGCGTTGTGGCCGCCCTGGAAGCGGACGACGACGTCCGCCTTCTCCGACAGCCAGTCGACGATCTTGCCCTTGCCTTCGTCGCCCCACTGGGCTCCGACCACCACGACGTTCGCCATTTCAAGATCCTTCCGCGAGAGGCGGTCCGGACAACAAAAAACCCGGCTCGGGAGAGCCGGGGTTCTCCCGCGGCTTGCTAATGGATCGGAGCGGTCGAGGCAAGGTCGCCTTGCTTTTCCCGCCGCAGTCACTTCGGCGCGAGCCGCGTCGCCCCGCGCGGCGGAGACGCCTAGACTGCCGCGCGAAACCACCGAGGGAGGACAAGCCGGATGGAGATCCCGCCGCCGAGACCCGAACACGAGTGGCTGCAGCGGCTGCTCGGCGACTGGTCGTTCGAGGCCGAGATGGTCATGGGCCCGGGCCAGCCCCCCGTGAAGACGAAGGGGCGCTGGGTCATCAGGCCCGTCGGCGCGCTCTGGATCGTGGCCGACGGCGAAGGGACCTCGCCGGACGGGGAGACTCACACGTCGATGATGACGATCGGCTTCGATCCCGACAAAGGCCGGTTCGTCGGGACGTTCATCGCCTCGCCGATGACGAAGCTGTGGCTCTATGACGGCGCGTTCGACGGTCAGGACCGGCTGGTGCTCGCGGCGTCGGGCCCCTCCTTCGTGTCGGAGGGCGAGACGCTCTATCACGACATCATCGAGGCCACGGAAGAGGGCCGCTTCCGGTTTTCCTCACGCTTACGGGGTGCTGACGGCGCCTGGATCGACTTCATGAGCGCAGATTACCGGCGGGCGGCGTGACGACGTCGAACGCCGTCGCCTTTGACGCGCCCATCCCGGTTCTCCGGATGTTCGACATCGAAAAAACCAAAGCGTTCTACGTCGGCTTTCTCGGCTTCTGCGTCGACTGGGAGCATCGTTTCGACGATGCGGCGCCGCTCTACATGCAGGTTTCCCACGCAGGGCTCACGCTTCACCTCAGCGAACACCATGGCGACGGATCGCCCGGCGTGGTGGTGTTCGCACCGATGACGGGAGTCGAAGCCTTCCACGCCGAGATCTCGGCCAAGGGATACGGCCACATGCGGCCGGGCCTCGAAGACGCGCCGTGGGGCCGGGAGATGCAGGTCTGGGACCCGAGCGGCAATCGGATCCGGTTCTGCGAGCGCAAGACCTGAGCAGCCGCGAGCACAGTATCGTTGCATTCGCGCAATCGGCGTCTATGGTCAGACGAGTGGACATCTGACCGTCGCGCCATGATCTGACCATCGCCGGATAGACTCCCCGGCGAAGGAGATCGACGACATGCCCGTTCAGGACGCGCCCGCAACCGAGCTCGCCCGCCGGCTTCCCGCCAGCATGCGTCTCGGGCTCGCGGAACTCGAGGTCTCCGACCTGTCGCGATCTGTCGACTTCTATCGCGAAGCGGTCGGCCTTGTGGCGCTCGACCGCGCCGCTGGCCGCGCGGAGCTCGGCGGCGAGGGCGGAACTCCGGTCCTGCGCCTCGTCGAGAAGCGCGGCGCGGCGCCCAAGCCGCCGACGGCCGCCGGGCTGTTCCACGTCGCCGTGCTGCTGCCGGAGCGGCGCGACCTCGCGCGCGCCTTCGCCCGCCTCGCCTCCAATGGCCTGCTGACCGGCGCGTCCGACCATCTCGTCAGCGAAGCGCTCTACCTCGACGACCCGGACGGGCTCGGCGTCGAGATCTACGCGGATCGCCCGCGCGAAAAGTGGCCGTTCGAGAACGGGCGGCTGAAGATGGCGAGCGACCGGATCGACGCCGCGGGGCTCGCCGCCCTCGCGGAGGCGGAGGGCGATCCAAACGCGCCGGCGCCGGCGGGGACGCGTCTCGGGCATGTCCATCTCCAAGCCGGCGATCTCGACCGCGCGGGCGCGTTCTGGCTGGACACGGTCGGGCTCGATCTCGTGACGACCTATCCCGGCGCGCTGTTCATGAGCGCCGGCGGCTACCACCACCATGTCGCGGCGAACGTCTGGTCGAGCCGCGGCGCAGGCGCTCCGCCGGAGAACACGGCGCGGCTGACCCATTTCGAGATGCTGCTGCCGAGCGAGGACGACGTGGCCGAGGCGGCGCGCCGGATCGAGGCGGCCGGCGTCGCGGTCGCGCGGCGGGACGGGTCCGCGCTGGCGACCGATCCATGGGGATCGGGCGTGCTGCTGCGCGCGGCCTGATCAGAAGGTGGTGCGGCTGCGGATGGCGGCGGCGAGCGTCCCGTCGTCGAGGTAGTCCAGCTCGCCGCCCACCGGCACGCCATGCGCGAGGCGGGTCACCTTGACGTCGCTGTCGGCCAGGAGGTCGGTGACGTAATGCGCGGTGGTCTGGCCCTCGACGGTGGCGTTCACCGCGAGGATGACTTCCTTCACGTCCGGATCGCGGGCGCGCTCGGCGAGCGTGCCGAGGTTGAGGTCCTCCGGGCCGCGGCCGTCGAGCGCCGAAAGGGTGCCGCCGAGCACGTGGTAGCGCGCCGAGATCGCTCCCGAGCGCTCCAGCGCCCAGAGGTCCGAGACGTCCTCGACGACGACGATGGTCGAGGCGTCGCGCCGCGCGTCGCGACAGATCGCGCAAGGGTCCTGGGTGTCGACATTGGCGCAGGTCGAGCAGACCACCACGCGCTCGCAGGCGAGCCGCATCGCGTCGGACAGCGGTTCCAGTAGCTGGTCGCGCCGTGTCAGCAGATGCAGCGCCGCCCGCCGCGCCGATCGCGGCCCGAGCCCCGGCAGCTTCGCGAGAAGCTGGATCAGGCGTTCGATCTCGGGGCCGGCGGCGGTGCGGGACATGCGCTCTGTTGCTTGGATTATGATGGCGCGCGATCGAGCAAGGGAACCCGCTCTAAACCCCGTTCGAGGGACCAGTCAGCGGCGAAACACTCAAACGTCTCATCGCGAAAATAGAACAAGAAGTGGCGATCACCGGAGCCGGGTTTCGTCGGCAGCCTCCAGTCAGCGGGATCGCGCTTGCTTTCGTCGGGTCCGATCAGCTCGTAAAACTCGCCCCACGCCGGAGCCAGGCCGCTGTATCGACACTGGCCGAGATACCAGCCTTCGTCGTTCGTGGGGCCTAGCCTCCAGGCGGCACACTGGGAGAAAATGATCCGCCCGACCTCTTCCACCTCCGCTGGGTATGCTTGGTGATTTAGATAGAATGCGAGGCTGACGGCGGAGCCGGCGACGTTGATCATCGGCTCGGGCGCGTTCGGTTCCGCGTTCCAGCCTTCATTCAATTGCTTGAATTCCGGACTGCTCACGCTCTTTCGACGCTCAGAACGGGAGCTTCATGCCGGGCGGGATCGGCAGGCCGGCGGTGAGCCCCGCCATTTTTTCCTGCATCGCGGCCTCGGCCTTGCCCCGCGCCTCGGCATGGGCGGCGACGATCAGGTCCTCAACGATCTCGGCGTCGTCCGGCTTCAGCAGGCTCGGGTCGATCTTGAGACCCTTGAGCTCGCCTTTGGCGGTGAGCGTCACGGTGACGAGGCCGCCGCCGGAAGCGCCCTCGACCACGACCTGGTCGAGCTCGGCCTGGGCGTCCTGCATCTTCTGCTGGAGCTCCTTGGCCTTCGCCATCATGCCCATCAGGTCGCGCATCGCAGGTCCTTTGTCAGAGGTCGTCGTCGTCCTCGGCCGGAGGTAGGGCGTCGGCCGCGCCGGCGTCAAGCTCGGGTTCGGAGGTCTCGCTCTCTCGTGTCCGCACGTCGACGATCACGGCGCCCGGCGCCTTTTCGAGGATCGCGCGGACATGCGGATGGGCCTGCACGCCGGCGAGCAGCGCGGCGGCCTCGGCCTGCTCGCGTTCCTCGATCGTCGGCGCGCCTTCGCCGGACACCACCGAGACCATCCAGCGCTGGCCGGTCCATTCCTGCGCCTTCTTTGCGATCTGGCCGGCGAGGTCGGCGGAGGCCTGCCCCGCCTGCTGAAACTCTAGCCGCCCGTCCTCGAAGCGCACGACCCGCACATTCCGCTTCAGCGCGGTCTGCAGAAGGATGTCGCGGTGCTTGGCGGCGAGCGCGACCAGATCCTCGAAGCGCGCGAGCGTGAGGGTCGCAACGCTCTCGGCGCGCGGGGCCTGGGCAGGCTCGGGGGCGCGCGCATAGCCCTGCGCGGCGGCAAGCGCCGGGCCGGGCCGCGACGGCGCCATCGCCTCGGGCGCGGGACGTCCGCCGGACGGGCCCGAAGGCGCCGGACCACGCAGCGCGCCGCCGCCCGTCCCGTCCGAAAGCGCACGGATCGCCTCCTCGGGCGTCGGCAGGTCGGCGGCGTAGCAGAGCCGCACCAGCACCATGTCGGCTGCCTGAGCGGGCTTCACCGCAATCTGCGTCTCCGAGATGCCCTTCAAAAGGATCTGCCACGCGCGCGACAGCGCCCTCATCGAAAGTTTCTCGGCGAAGTCCCTGCCGCGCACGCGCTCGCTCTCCGACAGCGCCGGATCGTCGGCGGCCTTCGGGGCGAGCTTGATGCGGGTGACGAGGTGGACGGTCTCGGCGAGGTCGGCCAGCACGGCGACAGGTTCGGCGCCGGCGTCGTGGCTCGTGCGGAACCGCTCCAGCGCTTCGGCCGCGTCGCCCCGCATCACCGCGTCGAACAGGTCCAGAACACCGCCGCGGTCTGCGAGGCCAAGCATGGAGCGAACTGCGCCGGCCTCGACGTTCCCCTCGCCATGGGCGATGGCCTGGTCGAGCAGCGAAAGCGCGTCGCGCACCGAGCCCTCCGAGGCCCGGGCGATGACCGCGAGCGCCTCGTCCTCGATCGAGACGTCCTCGAGGTCGGAGATGCGCTTCAGATGCGCCGTCATCTCGTCGGCCGCCACGCGCCGGAGCGAGAAGCTCTGGCAGCGCGAGAGCACCGTCACCGGCACCTTGCGGAGCTCCGTCGTCGCGAAGATGAACTTCACATGCGGCGGCGGCTCCTCGAGCGTCTTCAGGAAGGCGTTGAAGGCGCTCGTCGAGAGCATGTGCACCTCGTCGATGATGAACACCTTGGTGCGGGCCATCACCGGCGCGTAGTGCACGGTCTCCAGAATGTTGCGGACGTCGGCGACGCCGGTGTGGGAGGCGGCGTCCATCTCGACGACGTCGACATGGCGCGACTCCATGATGGCGTCGCAGTGGACGCCCTTCTCCGACAGATCGACGGTCGGGCCGCCCGTGCCGTCCTCTCGTTCGTAGTTCAGCGCGCGGGCGAGGATGCGGGCGGTGGTGGTCTTTCCGACGCCGCGCACGCCCGTAAGAATCCAGGCCTGCGCGATGCGGCCGGAGGCGAAGGCGTTGCGGAGCGTGCGGACCATCGGCTCCTGGCCGATGAGATCCTCGAAGCGTTGCGGACGGTATTTTCGGGCGAGGACGCGATAGGGAGCCTGGCTCATGGGGCAGTCGCCCCGTGACCGCCGCCGACCCTCATGCTGAGGAAGCCCGAAGGGCCGTCTCGAAGCACGCAGGCCGTCTCCGACATCAACGGCGTCCTGATGTTGTGAGAAGGGTGGGAGGCCGGTCGACGACCCGCATCGGTCTCGTTAGGGCTGCTTCCTTTCGGACCTGACCCGGTTGGCGAGGAATACGTCCACCGCCAACCTCCCGGACGCTATATGGCCTGCGAGGGGGCGCCGGCGCAAGGGCGCGCTTGCGGGCTGGGCGCCGCCCGCGCCCTAATTCCGTCCGCCGGGCGACGCCTGCCGGCGCACCGATCCGTCATCGAGGGAGCAGACCCGTGCAGCGCCGTGCGCCGACATCCGAGCCGCCTCTCGGCTACGCCGGCCTCGAGATCGACCGCGCGGACAAGCTCCGCGGCGACGACGAGGCGATCGCGCACGCCGCTGCCGCGCCCGACGCGCGCTTCCTGCCGTTCCTCGGCGACCGCCCCGTGCTGCGCGCTTCGGGCGGCGGCGCGCTCGACCCGCTGTTCGACGCGGAAGGCCTCGCCGCGCTCGGCCCCGGCCAGCGCGCGGCGTTTCTCGGGTTCGTCGGCGACGCGCCGCGCTTTACGGTCAGTCTCGGCGACGGGGCGGCAGAGGGGATCGAGCGAGCCGACGACCTCGCCTGCGAGGATCTGCGCGCGCTGGCGTGGAGCGAGCGGCTGGCGCCGGAGGTTCTGGCGCTCGCGGGCTACGCCAAGTCCATGGCTCTCTGGCACGCCCGCAACGGCTTCTGCGCCAATTGCGGCGCGGCCACGCGGCCGAACGCCAGCGGTTGGCGGCGCGAATGCCCGTCCTGCGGGGCGCTGCATTTCCCGCGCGTCGACCCGGTGACGATTATGCTCGTCACGCGCGGCGAGGCCTGCCTGCTCGGGCGTCAGGCGCGCTTCCCGCCGGGCATGTGGTCCTGCCTCGCTGGCTTCGTCGAGCCGGGCGAGACGATCGAGGACGCCGCCCGCCGCGAGATCGGGGAGGAGGCGGGCGTCCAGATCGGCGAGGTGACCTACGAGCTGTCGCAACCCTGGCCCTTCCCGTCGCAGCTCATGATCGGCGTGCGCTGCGAGGCGCTCTCGGAGGAGGTGACGCCGGACTTCGACGAACTGGAGGACGCACGCTGGTTCTCCCGCGACGAGGTCGCGGACATGCTGGGCCGGCCGCGCGAGGACGGACCGTTCACGCCGCCGCCGAGCGCGATCGCCCATCACCTTCTGCGGCGCTTCGCCTTGGGACGGTGACGCGGGCTCGGCCTGCGATAAATCACTGCGGGCACAAGCAGACCCGCGAGGAGACGTTCGCGATGACGCGACATTCGTTCTGTCTGGCTCTGGCCGTGACGCTGACCGCGCCGGTCGCGGCCCGCGCCGACGCCTCCTGCGCGCCGGTTGTGGCCGCCTTCGAGAAGCTCGGCTCGGCCCCCGCCTACCGGCAGCTGACGCGCGCCTTCGGCCGCAAGCCGATGACCTCGCTTGCCATCGGCCAGAAATTCTATGTCCAGAACGACGGCGAGTGGCAGGCGCTGGAGCTGAAGCCCGGCGAGCGGCAGTCGATGATGAAGTCCGCCGTCGGCGCCGGCATGAAGGACTGCGTCGAGAAGACCGACGAGACCTATGAGGGCGAGAAGGTGAAGGTCTACTCCTACGCGCCGCCCAAGGAGCTCGAGGACCAGGGCGCCGGCGAACAGACCATCTGGGTCGGCGCGGCGGACGGCCTGCCGCGCCGCATCTTCTCGGAGCGCTCCGAGATCCAGCTGTCCTACGGCGAGATCACGGCGCCGCCGGTCCGCCGCTAGCGACGGGTCAGCGCCGCCCGACCTTGCCGAGGCGCGCCGCGGCCTCCGCCTCCAGCGCCCGCGCCGTGACGCGGAAATCGTGCGCCGGATAGACGCCGAGCACGGCGATCTCGGTCGAGAAGTACTTCAGCTCGTCGAGCGCGCGCCGCAGCGCCGGGTCCTTCGGATGGCCCTCGACGTCGGCGTAGAACTGCGTGGCCGTGAAGGCGCCGTCGAGCTGGTAGCTCTCGAGCTTCGTCATGTTGATGGCGTTGGTCGCAAAGCCCCCGAGCGCCTTGTAGAGCGCGGCCGGGATGTTGCGGACCTTGAACACGAAGGTCGTGACGGTCAGCCCCCGCCCCGCCGGCGCCCACGCCTTCTCGCGCGACAGCACGACGAAACGCGTGGTGTTGTTGTCGAAGTCCTCGACGTTGCGGGCGAGGATCTCCAGCCCGTAGACCTCGGCTGCGAGCTCGGAGGCGATCGCCGCGCGCGTCGGGTCGCCGGCTTCCGCGATCTCGTGCGCGGAGCCCGCCGTGTCGGCGCCGATCAGGGGTTTCAGACCGAGCGCGCGCATGCGGGCGCGGCACTGGCCGAGCGCCTGGACGTGGCTCTGCACGGTCTGCACCGTCTCGAGGGTCGCGCCCTTCACCGCCATCAGCTGGTGATGGATCGGCATGAAGTACTCGCCGACGATGTGCAGGCCCGCCGAGGGCATCAGGTGGTGGATGTCCGCGACGCGGCCGTTGGCCGAGTTCTCGATCGGGATCATGCCGAGCGCGCATTCGCCGGACGCGATCGCCGCGAGCGCGTCCTCGAAGCTCGGATAGGGCGCGGGCTCCATGTCCGGGAAGACGCTGGCGCAGGCGAGGTGCGAGTTCGCGCCCGGCTCGCCCTGATAGGCGATCTTGGCGTTGGCGGTCATATTCCGGCTCCCGAGGCGAGCATTTCGCGGGCGCGCTCCAGATCCTCGGGCGTGTCGACTCCGAGCGGCGTCACCGCAACCCTGACGGCGTCGATCCGCATCCCGGCCTCGATCGCGCGCAGCTGCTCCAGCTTCTCGCGCTTTTCGAGAGGGGACGGCGGCAGCTTCACGAAGCGCTCCAGCGCATCGCGCCTGTAAGCATAGAGACCGATGTGATGATAGAGCGGCCCCTCCCCCGCCGGCGCGGTCGCGCGCGTAAAATAGAGGCAGCGGAAGCGGCCGGGCGCGATCTCGCTGCCGACCATCTTCACCACGCTCGGCGACGTCTTCTCCTCCTCGCGCTCGATCTCGGCGACGAGCGTCGCGACGTCGACGTCCGGATCCTCGAGCGGGGTCAGACTCGCGCGGATGGCGGCGGGATCGAGCGTCGGCAGGTCGCCCTGCACGTTGACGATCACGGTGAACTCCCGGTCCGGATCGAGCGCCTCGAGCGCCTCGTGGATGCGGTCGGAGCCGGAGGCGTGGTCGGGGCGCGTCAGCACCGTCTGGCCGCCGGCCGCGTTCACGGCCTCGGCGATCTCGGGGCTGTCGGCGGCGACGACCACCGGACCGACGCCGGCTTCGCGCGCGCGCTTCAGCACGTGGGCGATCATCGGCTCGCCATGGATGTCGGCGAGCGGCTTGCCCGGCAGCCGCGTCGCGGCGAGGCGCGCCGGGATCAGGACAAGTGGTCGCGTCGGGCTGCGGACTGTGGGCATTCGAATTCCAGCAACGGGTTGAAAGCCCAAGCATTTCCGCAGCTTGGCCGCTGAGGGGCCTCAGCATAAGGTAGCAATGCGCCTGCGTGATAGCCGAGTTGCGGCGCTCGCGCAAAAGCGGGTAGCGTGCCGCCGCCTTGCGGCTTTTCTAAAGTCGCCAGAGAGAAGTTTCACGCCTTGGGGAGGCGGCGCGGACCAGCGCGCGACGGCCCCTGCCAGGACAGCGGAGCCGATATGGACAGCTTCAAATTCAATAAAATCGCGGGAGCCGTGCTCGGCACGCTCACCGTCCTGCTCGGCGTGAACGTGCTGGTCGAAGAAATCTTCCATGAGAAGAAGCCGGCGAAGCCCGGCATGGAGGTCGCGGTCAAGGAAGAGGGCGGCAAGGCCGCCGGCGGCGCCGCTCCGGCGGGCGCGCTCGCGCTGCTGGCCTCCGCGGACCCGGCCAAGGGCGAGCAGGCGGTGAAGAAGTGCGCCGCCTGCCATTCCTTCGGCAAGGGCGAGCCGCACAAGGCCGGCCCGAACCTGTTCGGCATCGTGGGCGCCAAGCACGGCCACGAGGACGACTTCACCTATTCCGAGCCGATGAAGAAGTCCGGCGGCAACTGGGACTTCGCCTCGCTCGACAAGTGGCTGGAGAACCCCAAGGGCTACATCCAGGGCACGTCCATGTCCTTCGCCGGCGTGAAGGACACGCAGGAGCGGGCCAACATCATCGCCTATCTCAACAAGAACTCCGAAAGCCCGAAGCCGCTGCCCAAGGCCGGCGAAGGCGGCGCGCCGGCGGCCGGCGCGGCCGCTCCGGCCGCGGGAGGCGGCGCCGGCGGCGGGTTCGCGGCGAAGGTCGCGGCGGCGGACCCGGCGAAGGGCGAGCAGGCCTCCAAGAAGTGCGCGGCCTGCCACGACTTCACCAAGGGCGGCCCGGCCAAGGCCGGCCCGAACCTGTACGGCATCGTCGGCCTGAAGCACGCCCACATGGAGGGCTTCGGCTACTCCGACGCCATGAAGAAGACCTCCGACAAGGTCTGGGACGTCGAGAATCTCGGCAAGTGGCTGGAGAACCCGAAGGGCTACGTGCCCGGCACCTCGATGGCCTTCGCGGGCGTCAAGAACGAGGATGAGCGGGCGAACCTCGTCGCCTACCTCAACAAGAACTCCGACAACCCGGCGAAGCTCGAAGGCGGCGCCCCCGCCGCAGGCGGCGACAAGAAGTCCGAGGCCCCGGCCGCGGCTCCCGCGCCGGCCGCTCCTGCTGAGGAGAAGAAGACCGAGGCGCCGAAGCCGGCTGGCGAGCAGGCCGGCGGCGATCAGAAGGCCGCGGAGGCTCCCAAGCCGGCCGAACCTGCGAAGCCGGCCGAACCCGCAAAGCCGGCGGAACCGGCCAAGCCCGCCGACCAGGCTGCGGCTCCTGCGGCCGGCGGCGGCGACATCGACAAGCTGCTCGCCTCGGCCGACCTCGCCGCTGGGCAGAAGACCACCGAGGAGCAGTGCGGCGTCTGCCACAGCCTGAACAAGGGCGGCGAGACGATCGCGGGCCCGAACCTCTACGGCATCGTCGGCATGAAGCACGGCCACATCGCGGACTTCGAGTACTCCGACGAGTTCAAGAAGCACACGCAGGACCCGTGGAACTTCGCACTGCTCGACAAGTGGCTGGAGGATCCCGCCAAGGTGGTGCCCGGCACCATGATGGCGTTCCCGGGCATCAAGGACGCCCAGGAGCGCGCCAACGTCATCGCCTTCCTGAACAAGAACTCGGACAATCCGGCCCCGATCCCGGGCAAGTGATCCGTCCTTCCTTCGGACTGTCAGGCCGGGCGGAAACGCCCGGCCTTTTCGTTTGCGCGGGCCTCACGATCGCGTCACGTCCGCGCGCCGGCTGTCGCTCGTCTGGAACCCGCCACGTTTGACGACATAATGCGCGGGCGAAACCGCTCGGATTCCACAGAGGACGCCCGCCCGCCCATGAGCCTTCGCCTCGCAGCCGCCCTGATCGCCGCGCTGGCCGCCGCGCCCGCCGTCGCGCAGGAGGCCGCGCCGAGCGCTCCGGAGTGGCGTCACGGCCTGTCGCTGTTCGGCGACGTGAAGTACCCGCCGGACTTCAAGCATTTCGACTACGTGAACCCCGACGCCCCAAAGGGCGGCCGCGTGCGGCTCGGGACCTACGGCACCTTCGACAGCCTCAACGGCTTCATCCCCAAGGGCAACGAGGCCGCCGGGCTCAACCTGCTCTACGACACGCTGCTCGCGGACGCGCTCGACGAGCCGGCGACCGAATACGGCCTCGTGGCCGAGAGCGTGCGCTATCCGGCCGACTATTCCTCGGTCACCTATCGCCTCAGGCCCGAGGCGCGCTTCAACGACGGCAGGCCGATCACGCCCGAGGACGTGGTCTGGTCGTTCGAGACGTTGAAGCGGATCGATCCGATGCGCTCTCGCTACTACCACAACGTGACCAAGGCGGAGGTCACCGGCGAGCGCGAGGTGACCTTCACCTTCGCCGGCCCCGGCAATCGCGAACTGCCGCAGATCACCGGCCAGATCCCGGTCCTGCCCAAGCACTGGTGGGAAGGAACGGACGCGCAGGGCAAGAAGCGCAACATCGAGGAAGGCACGCTCGAAAAGCCGCTCGGCTCCGGCCCCTACCGAATCAAGGATTTCACGCCCGGCCGCGCGATCGCCTATGAGCGCGTCCCCGACTACTGGGCGGCGAAGCTGCCGGTGCGGATCGGCACGAACAATTTCGACGAAATGCGCTTCGAGTATTTCCGCGACATGACAGTGCTGGTCGAGGGCTTCAAGGGCGACCAGTTCGACTACCGCCAGGAGAACAGCGCCAAGAACTGGGCGACCGCCTACCAGTTCCCCGCCGTCGCCGAGAAGCGCGTGCTGCTCGAGAAATTCAAGGACAGCCAGTCCGGGAGGATGCAGGCCTACGCCTTCAACACGCGGCGCGACAAGTTCAGGGACTGGCGCGTCCGCAAGGCGTTCAACCTCGCCTTCGACTTCGAGGAGATCAACAAGTCGATCATGTACGGCCAGTACGTGCGGATCGACAGCTACTTCTTCGGCACCGAGCTCGCCGCCAAGGGCCTCCCCGAGGGCCGCGAGAAGGAGATCCTCGAGACCGTCAAGGACAAGATCCCCGCGGAGGTCTTTGCCACCGAGTACACGAACCCGGTCGGCGGTTCGCCCGAGGCGGCGCGCAAGAACCTGCGTGAAGCCGTCGACCTCCTCAAGCAGGCGGGCTGGGCCGTCACGCGCGACGGCGGCAAGCCCGCGCTGAAGAACGCGGCGGGCGAGACGTTCCGGATCGAGTTCATCTATCTCGACCCGAGCCAGGAGCGGCTGCTCAGCTTCTACAAGCCGGCGCTGGAACGGCTCGGCGTCGAGGTGAGCCTGCGCCCGCTGGACGACAGCCAGTACATCAACCGCATCCGCGCCTTCGACTTCGACATGGTGACGGTCGGCTGGGGCCAGTCGCTCTCGCCGGGCAACGAGCAGCGCGACATGTGGGGATCCCAGTCGGCGGACGTGCCCGGCTCGCAGAACTTCGTCGGCATCAAGGACCCGGCGATCGACGCGCTGATCGAGAAGATCGTCTACGCCAAGGACCGCGACGAGCTGACGGCCGCGACGCGCGCCCTCGACCGCGTGCTGCTCGCCCATTGGTACGTCGTGCCTCAGTTCACCAGCGTCGAGGACCGCACCGCCCGCTGGGACCGCTTCTCGCGACCGGACAAGCTGCCGCCGCGCGGCGCGCTGTTCCCGACCGTCTGGTGGTGGGACGCGGAAAAGGCCAAGGCCGCCGGGAGCAAGCCGTGAGCGGCGATCGCCGGCGCCTTCCGAATGACGCGCGATTCCTCCCCTTGCAACGGAGCGGGGTTCTGGAGACGACGGCGCTCTCGCGCCGCGCGGCGCTCGTCCATGCGGGCGCCGCCGCTGCCTTCGGGCTGTTTCCCCACGCGGTCCGCGCCCAGAGCGAGGGCGCCTCGGCGGCCGCCGAGGGCGGCGCCGACCCGAAGGCGTTCGGGCCCGAGCGCCACGGCCTGTCGGCCTTCGGCGAGCTGAAATACGGACCGGACTTCAGGCATTTCGACTATGTGCGCCCCGACGCGCCCAAGGCCGGCTCGTTCAGCCAGGTCCCGCCGACGACCGCCCTCAACCAGAGCCTCACAACCTTCAACACGCTGAACGCCTATATCCTGAAGGGCGACGGCGCGCAGGGTATGGGGCTGACCTTCGACACGCTGATGGCGCGCGCGTCGGACGAGCCGGACGCGCTCTACGGCCTCGTCGCGAGGTCGGTCGCGGTGTCCGGCGACGGGCTGGCTTTCCGATTCCGGCTTTGGCCCGAGGCGCGCTTCCACGACGGCTCCCCGCTCACGGCCGACGACGTGAAATGGTCGTTCGAGACGCTGAAGGCGAAGGGCCATCCGCTCGTGGCGCAGACCATCCGCGACCTCGAAGCGGTCGAGGTCGAGGCGCCGGACGCGCTCGTGCTGCGCCTGTCGAAGCACCGCACCCGCGACCTGCCGCTGACGCTGGCCGGGCTGCCGATCTTCTCGAAGGCCTATTACGCCAAAAAATCCTTCGACGAGGCGACGATGGACCCGCCTCTCGGCTCCGGCCCCTACAAGGTCGGCCGGCTGGCGCAGGGGCGCTTCATCGAGTTCGAGCGCGTCGCCGATTACTGGGCGAAGGATCTGCCGGTGAATGTCGGCCAGAACAATTTCGAGCGCGTCCGCTTCGAGTTCTACCGCGACCGCGACGTCGCCTTCGAGGCGTTCAAGGGCAAGGGCTACCTGTTCCGCGAGGAGTTCACGTCCCGCGTCTGGGCGACCGGCTACGATTTTCCGGGCGTCCGCGACGGCAAGATCAAGCGCGAGACGCTGCCCGACCTCACGCCGTCGGGCGCTCAGGGCTGGTACTTCAACCTGCGCCGCGAGAAGTTTCAGGACATCCGCGTGCGGAAGGCGCTGAACCTCGCATTCGACTTCGAGTGGATGAACAAGAACCTGATGTTCGACGCCTACAAGCGGACCTGGTCGGTCTTCCAGGGCGCGCCGGAGATGATGGCGACTGGCAAGCCCGAAGGCGCCGAACTCGCGCTGCTGGAGCCGTTCCGCGGCAAGGTCCCGGACGAGGCGTTCGGCGAGCCGGTCGTCCCGCCGGTCGCCGACGGCTCCGGACAGGACCGGAAACTGCTGCGCGAGGCGATCGCCCTGCTGAAGGAGGCCGGCTACGCGGTGAAGGACGGCCGCGCGGTGAACGCCAAGGGCGAGGCGCTGACGATCGAGTTCCTGGAGTTCGACCCCGGGCTCGACCCGCATATCTCGAAATACATCTCCAGCCTGAAGGTGCTCGGGATCCAGGCCAGCATCCGGCTCGTCGACGCCGCGCAGTACCAGCAGCGCACCAACAACTTCGAGTACGACGTCATCAGCCGGCGCATGGGCATGGCCGAGACGCCGGGCGAGGCGCTGCGGCAGGTGTTCTCGTCGGAGTCCGCCAACCTGCCGGGCTCGCAGAACGCGTCCGGCGTAGCGAATCCCGCCGTCGACGCGCTGGTCGAGAAGATCGTGGCCGCGACGTCCCGCGACGAGCTCAGCCTCGCCTGCCGCGCGCTCGACCGCGTGCTGCGCGCGCTCTGGACATGGGTTCCCGCCTGGAACAAGGGCTCGCACACGCTCGCCTACTGGGACGCCTATGGCCACCCGGCCGAAAAACCCCGCTTCGCGCGCGGCGCGCCGGAAATTTGGTGGTGGGACGAGGAGAAGGCGGCGAAGGCGGGGGTGAAAGCGTGAGCCTCGGCGCGACAGCAGCCGGGTCCCTCCCCCTTGAGGG
>CABHPB010000088.1 GCA_902168115.1 uncultured Methylopila sp. | reverse complement strand
GCCATCATCTCCTCGGCGATCTTGTCGGTGCACTTCGCCCAGGCGTCGACGACCTTGTTGTACTTCTCGCCCTGGGTGATCAGGCCGTCCTGGTACTGCTGCTCGTATTCCTTGGCGAGCGTGCGGGTGTCCTCGACGATCTTCGTCTTGGTCTCCGGCACGACCATGTCGTCCTTGCCGAAGGAGATGCCAGCCTTGAACGCGTTGTGGAAACCGAGCGACATGATCCGGTCGCAGAAGATGACCGTGTCCTTCTGACCGCAGTTGCGGTAGACGGTGTCGATCATGTTCGAGATTTCCTTCTTCGTCATCAGCTTGTTGACGACGTCGAAGGTCAGCTTGGGGGTCTGCGGCAGCAACTGGCCGAGCATCATGCGCCCGGGCGTGGTCTCATAGACCTTCGAGACCTTGTCGCCGTTCTCGTCTACCGAGACGAAGCGGCCCTTGATCTTGGTGTGCAGCGTGACGGCCTTGGAGAACAGCGCGTGCTCCATCTCGCCGATGTTGGCGAACAGCGAGCCCTCGCCGGGCTCGTTGTCGCGCATCAGCGTGAGGTAGTAGAGGCCGAGCACGATGTCCTGCGACGGCACGATGATCGGCGCGCCGTTCGCCGGATGCAGGATGTTGTTGGTCGACATCATGAGGACGCGCGCTTCCAGCTGCGCCTCGAGGCTCAGCGGGACGTGCACGGCCATCTGGTCGCCGTCGAAGTCGGCGTTGAACGCCGCGCAGACGAGCGGATGCAGCTGGATCGCCTTGCCCTCGATCAGCACCGGCTCGAAGGCCTGGATGCCGAGGCGATGGAGCGTCGGCGCGCGGTTCAGCATCACCGGATGCTCGCGGATGACCTCGTCCAGGATGTCCCAGACTTCCGGCTTCTCCTTCTCGACGAGCTTCTTGGCCTGCTTGACGGTCGCCGACAGGCCCTTGGCGTCGAGCCGCGAGTAGATAAACGGCTTGAACAGCTCGAGGGCCATCTTCTTCGGCAGGCCGCACTGGTGCAGCTTCAGCTCGGGACCGACGACGATGACCGAGCGGCCGGAGTAGTCGACGCGCTTGCCGAGCAGGTTCTGGCGGAACCGGCCCTGCTTGCCCTTCAGCATGTCGGACAGCGACTTCAGCGGGCGCTTGTTGACGCCCGTGATGACGCGGCCGCGGCGGCCGTTGTCGAACAGCGCGTCGACCGCCTCCTGAAGCATGCGCTTCTCGTTGCGGATGATGATGTCCGGCGCGCGCAGCTCGATCAGCCGCTTCAGGCGGTTGTTGCGGTTGATGACGCGGCGGTAGAGGTCGTTGAGGTCGGACGTCGCGAAGCGGCCGCCGTCCAGCGGAACGAGCGGGCGCAGGTCCGGCGGGATCACCGGCACGACGGTCATGATCATCCAGTCAGGCTTGTTGCCCGAGTCGATGAAGGCCTCGACGATCTTCAGGCGCTTGGCGAGCTTCTTCGGCTTGAGCTCGGTGGTCGCCTCCGCGATCTCGACGCGGATGTCAGCGGCCATCTTCTCGAGGTCGAGCACGCGCAGCATGGACTGGATCGCCTCGGCGCCGATCTGGGCCGTGAAGGCGTCCTCGCCATACTCGTCCTGCGCGTGGAGGTACTCCTCCTCGCTGAGCAGCTGACGGTCCTTGAGCGGGGTCAGGCCGGTCTCGAGCACGACGTACTTCTCGAAGTACAGGATCGCCTCGAGATCCTTCAGCGTCATGTCGAGCAGCAGGCCGATGCGGCTCGGCAGCGACTTCAGGAACCAGATGTGCGCGACGGGAGCCGCGAGCTCGATGTGGCCCATGCGCTCGCGGCGCACGCGCGAGAGGGTGACCTCGACGCCGCACTTCTCGCAGATGACGCCCTTGTACTTCATGCGCTTGTACTTGCCGCACAAGCACTCGTAGTCCTTGATCGGACCGAAGATCCGGGCGCAGAACAGGCCGTCGCGTTCCGGCTTGAAGGTCCGGTAGTTGATCGTCTCGGGCTTCTTGATCTCGCCGAACGACCACGAGAGAATCTTCTCGGGGCTGGCGATCGAGATGCGGATCTGGTCGAACGTCTGGGCAGGAACCTGCGTGTTGAAGAGATTCATCACTTCCTGGTTCATCGCCGTCTCCTTCCGAGGGATCCGCGCCTTGCGTCGCCGCCAACGCCGCGCTGGATCCCGAAACTTCTAAATCGGCGACGGGCGGGCCATCCGGCCCGTCCGCCCGTGCGCAGTCCCGGTTAAAGGACCGCCGTCATTCGGCCGCCTCGGCCGGGGGAAGCTGGTTCTGCTTCTTCGAGGTATGCAGGTCGACGTTGAGGCCGAGCGAGCGCATTTCCTTCACGAGCACGTTGAAGCTCTCCGGAATGCCCGCCTCGAACGTGTCGTCGCCGCGCACGATCGCCTCGTAGACCTTGGTGCGACCCGCCACGTCGTCGGACTTCACCGTCAGCATTTCCTGCAGGGTGTAGGCCGCGCCGTAGGCTTCGAGCGCCCACACCTCCATCTCGCCGAAGCGCTGTCCGCCGAACTGCGCCTTGCCGCCCAGCGGCTGCTGGGTGACGAGCGAGTACGGGCCGATCGAACGGGCGTGGATCTTGTCGTCGACCAGGTGGTGGAGCTTGAGCATGTAGATGTAGCCCACCGTGACCTGACGATCGAACGGCTCGCCCGTGCGCCCGTCGGAGAGCGTCACCTGGCCCGACTTGTTGACGCCGGCGAGCTCGAGCATGCGCTCGATGTCCGCCTCCTTGGCGCCGTCGAAGACGGGCGTCGCGATCGGCACGCCGCGCCGGAGCGTCTCGGACATCTCGACCAGCTCCTGGTCGTTCATGTCCTTGATCTCGGCGTTGTCGCCATAGACGACGTCGAGCTTGGACTTGAGGTCCTTGAGCCCCGCCCCCTCGCGATAGGCGTCGATCGCCTTGCCGATCTGGGCGCCGAGGCCCGCGCAGGCCCAGCCGAGATGGGTCTCGAGGATCTGCCCGACGTTCATGCGGCTCGGCACGCCGAGCGGGTTCAGCACGATGTCGACATGCGTGCCGTCCTCGAGGAACGGCATGTCCTCGACCGGCACGATCCGCGACACGACGCCCTTGTTGCCGTGACGGCCGGCCATCTTGTCGCCCGGCTGGATCTTGCGCTTCACCGCGATGAAGACCTTGACCATCTTCATCACGCCGGGGGGCAGCTCGTCGCCGCGCTGCAGCTTCTCGACCTTGTCGAGGAACCGCTGCTCGAGACGCTTCTTCTGCTCGTCGTACTGGGCGCGCATGCCCTCGAGGTCGGACATCATCTTGTCGTCCGACACGACGATCTGCCACCACTGCGACCGAGGAGCCTCGGAGAGCGCCTCGCGGGTGATCGCGGCGTCCTTCTTGATCGACTTCGGGCCGCCGACGGCGGTCTTGCCGGTCAGCATCTCGGCCAGACGCGCATAGGTGTTGCGGTCGAGGATCGCGAGCTCGTCGTCACGGTCCTTGGCGAGCCGCTCGATCTCCTCGCGCTCGATCGCCTGGGCGCGCTCGTCCTTGTCGATGCCGTGCCGGTTGAACACGCGCACCTCGACGATCGTGCCGGTGACCCCGGGGGGCACACGGAGCGAGGTGTCGCGAACGTCCGACGCCTTCTCGCCGAAGATGGCGCGGAGCAGCTTCTCCTCCGGCGTCATCGGGCTCTCGCCCTTCGGCGTGATCTTGCCGCACAGGATGTCGCCAGCCTGCACTTCCGCGCCGATGTAGACGATGCCGGCTTCGTCGAGGTTCTTCAGCGCCTCTTCCGACACGTTCGGAATGTCGCGCGTGATCTCCTCCGGCCCGAGCTTGGTGTCGCGGGCCATGACCTCGAACTCCTCGATATGGATCGAGGTGAAGACGTCGTCGGAGACGATCTTCTCGGAGAGAAGGATCGAGTCCTCGAAGTTGTAGCCGTTCCACGGCATGAACGCGACGAGCACGTTGCGGCCGAGCGCGAGCTCGCCGAGCTCGGTCGAGGGGCCGTCGGCAATGATCTCGCCCTTCTTGACGATGTCGCCGACGCGGACCAGCGGCTTCTGCGTGATGCAGGTCGACTGGTTGGAGCGCTGGAACTTCATCAGGCGATAGATGTCGACGCCGGGCTTCGAGGCGTCGGTCTCCTCGTTGGCGCGGATGACGATACGGGTCGCGTCGACCTGATCGATGATGCCAGCGCGGCGGGCGGCGATCGCGGCGCCCGAGTCACGGGCGACCACGGCCTCCATGCCGGTGCCAACGAACGGCGCGTCGGCGCGGACAAGCGGCACCGCCTGGCGCTGCATGTTCGAGCCCATGAGCGCGCGGTTGGCGTCGTCGTTCTCGAGGAACGGGATCAGCGCGGCCGCGACCGAAACGAGCTGCTTCGGCGACACGTCCATGTAGTCGACGCGCTCGATCGGCGCGAAGACGACCTCGCCCATGTGCCGGCAGACGATCAGGTCCTCGGTGAAGTGGCCCGTCTCGGTGATGACCGCGTTCGCCTGGGCGACGTGGTGCTTCGCCTCCTCGACGGCCGAGAGGTAATGCACCTCGTCGGTCACCTGGCCGTCCTTGACCTTCCGGTACGGGCTTTCGATGAAGCCATACTTGTTCACGCGCGCGAAGGTCGCGAGCGAGTTGATCAAGCCGATGTTCGGGCCTTCCGGCGTCTCGATCGGGCAGATGCGGCCGTAATGGGTCGGATGCACGTCGCGGACCTCGAAGCCCGCGCGCTCGCGCGTCAGGCCGCCCGGCCCGAGCGCCGAGAGACGCCGCTTGTGCGTGATCTCGGAGAGCGGGTTGGTCTGGTCCATGAACTGCGACAGCTGCGAGGAGCCGAAGAACTCGCGCACGGCGGCGGCCGCCGGCTTCGCGTTGATCAGGTCCTGCGGCATGACGGTGTCGATCTCGACCGACGACATGCGCTCCTTGATGGCGCGCTCCATGCGGAGAAGGCCGACGCGGTACTGGTTCTCCATCAGCTCGCCGACCGAGCGGACGCGGCGGTTGCCGAGATGGTCGATGTCGTCGATCTCGCCCTTGCCGTCGCGCAGGTCCACGAGCGTCTTCACGACCGCGAGGATATCCTCCTTGCGCAGCGTGCGATGCGTGTCCGGCGCGTCGAGATCGAGGCGCATGTTCATCTTGACGCGGCCGACGGCCGAGAGGTCGTAGCGCTCGCTGTCGAAGAACAGCGACTGGAACATCGCCTCGGCGGTGTCGAGGGTCGGCGGCTCGCCCGGACGCATCACGCGGTAGATGTCGAACAGCGCCTCCTCGCGGGAGTTGTTCTTGTCGACGTTCAGCGTGTTGCGGATGTAGCCGCCGGTGTTGACGTGGTCGATGTCGAGCAGGTCGAGCTCGTTCACGCCGACCTCCTCGAGGAGTTCGAGCAGCTTCGCAGTGATCTCCTCGCCGGCCTCGGCCCAGATCTCGCCGGTCTCGACGTTGACGAGGTCCTCGGCGACGTACTGGCCGACCATCTCCTCGTTGGAGACCTTGAGGAACTTGACGCCGCGCTCGCCGATCAGGCGCGCCTGGCGCGGGGTGAGCTTCTTGCCGGCCTCGAGCACGACCTCGCCGGTGTCGGCGTCGATCAGGTCGGTGGCGGCGTTGAAGCCCTTCATGCGCTCGCCGTTGAACGGCATGCGCCAGCCGTCGCCGTCACGCTGGTGAGGCACCTTGTTGTAGAAGGTGTCGAGGATCTCCTCGCCGTCCATGCCGAGCGCGAACAGCAGCGACGTCACCGGGATCTTGCGGCGACGGTCGATGCGGGCGTGCACGATGTCCTTGGCGTCGAACTCGATGTCGAGCCAGGAGCCGCGATACGGAATGATGCGGGCGGCGAACAGCAGCTTGCCCGAGGAATGAGTCTTGCCGCGGTCGTGGTCGAAGAACACGCCCGGCGAGCGGTGCATCTGCGAGACGATGACGCGCTCGGTGCCGTTGACGATGAAGGTGCCGTTCGACGTCATGAGCGGCATGTCGCCCATGTAGACGTCCTGCTCCTTGATGTCCTTGACGGACTTGGCGCCGGTCTCCTCGTCCACGTCGAACACGATCAGCCGCAGCGTCACCTTGAGCGGCGCGGCGAAGGTCATGCCGCGCTGGCGGCACTCGTCGACGTCATACTTCGGCTGCTCGAACTCGTAGGACACGAATTCCAGCATCGAGGTGTTCGAGAAGTCGGAGATCGGGAACACCGACTTGAAGACCGTCTGGAGGCCTTCGTCCGGACGGGTCTCCGCGCCGTCGAACAAGAGGAACTGATCGTAGGACGCCTTCTGAACCTCAATGAGGTTCGGCATCTCGGTCACTTCCTTGATCTTGCCGAAGAACTTGCGGACACGCTTGCGGCCGGTGATCGTATGAGCCATCGTCTTCCTCAATTCTCAAGCGTTTCACACGCCTGAACCAAAGACCCCGCAGGGCGCTTGGCTCAGGCGCGGCGGGCATGGCGGCATCTGCCGCGCGCCCGCTCCAAACATCGCGCCCCGAGGCCGCCAAGCCCGAGAGGCGCTGAAAGCCGCACTGGAATCGGGGTTTCAGACACCCCGTTCCATGCGGCTCGTCCAGTCGCCCTGCGGAGGCCGCAGCCGGCCCCCGCAGGGTATTTCACGCGCGGACCCCGAAGGACCCGCGGCAGCTCACTTGAGCTCGATCTTGGCGCCAGCCTTCTCGAGCTGGGCCTTGAGCTTCTCGGCCTCGTCCTTGGAGACGCCTTCCTTGACGGGCTTCGGCGCGCCTTCGACCAGATCCTTGGCTTCCTTGAGGCCGAGGCCGGTGATCGCGCGGACCTCCTTGATGACCTCGATCTTCTTCTCGCCGGCGGCCGCGAGCACGACGGTGAACTCCGTCTGCTCTTCGGCGGCCGCAGCGGCGCCGCCGCCGGCCGGAGCGGCGGCGACAGCGACCGCAGCCGCGGCCGAAACGCCCCACTTCTCCTCGAGGAGCTTCGCCAGCTCGGCGGCCTCGAGCACCGTCAGGTTGGACAGTTCGTCGACGATCTTCGTCAGATCAGCCATTTTCTCAGTTCCTTAGGTTCGAACCAGTTTTTGGGTGTGAAGAACGGCGATCACGCCGCCTCGTCTCGGTTGGCGTAAGCCCCGAACACACGCGCGAGCTTGGCGGCCGGCGCGGTCGAAAGCTGCGCGATCTTGGTCGCCGGAGCCTGGATCAGGCCGACGAGCTTGGCGCGCAGTTCGTCCAGGGACGGCAGCGTGGCAAGAGCCTTGACGCCGTCCGGGTTCAGGGAGGTCGCGCCCATGGCGCCGCCGAGGATCACGAACTTGTCGTGGCCCTTGGCGAACTCGACAGCGACCTTCGGCGCCGTCACAGGATCCGCGCTGTAGGCCAGGATCGTGGGACCCTGGAGCAGCTTGGAAATGTGAGCGGCGTCCGTGCCTTCGAGAGCGATTTTGGCGAGCCTGTTCTTCGCGACTTTCACGCTCGCGCCCGCTTCACGCATCCGCTGACGAAGAGTCTGCATCTGCGCGACGTTCAGGCCCGAGTAGTGAGCGACGACGATGGCCCCGGAGTCCGAAAACACCGAGTTCAGCGTCGCAACCGCTTCACGCTTTTCTGCGCGGTCCACGTGCTCTCTCCGGTTGACGATCCGCCCTCGATAAGAGGGTGGGACCGCCGGGTTGCGACGACCGCTCCACCGGGCGGAGACCCGACAGGAGCGGCGGCTAACGCCTGTCCGCGCGTGACGCGAGATGCGCACGGCGATGGTTCGAACCGAAGGACGAGGCCGCTCGCGCGGGCTTGGACTTCGGTCGTCCCCGTCTCGGCAGGTCCCGGTGCTCCGGGCTTAAGCGTCACCCCCGTGGGTGGGCGCCTGCTTTCTCGGACAGGTCGGGAAGGACGGAAACCGCCCTTCCCTGACCGCCCGGCCCGAAGGCCGGACGGAATTTCGAGATTCTTACGCGCCCAGAACGGTCGACGGCTCGACGCGGACGCCCGGGCCCATGGTCGAGGAGATCGCGATCTTCTGGACGTACTGGCCCTTGGCGCCGGTCGGCTTGGCCTTCACGACCGCGTCGGCGAACGCCTTGATGTTCTGGGCGAGCTTCTCGGCCCCGAAGGAGGCCTTGCCGACGCCGCCATGGATGATGCCGGCCTTCTCGACGCGGAACTCCACGGCGCCGCCCTTGGCGGCCTTGACCGCCGCGCCGACGTCCATCGTGACCGTGCCGACGCGCGGGTTCGGCATCAGGCCGCGCGGGCCGAGCACCTTACCGAGGCGGCCGACCAGGGCCATCATGTCGGGCGTGGCGATGCAGCGATCGAACTCGATCTTGCCGCCCTGCACGGTCTCCATCAGATCCTCCGCCCCGACGATGTCGGCGCCGGCGGCCTTGGCCTCGTCGGCCTTCGGACCACGCGCGAACACCGCGACCCGGACCGTGCGGCCGGAGCCGTTCGGCAGGTTGCAGACGCCGCGGACCATCTGGTCGGCGTGGCGCGGATCGACGCCGAGGTTCATGGCGATCTCGATGGTCTCGTCGAACTTGGCGCTCGCGCGCTCCTTGACGAGCGAGAGGGCCTCGTCGAGACCATACAGCTTCAGGCGATCGACGCCCTCGCGACCCTTGGCGACGCGCTTTCCAACCTTCGCCATGGTCAGCCCTCCACCTGCAGGCCCATCGAACGGGCCGAGCCCGCAAGCATCGCCACCGCCGCATCGACGGTGTCGCAGTTCATGTCCGCCATCTTCTTCTCCGCGATCTCGCGGAGCTGGGTCCTGGTGACCTTGCCGACGGGGGCGCTCTTGCCGGTCGTCTGCGAGCCCTTCTGGATCTTGGCCGCCTGCTTCAGGAAGTAGCTGACCGGCGGGCTCTTCATCAGGAAGGTGAAGGAGCGGTCGGCATAGGCGGTGATGACGACGGGGATCGGCATCCCCTTCTCCATCTGCGCCGTCTGCGCGTTGAACGCCTTGCAGAACTCCATGATGTTCAGGCCGCGCTGGCCGAGCGCCGGACCGATCGGCGGCGACGGGTTCGCGGAGCCCGCGGGCACCTGCAGCTTGATGTAACCTACGACTTTCTTCGCCATCTTCTCTCAGTCTCCTGGACGCCCGCGCCGCCGGCCGGATGCGTCGTTGAGCCGTGGTTCGATCGTCGACGATCGGCCGATACGCGCCGTCGCCTCGTCTCCCACAGCCGGGTTTCGGGTCAGACCTTCTCGACCTGCCCGTATTCGAGATCGACGGTCGTCGCGCGACCGAAGATCGACACGTCGATCTTGAGGCGCGCCCGCGCCTCGTCGACGTCCTGAACGATGCCCGAGAACGAGGCGAACGGCCCGTCGGAGACGCGCACCTGCTCGCCGACCTCGAACGACACCGAAGGCTTCGGGCGCTCGATGCCTTCCTGCACCTGCTGGATGATCCGGAGCGCCTCGCGCTCCGAAATCGGCGACGGCTTGTTGTCCGCGCCCAGGAAGCCGGTGACCTTCGGCGTGTTGCGGATCAGATGGTAGGCCTGATCCGTCAGGTCCATCTTCACCAGCACGTAGCCCGGGAAGAACTTGCGCTCGGCGTCGACCTTCCGGCCGCGCCGCACCTCGACGACCTTCTCGGTCGGAACGAGGATTTCCTCGAAAAGATCGCCGAGGCCGGTCTGCTCGGCCTTCTCGCGGATCGACTCCGCGACCTTCTTCTCGAAGTTCGAATAGGCGTGGACGATGTACCACCGCTTCGGGCGGCCGCCGACGCCGGCTTCCATCGCGCTCATCGTCCGATCCCCAGGATCAGGGTGACGCCGTAGCGGATGATCATGTCGACGACGAAGAAGAAGACCGACGCGACGAACGCGAAGATCACCACCATCAGCGTCGTGATGCCCGTCTCGCGGCGAGTCGGCCAGACCACTTTCGCGGTCTCGGCGCTGACCTGCTGCAGAAATTCGAGCGGTGAAGTCTTCGCCATCAGCTTTCCAAAACGTCCAAAGGGGCGCGCTCCCTGTCGAAGGGCCCGCACCCCGAAATCCTCAAAATCCAACGGTCCGCAAGACCGCTTTCGCCCCATCCGAGATGCGCGCCGCCACGTCGAAAGCACCCCGGACGTGGCAGGAGTGGAGGGACTCGAACCCGCAACCTCCGGTTTTGGAGACCGGCGCTCTGACCAGTTGAGCTACACTCCTAGAGGGCTTTGGCCGCAGCGCGTCGCTGGAGCCGTCGCGTGTCTAATCAGACGGCGGCCCGCTGTAAAGCCCTTCGCGCTCAACTTCTCCCGCCTTCCCAGTCAGGAAGGCGCTGAAAGCGGCGCGTTTTCGGCTTCGGAGGCTATATAGGAGGCGCAGACCGGCCAGCGCAAGCCTCCAGGGAGCCGCCCCAAGGCGAGAATCGGCGCCGAGGCTTCAAACGGGCTCGACGACCACCGCCGTGCCGTAGGCCAGGACCTCGGTGATTCCGTCCGAGATCTCGTTGGCGTCGTAGCGCATCGCCAGCACCGCGTTCGCGCCGAGGAGACGGGCCTCGGAGACGAGGTGGTCGAAGGCCTCGCGCCGCGCGGTCTCGGCGAGCTCGACGAAAGCGGAGACCTGGCCGCCGAAGATGGACTGCACGCCGCCGATGAAGTTGCCGACCACGGAGCGCGACCGGACGGTGATTCCGCGCGCCACTCCGAGATATTCGACGATGCGGTAGCCCGGCAGGTCGTTGGTCGTGACGACGATGATTCCTGCGCCCGGCGGCGGAGGCCCGGCGCTCCGCCTGCCTTCGCTCTCCCATGGGCTCGGATCGCGCGGAGGCTGGGACGGCGCGGCACGCTTGCCGAACGGCTGATCGCTCATGCCCCTGCCCCCGAAAGCGCCGTCGGCTCAGCGCGCGATGCGCCGGGCGTCGGCCAGCACCGTGATGATCCGCTCGTTGTCGGCGCTCGACAAGATGTAGGGCGGGTCGGACTTGCCGTTGAGATCGAAGACGTCGCCGCGATAGTCGAAACGCCCCGCGAGCGGCCCGGCGAGCGGCGTGCAGAACGCCTCCGTCGCGCGCAGCGGCGGGGGCGGCGTCGACTGCTTGCGATAGACCTGCAGCGTCATGCAGACCTCGCCCGCGCCGTTCGCGCGCCAGTCGCCCTGGACGATCGCGTCGACGCCGCCGTCCCAGACGAACATCTTGCCGCCGTCGCCGACGGCGGGCGCGAAATAGGCGACGACGGGATCCTTGTCCTTGTAGGTGATCGCGACGGTGCGGTCGCCCCAGGACAGCGCCGACTCGAACGCCGGCGGGTATTCGGGCGGCGGCTCCTTGGAGGCGCAGCCGGCGGTCGCGGCGACGGCCGCGGCCCACAAAAGCGATTGGGCCCGCCTTGCGGCGAGCCCAACCTTAATCGCGGCGGAACGGATCATCTTCCGCTCCAAGAAGACGATCACTCGATGATGGTTGCGACGACGCCGGCGCCGACGGTCCTGCCGCCTTCGCGGATGGCGAAGCGCAGCTTCTCCTCCATCGCGATCGGCACGATCAGCTCGACCGTCATCGCGATGTTGTCG
>CABHPB010000087.1 GCA_902168115.1 uncultured Methylopila sp. | reverse complement strand
GCTCGCGAACTCGATCCCGATCGCGCCCGAGCCGACGACCAGCAGCGACTTCGGCATCTTCTCCGGAACCATCGCCTCGAAATAGGTCCAGACCAGCTTCTTGTCGCCTTCGAGGCCCGGCAGCGCGCGCGGCCGGGCGCCCGTCGCGACGATGATGTTCTTCGCCTGGTATGTCCCCTCCCCGAGCGCCCCCTTGGGCGCGGGCGCGGGCGGGCCCTGCACCGACTTCTTGGGCGCGACGACCTTCACCTCGCCGGGCTTGGTGATGGTCGCCTCGCCCCAGATGACGTCGATCTTGTTCTTCTTCATCAGGAAGCCGACGCCGCCATTGAGCTGGGCCGACACGCCGCGCGAGCGCTTCACCACCGCCGCGACGTCGGCGGAGGCGTTCGACGCCTTGAGGCCGTAAGCCTCGGGGTGCTGCATGTAGTGGAACACCTCGGCCGAACGCAGCAGGGCCTTGGTCGGAATGCAGCCCCAGTTGAGGCAGATGCCGCCGAGATGCTCGCGCTCGACGACCGCCGTTTTGAATCCGAGCTGGGCCGAGCGGATCGCCGTGACGTAGCCGCCGGGGCCACCGCCGATGATGAGGACGTCGTAAGCGTCAGCCATATTTTTGCTCCTCGCCGCTTGTTTTGTTCTCTTCGGCCGGAAGAAACTTCAACGCGAATTCGTATCGGGCCAATCTCAGATCCGGGATCCGCTTTGCTGCTGCTCGCAGCCTGGCGGGGAACTCTGAAGCGATTACGATCGCCCGCACCGGATGCCTTCCCTCGTCGATCAGAGACTGGACATAGCCGAGCGCCTGCTCGATCGCGCCCGACGGACACAGTCCTGCCTTCAGCTCGATCACGACGAATCCGCCCGCGACATCCTTCGCCAATATGTCAATGCGCCCGGTTTCAACCGACATCTCGAAACCGCCGTCGGCCTCAACAAGCCCGGGCTCCAGCGCAGCGAGTTGCCGCCGAACGGCCGCTTGCATTTCGCGCTCAAGCCGAAAGGCCAGACCAGAGCCGGCCTCCACGTCCGAAATCAAATCAGTTTCGTCGGAAAGCTCCGTCGCTGGCGTGATCGGGCTGGCCGCCGGATCGAAATCGACGGCAAAATTCACATAGCGCTTCAGGACCGAACGGGCGTCGCTCGCATAAACGTCGAACGGAGGTTCGACGCAGGAACGTCCCCATAGGATGACCGCCTCCGGACCATCGCGCGCGATCGCCTCGTCCAGTCCCCCGATCGCCTGGTCGATACGTCGGAGATACGAGTTGTACTTGTAGGCCGCGCTCGGACCACCGACCTCGCGGACGAAGAACTCCCTGAATTCACGCGACTTGTACATCGTCACGCTCCATCTGCGGCGCTTCGCGTTTCAGGCGTATTGGGCGACGCCGTCGCCAAAGGACCAGTTTTCCTTCTTCACCTCGACGAGGCTGATGAAGACGTTGCGGCGCTCGACGCCGGCCGCCTCGAAACGGTCGGCGATCGACTTGTAGAGCGCCTTCTTCAGCTCGGTCGTGCGGCCCTCGTTCGCGGTGATCTGGACGATGACGAGGCCGTCGTCATGCTCCACGCCGAGGTAGCTGCGCGCATAGACGAAGTCGGCCTTGTCGTGCTCGTGGACGACGACGAACTTGTCGTCGGCGGGCACGTTGAACGCCTCGCGCAGCGCCTCGTACACGCCTTCGCAGAGCGCGAGCTTGCGGGCTTCGTTATGGCCCTTGAGGAGCGAGATGCGGACGAGAGGCATGCGCTAGTCCTTTCAGGCCGGAACGGATCGCGGCCGGGGGTCGCGGCGCTCGGCGAGCGCGCGGACGCAGGTTTCGAACAGAGTGAGGTCGGCGAGGTCCAGCGCCTTGCCGCCGTCCGGCCTAAGGAACAGGCCGCCCGAGGCGGCGATCGCCTCCTCGATCATCAGGTTGTCGGCGAGGCCGAAATTCTCGACGGACATGCCGTCCGGATGGAAAACGCGCCCGTCAGCGAGCGTCTCGAGCTCGGCGGCGCCGGCCACCGTGCGGTCGAACAGCGGCCGGGAGTCGTTCGAGTAGCCGTGCGTCGGCGTGCCGAGGCCGAATGCGAAGCCGACCTCCCACACCGTTCCGGCATCGGCGCCGATCCCCCGGAACGGGGACAAATTGGCGATGACGGCGTCCGAGCGCCGGATCGCGTCGGCGTTGGACGCGAAGATCGCGCGCGCCAGACGGTCCGGCGCGACGCCTTCGAGCGACTGGTCGAGCGGAAACAGCCCTTCGAGCCCATGGCGGCGACAAATATCCTTCTTCGCCGCGCCGACGGCGACGGCGTCCGCGAGAAAGACCTCAGGGCCCGCGAGATAGACTTTCATGGCGCCCGCCGGCTGGGCCGGCCGGCCACGTCGCGCGACGCGACCGGCGCGCGCCTCAGACCAGCATCCCCATCGGGTTTTCGATCAGGCGCTTGACCGCCGAGATGAGCGTCGCTCCGAGCGCGCCGTCGACCGAGCGATGGTCGCAGGAGAGCGTGAGGCTCATGATCGTCGCGGCGACGATCTGGTCGCCCTTGACCACCGCCCGCTTCTCGCCGCCGCCGACCGCGAGGATCGTGGAGTGCGGCGGATTGATCACCGCGGTGAAGTCCTTCACGCCGAACATGCCGAGGTTCGACACGGCGGTGGTGCCGCCCTGATACTCCTCGGGCTTCAGCTTGCGGTCCTTGGCGCGGGCTGCGTAGTCCTTCATCTCCCTGGCGATGGTCGAGAGCGTCTTGGTCTCGACCGCACGGATGATCGGGGTGATGAGGCCGTTGCCCGGCAGAGCGACCGCGACGCCGATGTCGGCGTGCTTGTGGCGTAGCATCGCGCTTTCCGTCCACGACACGTTCGCGTCCGGCACCTCGGCGAGCGCGTTCCCGAGCGCCTTGATCACCATGTCGTTGACCGAGACCTTCCAGGCTGGCTTTCCGTCCTTGGCCGGGGCCGCGGCGTTGACCTGCTCGCGCAGCTTCAGCAGCGCGTCGATCTCGCAATCCACCGTGACGTAGAAGGTCGGCACCGTCTGGCGCGCCTCGGTCATGCGGCGCGCGATGGTCTTGCGCATGCCGTCATGCGGGATCTCTTCGAACGAGCCCGCCGGAAACAGCTTCTTGATCGCCTCGTCTGACTGCGGGGCGGGCGCCGGCGCCTTGGCGGAGGGAGCCGCGTCCGGAGCATTGGCGGCCGCCGTCGGCGCGGCCTTGGCGCCGCCGGAAGCCTTCGCGCTCTCGACGTCGGCCTTCACGACGCGGCCGCGCGGGCCGGAGCCGGAGACCGCGGAGATGTCGATGCCGGCTTCCTTGGCGAGCCGGCGGGCGAGCGGGGACGCGAACACTCGGCCGCCCTTGTCGTGACCGTTGGGGGCCGGCTGCGGCGCCGGCTTGGTCTCGGACTTCGCTTCCGGCTTGGGCGCCTCGTCGTGCTTGGCCTCGCTCGGGCGCGGAGTGGGAGCTTCAGCCTTCGGAGCCTCGGACTTGGCCGGCTCGGGCGCAGCCTTCGCTTCGGCCTTGCCGGCGCCCTTCAGCGCGCTCTCGTCCTCGCCCTCGCCGAGCAGGATCGCGATCAGCTCGTTGACCGGCACGTCCGCCGTGCCCTCGGCCACGACGATCTTGGCGACCTTGCCCTCGTCGACGGCCTCCACCTCCATGGTGGCCTTGTCGGTCTCGATCTCGGCGATGACGTCGCCGGACTTGACCTCGTCGCCTTCCTTCACGAGCCACTTGGCGAGGTTGCCCTTCTCCATAGTCGGGGAGAGCGCTGGCATCAGGATGTTGGTGGGCATCTGTCTCAGGCCTCTTCGGAAGGCTTCTCGGGCGTAGGCGGCGTTTCGGTCGTCTTCTAGCGTTTCATCATGCGGTCGAGCGCCATGCGGATCAGTGTATGGGCGGCTCGATGGCCGGCCTCGCCGACCGACGTCGGCGGCAGGCGGCGCGGGCCGGTCCCGGTCTGGGCGTGGCGGCGGCGCAGATACTCGTTCGCGAACATCTTCAGGATGCGGCCGATCATCGGTCGGTCCTCACTGGATCGCCTGCGTGGTCGAGTCGCGGGCCGAGTCCCACTCGGCGTCGAGCGTCTCCTTGATGGCCTCGAGCGCCTCTTCCTCGGAGCAGACGTCCTCGCTCTCGAAGACATGGGCGACGTGCCGGGCGATGTCGGCGAGCAGCACGCCCCAGACCGCCGGATCGTCGAAGCCGCGCTGCAGCGAGACGTGCAGGCCGTTGTCGACGATCCAGGCGCGCAGGACCTCCGCCGCCTCCTTGGCCTCGTGGGCCGCGAAGGGAACGGCGAGCTCCTTGGG
>CABHPB010000086.1 GCA_902168115.1 uncultured Methylopila sp. | reverse complement strand
CTCCGCCATGAGCGACGGGAGCTGGGAGACGAGCTCGCGGGCGAGGACCGCGTCCTGGTTCTCGCGCAGCGCCTCGGCCTCGGCCTGGATGGCGGCGGCCTTGGCCTCACCGATCGCGCGGATCGCCTCAGCTTCGGCGATCGACTTCTCCCGCAGTGCCTGGGCGTCGGCGTCGGCACGGGCGAGGACGGCGGCGGCGTCGGCCGCGGCGGACGCCTGACGGGCCTCCGCCTCGCGCTGCACCGCATACGCCTCGGCGTCGGCGGTCTGCTGGGCGACGGCACGATCGGCCTCGGCCTGCTTCTGCCGCGTGTACGCCTGCGCGTCGGCCGCGGTCTGCGAGCGGTAGCGCTCGGCATCCGCGACCTTCTTGACGTCGGCGTCGAGCTCGGCCTGCTTGTTCTCGGCCTTCTGCTGCAGCACCGCCTGCTCGCGCTCCGCGCGCGCCAGGTGCTCCGCCTGCTCGGCCTCGGCGTTCGCGCGGCCGATCTCGCTCTTGGCGACGGCCTTGTTCTTGTCGAGCGCCGTCTGCTCGATGAGGTTCGCCTCTTCGGTGGCGAGCTGGCGCTTCTTGACCTCGCGGGCGGCGTCGATCTGGGCGACCTCCGCCTCGCGCCGCACGCGCTCGACCTCCTTCGCGCCGAGCGAGTCGATGTAGCCCTTCGGGTCGGTGATCCCCTGGATGGCGAACGAGTCGAGCACGAGGCCCTGGGCGAGCAGGTCGGGCGAGATGCCCTCGGCGATCTGGTCGCCGAGCTTCTGGCGATCCTGCATGACCTCTTCGACGCTGAGCTTCGCGACCACGCCGCGCAGGGCGCCTTCGAGCTGCTCCGTGGTGAACTGCTCGATGGCCTGGTCCTGCGACGCGAACCGCTCGGCCGCAGCCCGCACCTGGTTCGGCTGCGAGCCGACCTTCACGAGCGCGACGCCGGCGAGGTGCAGCGTGACGCCGTTGGCGGTCTGCGCGACGGGCTCCATCTTGATCTGACGCGAGCGCAGCGAGATCTTGTCGGAGCGCTGCGTCAGCTTGTTCACGAAGGCGCCGCCACCGGTGATCACCGACATGGCCGAGGTGGTCCCGTCTTCACCGCGCTGCCGCTTTCCGACGACGACGATCGCCTCGTCGGACTGCGAGACCTGTCTCTTACACACATCTCCGAGCCCACGAGACTCCTGAGCATCTCGTATGCCG
>CABHPB010000085.1 GCA_902168115.1 uncultured Methylopila sp. | reverse complement strand
CGCCAGCGCCCCGCCCCGGGTCTCGGGCCGGTTCGCGAAGAAGGCGTGGAGCGCGACGAGCCGCGCCTCCTCGGGCGTCACGCCTTTCGGGTCCGCGCATTCGCGCGCCGCCCAGAGCGCCGCCGCCGGATCGCCCCACCGCGCGGCCTCCCCGACGGCCGCGAGCCACGCCGCAGCGGCCCTTGGGGTCTGCGGAAGGACGTTGGCGACGCGGAGCGCGAAGACCGCCCCGCCCGGCAGGTCGTGGGCGACCGCGCCGAACGCCTCGGGCGGCAGCCTGCGGGTCCAGAACGGCAGTCCGGCCGCGAGCGCCGCCGCCTTGAGCGCGCCGCCTGCGCGCACGATCGCGACCGCCCGCTCGGCGCCCGCCGCGCGCGGCTTGACCGCGAGGCGGTGGAGCAGCGCAGGGAAGGTCGCGGCGAGATCGAGCAGCCGGTCGTCGCGCGCGGCGAGACGCGCGACGGCGGGGCGGATTTCAGGCGCGAAGCGGTCGACCCTCGGCGCGACGGCAGGGGTCGCCCGCCGCGCGATCCTGGTCGCGAGGTTGAAGATGCGCATTTCGAAAGAATCCTGGAGAGCGCGCGGCGGTCAGGCGACGCGGTCGGAGCCGGGCGGACAGTCGTGACGGCTGGGGCGCGATCAGCGCCCGCGCGTCAGATGTCGCTGGCCGATAGGGGACGACGATATGTCTGCAATGACGCCTCCCCTTCCAGGATTTGCGCGAGAGCCGGGCCGATACACCCGGAACTTTTGGAAATCAAGCGTTTCGGACGGCCCGCGGGGTTACTCCGGCAGCCTGTCCGGCCCGGTCCCGATCCGTCCCCCTCCGTTCGCCGCTTCCTCGAGCTGGAGCAGCAGCGCGGTGTGGTCGTAGCCGCCGCCGCCCATGGCGTCGCGCACGAAGGCGAAGCGGTCGCGGGCGTTCTGGGTGAGCGGCAGGGTCACGCCCGAATCGACGGCGGCGGCGAGCGCGGTGTCGAGGTCCTTGATGTGGGTCCTGACCTTGCCGCCGGGGATGAAGTCGCGCTCGATCATGCGGCGGCCGTGCTCTTCGAGGATGCGGCTTTCCGCGAAGCCGCCACGTATCGCGTCCCTGACGGCCGCGGGGTCCGCGCCTCCGGCTGCGGCAAGCAGCAGCGCCTCCGCCACCGCGCCGATGGTGACGCCGACGATCACCTGGTTCGCGAGCTTGGCGAGCTGGCCCGAGCCCGAGGGGCCGACGCGGGTCGCGCGGCCCATCGGGGCGAACACGGGGACCGCGTCGGCGAAGGCGTCCTCCGGGCCGCCCGCCATGATGGCGAGTTCGCCGGCCGCGGCGCCGCGCGTGCCGCCCGAGACGGGCGCGTCGAGGTGCCGGACGCCGAGGCGTTCGAGCCGCATGGCGTGATCGCGCGCGAGGTCCGGGGGGATCGAGCTCATGTCGATGACGAGCGCTTCCGGATCGAGCGAGCCCGCGACGCCCTCCGGCCCGAACAGCACGTCGGTGACGGCGTCCCCGTTGGTCAGCATGGTGATGACGACGCGCGCGCCGGCGACCGCGTCCCGCGCGCTCGCGGCGACGGCGGCGCCGTCGGCGGCCAGCGGTTCGGCCTTTTCCGGCGAGCGGTTCCAGACGGCTAGGTCGAAGCCGGCGCCGAGCAGCCGGCGCGCCATCGGCGCTCCCATCAACCCGGTTCCGAGCACCGCGATCCGCGCGCCTGACAGCATCGTCATCCTCCCGACCGGCTCTTCTCTCTCGGCTCTTCGAAACGCTGCGCTATGTGACGCAGACACATCTCTGCCAGAAGGCGTTCAGCCTTCCTTCATCTGCATTAAAGCCCTTCTGTCCGAAATGCAGCCGGTCGCCTGCTCACTGTGATACCAGAGACGTCCCGTCCCTCGACCGTTGACCCTGCCAGTCCGGAGGCCCGATTGAACCCGCGTCGTGTCGCGTCGCTCGCGTTTGCGCTCGCTCTCCTCGTCCCGCTGCAGGCCGCCGCCGATCCGGTCGTCTCGCCGCGCGTCGAGGCGCTCATCTCCAGGATGACGCTCGAGGAGAAGGCCGGCCAGCTGACGATGAACACGACGTCTCCTCCGCAGGAGGCGCAATATCGCGACATCCGCGAGCAGATCCGGGCCGGCGCGGTCGGCACGACCTACAACGTCCACAACCCCGCCCAGGCCCGCGACCTGCAGCGCATCGCGGTCGAGGAAAGCCGCCTCAAGATTCCGGTGCTCCTGGCGCACGATATCGTGCACGGCTACCGCACCCTGTTCCCGATCGCGCTCGGCGCGGCCGCGAGCTGGGACTTCGAGGCCATCCGCAAGTCAGAGCGAGTCGCGGCCGAGGAGGCGACGGCCGACGGGCTCAACATGACGCTCGCGCCGATGTTCGACATCAGCCATGACGCCCGCTGGGGCCGCGTGGTCGAGGGCGCGGGCGAGTCCGTATGGCTCGCCTCCCGCATCGCCGAGGCCCGCATCAAGGGGCTGCAGGGCGACAAGCTTTCCGACAAGTCGTCCATGGTCGCCTGCGTGAAGCATATCGGGGCGAACGGCGCGGTGATCGGCGGGCGCGAATACTCCGCCGCCGACGTGTCGCAGCGCGCCATGCGGCAGGACTACCTGCCGCCTTTCAAGGCCGCGATGGACGCCGGCGCGCGCTGCTTCATGGCGGGGCTCAACGCCCCCGACGGCCTGCCGACGATCGCAAACCGCTGGCTGCTGACCGACGTGCTCCGCAAGGAGTGGAAGTTCGACGGCGTGGTTATGAGCGACTTCGACGGCGTGAAGGCGCTGGTCGAGCACGGACTCGTCCGTGACGGCGACCGCATCGAGACCGCGCGCCTAGCTTTTCTCGCCGGCGCCGGCCTCGACATGCAGTCGGGCGACTTCTACCGCGCGATCCCCAAGCTCGTGCGAGAGGGCAAGATTCAGGAAAAGGACGTCGACACCGCCGTCCGCTACATCCTGAAGATGAAGGAAGACCTCGGCCTGTTCGACGACCCCTATCACGGGCTCGAAGCCGGCCGGACCAAGATCGCGCCGCCCACCAGGGAGGCGCTGGCGACGGCTCTGGATCTGGCCGAGAAGTCGATCGTCCTGCTCAAGAACGAGGGCCAAGATCTGCAGGAGGGCGGCAAGCTGCTGCCGCTCAGGCCCGACGTGAAGAGCATCGCGGTCATCGGGCCGCTCGCGGACAACCGCGAGGACATCGTCGGCGCATGGAGCGCCAAGGTCTCGCTCAACGAGGTCGTGACCGTGAAGGAGGGCCTGCAGCAGCGGCTCCCGAACGCGCGCGTCGTGGCCACGCCGGGCGGCCGGGTGCATGACGCGCGCGACGAGGAGATCGCCGCCGCGGTCCAGTCCGCGCGCGACGCGGAAGTCGTCGTGCTCGCGCTGGGCGAGGCCTTCGGCGACACTGGCGAGGCGCAGGCCCGCTCCAATCTCGAGCTGCCCGGCCGGCAGATGGACCTCGCCCGGGCTGTGCTCGCGCTCGGCAAGCCGACGATCGTTCTCGTGATGGCCGGACGCCCGCTGATCCTGACCGAGCTCGACCAGATCGCGCCGGTGCTGGTCAACGCCTGGCAGCTCGGCAACACGACCGGAACCGCGATCGCCCGCGTGCTGTTCGGCGACGTCGAGCCGACAGGCCGCCTGCCGATGACCTTCCCGCGCTCGATCGGCCAGGTGCCGATCTCCTACGACTACCGCCCTACGGGACGTCCCTACATTCAGGGCGAAGGCTTCCGGATGGGCTACGGGAACGCCACCATCAAGCCGCTCTATGCCTTCGGCTACGGCAAGACCTACACCCGCTTCACCTTCGGGGCGCCCCGGCTTGAGCGCGCGACGATGCGCGCCGGCGAGACCATCAAGGTGAGCGTCGACGTGATGAACGACACGGTGCGGCCCGGGACCGCCGTCGTGCAGCTCTATGTCGGGGTCAAGGTCGCGCGGGTGTCGCAGGCGACGAAGCAATTGCGCGGCTTCAAGCGCGTCAGGGTCGAGCCCTTCACCATGAAAACCGTCGAGCTCGAAGTGAAGGCCGACGACTTCGCCTATTGGGACGTCGACGGCCAGCGCATCATGACGTCCGGCCCGATCGACATCATGGTCGGCCCCGACGCCGAGGACGTGAAGACGGCGACCCTGGAGTTCACTCCGTAAGACGGAAACGAACTGCGTGCTTCGAGCCGCCGTCCTGCGGACGGCTCCTCAGCATGAGGATCGTCTCAGGCGCCAACGACCCCCTCATGCTGAGGAGCCCGAGCGAGCGGGCGTCTCGGAGCATGCAGTCGGCGTCAGCGGCGTGAAGCTTCAGTTGATCAGGAACTGCGCTCTCACCGGACGGAAGTCGGCGGGTCCGATCAGCGCCTTGTGGCCGACGCGGACCGAGTGCAGCACGCCCTCGATCTCCCGGCGCCACCAGTCGAGGAAGCCGCGCAGCACCGGGTATTCGGGGCAGCGGTCGTAGTCCTGCCAGAGATAGGACTGCAGCAGGCCGGGATGGTCCGGCATCCGGTAGAGGATTTCCGCCGTCGTCAGGCCGTAGCCCGAGATCTGCCGCTCGAAGTCGCTTCTCGGGCCCTCGCCCGCTTCGTCAGAACCGCATCCGCTCATCGGTCGAACTCCATCGCCGTCACGGCGCGGGTTGCCGACGCGCCGCTCGTGAACTTTGGGACGCATGTCCAGTCGATGACAATCCTCGGAAGTTAATAAAGTCTGATCCTTCAGATAGTTGGCAGCATGGGCCCCGGAGTGCTGCAAATCTGCGATCCCGAGCGGCGTTGAACCTCCATCTGGTCGGCGACGTATACGCGCCACATCTGCGGCGTGTTCTGCGACCGCCGAAGCAGGGAATTGGAGGCGCCATGCGCTGGTTTCTCGTGCCGATGCTCGCTCTTGCAGGAAGCCAAGCCGCGCATGCGACCTGCTTCCGGGACTGCCTCGGCTCCCGCATCCAGAGCTCGTCCGACGACGACCAGATCCGCAAGGAGGCGAAGGAGTGCCACGCGAGCTGCGAGGCCAAGGCCCGCGAGACGATGCAGCGCGACGGCACGCTCGCTTCGGTCACCGATTGCAAGCCTGAGCCGCTGTCGAAGGAGGATCTGAAAAAACTCCGCGCCGAGACGCCCAGCTACTACGTGCAGTCGAACACCTTCATCTGGGACTTCAAGAACCCGTTCCCCGACAAGGCGTTGACCCGGGTCGAAGTCACGGCGCAGAACATGGACCTCAACCAGATCGGCTTTACGGGCGCGGGGCTCGTGCCGCCGGCCGGCGAAGGCGTGTTCGTGATCCCGGCCTTCTTCGACGGCTATCCGGCGGTCCGCTTCGCGGCCAAGGTGGAGAAGGTCTGGGCCTGCCCCGTCAGCAAGTGAGCCGCGACCGACCTCGATGACCAGCCTCTTCACCATCGGCTATGAGGGCGCGACGCCCGCCGCCCTCGCCGACGCGCTCGACACCGCGGGCGTCGAGGTGCTGATCGACATCCGCGCGGTGGCGAACTCCCGCCGGCCCGGCTTTTCCAAGCGCGCGCTGTCGGCGGGCGTCGACGAGCGCGGCATCGCCTATCTGCATCTGAGGGCGCTCGGCACCCCCGCCGACGGCCGCGCCGCCGCCCGCGCCGGCCGGCACGACGAGATGCGGCGGATCTTCTCCAAGCAGCTCGAGACCGAGGCCGCGCAGGAGGACCTTGGCGCCCTGATCCAGATGCTCAAGCAGGGCCGCAAGATGTGCCTGCTGTGCTTCGAGCGCGAGCCCGAGCACTGTCACCGCCTGATGGTCGCCGAGCGCATTGAGGAACAGGCGGCCGGCGCCAGGATCGAGCATCTGCACGCCCTGCCGGCGAGTTTCGAGAGACCCTGAGAATACTTGCTCAGTCCTCGTACGTCGCAGGCAAGCCCTCCAGGAACCGCTTGGCGTCGCTGCGAATTTCTCTGACCCGTTCCGGCTTCATCTTCGCCAGCGTACGGTAGGGCATGGTGAGGCGCTGGTTGCCGGAGAGCTTCTTCTCGTTCCGCGCCAGAAAATCCCAGTACAGGTAGTTGAACGGACAGGCGTTTTCGCCGGTCTTCTGCTTCACGTCGTAAGCGCAGCCGCCGCAGTAGTCCGACATGCGGTCGATATAGGCGCCTGAGGCGGCGTAGGGTTTCGAGCCCAACAGGCCGCCGTCGGCGAACAGGACCATGCCGCTGACGTTCGGCAGCTCCACCCACTCATAGGCGTCGGCGTAGACCAGCAGGTACCAGTCCTGCACCTCGCGCGGCGCGATCCCTGCGAGCAGCGAGAAGTTGCCGAGCACCATCAGGCGCTGGATGTGGTGGGCGTAGGCGTGGTCGCGGGTGTCTGCGACGCAGTTCGCCAGGCAGTTCATGTCCGTTTCGGCCGTCCAGTAGAGGTCCGGCAGCTTTCGGGTCGCGTCGAGGAAGTTGGCCTCGCGATATTCCGGCATCTTCAGCCAGTAGACGCCACGGACATATTCGCGCCAGCCGATGATCTGGCGGACGAAACCCTCGACGGCGTTGAGCGGCGCCTCGCCCTTCTCGTAGGCGTTCACGGCGGCCTCGCAGACCTCCATCGCCGTGAGCAGGCCTGCGTTGACGTAGGGCGAGACCAGGCCGTGGAAGAGGAACGGCCCGCCCGACTTCATCGCGTCCTGATAGTCGCCGAAGTTCTCGAGCGCGCTCCGGATGAACTCCGAAAGCGCGCGCCTGGCGTCCTTGCGCGTGACAGCCCAGCCGAAGTCGTCGAGCGTCCCGAAATTGTCGGGAAACCGCTGCTCCACCATCGCCATGACGCGCTTCGTCGCGGCGTCCGGCGGAAAGCGCAGCCGGTCCGGAACCGCTATGTCCTTCGGCAGCTTCTTGCGGTTCTCGACGTCGAAATTCCAGCGCCCGCCTTCCGGGTCGTCGCCGTTCATCAGGAGGCCGGTCTTCCGCCGCATCTCGCGGTAGAAGAACTCCATGCGCAGGCCCTTTCGGCCATGCGCCCAGGTCTCGAACCCGGCCCGCGAGCAGACGAAGCGGTCGTCCTCGCGGATGACGACGTCGCAGTCGAGCTCCTCGCGCCAGTCGAGGAACATCTCCTGGACGCGCCATTCGCCGGGCTCGGTCAGCACGACCCGCTTCGGCTTCCGGCGCTCCACCGCCCGCCTGAGCTCGCCCCCGAGCGAGCCGGAATTGCCCTTCGCGTCGAGCTCGACATAGTCGACCTCGATTCCCTCCTCCCGAAGCTCAGCCGCGAAGTTCCGCATGGCCGCGAACAGAAAGACGAGCTTCTGCTTGTGGTGGCGGACATAGGCCGCCTCCTCCATCACCTCGGCCATGAGCACCACGTCGCGCTCGGGGTCGAGCCCCTTGAGCGCGGCGACGTCCCGCGTCAGCTGGTCTGCGAGGACGAGGCGCACGGCCTCGATCTCGCCCGCGCGGCGGCGTGCGCTGGTCCGCGTCAAGCCGTCAGCCCTTGGTGCGCAAGGTCGAGCGGCCCCCGTCGACGCCGAAGGTCTGCCCGGTGATCCAGCCGGCGTCGGAGGACAGCAGAAAGTCCGCGAGCGCCGCAACGTCCTGCGACGTTCCCAGCCGCGGGATTGCGTGCATCGCCGCGATGGCCTTCGCCATCTGTGGAGCCCTCGTCAGCGTCGAGGCGAGCGGCGTCTCGACCAGGGACGGCGCGATGGCGTTCACCCGGACTTTCGGCGCGAGCTCCGCGCCGAGCGCCGCGACCAGCCCCTCCACCGCGCCCTTGGCCATCGAGACCGAGGCGTGGGCGGTGAAGCCCTGGCGCACGGCGACGGTCGAGAACAGCAGAATCGAGGCGCCGTCCGAAAGGTCGGGCAACGCCGACCGGACCGCGCGCGCGGCCCCGAGCGCGTTGACGCGGAAGTCGCGCTCGAAGTCGGCGTCCGAGAGCTGCGCGAAGGACTTCAGGTTGATGGTGCCGACCGCATAGACGAGACCGGCCAGCGGCGCGCCCGCCTCCCTCGCCGCGCGCGCGAACGTCTCCGCGTCCTCGACGTCGCCCGCGGTGCATCCGGCGCCGATCTCCTCCGCGAGCGCACGAAGCCGGTCCGCGTCCCGCGCGACGAGATGCGCCTGCGCGCCCCGCCCGACGATCCGTCGCGCGATCGCCGATCCGATCCCGCCGGATCCGCCATAGATCAGTATCTTGTCCGTCATGACGCCTCCCGGATTCGCTACGAGCCGGATGGGCGCACGGTTCAGGAGATCGCATGGCGAAGCGGGTCGGGAAGGCCGAACTGCCCTCGAAGACCTGCGCCGTCTGCGGCCGACCCTTCGTCTGGCGCAGGAAATGGGCGCGTGTCTGGGACGAGGTTCGCTACTGTTCGGAGCGCTGCCGCCGCGGCGCGAAAGGGGCCGGACCTGACGCCGCGCGAATTCCGGCCGGCCGCGACTAGCCGGACTCCCCGCCGCGTGGCGCGGTCATGGTCGCCGCCCGGCGGCGCTTACGCGAGGCTCTTGAGCGCCGCGAGCATCTCCGGCGTGTCGACGTCGATCATCGGGCCGTCGTCCTCGGCCTCGACCTCGCCGACATGCTCCTCGTGCTTCGCGAGCAGGTGCCGCCCGCCGACGTCGCCGTCGACGCCCGCCAGCTCGGCGAACAGGCGTCGCCCCCAGAGCACCGGATTGCCGCGCCGTCCGTTGCGCGTCGGCGCGACGATGTGGACGCCGGCGCCCGGCGCATAGGCGGAGGCCATGCGCTCCACCAGCGAGGCCGAGACGCCCGGCATGTCGCCGAGCATCACGACGACCGCGTCGACGTCCGAGCCGAGCGCCGCCAGTCCTGTTCGAAGCGAGGTCGACAGCCCGTCGGCGAAGTCCCGGTTGTGGGCGAAACGGACGAGCGAGCCGTCGAGCGCCCGCTCGACGGCCGCGCCCTGATGGCCGGTGACCACGACGACCTCGGCGAGGCCGGCGCCGGTCGCCGCCTCCACGGAGTGCCGGACAAGCGGCTTGCCGAGCAGCGGCTCCAGCAGCTTGTTCGGGCCGCCCATGCGCGTCGAGCGGCCGGCCGCGAGCACCAGCGCCGCGACCTTCGCGACCTTCGGCGCCGCGCTCTTTCCCTCCCGCGGCTGCGGACGGGAGACCGTCTCCATGAGCAGTCCGCCGACGCCCATCTTCGCGATCTCGCGGGCGCCCACGGGCGCACGGGCCAGCAGGCGGTTCAGCACCCAGTCGAAGCCGTTCTCCTTCGGGCTGCGCGCGCAGCCCGGCGCGCCGAGCACGGGCTTTCCATCGAGCGTGCCGAGCAGCAGCAGGTTGCCGGGATCGACCGGCATGCCGAGGCGGTCGACCGTCCCTCCGGCCGCCTCGATCGCCGCCGGCACGACGTCGCGCCGGTCGGTGACGGCGGAGGCGCCGAAGATGATTGTGAGGTCGGCGCCAGAAGGCTTCAGCTCGCGAAGCGCCCTGGTGAGGCTCGGCTCGTCATGGGCGACGCGCCGCTCCGCGACGATCTTGGCGGAGGCCGGCGCCAGGCGTCGCTCGAGCGTCGAGATCGTCTTGTCGACCACCTTCAGGTCGAGCCCCGGCAGCAACGTCGAGACGGCCGCGATCTTCCTCAGCTCGAACGGCGCGACCGAGACCAGCGGCCCGAGCTCGCGCGCGAGCCGCTCGGCGCGCGCGACCAGCGCCTCCGGCAGCGCGAAGGGGATGATCTTCACGGTCGCCGCCATGGCGCCCTCGGCGACGACGGCGTGCTCGTCGAGCGTGGCGAAGGTCACCGCCTCGTCGAGCGCGTTCAGCGCGTCGACGCCGGCGCGCTCGACCATCACCACGCCGGCCCGCTCGGCGAAAAGGTTGGAGCGTCCCGTGAAGGGCGCGTCGCAGCGCAGGTTCTCCCCGGCGAGCGCGCGGGCGATGCGGTGGGCCGCCTCGTCCTCCGGCACGTCGTCGGGGGCGAGCTCGGCCGCCGTGATCTCCCTGACGCCGCGCCGCGACAGCGCGGCGACGTCCGCCTCGGTCACCCGGGCGCCCTTCTTCAGGACGTAGCCGTCAACCTTGATGGCATGGGCCGAGATCGCGCCGACGGCGCGATCGAGCGGGAGCGGTCCGAACTTCACGCAGCCTCCGGACGGCGAAGCTCCGCCGTGATTTCGGCGATCACCGACACGGCGATCTCGGCGGGCGAGGCCGCGCCGATGGCGAGGCCGATCGGCGCCTTGATGCGATCGATCTCGGCCTCCGACAGCCCGGCCGCAGCGAGCCGCGCGCATCGCGCCGCATGGGTTTTCCGCGATCCCAGCGCCCCGACATAGAAGCATCCCGCGCGCAGCGCTTCGATCAGGCCGGGATCGTCGATCTTGGGATCGTGCGTCAGCGCCGCGAAGGCGGTGTAGCGGTCGAGCTTGAGCGCCGGCAGCGCGCGGTCCGGCCAGTCGGCGACGAGCGAGACGCCCGGAAAGCGCTCGGCCGTGGCGAAGGCCGTGCGCGGGTCGACCACGGTGACGTCGTAGTCCAGCGCGGCGGCGACCGGCGCGAGCGTCTGCGCGACATGGACGGCGCCGAGGATGACGAGGCGCGTCGCCGGCAGGTGGACGTTGATGAAGGCGCTCGCCTCGCCGGTGTCGATCATGCAGCTGCGGCCGGAGGCGAAGGCCTTCGAAATCGGATCGGCGAGCGGGTCGCCCGCCGCCTGCGTGACGACGCGCTGGGCGCCGCCCGGCAGCTCTGTGACGACGGCGGCGGCCCGGCGCGCGGCGCGCGCGGCGTTGAGAGCTGCGAGCAGGTCCAGTCTCATCCGACCTGCTCGACGAACACCCGGATGCGCCCGCCGCAGGACAGGCCGACCTCCCACGCCGTCTCGTCCGCGACGCCGAACTCGAGCATGCGCGGCCGCCCGGTCTCGATGACGTCGGCGGCCTCGTTCACCACCGCCCCTTCCACGCAGCCGCCGGACACCGAGCCCTCGAAGGCGCCGTCCCGGTCGATCACGAGGTGGCTGCCGACAGGCCTCGGCGCAGAGCCCCAGGTCTCGACGACGGTCGCGAGCGCAACGCCCCTGCCCTCGCGGGCCCAGGCTTCGGCGATGGCGAGTGGGTCGGGCGTCGCTGCTGTCATCTCGGTTCGTGCGTCGGATCTCGGCCTTCTGAGATAGAACCGCGCCCTGACCCCTGCAACGCTACTTGGCCGGCGTCAGCGCAAGCTCGCCGAGCAATTTTCGCGTGCGGTCCAGCAGCTCTTCCGGCTTCTGGTCGGCGCCGTGGACGGCGGCCGCGAAGATCACGCTGCTGCGCTGCGGGCGATCGACCCAGCCGACGACCCATCCGGTCGAGTCGCAGACCCCGGTCTTCCAGGCGACGTTCGCCTCGCCGATCTTGTCGACGGGCATGATCTCCACCGTCCTCGCCTGCGATTCCGAGGACGTCGGCAGTTCGCCACGCTTGAGCCGCGCCAGAAACTCGACCTGCTCCGGCGCGCTGAGCGTCAGGCCGTTCGAGCGCTCGCCCGCGCCAATCCTCTCCACCGGGCCGGCGACCTCGGCGTTGCCGTAGCGCATGGCGGCGAGCGACTTGTCGAACGCCCCAGAGCCGATGCGGCGGGCGACCTCCTCATAGACCCAGGGGATCGGCCGCTGGAACGCCTCGCGCAGCGAAACGCCCCCGGCTGGGTCGTCCTGGAACGGAAGATTGCGCTTCACCGGCGTGTTCGCGTCGGGCACGACGCCGCGATCGATCGCGATCACCGTGGCCGGAAGTTCGAAGGTCGCGCATGGCGGGAGCCGGCGGCCGCAGACCGCCTCGTCCGACACCGCGCTGCCCGCGCCCGGCGCCACGTCGCGGATCGCGACGCAGGCCTCGACGCCGTCGAAGGCTCGCCGGAACGCCGACTGAAGGTCGACAGGCCCGTCGGCGCGCGACTCTCCCGCCAGCGCCAGGGCGATTCCCGCCGCAGCGAGCCGGCGAACCCTCGCTCCGACTACAGTTCCCCCCTCGCTCCGCAGCATGGGCTCCGGCGGCTCTCCGTATCAGGCGCATGCGCCGAATACCTTCTCGGCGATGCACGCATTGCAGGTCCCGCCCCTGCGGATCAAGTTCGGGTGATACCGAAATATCTTGGAAGCCTCAACAATTCAGCCCGCGCCGGTTGTCGCGCGACGCATCGTCCACGAGTTCGCGTCATCCCCACATTGTTCGGCGCAAAACCCCTTGCTAAGACTCATGCCCAAGAGACGCGCTCGCCCTTAAACGAGGCAGCGACCGCCGAAACGACCGCTTCCGGGCGGCGACAGGGAGCAAGCGCCGCGAGTGGAATATTTCGCACAGCAGCTCGTTTACGGTCTCACCCTCGGCTCGGTCTACGGGCTCATCGCCATCGGCTACACGATGGTCTACGGCATCATCGGCATGATCAACTTCGCCCATGGCGACGTGTTCATGGTCGGGGCCTTCCTGTCGCTGATCGTTTATCTCGTGCTGGTCGCGATCGGCATCACCTTCGTGCCCATCGCCCTCCTGCTGGTGCTCGTCATCGCGATGATGCTGACGGCCCTGTACGGCTGGACGGTGGAACGGATCGCATACCGGCCGCTCCGGGGCTCGTTCCGGCTCGCCCCGCTGATCTCCGCCATCGGCATGTCGATCTTCCTCCAGAACTACGTGCAGGTGGCGCAGGGCCCCTACCTCAAGCCGCTGCCGCCCGTCGTCACCGGCGGCTTCAAGTTCGGCGCGGCGGAGGGCTTCACGGTCAACGTCTCGAACGTCCAGCTGATCATCGTGCTGACGACGATCGTGCTGATGGCGGTGTTCTCGCTGATCGTGGGCAAGACCAATTTCGGCCGCGCCCAGCGCGCCTGCGAGCAGGACCGCAAGATGGCGGCGCTGCTAGGGGTCGACGTCGACCGCACGATCTCGCTGACCTTCGTGCTCGGCGCCACGCTCGCTTCGGTCGCGGGGCTGATGTACCTGCTCTATTACGGCGTGGTCGACTTCTACATCGGCTTCGTCGCCGGCGTGAAAGCTTTCACCGCCGCAGTGCTCGGCGGCATCGGCTCGCTGCCCGGCGCGATGCTCGGCGGCCTGCTGATCGGGCTGATCGAGATCTTCTGGGGCGCCTATGTCTCCGGCGCGTGGAAGGACGTCGCCGCCTTCTCCATCCTGATCATCGTGCTGATCTTCATGCCGAACGGGTTGCTCGGCCGGCCCGAGGTCGAGAAGGTCTGATGGCGGCTCCCGCCTCCGACGCGCCGGTCCAAAAGGCCCCCGCCCCGGCGATCGTCCCCGCGATCAAGGACGCCGCGATCGCCGCGCTGATCACGCTCGGCCTCGCGGCGCCGATCATGGGACTCGTCACGGTCCAGTCGCTCGGCAAGGTGCAGCTCGAGCCGCACTGGATGCGGGTCGTCCTCGCGGTCGCCGTCGTGTTCGTCGGCCGGCTCGTCCTCAACCTGACCCTCTGGGCGCCCAGGGCCGGCAAGTCTGCGCCGCTGATCACGCCCGAGGTTGAGGCCCAGCTCAAGGCCGTCACCCGCTACGCGGCGCCGGTCGCGCTTGCGATCGCGGTGCTGCTGCCCTTCGTCCCGGGCGTCGAGCGCACCACGGTCGACCTCGCGACGCTGGTGCTGATCTACGTGATGCTCGGCTGGGGCCTCAACATCGTGGTCGGGCTCGCCGGGCTGCTCGACCTCGGCTACGTCGCTTTCTACGCGGTCGGCGCCTATTCCTACGCGCTGCTCTCGACCCAGTTCGGCGTGTCGTTCTGGCTGTGCCTGCCGCTCGCCGGCATCTTGGCGGCGCTCTGGGGCGTGATGCTCGGCTTCCCGGTCCTGCGGCTCCGCGGCGACTACCTCGCGATCGTCACGCTCGCCTTCGGCGAGATCATCCGCATCGTGCTGCTGAACTGGCAGTCGGTGACGGGCGGCCCGAACGGCATCCCCAACATCCCGAAGCCCACCTTCTTCGGCATTGACTTCACGCCGGGTCCCGGCGGTTTCGCGGACACCTTCGGGCTCACCCCCTCGGGCGTCCACCGCGTCATCTTCATGTACTACCTGATCCTCGCGCTCGCGCTGTTCACCAACTACGTGGTGCTGCGCCTGCGGCGGCTGCCGATCGGCCGCGCCTGGGAGGCGCTCCGCGAGGACGAGATCGCCTGCCGCTCGCTCGGGGTGAACACGGTGAACACCAAGCTCACCGCGTTTGCGCTCGGCGCCATGTTCGCGGGTTTCGCCGGCTCGTTCTTCGCGACCCGCCAGAGCCTCGTCTCCCCGGAGAGCTTCACCTTCATCGAGAGCGCGCTGATCCTCGCCATCGTCGTGCTCGGCGGGATGGGCTCGCAGTTCGGCGTCGCGCTCGCGGCGCTGCTGATGATCGGCGGGTTCGAGCTGTTCCGCGAGTTCGAGGACTACCGGATGATGGTCTTCGGCGTGGTGATGGTGCTCATCATGGTCTGGCGGCCGCGCGGCATCGTCTCCTCGCGCAGCCCCTCGGTGTTCCTGAAGGAGCGAAAAGCGATCTCCGGCTCGCTCGTGCAGGAGGGTCACGGGTGACGACGCCTCCTGTCGACGCCCCGAAACTCCCCGAGGACGTGCTGATCCGCGTCGAGCGCCTGACCATGCGCTTCGGCGGGCTGGTCGCGGTCGACGACGTCTCCTTCGACGTCCGCCCCGGCGACGTCACCGCGCTGATCGGCCCGAACGGCGCCGGCAAGACCACCGTGTTCAACTGCATCACCGGCTTCTACAAGCCGACGGTCGGACGGATCGCCCTGCGCAAGTCGGCGACCGAGTCCTGGCTGCTCGAGCGCCTGCGCGACCACCAGATCTCCCGCCGCGCGGGCGTCGCGCGCACCTTCCAGAACATCCGCCTGTTCGGCGGCATGACGGTGCTGGAGAACCTGCTCGTCGCCCAGCACGCCCCGCTGATGCAGGCGTCGGGCATGACGGTGCTCGGGCTGCTCGGGACCGGCGGCTATCGCAGGGCCGAGACGCACGCGATCGAGAAGGCCAAGGCCTGGCTCGAGCGCGTCGACCTGATCGACCGCGCCGACGACCCCGCCGCGGACCTGCCCTACGGCGACCAGCGCCGCCTTGAGATCGCGCGCGCCATGTGCACCGAGCCGGTCGTGCTCTGCCTCGACGAGCCCGCCGCCGGCCTCAATCCGCGGGAGAGCGCCGACCTCGCCGACCTCCTGCGATCGATCCGCACGGACGACGGCGTCGCGGTGCTGCTGATCGAGCACGACATGAGCGTCGTCATGGAGATCTCCGACCACGTCGTCGTGCTCGACTACGGCAAGAAGATCGCCGACGGCACACCCAAGGCCGTGCGCGACGATCCGAAGGTCATCGCGGCCTATCTCGGCGTCGAGGACGAGGAGGTCGAGGCGGTCGAGCGCGAGATCGAGGAGACCGGAGCGTGAGCGCCCCACTTCTCAGCCTGCGCGGGGTCACCGCCTATTACGGAGCGATTGCGGCGCTCAAGGGCGTCGACGTCGACGTCAACGCTGGCGAGATCGTCACGCTGATCGGCGCGAACGGCGCCGGCAAGTCGACCCTGATGATGACGATCTTCGGCGCGCCTCAGGCCCGCGACGGCTCGATCGTCTATGACGGGCAGGACATCACCCGCATGCCGACACACGAGATCGCGCGGCTGAAGATCGCCCAGTCGCCGGAAGGGCGGCGCATCTTCGGGCGCATGAGCGTGCTCGAGAACCTCAAGATGGGCGCCGCCGTCACAGGCTTCGCGCATTACGACGAGGATCTCGAGCGGATGTTCGCGATCTTTCCGCGCCTCAAGGAACGCGCGAACCAGCGCGGCGGCACCCTCTCCGGCGGCGAGCAGCAGATGCTCGCCATCGCCCGCGCGCTGATGAGCCGGCCGCGGCTGCTGCTGCTCGACGAGCCCTCGCTCGGCCTTGCCCCGCTCGTCGCCAAGCAGATCTTCTCCGTGGTCGCCGACCTCAACCGGGAGGAAGGCCTGACCGTGTTCCTGGTCGAGCAGAACGCCTATCACGCGCTCAAGCTCGCGCATCGCGGCTACGTCATGGTCAACGGCAAGATCACCCTGTCGGGCCAAGGCCGGGAGCTTCTGGAGCGTCCGGAAGTGCGCGCCGCCTATCTTGAGGGAGGGCGCTGAACATGGACGTGCTCCGCTCGCTCTACGAGACGCTGAATGCGATCGGCCACGGCACGGTCTGGGAGATCTCGCTCGGCGAGTTCCTGCTGGCGACGCTGATCCTCGGCTGCGGCGCGGCGTGGCTCGCCGGCCGCGGCGTCGCCAGCGCCTGGGAGCCGCTATGGAAGCTGTCTCTTATACACATCTCCGAGCCCACGAGACTAGGCATGATCTCGTATGCCGTCTTCTGCTTGAAAAAAAAAA
>CABHPB010000084.1 GCA_902168115.1 uncultured Methylopila sp. | reverse complement strand
ACCCTTACCCTCCCCTCGGGGGAGGGGAGGGATCCGGAGACCGCCGGTTCGAGACTGAAGAGCGCGCCTCAGACCTGCGCCAGCAGCTCCGTCACCGTCACCTGCTCCGGCAGCACCTTGCGCTCGACCAGCCAGTCGGCGGCCTTCTGCAGGCGGTCGACGAAGGCCTTGTCGGTGACCGGATAGATCTCGTAGCGCCGCTTCAGCGACAGGAAGCGCTCGCGCACCGCGTCGCCGTAGCGCGGCGGCGTCCCCTGCGCGATCTTCTCGGCGTCTTCCGGATTGGCGCTCGCCCAGTCGGCCTCGTCCCTGAACGCCTTGTTCACGAGCCGGACGATGTCGGCGTTTTCGGTGGCGAAGGTCTTGCGCGTCAGCCAGGTCGTGAAGTCGATCTGGAAGTCGAGGTCGCGCTCCTCGAAGAACACGTCATGCGCCTTGTATTCGTGGCGCGCGATGTCGACGCCGGGGCTCCACATCGACCAGGCGTCGACCTTGCCCGAGGCGAGCGCGGGCGCGGCGTCCGGCGGGTTGAGGTAGACGAAGTTCACCTTGGAGCGGTCGATGCCGTTCTTCTCGAGCGCTGCGACCAGCAGGAACTCGCCGAGCCCCGAGCGGTTCACCGCGACCGACTTGCCGACGAGGTCCGACACCTTGTCGATGCCCGATCCGTCCTTGGCGATGATCGCGGTGGTTCGCGGCCGGTAGATCAGGAACTGGGTGAAGACCAGCGGCGAGCCGGCGATGATCGCCGCGAAGGCGGGCGTCGTCGAGCCGCCGAACGAGAAGTCGGCGCTGCCGCCGGTCACCGCCTGCAGGGTCGGCGCATGGTTCGGGAACGGCCCGACCCACTCGACCTTGAGGCCTTGGTCGTTCAGCGATTTTTCGAGCGCGCCGCGCTCCTTGGCGATCAGCGTGAGGCCCCCCGAGGGGCCGAAGGTCAGCCGCACCTTGTCGGCGTTGCGGGCGAGGGCGCCGTTGGGCTTCACGCCGAGGACGAACGCGCCTGAGGCGGCGGCCGAGGCCGCGAGGACGTCGCGGCGCGACAGTTTCGGGGAGGAAGACATTTCTTTCAGCCTCAGACGACCGATTGGGTGGGACGGGATGCGGGAGCCGGACGCCGCGCCGACGGCGTGACCCCCAGCTGTTCGAGAAGCTCGTCGCGCACGGCCTGCGGCGAGAGCTGCCCGGTCATGCGGCGCTCGAAGGCGATCGCGCCGTGGCGCATCAGCAGCACGCGGTCGGCGAGCGCGACCGCCTCGTCGACGTCGTGCGTCACGAGCAGCACGCCGGGCCGGTGGCGGGCGACGAGCTCCTTGACGAGCGCCTGCATGCGCAGCCGTGTCAGGGCGTCGAGCGCGGCGAAGGGCTCGTCGAGCAGCAGCAGCTCGGGCTCCTGCACCAGCGCGCGGGCGAGGGCGACGCGCTGCGACTGGCCGCCGGAAAGATTGCGCGGCCAGTCGTCGAGCCGGTCGCCGAGCCCGACCTCGCCAAGCGCCGCGGCGGCGCGGTCGCGCGCGCCCTTTTCGGGCTGGCCGAGCGAGACGTTGCGCCAGAGGCTGTCCCAGGGGAGCAGCCGGTGCTCCTGGAACACGACCGCGGGCTTGCGCGGCGCCTTGATCGATCCGCCGTCGATCGGGTCGAGCCCGGACAGTGCGCGCAAGAGCGTGGTCTTGCCGCAGCCGCTCTCGCCGAGCAGCGCGACGAACTCGCCGCGTTCGATCGTCAGGTCGAGGCCGCGGATGACGGTGCGCTCGCCGTAGCGGCGGACGAGCCCCCCGACCTCGACGGCCGGGGCGGTGGAGACGACGGAGAGCGTCATCGGCCGGCGCCTCCGAAGTTCGGGTGCCAGCGCAGCAGGCGGCGCTCCAGCAGCCGGGCGATCCAGTCCGAGCCCGCGCCGATCAGCGCGTAGATCACGATGGTCAGCACGATGACGTCGGTGCGCAGGAATTCCCGCGCGTCCATGGCGAGGAAGCCGAGGCCGGCCTGCGCGCCGACCGTCTCGGCGACGACGAGCGCGAGCCAGGCGACCGCGAGCGCGTAGCGCACGCCCGTCAGCACCGAGGGCAGCGCGCCGGGCAGCACGATCCGGCGGATCGTGCCCCAGGCCGACAGCCCCTGCACGCGGGCGAGCTCGAGCAGCTTCGGGTCGACCTGCCGGATGCCGAGCACGGTGTTGACGTAGATCGGGAACAGCACGCCGAGCGAGACGAGGAACACCTTCTGGACCTCGCCGACGCCGAACCAAATGATGGTGAGCGGCAGAGCGGCGAGGAACGGCACCGCGCGCACCATCTGGACGCTGCGGTCGATGGCGGCGTCGGCGACTTTCGAGAAGCCGACCAGCACGCCGAGCGAAAATCCGATCAGCCCGCCGATGACGAAGCCGGTCGCCGCGCGCAACAGGCTGACGCCGAGGTCGTGGATGAGGCTGCCAGTGGAGGCGAGCTTCCACGCGGTGGCGGCGACCTTGGTCGGCGCGGGCAGGATCTGCGGCGCGACGTAGCCGCTACGGCAGAGCGCTTCCCACACCAGCAGGAAGACCACCGGGGCCGCCCAGGACAGCGCGAAGAGGGCGCCGCGCGAGGCGCGGCGGGCGGCGGCCGGCAGCGCGGGCCGGCGGCCGGGCGCGGGGCCCACTGCCGCCCCGGCGCCGGAAGGCGGATCGGCGTCGAGTGCGCGGGCGTCGGCGAGGCTCATCACGTCTCCAGGCGGCGGGGCCGGGAGAGGACGCCGGCCATACGGCCGTTAGTCTATAAATATGATATAATAGATAGCAAGATGGTCGTCGCGGATTTTTGCGCGGCCGTTTGAGGGTGAACGAGGCAGGGGTGGGGCGATGCGCGCCTTTCCCTTCTCCCCTCGCGGGAGAAGGTGGCCGGAGCGAAGCGGAGGTCGGATGAGGGGGCCGTTCCGCGAGCGACACGCTTCAGCCACATCCTGAAGCACCCCCTCACCCTTACCCTCTCCCGCGAGGGGAGAGGGGACGGAGGCGTCGCGTTCCGATGTCAGTCGGGCTGAGCCGAGTTCAGCCGAAGCCACCGGCTCCTACCGCCCCTCCGCATCCCCGCCCGTAGAGCCCGACGCCTCGTCGTCCTCGTCGCTCTCCACGACGGGCGTCGCATAGACGCCGGCGAACCAGCGCGACAGGTCGATGTCGGCGCAGCGCTTCGAGCAGAAGGGCTGATAGGGCGCGACCGACATCTTCTGGCAGATCGGGCAGGGGCGCGGCGGCCGGTCGGGGCGCTTGTCGGCGGCCGCGGGCTTCTCGCTCATCAGGCCGCCTCGGCGGCCCAGGCCTTGTGGACCGGGAAACCTTCGCCCGTCAGCAGGTTCGCCGTCTCGTAGAGCGGCAGGCCGACCACGGCGCCGTAGGAGCCGGAGAGTTTCGAGACGAACGAGCCGGCGAGGCCCTGGATGGCGTAGCCGCCCGCCTTGCCGCGCCATTCGCCGGCGGCGACATAGGCCTCGATCTCGGGGTCGGAAAGGCGCTTGAAGCGCACGCTGGTCTCCACCACGCGGCTGCGCAGCGAGCCCTTCTTCGTCGTGAGGCAGATCGCGGTCGAGACGCGATGCGCGCGGCCCGACAGCAGCTCGAGGCAGCCGATCGCCTCGTCGACCGTCTCGGCCTTGGGAAGGATGCGGCGTCCGACCGAGACGACCGTGTCGGCGGTGAGGATCAGGGCGCCGAGCAGCGCAGGATCGTGGCTCGCCATGCGCCAGGCAGCCTGCGCCTTCTCCTCGGCGAGGCGCAGCGCGAGGGTGCGCGGCCGCTCGTTGCGCTTGGGGGTCTCGTCGATGGAGGCGGGCAGCAGCAGGTCCGGCGCGACGCCGATCTGCTCGAGCAGCGCGAGGCGCCGCGGACTCGCCGAGGCGAGGATCAGTTTCGGGCGGTCCTTCGACATCGCGTGAGCAGTCCCCGGACCTTCGATCAGGCGCGGCCGAGCGAGCGCGGAGCGCTCACTTGAAGCGGTAGGTGATGCGGCCCTTGGTCAGGTCGTAGGGCGTCATCTCGACCAGGATCTTGTCGCCGGCCAGCACGCGGATGCGGTTCTTGCGCATGCGGCCGGCGGTGTGGGCGATGATCTCGTGGTCGTTCTCCAGCTTCACGCGGAAGGTCGCGTTCGGCAGGAGTTCGATGACGGTGCCCGGGAATTCGAGCAGTTCTTCTTTGGACATGTGGTCTCGTGACTTGTGCGACGGCGCCGGATCACGCCGTGAAAACGGACGCAACCGGGGTCGCGGACGATGAGAAGCCGGGGTGATACTCGAAATCAGGTGGTTTCACAACGCTCGCAACGCAAGAGCGCGGCGTCACACGCGCGCCTTGGAGGCGAAGCGGAAGCGGTCGCGGATGCGGTCGTCGAGCGTGTCGCGCACCGAGCGGTAGGCGGCCATCACCTGGTCGCGAGAGCCGCCGATCGCGAGTGTCGGGTCCATCGTCGGCCAGTATTCGACCTCGACCGGATAGCGCGAGGTGAGGTCCAGCGCGGCGTGGTGCGCCTCTGGCGCGAGCGTCACGATCAGGTCGAAGTTGAGGTCCTCGAGATCGTCCAGCGTGTGCGGCCGGTGCTTGCCGATGCCCAGGCCGATCTCGTCGAGCGTGGAAGCGACGAAGGGATCGTTGTCGCCGGGCTTCACGCCCGCGGAGGCGACATAGAGCGAGCGGCCGAAATAATGCTTGGCGAGGACCTCCGCCATCACCGAGCGGATGACGTTCTGGCCGCACATGAAGAGCACCGACTGGGGGCGCGACTGGCCCGGCCCGGCCTCGGCCATTCGCCGTCAGCCCTTCCAGCTCAGCGCGCAGATCAGCGTGAACAGGCGCCGCGCCGTGGGCTTGTCGATGGCGATCTTGTCCTTGAGCCGCTCGACCAGCACGTCGGCGCCTTCGTCGTGCAGCCCGCGCCGGCCCATGTCGATCGCCTCGATCTGCGCCGGCGAGTGGGTGCGGATGGCGGAGCGGTAGCTCTCGCAGATCATGAAGTAGTCCTTCACGATCCGCCGGAACGGGGTCAGCGACAGCAGATGCGCGACGACCTCGTCGCCGCTCTCGCGCGAGACCTTGAGCGCGAGCTTCTGGTCGACGAGCGAGATGTGCAGCTTGAACGGACCGTCCGACGCGCCCTCGGGCGCGAACATGTTGTCCTCGACGAGGTCGTAGATCGCGACGCGCCGCTCGTGCTCGACCTCGGGCGAGGCCGCTCCGATCGACGCCTTGTCCAGCGTGACGGCGACAAGGCGCTGGTTTGCGGTCGCGTCCATCGCCTCGCTCCTTCTCTCAGCCGCCGGGGTTCATGCGGATCGCGACGGAGCGGGCGTGGGCCTGCAGCCCCTCCGCCTCGCCGAGCGCGATCGCGGCCGGTCCGATCGCCTTCAGCTGCTCCGGCCCGCATCTGAGGATGGAGGTGCGTTTGACGAAGTCGAGCACGCCGAGCCCGGATGCGAAACGCGCGGTGCGCGCGGTCGGCAGCACATGATTCGAGCCGCCGACATAGTCGCCGATCGCCTCGGGCGTGTGGCCGCCGAGGAAGATCGCGCCCGCGTGGCGGATTTCTCCCGCCAGCCGGTCCTCGTCCGCGCCGATGATCTCGAGATGCTCGGCCGCGATGCGGTTGGCGAGCGGGACGGCGTCGTCGATGCGGCCGACCACGATCACCGCGCCGTAGTCGCGCCAGCTCGCGCCGGCGACGTCCTTGCGCGGCAGCGTCGTCAGCTGGCGCTCGACCGCGGCTTCGACCGCGTCGGCCAGCGAGGCGTCGTCGGTGATGAGGATCGACTGCGCCGAGACGTCGTGCTCGGCCTGGGCGAGCAGATCGGCCGCGATCCAGTCCGGATTGGCCGTGCCGTCGGCGACCACAAGAACCTCGGAGGGGCCGGCGATCATGTCGATCCCGACAGTCCCGAACACGCGGCGCTTGGCGGCGGCGACATAGGCGTTGCCAGGCCCGACGATCTTGGCGACGGGCTTGATGGTCTGCGTGCCATAGGCGAGCGCCCCGACCGCCTGCGCGCCGCCGATGCGGAACACCTCGTCGACGCCGGCGAGCTCGGCCGCGGCCAGCACCAGCGGCGCGAGCTCCCCTCCGGGGCTCGGCACCACCATGGCGAGGCGCGGAACGCCCGCGACCTTGGCCGGCACGGCGTTCATCAGCACCGAGGACGGATAGGCCGCCGTGCCGCCCGGCACGTAGAGGCCGACCGAATCGAGCGGCGTCCAGCGATGGCCGAGCTCGACCCCGATCGCGTCGCGATAGGTCTCGTCCTGCGGCTTCTGCCGGCGGTGATGCGCCTCGATCCGGTCGCGCGCGAGCTCCAGCGCCTTGAGCGTCTCGGCGTCGCAGGCGTCCTTCGCGGCCGAGATCTCCCCGGCGCTGACGCGCATGCCCAGCTTGTCGAGGTCGATCCGGTCGAACCTCTTCGAATAGTCGATGACGGCCGCGTCGCCGCGCTTGCGCACGTCGTCGAGGATGTCGGCGACAGTGCGGTCGACGTCCTCGGAGACCTCGCGCTTGGCCGCGAGCATTTCGGAGAAGCGCGCCTCGAAGTCGGGGTCGGAGGCGGCGAGGCGAAGCGGCATCGGGATCAGCTTTCAAGATCGTGGGCGGGCGAGCCCTTGGCGGCCCAGACCGGGCCGAGATCGACCACCTGCGCCTCGACGCATTCGACGGTCAGCCGCAGCGAGGCCTCGCCCGAGAAGGTCAGGATGATGTCGCCGGACGGCTCGCCCTCGTCCGCCGCAAGGGTCATCGCCAGAAGGTTGAGCACCGTTTCCGGCGCCGAGCGGTCGACGCCGCGCGCGGAGACCTTGGAGACGCGGTCGAAATGGCCGGCGACCCGGCGCCGGCGCAGCTCCCCGTCGACGCGCCGGTCGACCCGGTTGCCGACGAAGGCGAAGCGCTTCTCGCGCGGCAGCCAGGCGAGGTCGGCGACGCGAACCACGAAATCCTGCAGATGCGCCGACAGGATTTCCAGGTCCTCGGCGTCGAGGGCGACGAGGCGAAGCGGCTGGTCGGCGGCGGGATCTGGCATGGGCGGGCGGTCGTGGGTCCGAACGGCGTCAGCCGCACAGGTAGCCGCCCCGTGATCGAACCGCAACGGATGCCGCGCGACCGGCCCAGCCGGATTTTTTGCGCCGGCGATGTCGGATGCGCCGTCCCCCGGCCGTCCTCGACGCATAAGGCGGCGCCGCCCGCCCGCTCCGCAGCATGACAGGGAGACAAGACGATGCCCAGCACCATCCGCCTGCACCGGGTCCTCGCGACCAGCCCCGAAAAGGTGTTCCGCGCCTTCCTCGAGGCCGACGCCGTCGCCCAGTGGCTGCCGCCGTCCGGCTTCGTCTGCACGGTCCATCACCTCGACCCGAAGGTCGGCGGCTCGCACCGGATGTCGTTCCGCAACTTCACGACCGGCGAGAGCCACTCCTTCGGCGGCGACTATGTCGAGCTCGTTCCCGGCGAAAAGCTCGTCTACACGGACCGGTTCGACGATCCCAACCTGCCCGGCGAGATGCGCGTGACGGTGCTGATCCGGAAGGTGTCGTGCGGCGCGGAGATCGAGATCACGCAGGCCGGCGTGCCGGACGTCATTCCGGCCGAAGCCTGCTACCTCGGCTGGCAGGATTCGCTGAAAAACCTCGCAAGGCTCGTGGAGCCCGAGATCAACCAGTAGCGGCGTCGATCCACTGCTTGCGGACGACGACCTCGTCGCCCGCGGCCGGCCACAGGTGCACGACATAGGCGTCGTCGCCGTCGAGGCCGTCCTCGCTCAGCGCGCCGAGCCCGGTCGACACGACAAGCGCGCGGAGGCTCCCGGCGGGGACGGAGGCGCGGGCGGCGTCGGGCGTATAGTCCATCAGCCCTGCGATGACGATCTCGCCCGAGGTGACGATCCCGCACTCGACCGCATGGTCGATCGCGTCGAGGTCGATCGAGGGCGCGCTCTCATGCAGCTCGACGCGAAACGGGACCGTCATGTTGCGCGCGGTCGAGACCACGATCACGCCGGGGCCGAGATTGACACGCCGGGCCAGCACCTCCTCGGGCCAGTCCTGCGGAAGGTTTTCGTCGGAGCCGTCGGCGGCGTCCGCGACGTAGAGCTGGTGATAGTCCGCGAGCAGTTCGCCCTCGAACAGGACCCTCATCCCGTAAGGCGCTCGATGGTCGCGCCGCAGCGGGAGAGTTTTGCCTCCAGCCGCTCGAAGCCGCGATCGAGGTGATAGACGCGGTTGACGATGGTCTCGCCTTCCGCGGCAAGGCCCGCGATCACCAGCGAGACCGAGGCGCGCAGATCCGTCGCCATCACCGGCGCGCCCTTCAGCTGGTCGACGCCGGTGACGGTCGCGGTGTGGCCGTCGACCTGGATGTCGGCGCCGAAGCGCGCGAGCTCGGCGACATGCATGAAGCGGTTCTCGAAGATCGTCTCGGTGATTTGCGAGGAGCCCTTCGCCTTGGTCGCGAGCGCCATCAGCTGGGCCTGCAGGTCGGTCGGGAAGCCCGGGAACGGCTCGGTCGTCACGGTGACGGGCGAAAGCCCCGCGCCGTTGCGCGCGACGCGGACGCCCTCATTGGTCTCGGTGACCGTCGCGCCGGCCTGCTCCAGAACGTCGAAGGCCGCGCCCAGCAGGTCGCGCCGCGCGCCCTCGAGCAGCAGGTCGCCGCCCGTCATGGCGACGGCGATGGCGTAGGTGCCGGTCTCGATCCGGTCCGGCAGCACGGAATGGCGCGCGGCGTGCAGCGCGGGGACGCCTTGGATATGCACGGTCGAGGAGCCGGCGCCCTCGATCTTCGCGCCCATCTTGTTGAGGCAGTCGGCGAGGTCGACGATCTCCGGCTCGCGCGCGGCGTTCTCGATCACCGTCTCGCCGCGGGCGAGCGCAGCCGCCATCAGCATCACGTGGGTCGCGCCGACCGAGACCTTGGGGAAGCTGACGCGGCCGCCGACGAGGCCGCCGGCCGGCGCCTTGGCGAGCGCGTAGCCGCCCTCGATGTCGATCTTGGCGCCGAGCCCCTTGAGGCCCGTGAGGAAGAAGTCGACCGGCCGGGTGCCGATGGCGCAGCCGCCCGGCAGCGAGACCTTGGCCTCGCCCATGCGGGCGAGCAGCGGGCCGATCACCCAAAAGCTGGCGCGCATCCGCGAGACGAGGTCGTAGGGCGCGGTGGTGTCGACGATCTCGGCGGCGGTGAGGCGCACCGTGTCGCCGGTGAACTCGTCCTGGTCGGCGCGCTTGCCGGCGACCGCGACCTCGACGCCGTGATTGCCGAGGATGCGGTTCAGCAGCACGACGTCGGCGAGGCGCGGGACGTTGTCGAGCGTCAGCGTCTCGGACGTCAGCAGGCTCGCGATCATCAGCGGCAGAGCGGCGTTTTTAGCGCCGGAGATCGGGATGCGGCCGTCGAGCTTGGCCCCGCCGACGATGCGGATGCGGTCCATGAAATCTCCCCGCGAAACTGCCCGATCAGGGCGCGGGCCGAACGGCCGCGCGCGAAGCGGCGGGTCTAGCCCGCGAACGCCTCGCGCGCAACTTAAGACGTAGGATCAGCCCGGCTCGCCGCCGGACGCGTCGTCCGTCTCGTCGTCCGTCTGGCGGTCGCCCGGCCCGGCCTTGCGGCGGCGCAGGTTCTGGCGAAGCGCCTCGGCGAGCCGCTTCTTGCGCTCCGCCTCGCGCTCGACGGTCTTCTCGGTGCGGTGCGGGGTCTTGCGGTCGGCCGGGGGCATGCGGCGAGTCTAGCGCAGGATTCGTGCGGGCTCGATCAGGAACCGTTGCGCGTCGTCCCGGCCGAAGCGCCGGGACCCATTATCGCAACCGTCGCCAGCATATGAGGCGGCGGCGGAAATGGATTCCGGGACAAGCCCGGAATGACCGCTTTTCTATCGTCCGGCAGTGACGCGCCACGCCTTCACATGCGTGCCCGGGCCGAGGTCGACCGGCTCCAGCCAGTCCATCTTCGCGCCAGACAGCAGCCTCGCCGAAAAGCCGTCGGGCTTCGCCTTGGACGCGGGAGTGACGCCGCCGTCGGTCGTGCAGACCACGACATAGGCGGCCCGGCGCGACACGGCGACGGCGCGGGCGGTCTCCTCCTCGCCGTCGAACGCGTCGATCGCGGCGATCAGACCCTCGACATTGCGGTGGTAGGGCGCGGCGACCGCCGAATGCGGCGAATGCGCGAGGATGTAGGGGCCGGTGTCGATGGTGTTGAGCGCAAGGCCCGGCTGGAGCCGCGCCAGCGCCCGGTACTGCTCGGCCGGGCAGAGCTTTTCGCGCAGGTCCATGACGGCGACCGCCGGCATGCCGGCGGCTTCGGAGATCCCGAGCCCGAGCAGGGCAAGCGACATCGGAGAAAGCGCCATGACGCCGATGATGAGGCGGGCGCGCTCGGCGCCGCCCTTGCCGATCGCGACCACGGCCATCGGCAGCAGGGGCGCGGCGAAGGCGTAGGCGAGGCTCGCGCCCCGCACCTGCCAGAGCGTCACCGCGCAGCCGGCGAAGAACGCGCCGGCCGCCATCCAGACCGGCCAGCGCGTCGCGCCCCGCGCCGTCATCGCGGCCCAGGCCGCGACGCCGGCGAGCGCCAGCAGCGGCAGTCCGATGATGAGGGTTCCGGTGGGGTCGGTCGCGGCCGAGGCGAGGAAGGGCTGCGCCTCCTGCACGGTCGCGAGCCAGTCCTGCTTCAGGCGCTCGGGCAGGCCCGCATAGGGCGCCGCGAGGCAGTCGGGCGCCGTCAGCGCGACGGCGGCGAGCACGACGACGCCGATGCCGACGCAGGCGACGAGCCGCGCATGAAGTTCGCCGCGCGACCACGACGCCGCGGCCCAGAGCCCCGCGCCTGCGGAGACCGCTGCCGCGAGATGGCCCGCGCCGAGCGCGTCGCAGACCGGCGCGCTCCAGACCGACGGGGCGAGGGTGACGAGCGCGGTCGCGACGGTCGCGATCGCGAAGCTCACCCCGAAGGTCTTGGCGCCCTCGGCGGCGGGCGCGCCCTCGACCGCCCAGCGCAGCGCGACGAGCCCGGCGATCGCCGCGACATGCGGCATCGTCTCCATGCCGATCGCGAGCATCAGCGCGGCGGCGACGCCGGCGCCGCACGCGGCGCGGCGCGAGGTATCCGCCTTGAGCGCGCAGGCGAGCATGGCGAGCGCCAGCGCGATCTGCGCGCCGTGATGGTCGATCGCCGAAGGGCCGAAGCGTGACGTGACGCCCGGCGACAGCAGCATCATGAGCGGGCCGAGCGTCGCGCCCAGCGGGCCGGCGAGCGTGCGGCTGGCGGAGGAACAGGCGAACAGCGCCGCGAGCAGCAGCAGCGCCGGCCAGAGAACGAGCACGGTCTTCAGCGCGGCGTCGGCTGGCAGGACCATCTGGGCGAGGCCGAGCAGCAGCGCGATCGGCAGGTCGATCACCCGCGACCAGTGCATGAGCACGCCGTCAGGCGGGTTGAGCCTGTGCTGGACAAGGTCGAACCAGCTCTGGCCGGCCAGCAGGTCGCGCACCTCGGCGAGCCGCATGGCGTCGTCGGTGGTCAGCCCGTCGATCGCGCCGGAGAAGCCCGCGATCCCGGCGCCGCCGGCGACGCAGGCCCACATCAGCACGATCAGGAACGACTGGCGGCCCGGATTGACGTGCTCGGCCGCCTCGGCGCGCTGCGCCGGCGGAGCGCTCACTTCGGCGAAAGACATGCTGCGGACCTGAGCGGGGAAGAACCTCGCAACCGTGATCGCACGGTCAGGCTTTCCAAGCCGTCAACGCCGTTGCCTCCGGCGCTGCGGAGCGTATCGTGCCGTCGAGCCTTGGGGATGGCGAGGCTTTGGGGACTGCTGACATGGCGGCACGTGGCATTTCGCGTGCGCTGGGCGTTTCGCTCGGCGCGGCCTTTTTCGTCGCGGCCGTAGCCGCTCCCGTCGGATGGACGGGACCTGCAGTGGCGCAGACGCCCGCTCCCCAGAAGACCGCGGCGCCCGCCGCGACAGGCTTCCAGAACCGGGAGGCGTCCGAGAGCGCGCTGAAGCTCGAAGCGAAGCTGAAGCGGGAGGCGCAGGGCGACTCGCGGCCCGTCGCCGAGATCATCAAGCAGGGCGTCGCGCAGATCCGCGGCGGCAGCTGGCGCGAGGCTTCCGTCACCTTCGCGCTCGCCGCCGGCAAGGACCCGAAGAACGAGCAGGCCTGGCGCAATCTCTCGGTCGCGCTGACCAAGGTCGAGACCGACGACTGGTCGGAGAAGGAGACCATCCGCAGCCAGGCCCTCGGCGCAGGCTGGCAGGCCTATCAGGTCTCGCCCGACGCCAAGACCAAGGCGCGGGCGCTCGCGGTCCTCGCCAACGCCTTCGCGGTCAAGGAAAGCTGGCGCCCCGCGCTCGACGCGCTGAAGGCGAGCCTCACGCTGGCCGACAATCCGGACGCCCGCTCGACCTACGAGACCATGCGGGCCGAGCACGGCTTTCGCGTGCTCGACTACTCGATCGACAGCGACGCCGCCGCCCCGCGCGCCTGCGTCCAGTTCTCCGAACCCGTCGCAAAAGGCCGGATCGACTTTTCGCCTTACGTCGTGCTGAAAGGCGCGGACGCGCCGGCTGTGACGGCGAGCGAAGCCCAAGTCTGCGTCGACGGCCTCAGGCACGGCGAGACGTACGAACTCACGGTGCGGCAGGGCCTGCCGTCCAACGTCGACGAGACGCTGCCCGCCTCGAAGGATTTTCGGCTCTATGTCCGCGACCGTGCGCCCGCGGCGCGCTTCACGGGCCGCAACTACGTGCTGCCCTCGACCGGCCAGCAGGGCGTGCCGGTCGTCACCGTCAATGTCGACGCCGTCTCGGTCGAGGTCTACCGCATCGGCGACCGCAGCCTCGCGCAGGCCGTGACGGCCGGCGATTTCCAGAAGCAGCTCGACGGCGAGTCGCTCGACAAGCTGAAGGCCGACCAGGCGGCGTCCGTCTATTCCGGCGAGCTGCTGGTCGATCGCAAGCAGAACGCCGACGTCGTCACCGCCTTCCCGGTCTCGGAAGCGATCCCGAATCTGGCGCCCGGCGTCTACGTCATGGCCGCGCGGCCGAAGAACGCCGTCGCGCCCGAGCCGTGGGACGCGCAGGCGACGCAGTGGTTCGTGGTCTCCGACCTCGGCCTCACCGCCGTCTCGGGCACGGACGGCGTGAAAGCCTTCGCGCGCTCGCTCGCCAACGCCGGGCCGCTCGGCGGCGTCGAGCTGAAGCTCGTCGCCCGCAACAACGAGATTCTGGCGACCACCAAGACCGACGCGGCCGGCTTCGCCACCTTCGCGCCGGGCCTTACGCGCGGAACCGGCGGGCAGTCCCCCGCCGTGCTGATGGCGTCCGCCGGCACCGACTACGGCTTCCTCGACCTGACGAAGCCCGGCTTCGACCTCTCCGACCGCGGCGTCGGCGGCCGCGCCGCGCCGGGACCGCTCGACGCGCAGGTCTTCGCCGAACGCGGGGTGTATCGCTCGAAGGAGACAGTCCACCTCACCGCGCTGCTGCGCGACGACAAGGGTTCCGGGGTCGAGGGCCTGCCGCTGACGCTGGTCGTCCAGCGGCCGGACGGCGTCGAGGACCGGCGCGTCGTCACCACCGACATGGGCGGCGGCGGGCGCACGCTCGGCATCGCCCTGATCGACCAGGCGATGGGCGGCACGTGGCGCGTCGAGGCCTTCGCGGACGTGAAGGGCCCTGCCATTGGCTCGGCCACCTTCCTCGTCGCCGACTACGTGCCGGAACGGCTCGACGTGAAGCTGGAGGCGAAGTCTCCCGAACTGACCGCCTCCGGCGCGAGCGCTGCGGTCGACGCGCGCTGGCTCTATGGCGCGCCGGCCTCCGACCTCGCCATCGAGGGCGAGGTGACGCTGAAGGCGCGCGAGGGCGGCCTGCCCGGGTTCGAGGGCTATCGGTTCGGCCTCTCCGACGAGACCGTCGCCCCGGTCCGCACCCCGCTCGACTCCCTCGGCCGCACGGACGCGAGCGGCAAGGCGACGGTCCGCATCCCCGAACCCGAACTCCCCGACACGACCAAGCCGCTGCAGGCCGACGTCGCGCTGCGCGTCGCCGAACCTTCCGGCCGCACGCTCGAACGCACCCTGACCTTCCCGGTCGCGGCCAAGGCCGAGCGCATCGGCGTCAAGCCGGGCTTCTCCAATCTCGGCGCCGGCGAGACCGCGAAGTTCGAGGTGCGGGTCGCCGGCAAGGACGGGAAGCCGGCCGCCGCCTCCGGCCTCGTCTGGCAGCTGCTGAGGGTCGAGACGACCTATCAGTGGTACGCGACCGACGGGCGCTGGAACTACGAGACCGTCTCCAAGACCCGCCGCATCGCCGACGGCAAGATCGACGTTTCCGCCGACAAGGCGACCGAGATCGCCGCCAGGACCGACTACGGCCAGTACCGCCTCGAGGTGACGAGCGCCGATCCGCAGGGGCCGGCGACCAGCGTCGCCTTCGACGCCGGCTACTTCGCGGCCGGCGCGGCCGATACGCCGGACACGCTCGACGTCGCCCTCGACAAGCCGAGCTACAAGCCCGGCGACACCGCGACCGCCAAGCTCATGTCCCGCTTCGCCGGCAAGGCGACTGTCATGGTCGTCGGCGCCGGCGTCATCGAGAGCCGGACGCTCGACGTCTCGGGCGATGGCGCGAGCGCGAGCTTCCCGGTCACCGAGGACTGGCGCCCCGGCGCCTATGTCGTCGCCTTCGTGCATCGCCCGCTCGACGCCAAGGCGAGCCGCATGCCCGGCCGCGCCATCGGCGTCGCCCACGCGCAGATCGATCCGGCGGAGCGCACCATCGGCGTCGCGATCGAGACGCCCGACAGGATCGAGCCGCGCCGCACGCTCGACGTCGATCTGAAGCTGTCCAACGTCGCGCAGGGCGAGCAGGCCTATGTCACGCTCGCCGCCGTCGACGTCGGCATCCTGAACCTCACCGGCTACAAGGCGCCGGCGCCGGACGACGTCGTGTTCGGCCAGCGCAAGCTCGCCTCCGACATCCGCGACCTCTACGGCCAGCTGATCGACGGCATGACCGCCGCGCGCGGCAAGCTGCGCTCGGGCGGCGACGGCGAGGGCGGCGGCGGCCTCAACGACACGCCGACCCAGGCCCCGCTCGCGCTGTTCTCCGGCCTCGTGAAGGTCGGCCCGGACGGGCTCGTCGAGGTTCCGTTCGAGATCCCGGCCTTTAACGGCACGGTGAAGCTCATGGCGGTCGCGTGGTCCGGCCAGAAGCTCGGCCACGCATCAAAGGATGTCGTGATCGCCGATCCGGTGGTGGTGACGGCCTCGCTGCCGCGTTTCCTCGCGGACGGCGACAAGTCGCGGCTTCGGCTCGACATCGACAACGTCTCCGGCCCCGCCGGCGACTACGCCGTCGAGGTGAAGGCGTCGGGCCCGCTGCAGGCGGGCGCGGCGGCGAAGTCGGTCAAGCTCGGGCCTAAGGCGCGCGCGGCCGTTGAGGTCCCGGTGACGGCGACCGGCGTGGGCGAGGCCCGCGTCGACGTCTCGATCAAGGGCCCCGACGGCAAGGTCTTCGCGCAGGCGCTCGGTCTGCCGGTAAAGCCGCAGACCGCGCCGGTCGTCCGCCGCAACGTCATCGCCCTCGCCAAGGGCGCCAGCGTCACCGTCTCGAAGGACATGCTGGCGGACATCGTCGCCGGCACGGGCTCGGTCGCGCTCAGCGTCGGCAAGCCGGGCCAGCTCGACGCCGCCACCTTCAAGCTCGCGCTCGACGGCTACCCCTACGCCTGCTCCGAACAGCTCTCGAGCCGGCTGCTCGCCGTCATCTATGGCGACGAACTTGGCATGGGCCGCCAGGTCGCCGGCAGGACGGCCGACGACGTCAAGGCGGTCGCGCGCGACATGACCGAGCGCGTGCTGTCGCGGCAGGACTCCAACGGTTCCTTTGGCCTTTGGAACGCAAGCGGCGGGGACCTCTGGCTCGACGCCTTCGTCACCGACGTGTTCGGCCGCGCCCGTGCGCTCGGCTACGCGGTGCCGGACCAGGCCTTCTCACAGGCGCTCGACAACCTGCGGAACGCCATCGGCCTGCAGAACGATTCGACCGGCGGCGACATCGCCTACGCCCATTACGTGCTCGCCAGGAACGGCCGGGCGCTGCTCGGCGACCTGCGCTACCTCGCGGACGTGAAGATCCAGGACTTCGCGAATCCGCTCGCTCGCGCGCAGATCGGCGCGGCGCTTGCCCAGACCGGCGATTTTACGCGCGCGGCGAAAGCCTTCGCGGCGGCGGAGATCGCGCCGCAGGACGACGCCAACCGCAACGACTTCGGCTCGATCCTGCGCGACCAGGCGGCGATCGTCGCGCTCGCCTCGGAGAGCCGCGCGGGCGTTTCCGTCACGCCCGCCGTGCTGCGGCGGCTGGAGACCACGCGGCGCGACCGGCCGTATCTGACGACGCAGGAGAACGCCTGGCTGCTGCTGGCGGCGCGCGGCCTGAAGAGCCAGAGTGCCGACCTGATGACGAGCGTCGACGGCCAGCCGCGCAAGGGCGCCGTCGACGAGACGTTCTCGCCCGAGCGCCTCGCCGCTGGACCGGCCACGGTCACGAACAGCGGCCAGACGCCGCTGGAGGCCGTCGTGACGGTCGCCGGCGCGCCGACCACGCCGGAGCCCCCCGGCGAGCGCGGCTTCCATCTGGAGCGGCACTACTACACGACGGCCGGCGTCGAGGTGGACGCCGCCTCGGTCGCGCAGAACACGCGGCTCGTGGTGGTGCTGACCGTCACCGAGCCCGAGCCGCGGCCCGGCCGCGTGCTGGTGGTTGACAGGCTGCCGGCCGGCTTCGAGATCGACAATCCGGAGCTCGTCACTTCGGCGAAGCTCCCGGCGCTGTCGATGCTAGGCGAGGAATCGGACGCAGCGCATTCGGAGTTCCGCGACGACCGCTTCGTCGCGGCCTTCGACCGCGGGGAAGGCGCCGAGGCGGTCTACTCGGCGGCCTATGTCGTGCGCGCCATCGCCCCCGGCCGTTACGCCCAGCCGTCGGCGACGGTCGAGGACATGTACCGCGCCGACCGCTTCGCCCGCACCGGCGCCGGCCAGATCGAGGTCACGGCGGCGAAATGAGCGCCCGGCGCCGCAGGATCCTCCTCCGCGTCAGCGGGGGAGGGGGACCACGC